>NZ_VZIZ01000009.1 GCF_009812035.1 Psychrobacter nivimaris | reverse complement strand
ATTAGAGTAAGGCGTTGCTTATTTTTTTCAATGCTTTCTCAATTCTATACAGTCCCTAATAAATAGTATGATTTACCATTAATGCTATAGTCGTAAATTTTATAAATACAAGAGCTTATAGATTAATCTGTTAAGCCATATTTAAGGGTTTAGTAGCATAAAGAAATGATAAGCCCGTTTAGTGCGTAGTTTTTTTGTGGCTTCCCTTTAGCTACAAATAGCAAAAATCTAAATAAATGGCTACCAAAACGGCTACCAAAAACAAAATTAAAATAATAAAAATATATAAATCAAAAACTTAAAACAATAAAAAACTGAGCACATGGCTCAGTTTTTTATTTTATGCTAAGTATCAGATACTTATTTTAATGGCACACCAATACGGTCAGCCACTTCTTCATAAGCTTCAATCACATCGCCTAATGATTGACGGAAACGGTCTTTATCAAGTTTCTTCTTAGTGTTCTTATCCCAGATACGGCAGCCATCTGGTGAGAACTCGTCACCTAATACGATACGGTCATGGAATACGCCAAACTCTAGTTTAAAATCAACTAAGATTAAATCACCCGCATCAAACAATGCCTTTAATACATCGTTGACTTGATAGGTTAGCTCTTCCATCTTAGCCAATTGCTCTTTGGTCGCCCAACCAAGAGACACAGAAAGTGATTCGTTGACCATCGGATCACCTAGCGCATCATCTTTATAAAACAGCTCATAAGTTGGCGGCGTCAATGCCTGCCCTTCTTCTAAGCCTAAACGACGCACCAAACTACCAGCTGCAAAGTTACGAACCACGCACTCTACAGGAATCATGTCCAAGCGTTTAACTAATACTTCGTCATCAGATAATTGCTTCTCGAAATGTGTTTCGATACCAGCATCAGACAATTTTTGCATGATAAAAGCATTAAAGCGGTTATTAACCACACCTTTACGTGCTAATTGTTCGATACGCTTACCATCAAGCGCTGAGGTATCATCACGGAAGTGCAAAATCAGAAGATCATTGTCCTCTGTTTCATAGACAGATTTGGCTTTACCTTTATACAGCAGTTGTTGCTTTTGCATTATGGGGGTTCCTGTTCGTTCAAGCTTATGTGGTAAAAACGCGCAGCTACCGCTGACTGATGTAAGATACATGGTTTGCGGCTATGATAAAAAACGCAACAGTCAGCGATATAGATAAGGGAATAAGTTTAGTTCGAAGTGTTGCTAACAGCACGCTGTGGTTTTGGCAGCTGATACTGATTGCCTGACTCATTTTGTAGTTGGAGCGTGTTTGCCCCAGCATTAGGTGTTGAATACAAAGGTACAAAAGGTGCCGTTTCTTGGGCGGCAGGTAGCTCTATCGGTGCAAGCTTTTTGCTTTGCTGATAATCTAAGCTACCGTTATCACGTTTGCCAAGCAAGTTTTTGGTCGCTTGACAGCCGCTTAATACCAAAGTGCTACCCAAAACCAAGGTCAGCATTGCTGGAAATAATTTTGTCGTTGATGATGCTGTCTTTGATGTTACTGTCATCATGTTGTCTCTCTGAGTTAGCAGTTATTGCTCATGTAGGCGATTGACTTATCATGATAAGCTGACCTGCTGCTAGCTCGAATATCAATTATCGAACTAGCAACAAATCTAAAATCGCCGAATATCAATTGGCTAAGTATCAATTTATCGTATGTTTGCTCGAACCAATGCTTCATCGATAGTCGCATGATGCTGCTCCGCCAACCAGACAAGTGGCAGACGGATACCTTTATCGATAATGCCCATTTTATGCAAGGCGTACTTCGCTGGGATAGGGCTTGATTCGATAAATAGGTCACGGTGCAGATGCTTGACTACGTCATGGATTTTACCAGCCGCTTCAAAGTCACCACATAAACCCGCAGAAAAAGTCTCACTCATGGCTTTTGGCGCCACGTTAGCAGTGACTGAGATATTGCCTTTGCCGCCTACTTTCATTAGATCAAGCGCAGTGCCGTCATCACCAGATAGTACAACCATTCTGTCACCAACGGCTTTGATCAATTGCTCACCGCGACCGACAGATCCTGTCGCATCTTTGATAGCAACGATATTATCGATATCACACAAACGCTCTACCGTTTCTTGCGCAATATCAACCACTGTACGGCCAGGCACGTTATACAGCATTTGCGGTATATTTACGGCTTTGGCAATGGCTTGATAATGCTGGAATAAGCCTTCTTGTGGCGGCTTATTGTAGTAAGGAGCGACTAGCAACGCACAGTCTGCGCCTGCATCGGCAGCATCCTGAGTCAGCTTGATGGCTTCCATCGTGTTGTTGGCACCAGTACCTGCGATGACCGGTACACGACCTTTGACATGCTGGACAAAATAGCGAATGACATCGCTATGCTCTTGCATAGATAGGGTCGCTGATTCGCCAGTAGTACCAACAGCCACAAGGCAGTGTGTGCCCTGCTCAATCTGCCAATCTATGAGATCTGCGAGACGTTTATAATCGACCTTACCGTCAGAGTGCATGGGCGTTACCAAGGCTACCATTGAGCCTTGTAGTCGGGTTTTGATCTCGTCGTATGCTGTGCTCATAACCGTGCCTTACTGTATTATCCTAGCTTTTATTAAAGCTGTCACATGATAGGTCGTTTGCAAGTTGCCATTGCTTTGTGTGCGTTGATAAACGCTGATGGCGTAACTTACTTGATGTTAATGCTGCGTCTCTACTTACTATAATAGCGTTTTTATCATAGATTATTATATCTACGATATCAGTATCGTGATGGCAATCTACCAAGAGTAATGGGCGTACCTACTAGCCGACAGAAATATAATAATAAGAGTGCTCGTTAGTGTAGCATATTTTGATTTGACCGCTATCAATCAATTGGTAGTCAGCCCATAAATTTAATACCAAAAAACGTATATGATTTTTCGCTTAAATTTATAGAACTTGGCCTAAAACCTTGTAGACAAATAGTTACATCATTAAAGGAGCAGTTTAGCGCAATCAATGTACGCTGATAAATCTCTTATGTAATATTAACGAATCGTCAACACATCGATAGTAGGTCGATAGAATCGAAAAGGCAACCCTCTCGTACCGATGCCGCTACTGACAAATATCTGTGCACTTGCATGTTGGTATAGGCCGCGCTGCTTACCCATACGACTGTTATATAGCAATGCTGACTGTTCACTACTGCGTCGAATATCGTTCTGTTTTTGAGCAAGCAGGATATTTTTTTGAATAGCCTTTGCAGCGCCTGTTATCAATAAAGGGCGTGGCTGTAAAGATTTTGGCAGATCACTGATACTATCAAATCTTGATGCCAAGATAATCACTGGACTGGTGGCATTGGCAATCTCTGTTCCAAGCATTGCTTTATCAGTCGCCTCTGACGTTTCAATATCTGTAGATTGGTTGGACACATCTTGCCAGCCGCAAAGCACCGCTACTAATGAATTTGTATTCGAGTTTTCTTGCTCAACACTGTCTTGATTATTAGTTCGATAAGTCGACTGATTGACGACTAACTGCTCATTTGTCGCTCTTGCACATTTGAGTGGCAGTGACGTACATTGCTGATCGATATAGTTAATATCGAGTACATCAAAAGTACTGGCCAATGTATCTTCTAATAGTGGCTGACCTTGCTTGGTCGTATTCATAGATTGATAACGCAAGTCCGATGTACTCATGACTGTATAAACAGGTTTATTCACCCCTTTAAACAGCATTAGCTGACCCACTAAATCTGCACTTGGATAGTATAGCCAGTCGCCCGTAATCAGTATGGCATCTGCTGATAAGGCATTGATAGTAGAGACCAGCTTGCGAATATGACGCGGCTTACCACCGTATATTCCTATACGCAAATCTGCCAATACGGCGACCTTGAGCGGTGTAGACAAATCCAAGTCAATAGAATGATGCTCTAATCGTAAGCGGTTGGGCTGTACAATGACAGTATAAAAGTATAAACCCATCATCAATATTGCCATCAGTACAGCAGGTAGTGATAGCTGCGCTAACATCGGCATCAGGTTCTGTGACCAAGCCATGATAAGTAATATTGCCCAAACAGGCATCGTATAAGCGGCATAATATAATGCAAGCTTCACCCAAATACGTATAAAGCGCTTGGTAGGATTGGCATTAAATGTTTGTAGCCCTGACCACAGTGCAATGTACGCTAGCAGTGCTGCTGACGTCGTTGTAATAAGCGTATGTAGAGCGGGGTCAGTCATAATTACCTAGCGGTTGCATAATGGTACGAGCCTACTAAGCGACTCGGCCCACCTTAGAGCCTATTGATTGATCAATAACTCATTTAACGAATGGATTGCTGTTGAGGTCTTACTCTTAGCTGTTTGATAAAAAACCAAACATTATAGAGGTCGACCTCCATGATAGACAAGCACAATTATTGACGTGCGCGCTGCCTTTATACCCTGAACCATAATCTGAGTTACATCATTAGTCACATTAACAGTGACATTAACAGCCACGCTTTAATTATGACACCTACTCAATACGTAGACCAATAATAGCAGGAATGCCTTGGCGTATAACTTCTATAGTGACCACGCCTTTTTTAGGAAGAGATGAGATAGCGCCTGAAAAGTCTGCCACTGTTTTAATCGGTTTTTGATGAAAGTTGGTAATGACATCACCTGCCAGAATACCTGAGCGCGCGGCTAGTCCAGTAGGATCCACTGTGGTAACCAATATGCCCGTTTTATTATCGACTGCGATTTCTGCTTGTTCATCTGCCGTCAAATCGCGTAAACGCAAGCCCAATTGTACATCATCATTTTGCTCATCACCGCTCTGTGCTCTTACATCATTAGGCGCATAAGCGAGTTTGCCGTTAATTACCATCTGCTTACCGTTACGCTGAATCCGTGCACGGAAGGGGTCGCTTGGACGCGCTCGGTTGAGCAAGTTCAGCAAATCAGATGCCTCCATGATTTGTACATCATTGTATTGCAGAATGATGTCGCCAGGTTTTAGGCCTGATTTTTGTGCTGGTGAATCTGGTGATACACGAGTCAGTAAGGCACCTTGAGGGCGCTCTAAATTATAAGCCTCGGCCAGATTGCGATCGATATCTTGTGGATAGATTCCTAGATATGCACGCGCCACTTCACCGTCGTTTTTTAGCTGCTCATAAATGTCCATGGCAGCGTCAATAGGGATAGAGAATGACAGTCCCATATAACCGCCAGTACCACTGAAAATGCGCGAATTGATACCAATCACTTCGCCGCGCTGATTAAATAGTGGCCCGCCAGAGTTACCAGGGTTTAGTGCCACATCCGTTTGAATAAATGGCACGCTTGTCTCACGCGAGAAGCTACGCGACTTGGCACTGACAATACCAGCAGAGGCTGAGTAATCAAAACCAAATGGCGAACCAATTGCTAACACTGGTTCCCCTACTTTTAAACCGCTGGAGTCGCCGATAGGCAGGGCTGGAAATTGACTGCCCTCAACTTTTAGCACGGCCACATCTGAGCGCTCGTCACTACCGACTAAGGTTGCATCAAGCTCGGTTCTATCATTGAGCGTTACAGTGATTTTGTCCGCACCTGCGATGACATGATGATTGGTCAGCATATATCCATTGGAGGTAATAAAAAAGGCCGTACCATAAGCATGTTCAATCGCTGGCGTCGCGACTCGATCTGGAATACGCAGACGATCACCAAAGAACTGACGCAACACTTCAGCAGTCTGAGCCTTAGCAAGCTCGGCTTCACTAATCGTTTTGGTGACATTGACACGTGCCACTGCTGGCGTGACTTGTTGCACCAAACCAGAGAAATCAGCCGTAGTGACTGCAGCCTGAGCACTGTTTATCGTCGTGACATTGATACTAGCGAACATAGCGGTACTAACAGCGAGTGCCAGCGCACTACGTTGTAACCAGCGCTGCATATTGGCAGTGGTCTGTCCTTTGAACATATTGATAGGCATTTTGTGTCCTCCATATGAGTAATCGCTGTTATTAACAGCCATGTTATGATTGTCAGCGATAGCGACTACACCAAGCGGCATGCCCCTATTCGTTACTATTTGGTGAAATTATATTCTTTTATCTATTTATGCGGCGCAGCACTTTTATTCGAACCTATTGTCATAGCTATTTAGCCGTTACTTTACGCTTACCTTTATTACTACTCACTACTTGAATACTTATAGAGCGCTCGTCTTCCAAATATGAATAAGGTTGTATCGTAAAATAAATACTTTCAACGTTCAGTATATGACATTTCATAGCGCCAACACTATTATCCTATGCGTGACGTGCATGCCCTACGTAGCTACTGTATGATAAATAAAAACTTGAAGTATTGTGCTGATGCCTTTTGCATAGTGCAGGATAACCTAAGGCAGCGTTATTTCATATGGGCTTCGTATACTTTTGTGGCCGTGAGATAGCTTTTTAGCAGGTACGGCTTACATCAGCTTGAAATAAAATCATGGTATGATGTCAAACCAAATATTTTACTAAACAAACAAAAGTTAGCTTGTATATGAGACTGTTTATTGCAGGCTTATGAACTGGCTATCATCACTCTTGTTTTCCATCTTTTGCATTTCTAGCGTATTGTGATTTATCTAGAAGCGCTTTTGTCTTCGCTACTTTATAGTAGTTATATCATATCTAGCTTATGTTGTGATTCATGATGGCTATCAGTGCGATGGCTTAGCTACAACAGAAACGGATAACAACTTATTGTTAAATAAACGGTAGCGACTATCTTATAACAGCTATCGGTAGATATAAAATATGACAAGATTATAAAAGGATTAATTTATGGATACCGCCCTTTTGCTATCCGGCGTGGTTGGGATTGGCATTGCCGCCCAATGGTTGGCTTGGTATTTAAAGCAACCATCCATTTTATTTTTATTACTGATTGGTATTATCGTCGGGCCAGTGCTGGGTGTATTTGACCCAGATTTGGTATTAGGCGAGCTGATGTTTCCTTTCATCTCTTTGGGCGTGGCAATTATCCTATTTGAAGGATCGCTAACGCTAGAGTTCGATGAGATTAAGCAACATGGTACCGTGGTACAGATGCTGGTATCGGTCGGTGTACTGATTACCATTGCTATCGTGGCCCTATCGACTTATTTACTATTCGATGTCGATCCATTGATTGCTCTACTCTTCGGTGCACTGGTCTGTGTGACTGGTCCAACGGTCATTATGCCACTGCTGCGTAGTGTACGCCCTAACAAAACCATTTCCAACATCTTGAAGTGGGAAGGTATTATCATTGACCCAATCGGCGCTATCGCTGTGGTATTGGTCTATGAGTACATTATCTCAGGCGGCGAAGCCAGTAGTATTCTACTGTTTGCTAAGATTGTCGTATTGGCGACTGCAATGGGTATGGCGGGCGCTTGGTTACTTGCGTTCCTTATGCGCCGTCATATGATTCCTGAGTTCTTGCGTAATGTTTTTACTCTAGCATTTGTACTGGTGTTATTTTCGATATCAAATCATTTGGAGCATGAATCAGGTCTATTAACTGTCACAGTATTGGGCGTGGCATTGGCAAACTGGCCAAAATTCCCACGTGAGACGATTTTAGAGTTCAATGAATCGTTAACCATTTTGCTGATTTCAGTGCTGTTCATTATTCTGGCGGCGCGTGTAGAGTTGGCAAGTTTGCTCAGCGTTGGTTTTGCAGGGTTAGTGCTGCTCGCTATCGTGATGTTTGTCGCACGTCCACTATCAGTCTGGGCATCGGCTATCGGCTCTAACCTTAAGACCAATGAAAAGCTGATGATTAGCTGGATTGGCCCACGTGGTATCGTTGCTGCTGCCATCTCATCACTGTTTGCGATTCGTTTGCAAGAGTATGATATCCAAGGCGTAGAGCTACTTGTACCGCTCGTATTTATGGTTATCATCGGTACGGTCATGATTCAAGGTCTAGGTGCAAAGGTCGTCGGTAATTTACTTGGCGTACGTGAGCCTGAGACCAACGGTATCCTTATCGTTGGCTCAAACCCAATTGCATTATTGATTGCTACCTCTCTAAAAGACCAAGGCTTTGATGTCATCGTTGCGCACAATAATTACACCAATATTGCACGCGCACGCATGAGCGGTCTGCGTACTTACTTTGGTAATCCTATCTCTGATCACGCAGATCATCATCTAGATCTGATCGGTATTGGTCGCTTGTTTGCGATGAGTATGGACAAAGAAATGAACACGTTGTCCGAGATTCACTATCGTCATGAATTTGGCGAGCGTAAGCTATACCGTCTTAAATTCAGTGATGAGAAAGTCAAAAGCGAGCGTGATGACAAGCAATCGAACTTCCACTCACAGTGGTTGTTTGGCAAAGATGTGACCTATACCAAGCTTGCCAGTATGTTGTCCAAAAAAGCTCGAATTAAGATTACCAACATCACGGATAGCTATAGCTTTGAGCAGTATAAAGCCGACAATAAGCAATTTGTACCGCTATATACCGTCGACAAAGAAGGCAAACTGCACGTTATCACAGATAAGTTTGACGGTACTGTCCCTCGTGACCGTAAGCTTATATCGCTAGTGGTAGACGATGAAGTACAGCCGAAGCCAGTCGATGTAACGCCTAAGCAAGAGCAGGCTCGCATGGCAGCTGATGCTAACTTTGAATCTAACTCAAAAGCACCTGAAAAGCGCAAAGAGCAAGAGCCTAGCCCTGATGACAGTCAGACAGCAGCGCCAGAGTCTTCGGTAGATAGTGACAAAAATGATGAGCAAAACACTGCCAATCAGTCATCAACTACCCAAAGCAGTAGCACTGAGACTAAGTCCTCTTCTAACACTACTGTAGAGAAAAGTGGGCCAGTAGAAGAGCCAAAAACGTCTGCTACTAATGTGGATAATAAAGGCGTCATGTCTGCAAACTCGACAGCGACTTCGAAGACCAAAACCTCTACGAACAGTAATGGCAATGGTAGTGCGCCCAAAAACAAAAAAGGAGCACTTGACCCAAATCGTCTACCTGACTCTGCTCAGGATAGCGATGCCTCTATCGCTACTACTGAGGATGTAAAAGTAGATAAAATAGATGACAAATAACGTGCATAGTTATCCACTTTATTGATTTGATAATGAAAGATTTACCTAAATAAAAAGCCCCAGCATATTGCTGGGGCTTTTTGTTAGTGCTAACTGACTGTCTAACTATCGGTACATCTAACTGCCTTATAAATCTATTTGGCAAAATTTAGTTATTTGATATCGAATCTATCTATAACTGTCTGCCATATACGCGCACTCACATCATCCGTACTGCCCAATGCATCAATACGCTGTATGCGCTCAGGATACTCGCTCGCTAGCTGGCTAAAACCAGTATGCACCCAAGTAAAAAACTCGGTAGCCTGCTGCTCAAAACGATCTGCTGCACTGCGCTTGTTGGCACGCTTCATGCCTTCGGCTACTGGCAAATCCAACCACAACGTTAGCTCAGGAAGCTGCGTCACAAATTGTTTGATAAGCATATCTATTTTGCCGCGTACCAACTCGTCGCCATACGCACGCCCAAAGCCCTGATACGCAATAGTAGAGTCGGTAAACCTGTCACATATTACCCAAGTGCCATTTTGGAGCGCTGGTAAAATGACTTGCTGCATGTGATCACAGCGCGCCGCAAACAATAGCAGCAGCTCGGTATCGTCTTCGATATCTGTCGCTGGGTCCAATAATATATCACGTAACTGTTCGGCAAATGGACTACCACCCGGCTCACGAGTACGTAGATACGAGATGCCATTAGCTTCTAACCGCAAGCATAACTGTTCAATCGCGGTAGTTTTTCCCACACCTTCGGTTCCTTCAAAACTAATAAAGCGGCCTAACGTAGGTGCCGTCTCCGTATTTGAAGCACTTGTTTCAGGTAGATTCGATGATGGGGTGTTGGTATGTGACGGTGTTGTGCTGGTGTGCATAGATACTGACATGATATGACCTTATGTCATTGATGAGCGCTACCTCTACTTTGTAGCACTCAATAAACGATAAGTTTTTTAAGAAGATTAAGAAGGATATTTACTGCGGCGGCGTTTGAGATTTTTTCTCACGCATAACACTGAGATAGTCTTTTACCGCTTGGTTGTGTTCAGCCAAGCTATTGGTAAATTTGTGCCCACCATTGCCCGTTGCCACAAAATACAACGCTTCACTATCGGCAGGATGTAAAGTCGCTTCGATAGAGGCCGCTGATGGTAGCGCAATTGGCGTTGGCGGTAAACCATCAATTTGGTAGGTGTTGTAAGACGTTTTTTCATTGATGTCTTTGCGGCGGATATTACCATCATAACGACTGCCCATACCATAGATAATAGTCGGGTCCGTCTGCATACGCATGTTCTTATTCAAGCGATTTCTAAATACGGCAGAGACTAAAGGACGTTCATCAGCTACGCTGGTCTCTTTTTCGATAATAGATGCCATCACTAACGCTTCATATGGACTCTTATAAGGGAGGTTCGGTGCACGATTTTCCCACGCATCAGTCAGTACCTGCTGCTGACGATTATACAAGTCAGTCAATACTTTTTTATCGCTAGTTCCTTCACCATAATAATAGGTATCAGGCGCGAACCAACCTTCAAGATTATAGTTAACAATTGGGTCACTGCTATTAGCCACACTATCTGGCAGTACACCCGTCAAATCCAATGCTTGTGCAATACTCGCATTGTCACTATCTGCGGTCAGTACTTCTTTTTCGATTTTGTCATTATCACGCAGCGCTTGATAAAGGTCTTTAGATGTCTTACCTTCGATGATCTGTACCTTGACCATGGCTGCTTTTGCGCCTTGACCTAGTATCTGTAGCGCCTCAGCGATAGTCGGGTTTTCGGGTAGTTTATACGTACCAGCATGCAACGGCGCATCGACTTGTGATTTGATATATAGCTTGGCCACGCCTGCCGAAAACAACGGAATCTGCTGCTGCCACTGCGGTAGTAGACCATAATACGTCTGACCTGGTTCAATCGTGACCATTTGCTGCGGCTGCTCGATACGACCAAACAACGTCTGATAAACCATGACTAAGAAAAATGCAGCAATAAGCCCCAACACTAGCAGCACTTGATAGCCGCGTTGCATAAAAAACGATGGGTTATTGACTTTATATTGACGCGGTTTACTGTTGCCGCTGATAAGCGAGACGTTGGTTGCTGGCGTTGCTGATGTGTCTTCCACCTCATCTACCACTGGTTGCGCGTCCGGCAGCGTGGTATCGACACGCTCCTCGACTGTGCCATCTTGTTTGTTTGACGGCGACTCATTGGGACGTTCAGGTGGTATATTGGGTGTAGGCTTGCTCATGGCAACTCGCGAGGCAGATGTTTGCTAGAATTTAGCACTGAACCGTGCGATTTTCAATGGTATTTGCTTAGCTTATGAATTATCTTGCTATTGATAGCAGTTTATATGGCTTAATACTTAGGTGTTTTTTTCAATATTCTCAGCTTATCTATTAATAATGAAAATATCTTATGAACCTACATTTCAACCAAAGTCTTGCTAAAAACTATCACTCTGAACCTCAAAAAGTTCGTGTACTCAGTGAAGCATGGGTAAAAGAAAATAGTTACTGCACCAATTGTAGCGCCCAATCGCTAGCTGAGTTTGCTAATAACAAACCTGTCGCTGATTTTTATTGCGGAAATTGTAATGAGCAATATGAGCTAAAAAGTAAAAAAGCCAAGTTAAGCAATGTTGTCAATGATGGCGCTTATAAGACGATGATTGAGCGTATCAATAGTAAGGACAATCCCAGCTTTTTCTTTTTAACCTACTCAAAAGAATACACCGTCAATAATTTTCTGATTATTCCCAAGCATTTCTTTACACCCGATATTATTGTTAAGCGTAAACCCTTATCAGTGAATGCCAAACGAGCAGGTTGGGTTGGTTGCAATATTGACTTACGCCAAGTACCCGAATCAGGCAAAGTATTTTTGGTCAAAGACCAACAAGCTATACCGCGTGAAAGCGTTACCCAACAGTTCCAAAAGACTTTATTTTTACGCAAACAATCTATGGCTTCACGCGGTTGGACACTCGATGTCTGGCAATGTATTGACCGTCTCGATGTCAGTTTTTCTCTCAATCAGGTCTATGCTTTTGCTGATGAGTTGCAGCTCAAACATCCTGAAAACAACCACGTAAAAGATAAAATCCGCCAACAGTTACAAGTATTACGAGATAAAGGCATCATTGAATTTGTGAGCCGTGGTCATTATCGAAAGTTATACTAGTCGCTTCTCGTTGTAGTGCTTAGGTTTTGGCTGTCCCTTTTTGTCACGGTATACATCGGCAATCAGCTCATCTCTATCATCCCATAGTGGTAATCGCGCAGTAGCCACAAGGCGCTGATGAAACTTATGCGCTGGATACTCCCAATCAATCTCATCATTAATTTTGAAAAAATGCTCTTCACGATAGTCAATATAAGCATGCAATCGATTACGCACATAGCAATTCCACTGCCATAACAGCTGTACCGATTTGCGTACAGGTTTGGTAAAAGGAATGAGATTAACCGTCAATGCACACATCACCAATTCATCATTAGGAATAACGTCGATACCCTGCTCGATGACTTCTTTTCGCGTATGCGCATACTCAAACATACCACCAAAAGCCACAAACCTTTTAAGGTCTTTTGAATATATGACACCAAAAGCCAATTGAGTATAAGGCGACAAATGCACGATTTCATTAGGCTTAGCTTTGGCCAATCTACAAATTTCATCAAACACCATCAAACGACGGATTTGTAGCGGGATACTTTCATCTTCATAAACTTCGTACATTGGCTTATCTCCTTATTAGATAAGCAGCATTGATCGATTTGCTTTATGACACAAGTCTGCGTAACAAAAGACGATCACTTCTTTTGATGGCTTTTGCTAATCTACTTGGTATTGATGACTGAAGTGATATATGAGAATCGAGTGTGAATATAATAATAAAAGATAAAAAGGCAGCACAAACCTTTCAAGTTGAAATTGTCGAAACATTAAGCACTATCGTGGATGTTGTCGCAGAAGATGAGCAAAGTGCCCTTTTGAAAGCGCAAGAGATGTATAGAAATGAGCAAGTGGTTTTATATCCAGATGATTTTATTGATACCCAATTCAATATCTTTCAATAACAGCTAGGCAGATTCAAAATCCACAACATCACCTGACAATAACGTCAGACTGCTCATTGGCATGATACCGCGCAGTGCATTGCAAAAGAAAAGCTGCGTTAATTTAGGCAAATCTTCATCTCGTAGCGACCTGATTCTGACTGGATATTGCGTCGTGGATAGTGCATCTATAATTACCTGACGCATGACGCCAGCGACACCCGATTGAGCCATAGAAGGGGTGTACCACTGACCGGTGGTTAGGTAATCTTCATTATCTTTATGAATACTAGAGGTAGTTTTGGATTCCGATAGCGACTCTTCTGCCAATTGATAGAATACATTACTCATCGTACCCTCAACCCACTGCCCGCTCATATCGCGTAGTAGTCCTTCACCAAGTGTTGAAGCAAGCTTTGATGCCAATGGCTCAGATTTTATACGTTGTAGCTCACCACTAGCGAGAACATTATCTAAACGATTAAGGCTCTTGAGACCTGCCAGCGGTGGCGGTAAGCAAGCAATCTGAGATGACAAGCATATTGCCGAAGCAGAAGGTTGGATAGGTACTAGGTTGCCATCAGGCAAAGACAGTTGCAGCGCAGTAGAAACTCTCATTGCAGTAACCTTTAGCCATATCTCACAGTCGCTACCATTTGTACTAGGTGTATAGCCATAACCGCGCACATCCTGCGCAGCGCGAGTAACTATTAGCTTTAGCATACCCTGCTCTAATTGCTGGGCATACAGCTGCAGTACTGCTAATAGCTCTTCGCTATTTATGTTTAGCTGCAAGGCTTCAGCATGAGAGACAAGCCGCTGATAATGATAATCTGACCATAGTATCAACCCATCGATGACACCTATAGTAGTAAAGAAGCCGTCAGCGTATGCCAGCCCGCGATTATCTAAAGACATGGTTACCGTTTGGCTAGTCGACCTACCCTCTTCGGTCACACTGCTGTCTTTGGTCAAACTACTATCATCGGTCACACTGCTGACTTGTGGATACAGACAAACCCAGCCGTTTGGCACTGACGTCATATCGGTCATGATTTAGCTATTGTCTGTTTGAGCGGCGGCTTTATTGATCACCAGCATGCAGCTATAAAACTCGCATTTTGCCAGCTCTATTTTTTGTCCACCGACGATTCGGTTTTTGATGATTTGGCTATTTAGCATATCAGCAACCATTTTTCCGCCATCATCACCCATCAATTGACGCGATAGTTGATAGGCTTTTTTGGCGTGGTTTTGGCTTAGCTCTTTTTCTTTGTCTGTGTCAGTAGGATTGGCATAATACCAGCCTAGCTCTAGATATTTTTCAGAGTCGATGATATCCAGATAAGGCGCGTCCGTTTTCATAAAGCGATATTTTGCCGCTGGATTACTGGCATAGTCTAGGCTGTTTTCGTCAGTGCTCATCACTTCGCCAAACACCGATTTTATACTATCTAACTCATCCACAGCGAGCGACTCAACCTTATCCGTACCCCATGCTGCGACATCATATCTCACTGGCGTGCCTTGCTGAGCAGTGGCACCATCTAGGTCAGGATTGTTTGCGCTGTCCTGTACTGGCTCATTCGTTGTTGCCTGCTCAGTGGTCTCAGCATCTGGATTTGGAGCATCTTCTTTGGTGCTATCACAGCCACTGAGCGTCACACTAACTGCCATTATCGTACCGACTAGAAGGGTCTGTAGGTTAGGATTCCACATGGATAATTTACTCACACTTTTAGATTGATCTCGAAATAGTATTAACGAGCTGGCAGGAACGCCGCTGATAACGAATAGTTTTCAATAAAGAGCATATTTCACAAACATTATAATCTAGCAGTCATTACAGCATATTGATATAGGTTTCCATATTTTATAGTTTACCCAACTGCTCAGCACTTGACTACCTTTTACGTTACGCGGAGCACTCCCCGAGAGTACAGATTTGTTAAATATATAACGTACTAAAACGACCTTCTCTTTAGTAGAAAGTAGAAAACTGCTTGCGCGTGTTTTGCGTATGTTTGCTTCAATGTCAGAATTTATTTTCAGAAGCGATAAGGCAGCCTCTGATTAACGCTGTCACTTTCTAATCATTGATTGGTGATAGCCTCTTGGTTTGTCAATCATAGCGTTATCCCTTATGATGATTGAACGCCACTTATTGCTTCTTTGATAGTATTTTTATTTTTTAGCCAGCGGACTATTTATGACCCAACACTTTATCGTTATTGGCAATCCAATCGCCCATAGTAAATCTCCTGAGATTCATGAGCAGTTTGCTGTACAAGCAGGGATTGATATTAGCTATCAGCGTCAGTACTGTCCTGATGATGCCGCCAGTTTTACAGCTGTCGTTGAGGCGTTTTTTTGCGGTGGCGGTGTGGGCGCTAACGTGACGGTTCCTTTTAAACAAGTCGCTTATGACTGCTGCGCAGCGCGTGGTGGTTTATCAGAACATGCCAAGACGGCAGGTGCAGTCAATACGTTACTATTGAACAAAGCACTACTAGAAAGCGGCGTGCCAATCACTGATGCACTCTATGGTGATAACACGGATGGACAAGGACTTATCAATCACATTATGAGTCTGGACTGGCCGCTGACCGATGCTCGTGTGGCGCTAATAGGTGCAGGCGGTGCAGCGCGTGGCGTGGTATTACCGTTATTTGAAGCAGGTATTGGCTCTCTCACGATCGCCAATCGCACCGTGTCTAAGGCAGCCGATTTAGTAAATGAGTTAAGTGCGGCCAGCTCAGTAATCGACGACCAAAATATCGAGGTTTGCGCGACCAATGAACTCAGTGGCGCTTTTGACATTATCATTAATGCCACTTCTATTGGCTTGTCAGGTGATACGTTGCCGTTGGATGATGCTCTAAACTGTCAATACGCTTATGACATGATGTATGGTCGTCCGCTGCCATTCTTGCAGCATTTTGCTGCTCGTGGCGCACAGATCTCTGAAGGCTACGGTATGCTTATCGGTCAAGCCGCTTTAAGTTTTGAGCGTTGGACTGGGCATACTATCGATGTCGCACAAGCGACAACAGCGTTAAATAAAGACCGTTAATCAAAGAGAATGCATTGTAAAGCTATTAACTAAAACGCAGTAATAGCCAATTTTCAAAACGGCGCAGCGGTACACGCAATCGCGTAGAGTGTATCGCCAGACCACCGCTCAATCCAATCACGCAGCCGAGCGCCGTATCAATCATACGCGCTTGGATAACGTCCCCAGCGACGGGAGGCACTGACATCGTACTACCATACTCGGCGATAAATATCGTCAGCGGCGTGATAAATATCACCGCCAGTCCATAATGCCGATCGACAAACGATTCAATCAAAAACATCATACATAGTATTGCTATAGCGATGCCCCATCCTGATAGTCCCCAAGACAGCATCCAGCCCGCCACGCCCATGCCAGCCAACGTACCCAATAAACGGTGCAACTGTTTGATCCACATGGTTCGTAGCTGCATACCTTGGATGATAATAAAGCAGCTCATCGCTGCCCAGTATGGATAAGGCAGCTCTAATAGAACGGCAACGACCAATGCCAAACTAACGAAACTTACCACGATCAGACTATCGCTAATCATATCAGGCTGATAATCATAGACAGGGACAGAAGCAACAGGACGGGCCGCCAATAAGAACAAACTATAGAGTAGCGCTAGCAACATCGAGGAGCCACTACCCAATATCACAAGCCCTATCGCTGAGAGCACTTGATCAATCGGCACGGGGATAAATAGCGCAATCGCACCCGCCATCAATACAAACAATCCCGCTGGTGGTGGTTGCCGATAATAACGACCTAACATCACCACGCTAATCCCAATCAGCATAAACACAGGCAGCCGCAACACTGGCATCAGCTGCGCGATCAGCCCCAGTGCAAAGCTGAGTATCATCGCAAAACCCCAAGCCATGACCGTCACTAGCCGATGTGGTAGCCCTCCTGCAAATGGTAGGTTTAGAATAATCATCGAGCCTAGCGATGCTTTGATACCTGAAGACAAGTCACCAAAATAAGCCCCTACAAACACCGGAAAGCTAATCGCAATCGCCGCGATGATGGGCATATGCCATGGTCGCTGACTGCGATTGACTGTGAGTAAATGATTCAGCTCACCATCGATTAACCACTTAATACGAGTTAATAATGCGCTCAACCAAGAGGCTCGCTGTTGCTTTTTTGAGGTGCTCATAAATGGCTTTCCTATTTGATAAGTCCATTTTTCTTTGAATTTAAATGAGTCTACATAACCCTTTATAGAATAATTTCAAGCGAAGATACAATTTACCTATACAAACTAAAATGAATTAATAACATAATTAATCATGAATAATAGTTATTAGTTGTATATTTGTCGCTGTTTAAGATTTATAATCATATCAACGCCATAACAGCTGTCCGCCACTAAAGGCGTTCTAATAACTAATACACTAGAAAGCTGTCCACTAATAATTCACTTGATGACTAATATAACGTCTAGCTCATCCAAAATAAGTAAATATCGCTTACATAAGTTGTGACTCAAATATTGCGCCATAAGTCTATGATAGCGAACTAACCAAAGAGAGCGATTATGTTAACTTACAAAGCCCCCTTACGTGATATCAAATTTTTGATTAATGATGTATTTGACTATCAGACGCATTATAAAAGCTTAGACAACGGCGAAAACGCTGATCCTGAAACTGTAGACATGATTCTACAAGGTATGGCTGATTTTGCTGAAAACGTCATTGCCCCGCTCTATCAATCAGGTGGTGAAGAAGGCTGTCATTTCGAAGATGGCGTCGTGACCACGCCAAAAGGCTTCAAAGAGGCTTATGACCAGTTTGTAGAAGGCGGCTGGCAAGGTATTTCATACCCTGAAGAATTCGGTGGTATGAATCTGCCAACGTCAATCAACCTTATCAAATCTGAGATGATCGGTACTGCTAACTGGTCATGGTCAATGTATCCTGGTCTATCAACAGGTTGTATCAACACATTGCTTCAGTACGGTACTGACGAGCAAAAAGCACTTTATTTACCTAAACTGGTCGAAGGCTCATGGGCAGGTACCATGTGTCTGACTGAGCCACAGTGTGGTACGGATTTGGGTCAAGTTAAATCAAAAGCCATTCCACAAGATGACGGTACCTATAAAATCAGCGGTACCAAAATCTTTATCTCAAGCGGTGAGCATGACTTAACAGACAACATCGTCCATATCGTCCTAGCACGCCTACCAAATGCACCAGAAGGCACACGCGGTATCTCACTATTTATCGTACCAAAATTCACCCCGAATGCTGAAGGTGAAGCTGGCGAGCGCAATGCCGTAGTTTGTGGTTCAATCGAACACAAAATGGGCATCAGCGCATCTTCGACGTGTGTATTGAACTTTGATGGCGCAGTCGGCTACCTAATCGGCGAACCGCATAAAGGCCTAAAAGCCATGTTCACTTTTATGAATACGGCTCGTATCGGTACTGGTATCCAAGGTCTAGCTCATACTGAGCTTTCTTTCCAGAATGCACTACCATATGCCAAAGAACGCCGTTCTATGCGTACGCTATCTGGTACTAAAGATCCTGAAAAAGTTGCTGATGCTATCATCCATCATGCAGACGTACGCCGTATGCTACTGACGCAAAAAGCCTTTGCTGAAGGTGGTCGCTCAATGATTTATCATTCAGCACGTTATGCCGACAAAATGGCACAAGGTATTGTCAATGGCGATGATGAAGAGTTCGAAAAATGGGATGATAAATTAGGCTTCTACACGCCAATCCTAAAAGGCTTTTTGACTGAGCTAGGTATCGAAGCTGCTAAACATGGTCAGCAAGTATATGGCGGTCACGGTTACATCAAAGAATGGGGTATGGAACAAATTGCTCGTGATGCCCGTATCGCAACGATGTACGAAGGAACCACTGGCGTACAGGCACTTGATCTATTAGGCCGTAAGGTTATCTTACAGTCTAAAGGTAAGATTATCCGTGACTACACGTCAAGTATCATGAAATGGTGTGGCGAGTACGCACTCGATAAAGAAATGCGTAAATTTGTTTGGGCACTGACCAAACTATGTGCTGAGTGGAACACCTTGACGGTACGCTTGATGCTGATGGCACGTAAAGATCGTGAAATCATCTCAGCAGCGTCAGAGGACTTCCTAATGTACTCAGGCTACGTAATGATGGGTTATCATTGGGCTCGTATGGCAGCGGTCGCTTATGAAAAGCTAGAAAATGGCGGCACAGAAGCACCAGAATTCTACAAAGCAAAAATTCAGACTGCTGAATTCTACTTTGATAAGTTGCTACCACGCACGTCTGGTCACGCAGAAGCGATGGTTGCCCCAAGCGAAAGCATGACATCAATGGAAATCGATCACTTTGCTTTCTTAGACTAATACTGCATCGATGATCAATAAAAAAGCGCCTATCATTTAGGCGCTTTTTTATGTTTAACTGAAAGTATGCTTATTCATAACAATAGACATTAACTAGCAAGTTTAGGAGCAAGCTATGCTAATACCCCTTCATAAAGCTGCCTCGCTAGCCGCACGATTTATGCGAACACTGGCAATTAGTACTGCGGTGGTGAGTATCGCTGCAAATAGTGCAATTGCAAAAAATAGCGACACCCCTCTTCATTTTTCGAAAGGTGCTATTAGTAGCGTCATCACTGGTAAATTAAATCCCAATAACGATGAACGTTGGTATCGTTTTGACGCTACAAGCGAGCAATATACCGTGATAAATATTACCCCATTTGCGGGAACATCTGAGACTGCTAATGTCGGTGTATTACATATGCCGAATGGTACGCAAGATGGCAGTAAAGGCGGTATCGTCTATCAAGGCTGCTTACCTGCGACGGGAACATATCGATTGCGTATCGCCCGTAATCTCATGGCCACTGAAGGCAAAATTGCGGGTTACAAGGTTGAAGTGATGATACTACCAACATATGCCAGTCAGCCTTTATGCAAATGATGATAATCATTTAAGGTTGGCAACCTTAGCCTACGAGCAGTCGCTTTTTTAAGCAAATAGTTTTTGAGAAGGTGGTTTTTAAAGGACAGTTTTTAAAAGGACAGGTACTGTTAGCTACCAAGCATTTTCTTATGATAGACCTCACTTATCTCTTCAACTTCTACGCATATCTGCAATGCCGCACGCCCTGACTGCTCTGCGCCTATTTTTGCCTCGATAGTAGCGACCAACAGCTCAGCCAACTGGTCACGAGTGGCCATATCACGTCCGCTCATCAGCTTTAGGTGGGCATAAATAAATCCATTGGCCTGTTCATCGTCTTCAACACCTACTAGAAATGACTTAATAGGCACAATGCGTGCTTTGATATCAGCAGGCTGCTTGAACTGACCACTATCCCACAATGCTTTGTTTAGCGATTTGAGCAATGATTCTTCGTGAGCGATACTGACGTTGGGTGTCACTTGAATGGTTAGATGTGGCATGAGCATGTCCTTAAATGTAGATAAAAATAATGGGGCTGTAGTAGATAAGGATTAAATATCACACCATTTTCTCAAGGTTTTCAGCTGATTAGATGGTGAGCCATAGTTGAATCTAAACTCGCACTCTTTTAAAAA
This sequence comes from Psychrobacter nivimaris, assembly GCF_009812035.1. Lineage (GTDB taxonomy): Bacteria > Pseudomonadota > Gammaproteobacteria > Pseudomonadales > Moraxellaceae > Psychrobacter > Psychrobacter nivimaris. Next base: position 117,870 of record NZ_VZIZ01000009.1, on the reverse strand, counting down.
CAAATGGAAGTTCTTCTTATTGATCCCATTATACTTTCTGAGTGTTCGTTTGGACTGATTCCAGAAGTTCTCAATGCCATTGATGTGATTGTTCTTACCGCAAATGAACTCTATAGAGTGATTGACTCTGAAATGTTTAAACTCACTCACATCTAATGCATTGTAACTTCGATAGCTATCCGTATAAACAAAGCTGTCAGGCTTGATTTTACGCTTAATAACAGGCATTAGGGTAGTCTGTTTGGTGTCTGCTACGACAATGGTATAAACCTTACCGTTTCGTTTTAGAATACCAAATACAGCGGTTTTACCAGCTGCCCCGCGACCTCTTTTGCCTTTGCGTACACCGCCAAAGTAACTTTCATCTAATTCGACCTCACCATCAAAAAGCTCATCAGCTTCTAATGAGAGATGGTAATCTATCACAAGTCTTATTTTATGATAAAAAAGTGCAGCAGTATTAGGCTGAATATCAAGCAAATCTGCGGCTGTTCTAGCAGTCACTTCAGCCGTAAAAAAACTCTAACAGCCTTCGCTGTGCTTTTTTACTTAGTTTACAACGGGTTATCTTCATAAAAGTAGTCTAGCATAGTGCTTATCTACTACAGCCCCAAAATAATAGATAAGCTGGCGTATAAGTCTACGCCTTATCGCTATGGTCAATCTACAACAATCTTGCGCCAAAATATCTTCAATACAAGCGAATCCAGTATAGATTACTCATGAATATGCTTAGCGAAATTGTCGATATGGCCATTTTATACTAGGCAGATTACAACCTCCGTATAATCTTTTATTCATCAGTGATATCACTAAAGCAAGCATCAAGCGTTGCGGCCAACTGTGCAGGCGGCAATTCAATCTCTAGACCACGGCGACCCCCACTCACATAGATAGTGGCCTGATCTTGAGCTGTGCTATCTATCACGGTTTTTAGTCGCTTTTTTTGACCCAGTGGACTGACACCGCCCAGCACATAGCCCGTGCTGCGCTCTACTTGTTTGGGGTCGGCCATCTGTACTTTTTTGCAAGATAGCAGTTTGTTAGAAGATAGCGCCTTAGCCATTTTTTTAAAGTTAAGTGTCTTGTCGACTGGCAATATCGCCACAGCAAGTACACCCGTATCAGTGGTCACCACTAGAGTTTTAAACACCTGTGTCACCGCTACGCCAAGTTTTTCTGCGGCTTCTAAACCAAACGATACGGCATTGCTGTCGTGAGTATATTCGTGTACTTGGTAATCAAGGTTACGTTTTTTGGCAAGATCGATAGCTGGAGTCATAAGTTTTAGGCTTAATAAAATGAAATTGAAAAATAGACGCTATATTTATGAGTCATCGGTGATATAAATATATTATTACCCTAAACATGTGAACTTTCAAATGTTTGAGCATTTTGTATAATTGGTCACTCACTACAGCGTAACCAAACCGTATTAATATTGGTAGTATATACAGACACTATATATCGCTTTGGTGGCTTTTATGGCATCATAAGCGCAACATATTTGACTATTTTTGATACTGATTATGATACCGAAGTTCTTAAAAAAACGGATTTTTAAAGCGCCAGTCGCGACTGATGGCACTGCTAAAACTGTTGGCAATGCAATCGCTACTAAGCCTTATTCTAATGCACCGATCAATCAGCTGTATCGTAAGCTGTCAGGTCAGATGCTCGATATCGCCGTAAAACCTAAGTTATTAGGCGAGCTACCTGAGTTCGACAATGATGATCAGACGCTACGGTTTTATGTACTACAGGACTATTCTCGTTCAAACAGTATTCTGATTGACTTGCAGACGCAAGAGCACAACTTACCGCCAGCACTGGTTGGAGTAAATGATGCCGCCCATAATATTAAAGAAAATGCGGCCATCATATTTTTGAATCACCCAAGTGCTAAAGACAGCCAATTGTCACCTCGCCTTTCTCGCTTAGTGTCTGCTGTATTGCAATATCCGGAGTTAAAGGTACGTCTAGTGCCCGTATCGATTCTGTGGGGACGCGCACCTGAAAAAGAAGATTCGTTATTTAAGCTACTGACTGCTGACAACTGGCAAGATCCTAGCATCACTAAGCAATTATTTAATATCGGGGTGATGGGCCGCGACACTTTTGTACAGTTTCACCCACCGCAAGACTTACGTACCATTATCAACGATAATCTCAAAGGCGACGTGGAAGGACCTGCTACCTTTGACTCAGTTGCTACAGATGCCCTTAAAGCAGATTTAACAGCGGCGGATTCACTCGATACAGAGTCAACGGCTACTAACAGTGATGACGCAACTGACGCTGCGCAGATACCAAACTATGCGCTAGTCGCATCGGCTGATAGTAATCGTGAACTGGTTCGTATGTTGCAGCAGCAATTGTCGATTTATTTAGATAAGCAGCGCGCTAGTATGCTTGGCCCAGATCTATCAGATAGACGTAACTTGGTAGACAAACTGGTGTACTCGCCAGCTATTAAGCATGCGATTGAGATGGAAGCGGCCGAGAAAGGGACTAGCGTTCGAGAAGCTCGCAGTCAGGCCAGAGGCTATGCTAATGAGATGGTCAATGACTACTCTCATTCTATCATCCGTGGTTTTTATAAATTTTTGACATGGTTGTGGACGCAGTTGTATGACGGCGTAGAAGTCCATCATTTCGAGCGAGTACGTGACCTTGCGACCGATTATGAGCTGATTTATGTGCCTTGTCATCGCAGCCATGTCGACTATCTATTACTGTCTTATGTCATCTACAAACGTGGCCTGAGTATCCCTTATGTCGCTGCTGGTGACAACTTAGACGTGCCCGTATTGGGGCCATTACTACGCGGCGCCGTTGCATTCTATATTCGTCGTAGCTTCCGTGGTAATGCCCTCTATACCGCAGTATTGCGCGAGTATATGCACACCCTTATTACCCGCAATACACCGATTGAATACTTTATCGAAGGCGGTCGCTCACGCTCAGGTCGCCTGCTACCGCCAAAGATGGGCATGCTAGCGATGACGGTACATAGTCAGTTACGCCATACCAATAAGCCTGTGGTATTTATTCCGACTTATATTGGTTACGAGCGCATCATGGAAGGCGGCACCTATGTTGGTGAGTTAAAAGGTAAGCCAAAAGAATCTGAATCGCTCATCGGTTTACTAAAAGTTGGCCGTAAGATTGAGCGTATCTTTGGTAATGTGCATTTAAGCTTTGGCACACCGCTGCACCTTAGCGATTTTATGACCAAGTTTGACGTGCCAGCCAATAGCTTGCCTGCCGATCGTACTGATACGCCACTCGATGACAAAACCAGTGCCATGGTCGATAACATCGGCGTAAAAGTCATGCAGCACATCAATAAAGCCGCTGTGGTCACGCCAGTATCACTATTGTCACTGGTATTGCTTTCAGCACCGAAAGCAGCATTAGATGAAGATATCTGCCGTGAGCAAATCGCCCTCTATCAAGGTCTTGCTCAGCAGCTATCCTATTCAGAAGATACCGTCATCACTGAGATGAGCCCGCAGCAAATCATTGATTATGGTATTAAGCTTAAGCTTATTGAGCGTACGCCGCATATCTTGGGTGACATCATTCAAGTCGCTGGTAAGCAAGCAGCGTTACTTAGCTACTTCCGTAATAATATATTGCATGTCTTTATTTTATTGTCGTTCTTATCTGCCTTAGTAGCTCGTAATGGCCGTATCGAACGCAGTCGTCTAGACAGTATTGCCGAGCAATTATATCCATTCTTACAAAGTGAGCTGTTCTTATACTACCCAGCACATGGCTTGGCCGAGACGCTCAACAAAAAAATCGACAGCCTACTCTCTCATGGATTGATTGTTGAATTGAGTGACGGTGTCCTTAGCGTGCCCGAGTCTAATAGCAAGTGCTATCAGCAGCTACAAGTACTCGCTACACCTGTCGAGCAGAGCCTTGAACGTTACTTTATGACGCTGGCACTACTGGCTCAGCAAGGCTCGGGCAATCTAACCGAAAACGAAGTCGTTGACTTGTGTCATCTGCTTGGGCAGCGTTTGTCTGTGCTGTATGCCGACGACATCCCTGACTTCTTTGACCGGGCATTATTTACCAGCTTTATCAGTGCGTTGACGCGTCTTGATTACTTGCAGAAAGATGATGAAACAGGGGTATTAACCTTTGATCATCGCATCAATGACATCGCCCATCATGCCAAGTACGTCCTAACGCCTGATATGATGCAAATCTTGCAACAAGTGGCGAGCTTAGATGAAGAAGAGATTACCCATGCGATTACTGAGATTAGCAATAAAAAGCAGCGTAAATTTGGCCGTAAACGTTAATTTATAGCAGCTACCTTGATTATCTTAAGTACAAAAAAAGACCTCTAATTGATCAGAGGTCTTTTTTATTATCAATTTTAGATTCCTAAACAGCCAATTTTTATTAGCTGCTAGATAGTTATAGTCAAAATATCCTAAAAACGCTACGGTATTGCTGATATCAATTTTTTGTAGCCTCTGTCTGCGTAGGCACAGCAAGCAAGAAAAATTAATATCAGCAGCGCGTGATGTATCGATATTACTTTTCGCTGACTATATCCTAGGTAGTAATCTTTTTATACTTCATACGCTTAGGAGTAGCATCATCACCCATGGTCTTTTTGCGATAGGTTTCAAACTCAGAATAGTTACCATCGAACCAAACTGGGCCTTCATCTTCGAATGCCAAGATATGAGTCGCGATACGGTCAAGGAACCAGCGATCATGCGAGACCACCATGACGGTACCTGGGAATACTTGAATCGCATCCTCTAGGGCACGTAGGGTTTCGATGTCCAAATCGTTTGAGGGTTCATCAAGAAGCAATACGTTTGCGCCCTGCTTTAGCGTCTTAGCAAGCTGCAAGCGGTTACGCTCACCACCTGATAATTGACCGACATGCTTTTGCTGATCTGAGCCTTTAAAGTTAAAACGTCCGATATACGCGCGGCTTGGCGTGGTGTAATCACCAACGGTAATGATATCAAGGCCGTCAGAAACTTCTTCCCATACGGTTTTGTTATCATCTAGATGATCACGTACCTGACCAACATAGGCAACTTTAACACTTTCACCCAAATCAACTGAACCTGTATCTGGGGTATCGCGCTCAGTAATCATGTTAAATAGCGTGGTCTTACCTGCACCATTTGGACCGATAATACCAACGATACCACCAGCTGGTACGTTAAAGCTTAGGTTTTCATACAGCAGACGATCGCCGAATGATTTAGAGATGTCATTGATCTCAATAACCTTGTTACCCAAACGTGGACCAGGTGGAATATAAATCTCAGAGGTCTCATTACGTTTCTGGAACTCAGTTGAGTTCAATTCTTCAAAACGCTGTACACGAGATTTAGACTTAGCCTGTTGGCCTTTTTGGTTTTTACGAATCCACTCAAGCTCTTTTTTCAGCGCTTTAGCAAATGACTCTTCTTGCTTATTCTGCTGCTCTAGACGCGTGTTCTTTTGCTCTAGCCACTCAGTATAGTTGCCTTCATACGGATAGCCATGGCCACGGTCAAGCTCCAAAATCCACTGAGCAACATTATCCAAGAAATAGCGATCATGGGTAATGGCAACGATAGTACCGCTGTAATTCTGCAAGAACTGCTCTAACCACGCAACAGACTCGGCGTCCAAATGGTTGGTTGGTTCGTCAAGTAATAGCATATCAGGGCGCGACAATAGCAGACGACATAGTGCCACACGGCGTTTTTCACCACCAGACAGTTTGCTAACGTCCGCATCCCATGGTGGCAGACGGAGCGCATCGGCTGCTTTTTCTAGCTGGTTATTTAAGTTGTGCGCATCCCAAGACTGGATGATATCTTCCATCTTGCCTTGCTCTTCAGCAAGCTTATCAAAATCAGCATCAGGCTCTGCGTATTCAGCATAGATAGCATCTAGACGTGCAAGCGCATCTAATGCTTCGCGCATACCGTCTTCGACATTACCACGAACGTCTTTGCTGTCATCTAGCTGTGGTTCCTGTGGCAGATAGCCAACTTTGGTACCTGCTTGCGCGCGTGCTTCACCACTAAACTCAGTATCCACGCCTGCCATAATACGGAGCAAGGTTGATTTACCTGAACCGTTGATACCCAAGACACCAATTTTGGCACCAGGGAAAAACGATAGGTTGATATTTTTTAGGATTTCACGCTTAGGGGGAACAAGTTTTGACACGTTGTTCATCGTGTAAATATATTGAGCCATTAACACTCCGATAGACTGCATAGAAGAGAACAGCAAATGCAACTCAGCGATGATGCCAAGCGTGCCGTACCTCAAAATCAGGGTTACAAATTATAGGTCATTATCGCATTGTGGCGCATACCCTGCAAGCTGACAGGTTGTTTTACCAGTTGTTTTACTGTTTTTGACAGCAGGCTATGCCTTTTGGCTATAAAACTCGCTTTAAAAAATAACTCAAGGAGTCTTATCTTAATGAACTAACTTAACATTTTGATTCATTAGCGTTTTATAAAGACCACAAAAAATAGCATCAAAACTTTCGCAAATTTAATCAATAGCCGTTAGCATATTAGTGTGGCTTAACAAGGTCTATCGGCTCGATTTCATTTTCGATTATTAGAATGAATTATGAACTGACTTTGTATGCGTTACATCATTCACTTTCATAGCAATCATACAGGTACTGATAATATGGCCAACGGCTATCGCCCTGAAATTATTCAACGTGCGTTTGTCGATTTTATCGGATCGCGCTTACATCCGTTTTGGTCATTGACGACTCCTAAGTTACGCCTGATCGCACGCTATACATTAAGTGATAATTTGATAGCACTTCGTTTTGAGACCAATAGAGCCTTTAAACAGCAGACTTCTGAGATGATGGGTGGTTGGCAAGGCGGTCAATATCTTGATTTGCGCGTTTGTATCGATGGAGTTTATCACCAGCGTAGCTACTCGATAGTGGGCTTGGCGCATCAACCCCTCTGGTGGCTCGACGATGCTACCGAGAGACATACGGCAGACCAACGTCATACGGTAACTATCGCGATTAAACCACAAGGGTTGGTATCTGACTATTTAACTAAGCAGATGCCACTGGCTAGTGTCGTTGACACAAGCTTGCCACTTGGAAATTTCACTTTGGAACAAACCTCAATACTAAGGCAGCAAATATCAGAGAATAAGCAACCCTCTCCTTTGCTATTCATCGCTGGTGGTAGCGGTATCACGCCTATGCTCGGACTTATCACTCAAGCCTTGAGTAATGGACATCAGGTAACGCTGTTGCATTATAGTCGGACTGTTTCATCCAAGCTGCAACATCAATGGCAACAGCTGAGCGATATATATCCAGACTTTATTTATTATCTAATCCATACTGAAGATCCGACTACCTATTTGGCTGTTACAAGATACTTAAGTGCAGAGGGTCTGCTGTCGCTAAACTTACCTCTAGCAGATACGCAAATATTTGCCTGCGGTTCACAAGCGTTATTAGCTGGCTTATATAAAGCCGCCGCAGAGATAACCTTACCTATAGACGAACAGCTGCGCGATAAAATCATCGTAGAGAACTTTGGTAATGCCCTAGCTAATGTTGATAACGATAGCAATCAAATATTTGACAAAACGATACCTGTAGAAGAACACACTGTCTATTTGCGGTCACGGCAGCGGCAATTTGTCAGTGACACGACCATACTGACTGCTGCTGAAAATGCAGATATACGACTAGCATATGGTTGTCGGCAAGGTATTTGCCAGTTGTGCCGCTGTAATAAAGTCAGCGGCGTGGTCAAAAACGTCCAAACAGGGAAAGTGAGTGGTGATGGTTACGAGTCTATTCAGACTTGTATCAACATTGCCATGACTGATGTGGTACTCGATGTTTAATGACTGGCTTAATAGAAAGCATATGCTAGACAACCTATGAGAAATAAAAGACAAACGTCACTTTATAGGCTAAAACTCAGATAACTTATCAAACCGGATGCAGTGCTGCTTATTCATGCCGTTTCGGTTAAGGATTTATTTATGCGCTTATTACCACCCGTTACTACGCCACAATCTGCTGTGCCTATCTTGACGCACCTGTCCGATACACAGCTAGCGAAAAACGCGCCTCTGCCTTTGACGCCGCAAACGCCGTACTCGCAGCTTAATGTTGAAGCAATCAATGATAGCGATCAGTCAGACACGTTAATACGGACTCGCTACCCAACGTTGACTGGCGCACCTTTATCAAAGCTTCAAAGTGATGCTTTAGCCGTAGAGCTCAATGCCCTATATAAAAGCGTCATGGACTCGCTAGGCAGTAAGGATGCACGCTATATACAGCGGATATATGCCACCGTGGTATATAGTGAAATTATCGCCCGTGGTCTACTTGCAGCGGCTGGGCGTATGCCATCGAAACGCAGTCTAGTCGCTACTTGGCTACTAGGCACGTCTTTACTTAGCTTTAGCAAAATATTGAACAACATGGAGCTGGGTCATAACGTCATGCATGGTCAATATGACTGGATGCAACACCCGCACCTTAATAGTCAAAAATTCGACTGGGATATTGTCTGCCCTGCTCCATTATGGCAACACTCTCATAATTATCTACATCATACTTTTACCAATATTGTTGGCCGTGACCATGACGTAGGCTATCACTTAATTCGAGTGACTGACGAGCAGCCTTGGACGCCAGAAGATCGCTACAATATGTTTAGTACAGCGGTACTGGCATTTGGCTTTGAATGGGCAGTAGCTTTTCACGACATCCAAATCAGTGCCGATGAATACGCTGACTCCCCTGATCTACACAAAATCATGCAACAAAAGTCTCGCGCCTTATTTGCCAAAATTGGGCGACAAATAGGCAAAGACTATATCGCACTGCCATCTGTAGTAGCGCTGACACTAGGTCGTCGTAGCGCCTTGAGTACGTTGAGCGGTAACATGACTGCCAACACTGTCCGTAATCTATGGACGTGGGCGGTAATTTTTTGTGGGCATTTCACTGAGCAAGCGCATATCTATACCCATCTCGATGCCAATGAAAGTAAAGGCGACTGGTATGTACGCCAAATCCTTGGCTCTAGCAATATCAAAGGCAGCAAATGGTTCCATCTTTTGACAGGTAACTTGTCCCACCAAATTGAGCATCATATATTTCCTGATATGCCAGCTGGCCACTATGCAAAGATTGCGCCGCAGGTACAGGCCATATGCCGTAAGTATGGTTTAAGCTATAACACTGGCCACTTTGGCACACAACTCAAGCAAGTACTGGGACGTATTTATCACTTTAGCAAACCTAGTGAAAAAGAATGGCAAGCCTATGTACAGTCAACGAAAAATGCAGATAGTACTACTCATAAAGATGATAGGTCAGCTGTCAATTTAGAAAACAAATTAGCGATAGAGAACACTGATGGTCTCACTCGCTTTTTGCCTCCAGTCGTCCGTAAAGCTATCTCCTATGCATGGTGACATATTCATATTTGCAACTAGATACGGCCATGATAAGGTAGGACAACAAACATAGGTGACGTTAACAGTCGTCCCATCAACCATTACGGTAAGCGTCTAGATTGTTAAGTATCAAAACTACATACTAAACTGGCACTATCGAAATTAATAAAATATTTAGTTCATAATAAAAATTTGATAATAAGAAATGGAGTATATTAGTGAGTAATCAAGCCTCTAAACCAAATCTAGAAATTGTTCATAATCAAGCAGCGAACCGCTTTGAGACATCTATCGACGGTCAGACAGGTTATATTAGCTATCAGGACAGTGCTGACAAATTGGTCTACGATCATACTATCGTACCGCAGCAATTAGGCGGTCAAGGCATTGGTTCAGCACTCGTTAAGCACGCATTGAATTATGCACGTGAGCAAGACAAGAAAGTGATACCACAATGCTCATTTGTCGCGTCATACATTAGCAAACATCCTGAGTATCAAGATTTGATTTAACTAGCTAAGTAATCGGCTCAATTAATTCGTTAACTAGGCTTAGTTAAGTGATATCGGGCGAAGCAGAAAAAATATGTAGATATTTATTTAGCATAGGAGACATACCCTAGTACCACTTTTAATAAACCAATTCGACATAACAATAAAGGTTATTAATATGAGTAGTTTATCTGACAAACAAATCAATCTACAGCTAGAAGAGCTTGCTGGTTGGCAACGTGACGGCAATAGCATCGTCAAAACCTATCATTTTAGCGATTTTATCGAGGCTATGAGCTTTATGAATCAAGCGGCATTTCATGCTGAAGCGCTTGAGCACCATCCAGAATGGCGTAATACCTACAATATCGTTGAAGTTCGTTTAACCAACCACGACACAGGTGGCATATCTAGTCTGGATATTCGTTTAGCCAAACGCATGGAGCATATTATTCAGCCCAAACGGTTGTAGTAGCAAGTCTACAACGTATGCCTTGATGCCGATTATTTTAGCTTTCTAACGATTACCTTCGTTAAAGCAGACAAAAAAGACCCTCAATTGAGGGTCTTTTTTATAGTAGGTATTTACAACGATAAGCTGTGTTTACATCTTACGACTGACAAAGGCAACGATAAACAAAATCACAGCGACTGCTAAGAAAATGTATGCCAAATTAGCAGACAATCCTGCGACACCGCCAAAACCTAGGAAACTCGCTAATAATGCGATCACTGCAAAAATAATAGCCCAACGAAACATAATCTTCTCCTCAAATAATGGTAAAAAACAGATATTAGAATTTATATAGCATCTATTTAACTTGTTTTTATCTAATGCTAGTTATTACTGTTTACGCTTATAGATTAGCAACGTTCCTCTCTAGAAAACGTTCATTTTAGTAATAATACCGGTAGGTTATGTAAAGTTTGTAGTAACTGTTAATGTCTCATACCTCTTTTTCTTTAATAGATGATATTTTCGAAATAGAATTATATTTCTGAATGCAGCGTTATTTAACTGAGAGTTGTTTAACTACATGTTTTTTTACTGAACTCTATTTCTCTAGCTGTATGCAGAACTATTTTAAATTCCTCACGTTATATGTGATGTTGTATGTGAGGTGGGCTGCAAACTATAAACTGTAGCGACCTCACAAACCTCTAACCTAATCAAACGACTTGGTTTATAGTTTACTATCCACCTATTCTCAAATCTATTAAGGACAATACATATGGATACCAATACGGATACTGAAAACCCTACACAAAAAACCAGCAGCGACACACGCCCTTATGCAGTCGTTCTATATGGTGCGACTAGCTTCGTCGGTCAGATCACTGCCCACTATTTAACCAATTTTTTGTCAAATAATAAGAACGAAGATGGCTCAAACGTATCATGGGCGATCGCAGGTCGTGATGAAGACAAGCTCAACAAGTTGCAGGCCAAACTTGAGAGTAAGGTAGACATTATTATTGCTAACAGTAACGATGCTGCCAGCCTTGATGAGATGACCAAACAAACTCAAGTCATCATCTCAACTGTCGGTCCTTATCTAAAATATGGTGAGCCACTGATCAAATCTTGTGCTGAAAACGGTACAGATTATGTTGATCTTACTGGTGAGGCCATTTTCATCAAAGATATGATGGACAAATACCAAGACACTGCCAAGCAAAGTGGTGCTCGTATCGTCAATTCTTGTGGTTTTGATTCTATTCCATCAGATTTGGGCGCGTACTTTACCCAAGCCAAGGCAGAAGAAAAATTCGGCGAGACCTGTAATGTCATTCATATGCGTGTCAAAGCAGCGAAAGGTGGTATCTCAGGCGGTACTATCGCATCGATGGCATCGATATTTGAAGAAGCTGGTGAGGACAAAGCACGTCGCAAACAAGTGGCCAATCCTTATTTGCTAAACGATGATACTGATGCACCAAACGTACGTCAGGACAATGTCAGCAAACCAGTATATGACAGTAATCATAAGCGTTGGTTAGCACCGTTCGTCATGGCGACCATCAATACACGTATTGTCCATCGTACTAATCAATTACTCAGCTATGAGTACGGTCGCGATTTCAAATATGACGAAGCAATGTGGATGAAAGATGGCGTCAAAGGAAAACTGTCTAGCTATGCTATGAGTGCAGGTTTACTAGGCTTTGCTACTGCAATGATGATTAAACCAAGTCGCGAGTTACTATCCAAGCACGTTTTACCAAAAGCTGGTTCAGGTCCTTCTAAGGACGAGCAAGAAAACGGCTACTTTGATATTCGTCACTTTGGCCAAACGGCCAAAAATGACACTATTACTGTTAAGGTAACAGGTGATAGAGATCCTGGTTACGGCAGTACCTCTCGTATGATTTCGCAGGCCGCATTATGCTTGGCACAAGATATCAGCAAAGTGGACATTGGCGGTGGATTCTGGACACCAGCATCTGCGATGGGAGATAAGCTCATAACACGTTTAGAAGCGCATTCTGGTCTTAGCTTTGAAGTGATTGAGAGCTAATCTATTGAGTGATAATAAAGGCTAAATGTCTTTATGACCGTATCTTGGTTTCGAGATACGGTTTTTTATTGTCTACTCTAAAATTGAGACAAAAATTAAATTAAGAATAACGTATTTTTTTGGTGAACAATGTTTCTGTTTCCCAATTATTTAATACTTTATGATACTAACCATTAATCCAATATTGCTACTATCGTTTTATAAATATTGTAGAAAAATTATATGTAAACATTAATGTAATGAAGTATATATTATCAAAGAATTTATATAATAGAATTTAAGAACTATCTAAACATTGGCTTTGAATTATAAATAAAAACTACTGATAAAAATCTCTGTAATACTGACAAATAGCACTTAAAAAATTATTAATAACAGTTGCCTAAGTTCAAATAACAACTATGAGCAACCAAATATCCATATTTTTAATACTAGAGACATCGGTAAATATTTATTATTATCAGACTCATTTATTAACAGCTTTAATAACACAAGAAACCTTTACTATTAATGAGTTTTGGGGAAATCTAGAAGTTAATATAACGACTAGACTTTAAGTATGGCAGTTTCATAACGTCACAAGAAAACATTAAACTGTTAGAACCTTAATGAGTTCGCTACTGAAATATAAACCACATCGTTGATAATTTGCATACAGTATTTACAGACACCTTTGAGTAAAAACGGCTTATCATTAAATATGAGTTATCGTTTTTAATTATTACTAATAATACATATGGGAGCTTTATAATGAAAAAGAATATTTTATCGTTAATTTTAGGTACTACGCTTGCATTGCCTACACTTGCAATGGCTATGCCGACCAACAGCAGTGATTCTATGCAATCACGTATGCCAAGTAGCTCTGTCAAAAGCAATGTACAAGTCGGTGTAGAAGGACCAACTGGTAAATTGGGAGCTGCACAGCCTAGCCATGTCAATATCAATGACTCTAGCAATAAGATGAACGACTCTCGTAGTGAGATGAATGATTCGAACAAGAGTATGAACAACTCTGACAACAGAGTGAACGAATCTAATGACAAGATGAATGATAAAGCTGGCACTATGAGCAATAGTAATATGCCTACTATGAACGGTAACGTGCCAACGACAACGGGTGCAGCCTCTACACAGTCTACCCAACGTACGCAAACGCCAAACATGCAGCATAGCAATGCAGACTATCAGCCTTTAATCGCTGGTGAAGCCGCTTCTAACAATAAAACGGCAAATGCTACTAGTACATTACAAGAAAAGAAAAAAGACAAGCGTGGTGAGTTATTAGCTACTCAGCCAGCAAACGTACAGTTCAAAGAGAACCGTCGTATCGCTGTATCACGCTAAGCAGGCAACTAGTTTAGTAGATTAGTTTGTAAGCATATTACTTATATAAAAAGGCAGCCATATGGCTGCCTTTTTTATTATACCCAACTATAAATTTTAGCTATTTTTAGCAGTATTTACTTCTTAGTTTTAGTCACACCAGCTTCTTGTAATAAAGCGCCGAGTGTACCCATTTTACTTGGGGCTTCAGCTTTATCATTTTTTACTGGCTTACTACGATTGCTCGCGTTGTCTTTATCCTGACGCTTGCCACGCGGCTTAGACGGACGTTTATCAGCAGCTGGACGGCTATTATTTGGACGGTCACTATTTGCGTTATTATTGCGTGAACGACTGGTTTTCTCGCCATCTATACTAGCTGTCGTAGACTTGGCAGCCGTACGTACAGGTTTTTCAGATTCAGGTTTCATGCTAAAGCCGATACGACCACGTTTTTCATCGATAGAGATAACCCGTACCGAAACGATATCGCCAGGTTTGACACGATTCATAGGATCTGCGACAAAGTCATTGGCCATCTGTGAGATATGTACCAAACCATCCTGATGCACACCGACGTCAACGAAACAACCGAAGGCTGTTACGTTCGTTACCACGCCTTCTAAGGTCATACCTTCGCTCAAATCTTTGATACTATTGACGTCATCACGGAAATTGGCCGTTTTAAATTCAGGACGAGGATCGCGAGCAGGTTTGGCAAGCTCTTCGATAATCGCTTTTACGCTGACATTATCGTCATTAGCAGCCAGTGTAGTCGTATCAATCGTATTTAACACGCCATCATTACCGATGACTTCTGACAATGGCTTGCTCGCTTGTGCAAGTAAACTATCGACCAATGCATAGCTCTCTGGATGCACACCAGTGGCATCTAATGGATTGCTACCATTATGAATACGCAAGAAACCAGCTGCCTGCTCAAATGTCTTAGCGCCTAGACGTGGGACGTTTTTAAGCGCTTCACGACTATCAAATGCACCGTGCTCTTTGCGATAGGTTACAATTTGCTGTGCCACATTGCGGTTAAGACCAGCGATATGAGCCAAGATAGCTGGACTGGCTGTATTTACATCAACGCCAACCGCGTTTACGCTGTCTTGAGTTACTTTATCAAGGCTATCTGCAAGCTGGTTTTGATTGACGTCATGCTGATATTGACCCACGCCAATGGCTTTTGGATCAACTTTAACAAGCTCTGACAATGGATCTTGCAAGCGACGCGCAATAGAAACCGCTCCGCGTACAGAAACGTCTAGATTGGCCAGCTCATCACTAGCAAGTTCACTCGCTGAATAAACAGACGCTCCCGACTCATTAACGATAACCGCTTTGGCTGTTAGTGCATCGTTCGCGGCTAGAATCTCTTTGATCATTGCATCGGTTTCGCGACTTGCCGTACCGTTGCCGATGGCGACCAAATCAACGTTGTAAGTGCTTAATAGCTCATCGATGATTTTTTTGGCTTCAGTCATTTTGTTGTCAGGTGCAAACGGATAAACCGTCGCGATAACAGGCTTCTCTTCGTTATCTGACATCACATGACCTTGCGCATCGACGATGGCCATTTTTACGCCATGACGGATACCAGGATCAACGCCCAAGATCACTTTAGGACCTGCTGGCGCAGACATCAGCAGATGCTGTAAGTTGCTAGCAAACACATCAATCGCATCCGCTTCTGCAGCTAGACGCTTTTCAGTCAATAAACGATGCTCGATATGCGGACGCCATTTGTCTTTCCATAAGCTACTGGCTGCTTCTACCAAAAACTCACGGCGTTCTGCTGGCGCTTTGGCATCGACGTCGAAATGACTGATGATCTTTTCGATAAATGGAGCGTCTTCGCCTTCAATTTTTAGACCCAAGACATTTTCTTGACGACCCCGCAACATCGCTAATAGGCGATGGTTAGGTAGACGGGCAAGGCTTTCACTATGTTCAAAGTAGTCTTTGAATTTTTCGCCGACTTCACGCTTTTCCTCACTCGCAACGCTCGATACGATACTGGCAGTCTTCGCAAACCCGCTGCGTAAGTTGTCCAACAAACCCAATGCTTGTGTCCATTCATCAACGATAATGGCTTGTACGCCTGCGAGTTGTTTTTCGATATCGCTAAAATCAACTTCGATTTCATTACCACTGTCATCAGTGATACTTGACTGGACTTGATAATCAGCCAAGGCATCCATCGGGGTGATTTCTTGGGTCAAGACCGCTTGGGCAGCAGTATCAAGACCAGCGGCGCGAGCTTTGGCAGCAGGTGAACGACGACGCGGACGATATGGCAGATAGATGTCTTCAAGCTCAAGCTTAGACGTCGCATTATCGATACGCGTCTGTAGCTCGTCAGTCAGATTGCCCTGTGTGCTTAGCAGCTCAGTAATTTTGAGTCGACGTGTTGCCATGTCACGCTCATAATTAAGAGACTTCTCTAAAGCACGCAGCTGCGCATCATCAAGATTCTGAGTCTTTTCTTTGCGGTAACGCGCAATAAAAGGAACCGTCGCGCCTTCATCATAAAGTTTGACAAACGCATTGACTTGAGCAGTCTTAATGCCAAGCGCGCGAGCAAGCTTGTCGTGAATATTCGCGTGTGTGGTTGCATCTAAAACCTGTGCATTTGTCGAGGTTTGAGATGACGTTAAGGTATCAGTGCTACTCATATACGTATCAATCGTTGAGAAATGTAGCTTTGCATTATAGCAAAAGCTGCATGAATAAAAATCCTTTTTATCTTTTCGTTATTTATTGCGCATTTTAGGACGCAAATCGTTCTATATCACACATCCTATGGACTTGTTAAACAAACGCATACAGCATTTATTATCATGGGTGATGCAATTCTCGGTGCAATCTTATACACTAAAGTATCAATAACACAAATATTGATATGTGCTGACATATTGAACAATAGTTTTTAATTTTATGAAGTGCTTATTCTTAACCAATAATTAAATAATGATAATTAATGGCAGTGTTTTTGCTCATAGCTATTTACTTGTAGTTTCTGATAACAATAATTTTTATAAAAGGATGCCTGTATGACTGATAACAACAGCCCTGACACGTTGACTCAGCGTATTTTAGTCGTCGATGATGACGCTCGTCTGCGCTCTTTGTTGCAACGCTTCCTAGAAGACGACGGTTTTGTCGTTCGTACCGCTCATGATGGCAGTCAGATGGACAAACTCATGCAACGTGAGCTTTTCTCACTAGTGGTATTAGATTTAATGCTACCAGGCGAAGATGGCATCAGCATCTGTAAGCGTCTACGTGAAGACAATGCAGATATTCCTATCATTATGCTGACTGCCAAAGGTGGCGATGCTGACCGTATCGCAGGTCTAGAAGCGGGTGCAGATGATTATCTGCCTAAGCCTTTTAACCCAAAAGAGCTGTTGGCTCGTATCAAAGCTGTATTACGTCGTCAAAACCGTGAGTTGCCAGGTGCACCAAGTCATCAAATGGAAGTGGTCGAGTTTGGTCCATGGACACTAGATCTATCGACTCGTACGCTCAAACGCGATGGTAACGTAGTCACTTTGACGACAGGTGAGTTTTCAGTGCTAAAAGCGCTCGTACAGCATCCACGTGAGCCATTGACCCGCGATAAATTGATGAACCTTGCCCGTGGTCGTGAATGGGGTGCGATGGAGCGTTCTATCGACGTCCAAGTATCACGTTTGCGTCGTCTGATTGAAGACAACCCTTCACAAGCGCGTTATATCCAGACCGTCTGGGGCGTTGGTTATGTGTTCGTTCCTGATGAAGCTGAGGTAGAAACCATCAAGAGTGAATAACTTTTGACTGATCTAATTTCTTTTAATATAGGCCGTGTTTGTTTACTCACAAACATGTGCCAATATGATGAGCCTATTTGTGAAAAACCCAATTATTTTTCAAAACATACCCTGCACATTAGTGACAGGGTTTTTAGGTGCTGGCAAAACCACCGTAATTAATCAGTTACTGGCCACAAAATCTGATGACGAGCGCTGGGCTCTCTTAATCAATGAGTTTGGCCGTATCGGTATTGATGGCGCACTCCTTGCAAGCTCCCAAGATAACGATCTTGAGCAAAAGAATATCGCCATTCGTGAAGTCAGTGGTGGCTGTATTTGCTGCACCAGTCAGCTGCCCTTACAGATTGCAATCAGTCGTCTGCTCAGTGAGCATCATCCACAGCGATTGTTAATCGAGCCCACAGGATTGGCACATCCACGTGAGCTGATACTACAACTCAGCGCGCCGCACTGGCAAACCGCCCTAAAAATGAATGCGGTGATAACCGTGCTAAGTGGCGAGCAGTGGCAACAGATTAGGTATCGTGATCATGATGGTTTTCAAGCGCATGTCCATGATGCCGATGTGCTGATAATCAATCGTTATGTCCAATTAGATACTAACGAAAAACAAGCCTTGGTAGAATGGATAACCAAGCTAAATTCACAAGTAAAAATTATTTGGGCAGCATCAGGACTAATGGCATCTGAGACAACAGCTTCATCAGATGTCCATTCATCAGATAAGTTTGTAGCAAATAAACTTGTAGCAGATGCATACTCGTCTACTTTAAACGACCAACTGAATAAGCCCAGCTCTATCATTTCGAATCAACGAAAAATCAGTATTGCTCATCCTCAAAAATCGATGATTGGTGTACAGTCTCAAGCCAATTCTTTAGCAGCTGCGCCATCATCGAGTTCATCTACCGATGATGGCGCAGCTCAGTCCAGTGCTGATAGTGATCTGCCCTATCGCTACCATGAAGAGCAGCAAGACTTTCAATTGGCAGGATGGCGACTACCCGCTCACTACATATTAAACGCTGATGATTTACAGAATTGGTTGTTAGCATTGCCAAACTGGCAACGCATTAAAGGCGTGGTACATACTTCTGATGGATGGATGAAGATCAATTTTAACCCTGGTAGTCTAACCACCAGAACTATTGACCCACAGACTGATAGTCGATTGGAAATTATTTTGCAATTAGGCAATACTGTCGATACAAATGCTGTCGACAAAGCTACAGAAAAATCAGAAACTGAGAATGATGCCAAAGCGTCATCGGCCTTGATAGATTGGGAAGAGTGCGATCGCGAACTGATGGCACTGGTTATATAGCAATAAGCATAAAAAGGGCAGGCATTGCTATTTTATCTAGCCATGTCCGCCCTTTCATTTTTCAACGCAACTAGGGCGTGTCCTCATTTTAAAAATGGTGATAAACATGAGATAAATCGCAGTCAAACAAGGAAAATAGCGCAGATAATATCGAGATATTAGTCAGCTATTTGACGCCGTTTGGCAAGATTTAGCCATTTTTAACCCATTTAGATGACTATCGATTGAATTGAGGACACGCCCTAACTATTTTTTAACGCAATTGACTGTCTTTACTACCACGACGATTAAATAGCTCGGCTGCTTTTGCTTCTTGTTCAAGCTCCGTCTGACAGCTAACGCAGTGCTGAATCCCGGGCACTGCCAGTCGCCTTGCCTCTGGAATAGGCTTACCACATTCGTCACACAGCTCAGCACTTACACCTGTCGGTAACGAACGTCGCGCTCGCTCCAATGCATCATTTACCGTTGCATCCATTTGTTCGTGCTCAGCACCATCTCTTGACCAACCACCTGCCATAATCCCATCCTATTTATTTTTTAATGATCATTGCTTTATAGATAAATTCTTTAATAACAAATAGATGGGGTGGTTATTGCTAATTACAATATGCAAATAACAAATGTGTTTGAACGATTAGTGAGAATTATATTTAGGGTATTTACTTTTTAAGAGTGTATGCCTAAAACCTTCTACTCAGCGTTGCCACCCTTCTGTTTTCATGATTTTTTGTCCTTTTTTAGTGATTAAAAAGTTAAGAAAATCTTTTGTTTGAGGATCAGCTTTTGGTGATACAACGATGTTTAAATCACGCCAGATAGCTCGATCCTTATCTATACTAACCATGTCCATATCTTTGGAATTATTAAGCGGCCAATTCGGCCAAGTTATCCAAGCATCTGCTTTTTCATCTTTAAATGCTTTAAAACTGGCTCCAGATCCTAAAGAATACGCTACTATATTATCTCGAAAACGAGCAATATCGTTTAAGCTTCCTTTGCGTCCTGCGAGATCCTCCCAAACTCCAGTACCCGAAGTGTTATATGTTCCTTTACCTTCGGTCACAACTATTTTAATCCCCTTAGCTAATAAATCATCAAAGCTACGTATATTTTTAGGATTTCCTTTTTGTACAGCTATGATTGCTGGTCGGATATAAATGGGTTCAACTTTTTCATGATCAAAAGTTTCGTATGTCTCAAGAAATGCAGTCATTGATTGCTCAGAAGTTCCCCACAGAGCATCGGCATCAGCTTGAGCGTCAGCCGACCATTTGTCTTCAGGTCCTGCTATTAATTCTACCTTGGTACCACCTTGCTTTTCCCAGACATCTGCCACTTTTCTTAAAGCGGTATGTGGGCCACCTGCTCCATACAGCTTTATGACACCATCCTGAGGATTGTGCTCGATGGAAGGATCAAAAAGCGTGGTTTGCGCAAAAGCTGAAGTACAACTTAGCAGCACACATGCAGCAGCAATGGACTTATTCATAAGTATTATCCTAAGTAAAAATCATTGGTAGTTTTGACAAAAAACAGAGTCGTATTTACTATAAAACAGATATCTTGCTGTTGGTATATATTTTTTGTAGCTTCTATTAGCACATCAAGCAACTAAAGAAAATTTATACCAGTTTCGCATCCTAGTACGACGCATCTATTTCATTTAGTATCAACTATAGCTACCCAAATTACTTTTACGCTTTGTATTCATGCAAGTTTAAGTAACACCTCTTAATCTTTTGGCTGTAGCTCAACCACTTGCCCGCGTACACCAATACTTTCGTTACTCATCAAGCAGACGTAGGCTGACATGATGTCTTCCGGCGTTTTTAAACTCATGGGATTTTCTCCTGGATAAGCATGAGCACGCATGTTGGTGCGGATACCACCCGGATTGATACAATTAAATCGCAAGTTGGTCGTGTTTTGCGTCTCTTGAGTAAAGATATCACTCATACCTTCTACTGCTTGTTTGGAGAGTGCATAAGCTCCCCAAAATGCGCGAGGATGTGTACCTACAGTGCTAGAGGTGAAAACAACAGAACCATGATCAGCATCTTTTAATAGTGGCAATAGCGCTTGAGTCAGCATAAAAGTCGCTGTGAAATTTACTTTCATCACTTGGGCAAAAGTATCGACGTCATACATCTCAAGCGGCGTCAGTTGTCCTAATACACCAGCATTATGTAAGATACCATCTAACTGGCCGACTTCTTTATTGATTAGCCCTTCGAGCTGCTGCATTTCGGCGTAAGTTGCCCCTTCTAGATTCATCGGCAACATAGCAGGCTGCTTACCTCCAAGGCTTTCAATCTCATCGTAGACGTATTCAAGCTTGCTACTAGTGCGTCCTAACAATAAGACAGTGGCGCCATAACGCGCATAGGTCAATGCGGCAACACGGCCAATACCATCCCCCGCACCAGTCACCAAAATAGTCTTACCATCTAAGCAGTTACTTGACGGTACAAAGCTACGAATATCATCATGAGTCAAAGGCTGAATAGGACTTTGAACCGTTTTTTTATTGTCTTGTGGATCGACTGGTTGATTATTATTGTCACTCATGGCATTACTCACTACTTATCATTAAATCGTTGAGGATATGTGCTTATGGTTGTAAATCTGGTGATATATAGCAGTCTATAAATACTCAAACTTACCAGACGATAGCAGCAATTTATTTAGCTGCTCAGGCGTATCCGTAATATAGTCGGCGCCCCATTTTTTCAAAGACTTTTGATCTTCAGGTGGAATATATCCATAAGCGGCCAAAATCGTTGGCATGCCAGCAGCGTTGCCAGCTTCAATATCACGTACATGGTCACCGACATAAAGTACGCAGCCTGCAGCCCCTCGCGGAATACCGAGTTTTTCTAGCGCCATGTACATTGGCTCTGGGTCTGGTTTGGTACGTGATACGTCATCTGGACAGACCAAAACCGCACAGCGTTGATCCAGTTGCATCTCACTTAATAGCTTTTCGGCTAAATAACGTGGCTTGTTGGTAACGATACCCCAAGGCACGCCCTTTGCTTCAAGTTCAGTCAGTACCGCTTCAAGCGCCTGAAACACGCAGCTATCGACACAGATATCTGCTTCATAATCATCTAAGAACTGCTGACGAAACTCAAGCAACGCTTCTTCGCTGACTTCGAGTTGATTGTTATGTCTTAGCATCAATTGCACCATGGCCGAGGCACCCGCAGAGACTTGCTCGCGGATTTCCGCTTCAGGCGGTGCCTGCCAGTCATTTTCGAGACTCATTTTACCAATGATACGAACAAAATCAGCAGCAGTATCGATTAATGTCCCATCAAGGTCAAATAAAACAGCTTTTACAAATTGGGTCATAGTGAATGCTCTTGAGATTGATGACGTGTTTAGTGAAAGTATGGCAAATAAATGGCTGCGTGCAGCATTAAACCAATGGCTTTTGTACGGCTATCATATAATTAACATCGACGTTTTGGGCAAGCCAGTAGCGTTTGGTCAGCGGATTATAATGCAAACCGATAATATCCTGACGAACAAATCCAGTATTGAGTGCCATTTTGTCTAATTCTGCTGGCGTAACAAATTTGGCATAGTCATGGGTGCCGCGATCAAGCAACCGCAGTACATACTCTGCACCAACGATGGCAAACAGATAAGACTTAGGATTGCGATTAATCGTTGATAGTACACAGACACCGCCAGGAGCTAACAACTCATAACAAGCCTGCACGATCGAGCTAGGATCTGGCACGTGCTCTAGCATCTCCATACAAGTCACTACATCAAACTGACCAGCATGTGTTTTTGCTAACTCTTCAACAGGTATATGCTGATAGCGAAGCGTATTCTCTAACTGGCTTTGCTCTGCATGTAACGCAGCAGCTTTTAGGTTTTCTGTACCTAAATCAATTCCTGTCACATCAGCACCGCGGCGTGCCATAGATTCTGACAATATTCCGCCGCCGCACCCTACGTCGAGTACTTTTTTGCCAGAAAGTCCTTGCTCAGTGGTTTTATTAGCATCGTTTTGATAGCCACGTTTGACGTTTTCTTCTATCCAGTTTAAACGTAATGGATTGATCTCGTGTAGCGTTGCAAACGCCCCTGTGTTGCTCCACCACTCACTCGCCAAGTTATTAAATTTTTCGACTTCGCTAGGATCTACGTTGATGGTGGTAGACTCTGTACTATTGAAAGCGCTATTATTATTTTGATCATTTGAAGTTGATGAAGAATTTAAAGCAGAGCTCATGGTATGTTCCTTGATTGTCACTATCGTTATTATCGTTTACAGTGCATGATTATGTGCTTAATATTAGCATGAGAGTAGCAGTTTTGTCGTAAGCACATCGTCAGCGATTGTGAATAGGCTTAAACTTTACCCTGTTTTTTGGGCAGTATCTTGATATAGAAAAGATACGTATCCTTGTGACAATATCGCATTCTGATACTTTTGAATCTCTTAAGTTCCATATAGAAATAAAGCAGACACTTGAGAAACAGTAGATTCAAAAAGTAACAAGCAATATACCTTAAATAATAGCTAACCGCTTTACAACTATCGGTTAAGAATGCGATTCACAAGTACATATATTTTACGTTATCATAGTCGATACTTTGTTATTGTTCGATTATACTCGACACTGTCTGGTTTAGACGCTTTAAAAGCTATATATTTTAGAGTGTCACATGTTTAACAACCATATAGACACCAACCTCTTAACCCATTCTAAGTCTCCACACCTCAAGGATAAAGTATGAAACGTGTCATCACACTGACTGGTCTAGCCATGGCCATTGGACTTGCCTCTATGGGCGCACAAGCTGCAGACTATGTCGCTGGAAAAGATTACCGTGTGCTAGACAACCCAGAGAAAATCAGCGGTGATGCTATCATTGTTCGTGAATTCTTTTGGTATGGTTGCCCACATTGTAATGTGCTTGATCCGCATATGGAAAAATGGGCAAAGACTAAAGACAAAGATGTTGCATTCTTCAAAACACCAGCGGCACTTAACCCTGTTTGGGAAGCCAATGCACGCGGTTTTTATGCGGCTCAGCTTTTAGGGTTCGAAGACAAAACTCATTCTGCATTATTTGATGCTATCCACAAAGATGGTAAAAAACTGTTTGATCAATCATCATTGAGCAAATGGTACGCGTCAAAAGGCGTGAATGAAAAGAAATTTAACAGCCTATATAACTCATTCGCTGTTGGTACAAAAATTGGTCGCTCACAAGAAGGCGCTAAACGTTATCAGCTTTCTGGCGTACCAGCTGTGGTGGTGCAAGGCAAATATGTAGTCACTGGTGAGAGTGCTAAAGTACCTAAAGTCGTCGACTACTTGGTCGACAAAGCCCGTGCTGAAAAGAAATAACTCAAGCAATAAATACTTGAATAATAGACATAACGCACAGTACATCCGTACGTCATGCACAAAAAAGCCAATCATAAATTGATTGGCTTTTTTGCATCTTAACATTTTAGCTATTCATTTTTTAACTACTAACCTGTCAACTAATAATCTTTCAATTAATAACCTTCTAGCTTGGTGTAGGTATTATTTTTTCAGCTGCGACAAAATAGCCACTTCACGAATATAACTCGCTAAATCTGCTTTAGATTCTGCCAGCAACTCATCGTCTTGCATATGTTTGGCATATTCTATCCACAACAGCAACTGATACATACTGTGGTGCTCAGAAGCTTTATATTGCTTCACAAACTGCTTGAGCGTACCTTCATCATTGATATTTAGACGCTCGTACCAGCTCTCTATTTTTGAGACTTGCTCTTTAGGAAAGAAGGCATCAAATAACGCCTTTATCAGCTCATGGCGATTCTCTTCAATCATCAGCTTGCCAACACGTTTGGTCTGACGATTGCGGGCATTGGCACTGGTAATATCAGCAAGTGCCATTAGCTCCGCCATAAAATAATCACTGGCAGGTAAGGCTTTTAGCTGTTTTTTCGATAAGCTAGCAAGCGGTATAGATAACTGCTGTAAGCGCTCATGGGCTTTTTTGAGTTCTGTGCGCGAGACGCGCATATCCTGTTCTTTCCAGTCAATCATAAAAGCTTTCCAAAATAATAATTAATAAATTAAATAGTATCTGACATCACTACCAACGACTTTTTTCGCGGTGTTTTGCCAATACCTTCACACCTTTAGGCATAGCGTCAGCAAGGCGGCGTTGTAGATGATCAGTGATAAAAACAGAGCGGTGTTTTCCGCCCGTACAGCCTATGGCAACTGTGAC
Source organism: Psychrobacter nivimaris (assembly GCF_009812035.1). Classification (GTDB taxonomy): domain Bacteria; phylum Pseudomonadota; class Gammaproteobacteria; order Pseudomonadales; family Moraxellaceae; genus Psychrobacter; species Psychrobacter nivimaris. The sequence goes on along the minus strand of NZ_VZIZ01000009.1, from coordinate 92,660 downwards.
CGTATGACGATTATTGTGCAAAAACTCTGGTAGCCAACGAGTTAAAAACTTATCAATGTCATTCATCATTTCTGCTACTTCTGGATAATCTGAGAAGAATGCGCCTACTTCGGTATCCAATCCTGTCGAGTCACGTAACTCAGGGTTCCAATGTGGATTCGGTAAAATTCTAACATCGAATACAAAGTCAGCATCGATAGGACTACCGTATTTAAAACCGAAAGACAGTAGATTGATGACAATCTGATTGTCCATGCCTATATGTTCACGCAAGCTGTCTTTTAATTGATGAATATTTAGGCTACTGGTATCAATCCTAATATCAGCATGACCAGCAATTGGCTCTAATAGCTCAACTTCTTTTTTGATAGCAGCAGGTAAATTAAAGGCTATATGCTTAGCGTTATCACTATCGATATCTTGTGACATCAAAGGATGTACACGGCGCGTCGCGTTGAAACGGGCTATCAGCGTACTCTCTTGTGCAGTCACATATAAAATTTGTACCGCATGAGATCCATAAGTTTCCTTGAGAGAAGCATACGTTACTGCAAAGTTAGATAAATCAGCACGTGGCGTTCGAATATCGACACCCAGCGCAATACGATAAATGCCGCTTTCATTGACCAGTTTATGAGCAGCATTAGGTAATAAAGACAGCGGCAGATTATCAATAGAGTAATAGCCTAGATCTTCTAAGATATTCAATACTGAGGTTTTACCAGATCCTGAACGCCCTGAGACCACCAATATACTGAGCTTATTCGTAGACGTTTGATCCGCTATCGTTGCTGCTGCATTACTATTTTGATCCTGACTTACACCCATGATCTACTCATCCAAGTCTATTATATCTAGTCTACTGCTACGTCATAAAAGCTAATTTACCACTACCAACTGATTGTCTAATAAGCGTGCTCGTCCTAGCCATGCTGCGACTAAAATAACGATGTTTTTGTTTTCTATATTAAAGGTTGTAGAGTCGCTCATAATAGAACCTAACTCATCAGTCTTTATTTCCAAATAATCAATAACAAAGCCTGCGTCACTAATACGTGTCCGCGTATCTACTAATAGCTTATCAAATGCTTGCTGACTAAGAGCCGTACTTTTCAAACTCTGCGCTAATTCTTGCAATGCTTGATGTAATACAGGAGCTACTTGTCGCTCATTTGCACTTAAGTATTGATTGCGCGATGATAGCGCTAAGCCATCATCAGCACGAACAATAGGCGCACCAATGATATTAATAGGATAACTCAAGTCACGTACCAACTGCTTAATGATAGCAAGCTGCTGATAGTCTTTTTGTCCAAATACTGCCACATCTGGTTGTACGATATTGAACAGTTTAGCGACAACAATACCAACACCATCAAAGTGTCCAGGACGTGATTGACCACATAACTGATTGGCAATAGCACCAGACAATACAGCAGTAGGTGGTGGTAATACTGGATACATCGCATCAATGCTAGGTGCAAACACATAATCTGCATCAACTGTCGCAAGCTTAGCCACATCTGCATCTAGTGTACGCGGATAGCTGTCAAAATCTTCCCCAACGCCAAACTGAGTGGGGTTAACGAAGATACTGACCACCACTACATCTGCATGCTGTTTGGCAATCTTTACTAGCTCAAGATGACCGTCATGCAGATTACCCATCGTTGGTACTAACGCAATGCGCTGCTGACGGCCCTGTTTGTCATTTTGCTGACCACGATAAGGCTGCAGCGCTTCACGTAGTGACGAGATATCATGATAAATAATTGGAGACATGATTACTTTTCTTCTATTCAAACGTTCTGTTGTTCAATAGCGTAAATAACTTTAATAACTTCAAAATCAGCTAAATTGGTGCTGCTCAGTCGGGAAGCTACCTTCGCGTACTGACTGCTGATAGAGCGCAAAAGCACCTTCGATACTGTGTGCACTATTGCGATCATCTGTTAAAAAATCATGGATAAAACGTGGCACTCGGCCATGCGCCATACCTAGCATATCGTGCATAACCAATACCTGACCATCAGTATCAGCTCCAGCACCAATACCGATAACTGGCACGGCAACCGCATCTGTCACTGCTTTTGCAAGCACGGCTGGAACACACTCTAGCACTAGCAGTGCAGCACCTGCAGCGACAACTGCTTTGGCATCGGCAAGCAGTTTATCAGCCGCTTCATCACCGCGACCTTGAATTTTATAGCCACCAAACACGTTCACAGACTGTGGGGTCAAACCAAGATGTACACAAGTTGGTGTGCCTGCTTGTGCCAAGGTCGTTACCAATTCACACAGCTCACTGCCACCTTCGATTTTTATGACATGCGCACCTGCTTGCATCAGCGTGCGGCTATTAGCAACGGCTTCTGGCAGTGTCACATAACTCATAAACGGTAGATCAGCCAATATCAGCGCGTGTTTGTTACTACGGGCAATATTGGCAGTGTGATAAGCCATATCATTGACTGTCACAGGTAGTGTTGAATCATGGCCTTGTACAACCATGCCCAAGCTATCCCCAATTAAAATCGTATCAATTTCGGCTTTTTCCATCATTCGTGCAAACATCGAGTCATAACAGGTCAAGCACGTGAACTTGGTACCGGCTTTTTTAAACTTATTTAGAGTAGATAATGTTGTCATATGACCCTCAATTAATCTGCAATGCCTTTGATTATCAATACTGGTACTATTCTAGCTATAATCGAGAAATCTTAGACCAATATCCCAATCACCTATTACTTAGCATTAGTTATTTATAATTAATCGCTTGATAGTAATGTTAAACCTGTCCAATCACGACTTTGTGAACAGTCACTTATCGACTTACCTGCGATGGTTAAATTTGGTGCCAACTCTCGCAGTGGTATTAAAACAAAGTTGCGCTCACTTAAGCCAGCGTGCGGTATCGTCAGTGTTGGATCTGTAATCTGTATCTCACCGTATAGCAAAATATCAACGTCCAGACTACGTTCACCCCAACGGCGTAAACGTGCTCGCTTGGCCATGCTCTCTAACTGCTGACAAAAAGCAAGCAGCTCATAGGGTGTGAGCGTTGTCTCAAAACCAGCCACTGCATTAACAAAATCTGGCTGATCTTGTGGCCCCATCGGTGCTGAAGCGTAAAAAGAAGAGACACTTACCTCACGTATCTGCTCATGTGCTCGCATCATTGCAAGCGCCTGCTGTAAATGATCGATTGGCGAACCCAGCTCATTAGCGAGGTTGCTACCCAAGCCCACATAACAGGTAACCCAGTTACTATTATCTGTACTGTTATCCATATTATGCGCTTTCAGTACTAGGCTGACGGCGGCGGCGCTTCGATGGTACAGGGCCTTTGTTATCAGTGACTTTCACAGCAGGCATCTGATCATTCGTATCTTGCTTCGCTTTAGCAGCCTTTGCAGTAGTTGCTTTTACCGATTTCTTGGCTCTCGCAGGTGCAGCGGTTTTTGTAGCGTCTTTGCTATCTACTGCCTTGCTACCTACTTCCTTTACACTTTTAGTATCGCTTTTATCAGTCGATTCAACTGCAGGTTTAGGCGCTTTTTTCGCATACTTCGCTGCTGGCTGTGCTTTGCCATTACTGCCCTTCGCATCGCTATTGCCTTGTACTTCGATATTGCTCGCACTATCTACAGTAGGTTGACGACGGCGACGCTTGTGCGGGATCGGCTCGTTATTCATACTAACTAACGCAGGTGATCTTGCGATCGAGCGAGCCGGTCTAGCTGATGCTTGAGCTTCTGGCTGGCTGGTATTAGACAGCTGAGTGCTACTATTTACGCGCTCGGCTTTAACCGCTTGCTGTGGTGCATCTTGATCGGTTGATGCTGGCTTTCGTACAGGTGCTTTGCTGCGCTTCGACGTATCGTCAGCTGACAGTTGCTTCTGCAATGGCGGCACAACATTCTCGTGCTCGATAACAAATAATGGCTTAGGCTTTACCTGTTGACTTGCCGATTGTTTGTTATTAGCAAGAGACAACTGCTGTAGCTGAGCAAGCTCGTTATTGTCTTGCTCTACTTGCTGCACATTGTGTCTGCTACTGTCGTTGCGGCCAGCTTTAGGTTGGCTGGCAGCGCGGCGGCGGCGAGCTGGAATATTTGACGAATCATTTACCATTGTTTGATCACTTCTACCTTTTTCAGCACGGTCATCGGCTTTGTTTTGCTTTGTACTGTTCTGATTAGGTGCTGCATTATCAGTAGTCTGTGTTTTTGATTCTTGACGATTACGTCCGCGACCACGTTGCCCTTTTTTATAAGCACCTCGGCGAATATTTTCGTCAAATTCATCAATCGCCTGCTGTTGCTCTTGTTCAGACAAGGTTTGATACGTCTGCCACCAGTCACCCATATCGTTGGTTGACTCTGATAGCGGATGCTCAGCATCGCCACATTGCTCACGCAATAACAAAAAGTCAAAGCCAGCACGGAAACGCGGATGCTCAGATAGCTGAACGATTTGCTTGCTACGCGGGGCTGCAAGTTTTGGCTGCAATATCCAGATATCTCGAATGAATTGCTCAGCAAATTTCGGAATAGCGGTTTTGATACGCTGACGGTCAATGACTTTACCAGCAGCATGCATTTGCGCTTCGGCAAACGGCATATTACGTTTCTTGGCTTTTGCCAATTGATGTAGGTAATTTTCCCACAGTAAGGCAGCATAGAAGAACGCAGGGTTGATACTCTTGCCTGCTGCAATGCGCTTATCAGTATTAATAGCTACCTGATTGACTAAAGCACTTGGCTCAGATGGTGGATAGATAATGAGACTATCAATCGCACCTGATTCAAACAATAGCGGTAACAGAGGTACTAGATAGCCACCAGTAAACATCTTTTGCGTTTCATCATAGAGACGATGCGGTGATATTTGCTCAAGCAGCGCCCAATTCCCATCATTAAATTGCTCAGACAACGCTTCATCAAACTCAAAACCTAACTTGGCTTTGAAACGTAAGGCACGGAGCAAGCGCACAGGATCTTCTTCGATACGTACTGGCGCATTGCCCAATAGACGAATGATTCTGTTATCAATATCATCAAGCGCGCCGCAGAAATCATGGACGATGCCTTTGAGCGGTTGATAATAAAGCGCATTAATAGAGAAATCGCGACGGGAGAAATCTTGCTGGATATCGCCCCAAACATTGTCGCGCAGAATCATACCGTCTTGATTGGTATTAGCATCATTGGTTGGTGGACCACGGAAAGTAGCAACTTCAATCAACTCGCGACCTGAATACACATGCGCTAACTGGAAGCGGCGACCGATAATGCGGCAGCGCTTACCAAAGACATCTTTAATCTCATGTGGCTTGGCATCGGTGACGGCATCAAAGTCTTTTGGGCGCAGACCTAATAAAGTATCGCGCACACCACCACCGACGATATACGCATCAAACCCAGCACGGGTCAATGTGGCAATCACTTCAGTAATGGAATTGGGTAATTCAGATTTGTTCAGTTCTAACTGCTTGGCGGCACGCTCGGCCATGCATCTACTCCTCGCCGGTATTCTTTAACTACCCCTGAATAACACAGCGTTTATCAGGCGGATGTACCCGCTAGTTTAACAAATTTTGGACCTACTGGGGGTGTTATGACATTTACTTACATGCTATTTTGTCAATATTGGGGTTAATTAATGCAAAACACCGTCATTAATCGCGCACGCTTAAACGTCTTTGGTTTTTTTCGACTGTTTTTGCACCGATACCTTTCACCTTTGCTAACTCATCCACCGTCTTAAAATCGCCAAACATATCTCGATATAAAATTATCGCCTGCGCTTTACTGCTACCGATACCATCTAACGAAACCAGATCGCCTTCATTGGCTCGATTGATATTGATGACTTTCTGCTCACGCGCTTGTGTGATAGATTTTTCTCTTGCGATTAAATACTCATAGGCACGCTGAGGGTCGTCAAAACAAGGATCTGCATTCGCATTACTGAGTGCGACCACAGACAATAGGAGACTAAAAGCGGTGGTCATCAGTAAGCTGACAAATGAAAATTTACGATGAGCGTTCATATTGTTTCGCCGCTTCCCACAGTGCATCCATTTCTATTATATCGCTGTCTTCAATACGCTTGCCAGCGAGTTCTAGCTGCTCCTCAATATAACCAAAGCGTGACTTAAACTTGTGCACGCAAGTTAAGGTTGCTGTCTCTGCATCGAAATTTAATTTGCGTGCGACATTGACCAGCGCAAACATACAATCACCCAGTTCCTTTTCAATATCAATAATATTGGCTTTGCTTATGTCATATCCAACAGCAGTTGTAGAACTATCTGTCAGCTCATGCTTTAGCTCAGCAATCTCTTCATCCAGTTTATCAAAAGCACCGCTAACACCTTCCCAATCAAAACCCAGTTTAGACGCTTGTTTTTGTACGTCTTGCGCTTGCATCAATGCACTACCCGCTTTGGTATTATCCAAACGGCGTTTTAATTTACCACGTGCCTCGCGTGATTGCTGCTCCTCCGCTTTAATCTCATCCCAGCGTACTTTTACCGCTGCATCGTCTGTTAGAGTTTCGGCTTCAAACACATGAGGATGACGACGAATCAGCTTCTCTTGTAGAGTAGTAATGACGTCACTCATATCGAAGCGCCCTTGCTCAGCATACATCTGACAATGAAACACAACTTGCAGTAGCACATCGCCTAGCTCGCCTTTGATATCTTCATCATCATCGGTTTGTACCGCTTCGCCTAGCTCATAAGCTTCTTCGATGGCATAAGGAATCAGGCTATGATTGCTTTGCTTTTTATCCCATGGACAATCAACTCGCAGCCGTGCCATCAATGCTAAAAGATCATCAAGCTGTCCTGTGGCTTCTGGTGTTCCTTGTACTGGTGCAGGCACTGTGATTTTATTATCAGGAGTATTCATAAGGGAGGCTCTTATTTTTGCTTATTGCTTAATGTAATAATTGTGGCTTATTCAATGTACAAAGGGGATAAAGCAATCAAATGCAGCTGTATACATGGCATTTCACGCCAGGTTAACGCTTTCACTCTTTTGTAATAAGTTGACGATAGTGTAGCATTGAACACTTATTAGCTTATAATTGTGCCATCTACCTTATTATTTTACCATTGCTCACGCGCAAGGAATTTTCTTATTATGTCTACTTCTACGACCATTATCTATCAGCCAAAAACTGAATTTAATCCTATTACGATCAGCTCATTCAAAGCTTATGATATTCGTGGTGAGCTTGGCGTTAATTTGGATGAAGAAATTGCTTACCGTATTGGGCGTGCTTTTGCTCAGATTTTGTATCAACGTTATCATGCCGCTAGCACTCAGCCCGATGATACAACGTCGCTACGACCTGCTATCGTTATCGGTAGCGACATTCGTCACTCGAGTGAACAACTAAAGCAAGCAGCGATCGCAGGTATGATGGATGCAGGCATCGATGTAATCGATCTGGGCATGAGTGGTACTGAAGAGGTGTATTTTGCCACCAGTCATTATCAGGCATTAGGCGGTATTGAAGTCACTGCCAGTCATAATCCTATCAACTATAATGGCTTAAAATTGGTCAAAGAGCATTCAAAACCAATCAGTGCCGATGATGGTCTGGCAGAAATTCAGGCGCTTGCTGAGTCTGGCAAATTCACGACTGACAATCCATCAGGAAAACTACAATTACTGACCGATAAAAGTACTTATGTCGATCATGTCATGACCTTTATCGATACTGATAAACTAAAGCCACTCAAGCTGGTCATTAATTCAGGCAATGGCAGCGCCGGGCCAGTGGTGGACTTATTAATTGAGAAGCTAGCACAAGCTAATACACATGTTGAAGTCATTAAGTTACATCATGCCCCTGATGGCAGCTTCCCTAACGGCATTCCCAATCCTATGATTGAAGCCAATAGAGTGGCTACCCAGCAAGCTGTTTTAGAACATAATGCCGATCTTGGTATTGCCTTCGATGGGGATTTTGACCGTTGCTTTTTATTCAATGAAAAAGGCGAATTTATTGATGGAAGCTATGTGGTCGGTATGCTCGCGCAAGCCTTTTTAAATAAGTACCCTAACGAATCTATCGTCTATGATCCACGAGTAATTTATAACACCGAAGCCGTTATTAACGACCATGGTGGCAACGCTGTCATTAGTAAATCAGGGCACTCTTTCATTAAGCAGGTCATGCGTGACTCTAGCGCTGTATATGGTGGCGAGATGTCTGCCCATCACTATTTCCGTGATTTTTTCTATTGTGATAGCGGCATGATTCCGTGGCTACTGACCATTGAGTTACTGTCTATCACGGGTAAAACCTTGTCAGAGTTGGTCGCAGGTTATATCGAGGCATATCCTAGCTCAGGTGAACTGAATTTTCGTCTCACCACTCACGATGCACCAGCTATCATCAACGCGATTGAAAAGAATTTTAGCGTGCAGAATCCAGTCAAATCAACGTTAGATGGCTTAAGTCTTAATTTTGGAGAATGGCGCTTTAATTTACGAGCATCTAACACAGAGCCACTTATCAGATTAAATATCGAAAGTCGTGGCGATAGGAAATTATTGGATACTAAAATACAAGAAATAAATGAATGGTTAGCAGCACAAGGTGCGAGGCCAGCTTAACCTTAGTTCTCCATAACCGTACTTCTGAATACTATGTGGCTATTTACAGCTAATAGTATTCAGAGTATCTCTTAAATTGATCTTACTCACTATGAAAGTATACTAATACCCAATGTGTGGAATGATTACTTAGTACAAAACCAAGGTAGATAGCTTGTTTTTACTCAATCAAATAAATGCTAATTACTATAAGTATCAGGCAGAAAAAGCCTATCGAAAAAAAGATTGGCAACAATGTATTTATCAGTTTTCTGGTACCTTAAAACATAAAGCCACACTAACAGACTTCCAAGCTGATATGTTTAATGATGCTAAAAAACAACTTCAGCTTGAGAACTTTAATAAAGGAAAAAAAATAGCCGTCTGTGGCTGGGATTTATCACATAATGCTGCTGGTAGAGTACTCACTTTAGCTGAGCTCTACCAGCATTGTGGATACGATATCTCTATTATTGGATGTGTCATTTCATCTAACCCCAAACGTCCAAAGCAACTGTGGGAGCCGATGCAGCTTTCAGATATTCTTTGCAGTTTCATAACAGTAAAAGATACTGCAGAACTAATTTATAAAGCCTTTGATTTCGTCCGATCACATCCTTTCGATATCATACACTTGTCAAAACCGCGATTACCAAACTTAATCATAGGTAGACTATATCAACTGATTTGGAATACTCACATAATTATGGATGTTGATGACGAGGAGTTAGGATTTGGTCAATTTGACAAGGGTTTTCTTCCAAAGAATACAGATATAACTAATATTCGTAGTGATTACTGGCTTAATAAAAGTGTCAGTTTGGCCAACACTTTTGATGCTATCACTGTATCCAATGCCGCACTACAGTTTAGATACTCAGGTACAGTAATCCCTCATGTTAGAGATGCTAATAAGTTTTTACCCTCAAAACAGCTTACTTTAGAAATGCGAAATAAGTATGACGTACCACCTGCACAGAAAGTATTATTGTTTTTTGGTACACCTAAACCACATAAAGGCATAATTGAGACTGCGCAAGCTCTAGCTCGAATAAAAGAAAACGACTTTTTGTTCCTCATTATCGGTGATTTTATTAGTAAAGCCTTTCAAGACAAACTCACAGCTATAAAAGGGGTTAATTTTAAGTTCTTACCAAACCAACCCTATCATAGTATCAGTAAGTTTGTTTCGATGGGTGATGTATGTGTCATCTTACAAGATACTGACTCAATCATTAGTGAGTTTCAACTGCCTGCAAAACTTATCGATGCTCTAGCCATGGGCTTAACTGTTGTATCAACTGAAACATCGGCTTTAAACTCGTTAATTGAAGCTGGAGTCATTATTCCAACTAATAAAGAACAGCTGCCATCTACATTGATACAGATATTTTCTGAGCCAAGCAGGTCAGCGTTTAACCGTGACTATTTTTTACAAAACCTAAGCACTCAAGTCTTTGTCCCAGTACTTACAGGCTTATTAAAAGAATTGCGATCACAGAACCATCCCATCTACTCAAACAAATGTTACGATATTATCACCTTAACTGAGTATCACTCATCTCCGTAGGACATATCCATATGCCTAAATTCATATTTAGAATACCTACTTATTATCAGCAAATCCAAAAACGCAATTTCGCGCAAGCTTTAGCCCTGTTGCCCAACTATCAATGGACATCAACAAGTAAGCGACGTTGGATGTGTGCACGGTTAGGTATTTATACCCCACTATTAGAAGCTGAGTGGCAAGGGGGTAGTGTCAGATCTGGTGTGGCTTATGTACAAGCACTATCAGCTTACGGCAAACTAGAGGAATGCGAAAAGGTTATTAATCGACTTATAAAAAGGCCAAACATATCCCGCTATTTGCCAGAGTTGATAAGAGAGCTTGCAAAGTACAACTTACCTCTAGCAATCAAACTTATACATACACTACCCACAACCAAGTTTACGATCTATCATCGTGCATTGCAGTCAGCCTATTTACTTCAAGGCACCACTAAAAAAAACCATCTAGAGAAATTTTTTGACTGTCAAAAATACATGGCTCATAAAGATTTAGTATCTAATAGTATTGAATACCCAGATCTCCTACTATTAGAGAGCAATTGGCAAGCGAATACTCATACGGATAAATTATATTATCTAAATAACTATCAATCACACTTTGATTTACCTAACTATGAAGTCATTGATGATAATGCCGCGTTTAACAGTCTAAATTTGCAAGTAGAAAATACCATTTATACCGCCCCCTTGTCCATGAACAAAGAAAAACAATTCAAGGTCAGTATTTTAACTACTATGTATAATGCAAGTCAGTATATTCGATCCACTCTAGAGAGCTTTCTAAATCAGAGCTGGCATAATATTGAAGTGATATTGATAGATGATGCCAGTACCGACGATAGTTTAAACATAGCGCAGGAAGTCGCCATCAAAGACACTCGTATAAAAATTATCCACCAAGAAAACAACACAGGTACCTTTTTGGCAAAAAATAACGGGTTAAAACACGCATCTGGTGAATTTATTATCTGCCATGATTCAGATGACTGGGCTCATCCTTTAAAGATTGAACAACAAGTAATGCCATTATTTTTAGACCAAACCTTAATGGCTACTACTTCAGATTGGATCAAAATTGACAATCGAGGCAATTACTTCGCCCGCGCAGCATTCCCTTATAAGCAAAAAAACCCGGCTTCTTTGATGTTTCGGCGTCATACTTTAAAATATATGTTACAAGATGATTTTTTATGGCAGCCTGTCCGTACAGGAGCAGACAGCGAGTTGTTTGAGAGGTTTAAGTTAGTATTTGGCAACCAAAGCATTCGTCACATTAGTAAACCATTAACGTTAGGGGCTCATCGCTCTGACTCATTGATGAATGCAAAACATACAGGCACCCAAAGTACTGACTCTCGTATTCAGAGACTACAATACTGGGAAAAATGGCGATTAGAACATATCGAGATGTTGCGACGAGCACACTATTAACTATATGCTCATTTACTTATCATATTGAAAATCAGTAGAAAACAATAGAAACAGCCATCTAGCCGATTCCTCGGCCAATGCCTGTGTAATAACCTTCTAACTGCTGAATTTCTACTCGCCTAAGTAGGTTTTTAGCATCGAAAATAGGAGTCTTATTCTGATTTATTAAGGAGATATCTGGACGATATTCCTCCGACCAATTTATAATAATAATAGCATCGATATGCTCAAGGTTCGCATAAGGAAAGTCGGTAAACTTCAGACGTTCATCAGAACTGTACTCTTCACTCAATTCATCTTTAGCTAAAGGATCGTAAACAGTCGTGATAGCATTGTGTCCCCATAGCAAAGGTAACACATTGTGAATCGCACTCCCTTTAGTTCTTCCTGTTCCTTCTTTATAACCAGCACCCCATATCATTATAGATTTACTGGCAATATTTGAATCGAAATATTGCCATAACTTACGGAAGATTAGTTCTTTCTGGTCATTATTTATATACACTACTTCATCAACAATATTGGCAGACAGCTTTAAATCTAGTAGGTGCTTTTTTAAAATCTCATTTTCTTTAGGTAACGTACTCCCACCGTACCCCCAACCTGCTTTTAAAAATCCTACGCCCAAGCGATTATCTAGTTTTAATAGTGATTCGACTTCTAACATGTCTACAGAACAGTGGTCAGCCAATCTTGCTAGCTCATTTATTAAACTAAGCTTACTGGCCATCAAATTCATCATGCAGCTTCGTGTAAACTCGATAGTTTTTAAGTTATGTAAGCAATAATTGTCGGTATGCTCTAAAAATGCTCTACAAACCACATTATCCTTAGCAGTTTTTTCTGTTTTCTCACCTATCAGCAATAATCTTGGCTTAATAGTGGCCAAAAATATTGAAGCATCATTAAGAAACACAAACGGAATATAAAATACATTTTCTGAAGTTAATTGTTCAGCAATGCTTTCTATACGGCCAATTTGGACAATACCACTCAAACACACATCGCAAGATTGATACTTTAAATAATCCAACACTGTCTGCTGAACATCATCTGTCATTTGATCTAGAAATAACCAGTAGGTATCGAAATTTATTGAAGGAAGAACCGCTTGATCAAATGTACAATATATCAGGCTACCATCGTCAAGACTTTTTTGCCATTGATTGCACAGTGTTTTATCAAATTGATATCGGCGTACATGCTCATCTGCTGATTTAGATAGAGCATAAAAGGTAACTGATAGCCCAAAATAAGTAAGAGCCATAGCTCCTGCTACTGCTTTAGCATTGTTACCAATAATACAAATACTACTTGCTTGTGTAGATGTTTTTTTCATAGTTTATTATCAGGGTTGAAGATAGTTATAGGTTGCAAATACGCTTGAGCAATGCATTCGTCGAGTCGTCATAATCTAAAGATTGTTGATGAATAGCATCATTTAACTGCTTTGCCATCACCTTACCAATTTCCACACCCCATTGGTCAAATGGATTGATTCCCCACATTACAGACATCACATAGACTTTATGTTCATACATAGCAAGTATCATGCCCAGTGTTTTTGGTGATAGCTTATCAATTAATATGGTAGAAGATGGTTGGTTTCCTCGATAGTTTTTGTGCATAGCAGACATTGCGCTACATACCTCTTGTAAATCGACAGCTTCATTGCCAAATGCTAAAACTCGACTTTGGGCTAAACAGTTGGCCAAACTTAGTTTATGTTGTAGTAGTAGCTGTTGGTCGATATCTTGACGCTCTTCGTCATAGCGATTGATGAAAGCAATAAAGTCACAAGCCACTTCTTGGGTACCTTGGTGCAGAAGTTGGTAAAAAGCATGTTGAGCATTTGAACCAACTTCTCCCCATAATATAGGACAAGTATTAAAAGTGATCTTTTGACCTTTTAAATTCACTGACTTCCCATTACTTTCCATCTCTAATTGAGTCAAATAGTTAGGAAAATATTTCAAACGCCCATCATAGGGTAGGATAGCATGAGCATTTATATCCAAAAAACTACTATTCCATACAGCGAGCAACCCCATCATAACAGGGATGTTATCTGTAAAAGGAGTTTCGATAAAGTGCTTATCCATTAGATGTGCACCTGCTAATAGCTCATTGAAATTTTTCATTCCAATTTTAATAGCAACTGTCAAACCAATAGAAGACCACATGGAAAAACGTCCGCCAACCCAATCCCATAGATTCAACTGATTAGCCTTATGTATACCCCATGCATTCATTTTCTTAACATTTGCAGAAATACCAATAAAGTGATTTCTTTTGATACTCTTCTCATTATCATAGTTATTAGATAACCATGCCAAAGCAGTCTGAGCATTTGAAAGTGTATCAGAAGTGGTGAAAGACTTAGATGAAATAATAAAGGCAGTAGTTTCAGGATTAAGCGTGCTTAACAACTTATCTAACTGTGTACCATCCATATTAGAAACAAAATGAGTTTCAATACAATTATAAAAAAGTCCTTCTTGTGTAATCTGTTCCTCTCCTGTCCATTCTGACAATGCCATACAGGTCATCAGCGGCCCAAGATCAGACCCTCCTACACCAATATTAACAACATCCTGGATAGCCTTACCCGAATAACCCCTCCAAGTGCCCGACGTCAATCTTTCTACGATAACGGCCATGCTATCCAAGCTTTGATGAACCTGTTTAGTCACATCAATGTCATCCACTATTAAACTAGCACCTTTAGGTAATCTTAAAGCAGTGTGTAATGCGGGACGGTTCTCTGTAGTATTTACTTTGTATCCAGATATCAACTTATCAATAGCATCACTCAAACCCATCTGCTCTGCAAATTCAATCAGTAATTTTTTAGTTGATTTGTCAATTAGTTGCTTTGAGTAATCAAAGCACACACCCTCAAAATCAATTAGTAAATCCTCCGTTCTTCTATCGTTATTTTCGAAAAGAGTTACTAAATCTGCAATTGTATTAGAGTGGTTAACCAATTTTTGCCATTGTGGAGCTAAAGTAGGATCATTCATGGCTTTGTCCAATATTGTATCTAAAAATATTTATATTCGTCGGCTTTATCTTTTATTTCCAATGAGCACTTAGCATGATTGTAAAGAACTATCGCCTAGGAGTTGTCACACATAGATTTATGAAGAGTAATAAAGAGAAATTTAAATATAGCGCAGACACTGATTTGATAGATTAACTATGTTTGTTGCTCAGAAAAATAAGCAAAAGCTTTGAGGTAGGTGGACATACTACCTGCATCAAAACTATCTCCAATCATGGTAGTTACATCAACTCTTGTTGATGCAATCAATGCATCAATAGCATCTGTCAGTTGAATTTCCCCTTTTTTATCAGGTGCTGTTCTATCTAAATAATCTAAAATCTGATGATCAAACACATACCGTCCCACTACAGCCAAGTTCGAAGGAGCATTTTTAGCTTCAGGTTTTTCTACAAATCCGGCAACTGCTATACTTTGGTTTACTTTAGACTTGCTATAAACTTGGTTCTGTCCATCTAATCTAGCAATACCATATTTATGGATATTCTCTTTTTCAACAGGATCAACAAGTATTTGAGAGTACCCAGTTTCAGAGAACTTCTGAGTCATATAGGCTAAATTTTGTTTTGCATAATTAGTTTTGAAAGGATCAATTACCACATCGGGCAGTAATACTGCAAAATCATGACCTTCGATGATAGGTCTAGCTGCCGCAACCGCATGACCAAGACCCAATCGCTTGCCTTGTCGTATACTAGAAATCTTCACATCATCAGGTAGCCATTGTAAATTATCTGCTAAAGATATTTTGCCATCATCACGCAAGGCTTCATCCAATTCGACATTGATATCAAAATAATTTTCAATAGCCTGCTTTTGTGGATGTGTGACCAATACGATATGCTTAATGCCTGCTGCAATAGCTTCTTCAATGACGTAGTGGATAACAGGAAGATTACCTAAGGGCAACAGCTCTTTGGGAATACTCTTTGACAAAGGTAGCATGCGTGTACCAAAACCGGCTACTGGTATCACTGCATGTCTTACTTTCCTAACTTTATTAGTCATATTAAATCCATCCCGCTAATTTTTGTCTTTTTTTGAGTAAGCATACTTGCTTCATAATGAGATAATAGTATTTATATCTACGTATAGTACTTGCGCACTACTTCTACAAATTTATTTAAATCATTCTTTGGTAGTGCGTTGATTCCTGCAGCCCCTTCACGACCACCTCCAGTATTAAACTGACTGCATATAGTGCTTGCACCATAAGGATTATTTTTAGGTGCTCTTAGGCTTATTGCATATGAACCTTTAGCGTTATCAGTTACGATTACGACAGGCTTGCCTGGATTGGTCGCTGCTAACTGGTTACCATAGGTACCACTGATTCTACGAGCCCAGGGAGCGTCCTCTAGTATTACTACAATAAGGTCGTCATCAACCAACTGTTCACTGGCATCAGCTTTTGCAATGTCAGCTTCATAGCCCTGCTTGAGCAGCTGATACGGAGATTCTGAATCATTGACGACCTCTAATGGGTTATCATAATTCACTAATCGTTGGTACAAATCTGCGGGATCAAAGTACAAGTCAGCAACCGAGTTACCATAACCATTGTAGTTGACTAAAATGCCTAGTTCTTTTAGCTGCTCACATTGTGTTTGAGTTAACCCTAAACGTTTGACATGTTCACTAGCAACACTGTCTAAGCCATCACCATAAATCGCAGCCAATGCCCATAATACATTTTTATCATTCAACATATTATTAACCAATAGCCCTGTACATACTGTGGGCTCGGTATTAATGACTGTCATTAAATTCTTATGCTCAAACAGCTTATCAGCTTTATGATGATCACAATAGAATAATGACTGGCAATGCTCTAAGACTCGCTTTACATCTTTGTCGTTTTTATCAAATGATACATCTAATACGGTGATCTGAGCATCATTTGCGAGGTTTTCATCAATCTTACTAACTAAAGCAATATCACGTTTTACACCAGTAATGAGTATTTGCTTATCATAAGCAGTGATAGGATGCGATTTCCTCAATTGTATTAAAGAAAAGATTCCATCAGCATCACCATTAAATACATCTATATACTTACTCATTAGTGAGCTGCCTATTTGATAAACTGATTATTGAGCAAGTAGTCCACTACTTGACTGGCACATTGTTCGATGTCATCACAATTGGTCGATAGATGGATACTTGGAGCAAGTGGTGATTCATATGGTGAATCAATCCCTGTAAAGTTTTTGATCATACCATCACGTGCCTTCTGATAAAGACCTTTAGGATCACGCTTTTCACAGGTTTCGAGTGGCGCGTCAACAAAGACCTCAATGAAACGTTCATCACCGATCAATGCTTTTGCTTGCAACCTATCAGCTCTGAAAGGTGAGATGAAAGCTGTGCTTACGATGAGTCCGGCATCCAAAAAAAGGTTACTGACTTCAGATATACGGCGAATATTCTCTACCCGGTCTACATCACTAAATCCTAAGTCTTTATTTAGACCATGGCGCACATTATCACCATCTAGCAGATAGGTAGTATAGCCCTTATCAAACAGCAATCTATCTACAGCGTTCGCCACAGTCGATTTTCCAGAACCTGAAAGCCCTGTATACCATAGTATGCAAGGTTTAGAACCTATTTTCTCTTGTCTCTCTTCAGGACACACACCTGCATCATGCCATACAATATTGGTAGCCTTACTCATACTTCATCCTTAGTTTCAATAAAATTTCTAATACAACTATTAATTAAGTCTATTTAGTGGGTGTTTAAAATGGATAAATGATAGGAATCATAATAACACAGACTAAAGTGTACACTACGGTGATCAATCCACCCACTTTTACAAAGTCTTTTATCTTATAAAGTCCTGTGTTATATACCATCAGATTAGTCTGATAACCAAAAGGACTAATAAAAGAGCAAGAGGCTCCAAAGCACACTGCCAATATCAATGGAAAAGCATTGACATCCATACCAATCGCTAAGCTATAGGCTATTGG
The DNA here is from genome assembly GCF_009812035.1 of Psychrobacter nivimaris. GTDB lineage: Bacteria > Pseudomonadota > Gammaproteobacteria > Pseudomonadales > Moraxellaceae > Psychrobacter > Psychrobacter nivimaris. Next base: position 75,000 of record NZ_VZIZ01000009.1, on the reverse strand, counting down.
AAACATCAAAGCAGCGGCCGCATTATTGGTCAAAAGCTCAGTTATCATGATTGTAAGAACCATCACGCCCAGTAATGTCCATACAGGTGCATAACCTGACAAGCTATTAGCAGCGAAGCTAGCTATCTGTCCATCCATGCCTACAGCTTGCATCGCGTTTGCTAAACTCAGTGCACTGACTACAATCAGCCAAATACTCACAGGAAAATGACGTTTTATTTCGTCGACACTAATACAACCTGTAAATAATAAAGCCGCAAATAAAAACAGTGATAAATCAAATAGCGATCTGCCCGTGACGACTGAGCCAATAATCATCGCTACAAAACCTACCATGACAAGTTTTTCGCGCCAGCCTGAAATCATATTATCTGGCGTGACTCCTGATAGTATGTAAAAGTTTTTGCGTAAATTGTCACGGCTGGCGAAGTCAGTACCTGTCGCTAGTAGCAATAAATCACCTGCTCGTAAGTGCACTTCTCCCAACTTACCACTGACCTGCTCCCCCTCGCGACGTATCGCCACGACAGCAGCATCGAACTTTGCTCTAAATCCCGTCTCTTTTAAGCTTTTTCCGACCAAGTTAGAGTCTTGCTTAATAGCAACCTCTGTCAGCTCTTGAGTTAACAATCCAGTTTTATGAGCAAAAAGCTTCAGTCCATCAAACTGATCCAACACTTGTATTTTTTTTACATTACCGCTGAACAGTAGCTTGTCCCCAGCCCTCAGCATTTGAGAGTGTGAAACAGGCCTAACTAACCGGTCGCTGCGTATGATTTCTACTAAAAACAAATCGACTAGGTTTCGCAGACCTGCCTCTTCCACTGTTTTACCGACTAAGCTTGAAGTGCTTTCTAATTTTGCTTCTACAAAATACTCCTCAACATCCTCTTCAACCATCTCTTTTTTGGGTAACATAAGACTGGTGAAATAAAGAACAATAGCACCCAGCAAAAAGACAATGAGTCCGATTGGGGTTAAATCAAAAAATCCGATAGCGTCATGACCTTGCTTCACCCACATACTATTAACGACTAAGTTAGTAGAGGTACCTATCAGTGTCATCGTACCGCCTAACGTTGCAGCAAAGCACATAGGTAGCAGTACTCGAGCAGTATTCACTTGCGGGTTTTTTTGTATGCTGCTTATCATCGCAGCTACCACAGCTGTATTGTTTAATAACGCTGAGGATATGCCTGAGAAGCTAATGGTGCGTACTATCGATGAACGTTCAGATTTAGAAAACAATGAGCGAGTAAGCTGTGTAAGGATACTGGTCTTCTCTAATGCATATGCAATAAGGATTAACAACACCAACGTTGCTAATCCTTCGTTTGCTGCATTACCGAGTAATGTCTCGCTGTCCACCCACCCTAATGCAAATATCAAGACAAGCACACTGCCAAAAATGGCTGTAGTATGTTGTTGAAACTTGACAAGTAAAACAACTAAGCCAACTAAAATAATAGTTAGCAACCACATGGATAGGGTCATATAGGCTTTTATCCCAACCTAAAACAAAACTGTATATAATATCATAAACAATAGTTTATCTGTTAATGGTCATTCCGACCATAGATATCACTGAATCTGACAATATCATCCTCTCCAAGGTATGCACCAGACTGCACTTCAATGATCTCAAGCGGCACTTTACCTGGGTTTTCAAGAGAGTGTATCTCCCCTATTTCTATATAGATAGACTCATTCTCACGTAGTAGATGTTCAGTTAACTTGTCTTTATCAAACCCTTTTTTGACCAAAGCAGTACCACCTACGACCACCCAATGTTCCGCTCGATGATAATGCATTTGCACCGACAGCTTTTGTCCGGGTTTCACAGTGATACGTTTTACTTGGTAGCGGTTGCTACTATCCACACTATCAAACTGCCCCCAAGGTCTGTGTACCTCACGGTGATAAATGTATTCAGGGCGCTTCTCTTGTTTTAACGTGCTAACCAAATCTTTGACTTCCTGTGAGCAGTCGAGGTTTGCAACTAGTAAAGCATCATCTGTTTCTATGATCGCAACGTTATCAAGGCCAATGGTGGCAATCAGCTTTTTGTTTTCAGAACGAATGATACTATTGGTCGTTTTTATGGTGATGGTGTCAGCGTCGATAACATTGCCATCTTTATCTTTGTCTCGGTAGTCCCAAATAGCATTCCACGAGCCGAGATCATTCCAGTTGACATCGAGCTTGGCAACCAGACCTTTGTCAGTATGCTCCATAATGGCATAATCTAAAGAATCATCAGGACAACTGGCAAAAGCTGCTTCATCTATAGTATAAAAATCTGGATGAGTCTCATCAGCTGTGTAGGCAGCCTGACAAGCCTTTAAAATGGCAGGCTGATACTTTTCCATCTCCGCGACTAAAGTACTCGCTTTGAACATAAAAATACCGCTGTTCCACAGATAGTCGCCATGTTCTAAGTATTTATTTGCGGTCTCTAAGTCTGGTTTTTCTACAAACTGAGCAATCGCACGCAATTTGTTTTGGTTCTGCGCATTTATATGCGCGCCCATCTGAATATAACCGTAACCTGTCTCAGCTACAGTGGGAGTGATGCCAAACGTAATAATATGCCCAGACTCTGCATAAGAAAAACTCTGGTTAATGCTATCGAGCAAATCTTCGATATTGGCAATGGCATGATCAGAAGGTGACAACAATATGATACCGTCATCATGATGCGCTATGATATGTAATGCCGCTAATAATGCCGCCGGCGCGGTGTTTTTGCCCATGGGTTCAAGAATGATATCTGCTTCAACGCCGCTATCCGTAATAGCATCAGCAGCAAGGAACTTGTGATCTTGGCTACACAGTAATAAGTTACCCGCGATATCAATACCCGATAGCCTAGTCAGGGTATCGGCTATCATTGATTGATCACTGGCCAGATTAAAGAATTGTTTTGGATAGGCTTTACGAGATAGTGGCCATAGACGACTGCCAACACCACCAGCCATTACTGCATGGAATAACTTCATTACATAACCTTATTTAATTAGAGATAACTGTCTATTAAGTTTAGTCACTACCAAATAAATCTCGTATATAGAATTTATCACTGATATCTTTTATTTCATTGCCATGACTACGTCAGGATTTATTGTCATAATATCTTTTATAACAGGATCTACTGACTAAGTATTAAAATAATTTGTTTTGATTGATTAATCAATTGAAGTCTTTTTATTTTTTATCAATATCGACTGCCACAAATTCATTATTCTGAGCGAGCGACAGAGCGCTCGATATCCCTACATAACCTATGCCTACTACTGCAATCTTCATATTAAAGCTCTCTCAAGGAACTAAAAGATAGAGTTATGGCTTAACTTCACTCTTGTTCTAAAAAAATACCGATGTTCTAAATATTTATTTGTGGTTTTTAGGTCTATCCTTGCTCCAAACTGAGAATTCATACAAATTTTTTTGCTGATAACTATTTTTCAGTTAAAATGGATGAAATATATTTTATACTTTCATTAATATAAAAAAACTATCCGATACTATTGATTCATTGCTGAGTACATTAACCTTACATAGCTATTTTACAGTGACTTTACAAGGCAGAAGGCATTTACTATTAAAAATCTCAAAAACTCTTACTGCTTTAATCAGCGTGATTGATTGAGCTTATTTATATCTGTTAAATACTCAGAAAACTCTTTTGAAACATTTAAAAGATCTTTACTTGTATAAATAAAATGGTCTTTTTCTTTAGGATAACTATCGAAACTAGTGTCAAACAGTTGCTCGGTACTATTTCCTAATTCCAACAGTAGTTTATTATTAACTTTTTCAAAGAAACCATACCACTCACTTGCTTCGCTTTGAGTAGGTAAATAACCATTGCCACCATAATTTCTCTCTAAAAACTCAATTAAATGGCGTCTTTGTTTGTGAAGCCTTGGGTCTAACCCTTTAGGATTGATAGCGTTATAATATCTCAAGTATGACTGCCCAAGTGCATTCAATGATGGATTTGCTTTTGCAGGCATTAGCCACTGCGTACCATTTATTACATTTTCATGGAAACCTACTGCCTTTAAAAAATCTAACGTTAAGTCTTTTTTATAAAACTTATCTCGTTCAAATATGCGTACATCAATATAGTTCTTACCAAAAACCTCTGACCACTTAGAATACATCATATGATAATCAAACCTACCATTCACTGGATTCCTATAATTGAATGTAAATTCATGTACAGAACCAGCTTTCAAAGCTGTAGAGTATAGGCTAACTGCATATTTATCCTGCCGCCTGATATAAAGAACAACCTCAATAGTATCGAAAAATCTTTGAAGATATACTTTCAAGCGTGTAATTTCGTCTATACTAACGAGCCTAGAAGATAAATGTTCACTACTAAATATATAATTTTTATAAGTATTGTTATTATTAATTTCCTCCGATAACTGATCAAGAAAAACATTACGCCAAGTATTAAATGAATCAGCATCTTGAATTTCAAGTGCTTTTCTAGCATCATCTACATGATCCATGTCTAGCATAGCTGTAGCAAGCTTACGATGATTGAAATTTCTAGAAGATATAGCGGGAGCTATTGGAATATAACAATCATTATCTGAAAATATTCCTCTATTTTTTTGCAGAAAGCTCTGTATTGATGTAGTTCCAGACTTTTCAGTTCCAATATGTAAAACACATTTCAAAGCAGATACCTTTTATATTACTGTAGATACATTATAATTTAGGTTGTAGTTACAAAACTTTGGTTTAGATTAGAATTATAATACTTATATATTAGAGTTACTCTAAATAGTAACATGACCTTGAATGAAGTAGATAACCCCTATCTAAAATCATTATTATTGTAATAAGCATTTTCGATACTATTAATAGTTGTCCAGTGGTCGTTTTTTCTCTCATATAACTTATCTCCACTTATATACTTTAGGACATCTTGCTTCTTTAATACAACACAATTTTCATTACTAAGAACTTTATTAAAGTTAGCCGGTCCTGTTACATGGTAAGCTCTATAGTCATCTCTACGGGATATATTTCCCAATATGTTCTCAAATATAACTCTCAATAAGCTGTTATCTTTAGGTGTTAAAATCATACCATTGATGATAGACCCTGAATCTCTGCTAAAAACTATTAGCTTATTTATCTTAAATATTATCTCATTTAACGGTTTATGAGCTTTTTGAGATATATCCATGTACATGCCGCCATTAGCCAATAGATAAGCTATTCTAAATAAGTCTGACTGCATTGCTGGAACTTTTAAAACCTCAAAAGCATTTACAACTTCTCGGTTATAATTTTCTGTTAAGAAATCAATGGCTGACTCTCTATTATATAATTTGTAATTATAGTCAGGATATACTTCTACCCACGAACTACTTAGCTTTTTCAAATTCTCAGATATATTCCTATCTGACCAATACTGTACAATATTTTTTGGTATTTTTTGCTGTTCACTTATATTTGACATTCAAACCTCTTTTTAAAATAACATGACTGACTTGAAGATTAGTCTTTTTCGACATCAGAAAAATCATGTATGATCATACTAATATAAAAAAATACAGAGGAGCGATACTAATTTTTCTTATCCTCTTTCTGAATAGACATAGAAGACAATAAAGAAATCTATATATCACACAGCATAATATACATTTTATTTAGTATCGACTACAACTTCAGACGAGAAAAACTATCTATTATTATCAGACAAAAACTCATACAATTCTAAATCTTCTTTATTAGCAGCCATCAGCTTGTTATAAAGCTCATCACCCATACTCTCATGCAGGCTCTTTAGCTTTTCATCGATAGTCTTTGGCTGTCTTGACACATTCTTTCTCTCTGCTGTCAGATCTACCTCTAAACCATTATCTTTCAACAATGCCTCTAACCGTTTGATAGAGTTATCAAAATCCCCCACATCACCAACGAAAGGCAAAGCTTCGATGGCTTTTTTTGCATTCACAAGTCGCTGTGTAAGGCTGTTTCCTTTACCAAACATTCGGCTAAACTTTTCGACATGAAAATTGCGGCACTGATGATCATTAGGTATTGATAGGCGGGTCTCAATATAGCCACTGAGTGCCGTATTTCGAGCCAGAGTCGAGCCGAAGGTATCTGCACCTTGATCACGCTCAAACGAATAAGCAGATATAATACGATCGATGGGATGACGCATAAATATCACTGGGATAATAGTGACATTTTCGATTTCTGGTGGTGGCAAAAAAGCAGTATGCGATGAAAAACAAATGGCTTGCGGTTCGTCGATAATCCACTGCTTAAGTTGTTCTGCATTACTTTTAGGATCACTTGGGAACTCTCTAGTGACCCATAAATCACCAGGGAAGTTTCTGTTTAAAGTCGCATCCATCGAAGTGCCAGCATTCTTAAACAAGTGATAATGCAATATAACTGTTCTCATAAGTTACCCCGTATAAATACCAATATAATTGAATATTTTTTGCATCATCTCTACACCATGTTTGTAACTAAAGGATTCTTGCGCAATGATTTGAGAGTTTTCTGAACACTTATTCCATAGTTGTTCGTCATTGTAGAGCTGCAACACACCCTCAGCCAACCCTTGTTCCTCATCTTTAATCCAAGCACTGATTTTGTGATTTAGACCAGTAGCTTCCGCACCAACGCTTGTCAATACCTGAGGCACACCATAAGCCATAGCTTCTAACACTTTACCCTTGATACCAGCACCTGATAACAAAGGCGCCACGATAAGTCTATGATTATGGAATACATCATCTAGGTTTTCAGCAAAACCCACTATTTTAATATTGTCTGACTCAAGCATTTTAATTTGCTCAGGTACATGACTGCCATAGACATAAAATATAATGTTTGGGTTTGCTTTGGTAATCAAAGGCATCACTTTCATCGCAAAGAACTCAACAGCTTTTACGTTAGGATGGTGGCGATATCCCCCTAAGAAAGCGATACCCTCACGCTCTGCAAAGGACTTGCCCGCTGTTTTGGGTGAAAGCACCCAAGGGCATTTGAAAATATTATCTTGCTTCAATATATGCGATAAGATAACTGCGTGCTCTGTCTCATTATAGCTGAGCACAGCGTCTACCTTACCTAACACATCGAGCTCTCTGCCACGAGTTGCTAGCGCTTGCTCTAGCGTATACTCATTAGTTTTGCCAACTGTTCTTAACTCTCTTAAGAAGTGTAGGTCTGCATTATTGAAGATAATTTTCGCTTGAGTACGGGCGCGTATAGCGTCAAGATACTTTTCGGCAACTGAGAATCTGGTGATATAAATAGCATCGAACTCATTGATGCGTTTCTCAATAGCATCAAACACTGAGTTATAGAAAGGCGCATATAACACCTCAACCCCCATGCGTTGTAAGTCATGGGTTAGACTGCCCAAATGCGCCATGTTTTCAGGAACGAAAGTAACTTTAATGCCCAGTGCTTGTATTAGCTTAATCTCTTCTACCGCTGCATAACTACCAGCATCAGTGGTTGGATTGGGAGTGGCATAATCAATCATCAATACTCGGTGATCGATACCTCTATCTTTTTCGATGTCTGGGGCGACCCCTTGCTTGCCATTGTGTTTGTATTCTTGGAACCACTTAGACTTAAAGGTAGATTCATTGACCACTTGATAAGCTTTGAGCCCTTTAGTGACATCGGTACCATGGCTCTGCCCTTCAAAGTGCACCACACGAGACAGTGGACAGTAGATAGTCGTGTAGCCATGCTGACGAACTTTAAAGGCAATGTCTGTATCTTCATAATAACAAGGCACAAGCTCGGTACTAAACCCCCCTACCTGCTGCCAAACGGTTTTTGGTATACAAAGTGATGCACCTGATAAGTAATCTGCTTGACGGTTGTAGTTATACTTAGGCTCCGAAGCATTGCCGCCATTTCCATAGTTCCAAGGCTGACCACTGCCCCAAATAATTCCTCCGGCCTCTTGTAGAGTACCATTGGTATTCAGTAGCTTAGAACCCGTTAAGCCAACCTTATCATCTGTTTTGAAAGGAGCGATTAACTCATCTAGCCAATAGCTGGTTACTTCAGTATCATTGTTTAAAAAGACAATATAATCGCCTTTGGTATACTCGGCCGCATTATTACAGTTTAGTAAAAACCGCAAGTTGTCTTTACTTTTAACATGTACCACATTGTCTACAAAATCTTCTAAATCACTGGTTTCATCGCTAGAGTTATCATCTGCTACTAGCACCTCGTAGCTGGTTTTATTGAATGCTAAGATGATCGATGCAATACAATTGTAGGTGAGTTCAAACTTATTATAAGCAGGAATAATGATTGAGACATCCGGATTGTCATGCTTAGGTAATGTCAGTTTAGGGAATTTTTTCCTTCCCTGCCAGCCTTCAGCGATAACGTTATGCGCGGCGCCAACCACACTACTCTTTATCTGATTGTTCAAATTCAGCGCCAATGACTCATAACGGAACTGCGCTTGCTTGGATAACGCCATCATACCTTGGCTATTAGAAGAGCTCTTTAGATACTCCCAAGGCGTTAGGTTGTCTGCGAAATAAATATAATCTGACCATAAAAGGAAAGGAAAACCATCCACTCCTAGAGATATGAGCTTGCTGGTATTATCAAATAGAGCATGTGGTATATTAACCTTAAAAAAGTTTTCACCTTTATTCAGCATCACCGGTTGTCTATAAATAATACCCTCATTGTGGTATAACGAGATATTACTTTCACCTTCAAAACTCTCAGAGACGATGGTACAGTTCAATTCACTGGTTGGCAGCTTAAGCACGGCCCCCCAAAAATAACCGTTATGATATTCTAAGGTTGCTTTGCCACTTTTTTCTACTAAATTACCGTTAACATATAAATTGAGCTTAGAATCTGGTTTGAGTTTTGCATCTATATGGATTGGTAGCTGAAAGCCATTTGTGCCCTTTTCTGCTATACCCTTTTTGACTAAGTCCCCACGGAAAATTTCTGTGACACCTTTAGCTACTATTTGACCGTCGCTTGTCTCTATCATAATGGTAGATACATCATTGTTACTGTCTTTATCCAAACCCCAACCAAAGATAAAACCAGAATCAATTCTATCAATATATCCCATTACTTCATTTGCAGGTGCGACTGTCATATCGTTATATCCTCTACCATCTCATATAGCTTAGATTCAAAGACGAATCCAAGTAAAATTAAATTATTAAATTTTGCGGTTATCCATATTTGTAAAGTGCCAACCTGTAAGAAACTAGAGCATTTCTCAATTATTTCCTAAATAGCATCATCGGTCAGTTTGTTACACTAGTAAGTACTGAATGTATCATTATACATAAAACCCTATCCTAGGTACTAGGCATTTGCTAGGTTCTCCAGATATTCATACTCATTGTGAATATCTATTAACTTAACCCTAAGCTCAACAGATAATGCATTCGAATATTTCTTACTTAAAGTTCATGATATACTTTTATTAACTACATCTGAATAGAAATTATGGGGTTTTATGGACACTCATTTCCTACATCACGTTTTGCTACATCTGCATATTTTTAAAAATGCAGGTACCACCTTCGATCGTGCTTTATCAAAACTCTTTCAAGATCAAATGACTTCTTACGATACTGAAAATCCGGGTGCCCGTATTAGCATCGAACATCTAACTCAAATACAACAAGCTCATCCAGAATCTCGGGTCATTACATCACATCAAGTAGGGCTACCCGTACCTGTCTACTCAGGTGTAATATTCCATCCTGTCTTTTTCTTACGTAACCCTATAGAGCGTATCCAATCATGCTATCACTTCGAAAAAGACGTACAAAAGTTGATGAATGATGACGTTACGATGGAGATGTATGTTCGCCGAAATTTAAATAATCCAAAAATTAATGCATGCTTTGGAATACAACTTGCGACCATTGCAGACAACCGTTATATAAAGAACTGGAATCGTGATGAGCTGACTGACATCGTTGTCAATAGCGCATTAAATAACATGCAGACGGCTAGATGTTTTGGTTTAGTAGATCGTTTCGATGAATCTTTTGAATTCATTTGTCACCGTTTAGAGACTTACTTTCCTGAGCTTACAAAAAACATTAAACCTGCTCAGCAGAATATATCAGAAGCCTCCAAAAATATCGATGACAAAACCAAATATGTTCAAGACAACCTTTCCAAAGAGACTTATTCTAAGATGTTAGATGCGTTGAAGGGAGAAATTATTTTATATGAAACTGCTCAAAAAGTATTTGAGAACAGATACAACAAGTACTCAAAAAGAACCTAACTGAAAAGACAGACGGTCAACATAAAAAAACTGATAGGAGTGGTGATATAAATGTTCGTTTATAAATACAATAAACTCACTAAAAAGCAACTAGAAATAGTTCGCCAAATAAAAAATTCAAAATTATTTAATGAAATTTGGTATAAAGCCCATTATCCAGATGTTGTCGAAAACAATTTTCACCCTATCACTCATTATGTACTACATGGAAATGACGAAGGCCGTGACCCTAGTCCTCATTTTAATACCAATTTTTATAAAAAACATGCGGGTATCGCAGATGGCGTTAACAGTCTATACCACTATATAACGCACCCAGATAACCAAGAGTACGTGACTGAAAGCCAACTAGCACGTATCGACCAGGATATGACGCGACTTAAAAAAAGCAAGCTTTTTGATGCAGATTATTACTTGGACACCTATCCTGATGTCATCAATGCTGCAGTAGACCCTGCTCTACATTACCTGAATAACGGTTGGAAAGAAGGCCGAAACCCTTCTAAGCTTTTCGATACAGGGTTTTATTTGTCCAAGCATCCTGATATCAGACAAGCTGGTGTTAATCCGCTCATACATTTTCTTCTTCATGGCGTTCATGAAGGTCGACAAACGTCCCCTGCGATATTTCATCAAAACCTGTCTAAACTCCCTGCATCGTTGAGAGAGGATTATTTATTGGTTAAAAGTAGCAATACTTTTGATCCTCATTTTTATTTGAATAAATATCCAGATGTTCTAAATGCAGGAATGGACCCGCTTACCCATTACTTACAGTTTGGGTCTTTCGAAAATCGTGATCCGAGTGCCACTTTCAACAATCGCTATTATAAAGCTCAAATGACTCCTGATGAGGTTAAGACACTCAACCCTCTAGTCCATTATATAAAGATTGGTCAAACTCAAGGCTATTCTACCAATGCTTTGAGTCAAACCATCCCTCAAGCGTTGGCAACGGGGCACTTTTTTGATGTCGTGGCTCAGCCAGATGCGCCAGGTACTATCGCCGTTATGGCTCATATGTATTATCCAGAGCTTAGTGACACCTTTGTCAGATACTTAAATAACATACCCTACCCTTTTGATCTATTGGTATCCACCGATACTGCAGACAAAGCCATTATTTTAAAGAACACATTTAATAAAATTGATAACTTAGATACTCTAAACATTAAGGTACTACCTAATCGTGGTAGAGACATTGCTCCGATGGTTATTGGGTTTGCCAAAGAGATGCTAGAGTACGATTTTGCCTTGCATCTGCACTCCAAGAAGAGCCCCTATGGAAGCGCTTTATCAGGTTGGCTTGATTATAGTCTTGATAATTTACTACATAGCCCCGTCTATATAAGTCATCTGTTGGATAAACTGGCGGATAAGAAGAAAAATATTGGCGCCTTAACTGCCCTACCATTTCCAGCAATTGTAGAACACATGCACTGGGAAAGCATGTTGGATTATGGGAAGAGCACCCTGACCAAACTTGGCATAGATAACAACATACTCAGTCGCTTTGAGCTGCAATTTCCAGCAGGCTCTATGTTCTGGTTTAGACCAAAAGCAATGGCTCCCTTATTCTCAGGTAAATTAAGCTTAGAGGACTTTGAGACAGAAGATAGCCAGATGAACGCTACCTTAGCACACGTTATTGAAAGACTGTTTCTTTACATTGCTGCAGATAGTGGTTATGACTTTGAGGTTATTCGCCCTGCCAGTCCATTTGAAGGTGCTACGCCATTCTTACTCAGTCATCAACGCGATCGAGGTTACCAAATCTCTCATGTTGATGAACCAATGGTATCGATCATTGTACCTGTTTATAACGAGTGGTCTTATACAGCAGATTGTTTGGCCTCTATACTTGCCTTTACCAATCAAGATGAAACGCCATACGAGATTATATTAGCAGATGACTGCTCAACCGATGAGACAATCAACGCCAGCAATCATTTTAAAAACTTAATCATATCGCGCACACCAAAAAACCTAGGCTTCTCTGGTAACTGTAATCTAGGGGCAAGTAAAGCTCGTGGGAAATATCTTCTATTTTTAAATAATGACACCCAAGTTCAGCCTCATTGGCTCTCGAGCTTAACGTCTGTTTATGAGAAGTACCCAGAGACACTCATCACAGGATCAAAGTTAATTTATGCTGACGGTAGCCTACAAGAGGCAGGTGGTATTGTTTGGGAGAATGCAGGCGGCGCCAACTATGGCCGTAATGATGACACACCTAGTAAACCTGAATATTGTTATATCAAACCTTGCGACTATATTTCAGGCGCAGCCTTAATGGTCACCCACGAGTTTTGGGGAAAGGTTGGCGGTTTTGATAAGTTATTTGAACCCGCTTATTATGAAGACACTGACCTATGCATGCAGGCGAGAGATAATGGTGGTCAGGTAGTTCTGCAGCCAGCCTCCCAAGTAGTTCACTTTGAGGGCAAATCGCATGGTACAGACACAGGCTCAGGCATCAAAGCTTATCAAGTTATTAATAAACAGAATTTTTTCGAGAAATGGGAAGAAACCTTAGCTCGTGAGCATACTACTGGTGCGCATATTCTTAATGCGCGAGAGCGCAGTATAGACAAGCCTGTTATCGCCATTATTGACTATCTATTGCCCGAATACGATCGTCACGCAGGTGCTAGACATACCTTTAACTATATCGAGCTGCTACTAGATAAAGGCTATGTTGTGAAGTATCTTGCTTGCAAAGTAGAGAACTTAAGACAGTTACAATTTGCACGTGAGCTTGAGCAGATGGGTATAGAAACCTTTTACCCACCAGCACTCGGTGTAGAGTATGATTGGAATAACTGGCTGATTGGTACTAAAGGCTATGTGGACGCAGTTATATTAAATAGACCTCATGTGGCAGCATCTCATGTAGTAACGTGCCAAGAGCATCAAATACCAATGCTTTATTTTGTCCACGATATCCACTCTTTGCGTGAATACCGACAAGCGATCAATGCTGGAGATACAAAGCTAGCAGAGCTAATAAAACGAAATGAACCAAATGAAGTGAAGCTCATTGCCAGTATGGATTTTGCCTTTACGCCAAGCGAGTATGAAAAGCAGTATTTAAGAGATAAATATAAACTTGATAACGTGGGTGTCTTACCACTTTATATTAGCAAAGATATGAATCAGATCCCCACATATAATGAGGCACCAACTGGTCATGAAGTAACTTTTGTAGGTGGCATGAACCATAAACCAAATCAAGAAGCTGTTATTTGGTTGATAGAGTCGATATTGCCTCATATAAGTGACAATAGTATCATTATCAATATTGTCGGCCCAAACCCAAGTGATGAGATATACAAACTAAGTGAAAAACATCATAACGTTATTATTCACGGCGCGGTGTCTGATGATGAGTTAGATGCTATTTATCACCGCAGTCGTGTAATTGCTATACCTTTACTATCAGGCGCTGGTGTTAAAGGAAAGGTTATCGAAGGATTTAAGAATGGCATCCCTATTGTGTCGACAGCTATAGGCTTAGAAGGAATCAAAAATGTGGCAAGCATACTATCAGCTTACGACGAACCTGAACTATTTGCCGAGCAAATTGCTACTATCATGCAGATGAGTGATGAGCAATGGTTGCAGGCATCTACAAATATGCAAAACTTCTACCGTAGCAACTACTCATTTGATGCTGGCTGGCTGGCGCTTTTAGAAGGATTAAATAGAATATCCTTATCCCATCAAGAAGAAGGTCTGTAATGAAAAAGGTAATACTGCACATTGGGCGTCATAAATCTGGCACATCATCTCTACAAGGCTTTTTGCATACTAATAGCGATATTCTAAAAAACATGGGGGTTTTGTACCCTAATACTGGTCGAGGCAAACAGGTCGCACATCATCGTCTAGCTTCTTTCCTTGAAAGACCGGAACGCGATAGCAAAGAATATCAACAACTAAAAGCCCAACTAAAACGCGAGGTTAGAAACTTTGATAATATCATAATAAGCAGTGAAGGCTTTCAAAACTGTAGGGACTTAGACGGACTTCGCGATTTTTTTAGTGACTACCACTTGCATATTGTTGTGTACTTTCGTGAAATTTTAGACTACTTGCAAAGCGCTTATGCTCAAAGAGTACAAAACACTAATGAGTCTAGAGACTTCGAGCTTTATGCGGAACAGACTCAGCTCAATTATCAAGCCTTCTATAATAGGTGGGCAGAAATTGCAGACAGTATATCGGCACACTATTTTCATAGAAGCGCACTGAAGAATCAAGATATTATAGATGACTTTCTATCTATTTCAGGACTAGACTTGCAAAAACCAGAGAGTGGATTTAAGCAACTAGAAAGCGAATCAAATCCGTCTATAGGTGGCAATCTTTTATATTTTAAACTCCAGTATAATCGGCTTGGATACAGTTCAGATGCACCGCTATATCGAAGACTCTCAAAAATTGCTACGACTAACAAACCCCTCTTTGCAAATGGTTTTTTTATTGCTGATAGCGTCGCTACAAAATTACGTGAGTTATATCACGATAATAATCAATTCCTAAGTAACCGATGCACTACCTTAATAATGCGAGATTTCGCTGATAAACCAAAGTGTCCAAACACTGCTACTCTTGAGGAAGATTTAGAAACTATTATTCAGCTTATTCCTGAAAAAAAGCTGTTATTAAGTAAGTTTATTGACGAAAAGGTTGAGTAAAATGTCGAAAAGCACCAAGCTTTCTGAAATAGTATTAACTAAAAAAAATATTACACGCCCAGGTTTTTCCAACCTAGCTTTTGAAGAAGTAAAAATATTTTCAGAGGATGGCCCTCTATTTGATAGATTTAATAATATTATCGATGATTTGGTTGAAAGCAACTTGTCAAAACCGGAGTGTGAAGATTTACTCATCGCTAAATTGCAAGAGTACATATCCACCTATAGACCTTTTTCTCTGATTAGGCTTGGGGATGGAGAGGGTAATATATTATTTTGGTACTACAACTCTGTCAAATATCCATATTTGGCAAGTTACTGTATGTATTATATATTGGATATGATGTTCGGCAATAATGCACCAGAGGCCAAGCAGTGGGATACCTTTTCAGAGTATTTGATCAAAGCCATACTCAATGCAGACTTTATTGGCATACCAACTAAGGCTCAGCATAACCAGCAACTTCAGAACATCACAACTCTTCCTAAACAAGAGCTAAAACTTAGGGGGTCTACTGGTGTGGTTAGTGTGAGAGCGTCTCTTATGCAATTGCCCGCCTATACTCTCTCTCAAAAGATATTATGCCAATGGCATGTACATAAACAACTTGCACCCTGTCTACCTGAGCTATTGAAATATGCTCATAGAATATCCGTAATTACTTGTTATCCAAACCTACTATCTACGATGGAAAAAGCTTTTGCGATAAACCCAGGTAAAACCATTCTGATCCCTCCCCAGGCTTTAAATATTAGCTCAACACCTGAAAACATTCATTACCCGAATAGGTTTGAAGAAATTATAAACAGTGAACTTATTGATAATGTAGAAAATGGTGAGTTATTTTTAGTCAGTGCTGGGCTATTAGGAAAGTATTACTGCTCCGTAATTAAAGATCAAGGAGGGATGGCTATAGACATCGGTAGTCTAGCTGATGTTTGGTTAGGACAGTCTGTTAGAAACTATCATAAAAGTAGCTTTATTAATGAGAATAAAATTTGATAGATATGACTTAAAAGGATCGAAAATGCGTTACTTAATATCTCTAAAATATAATGATATAACTGTCTATGAAAATCCTTTCTTGGCTTAACTATAAAATCACCCCTCAAGTTAGAGCAGCAGCTTCTTTTAATTTTGTCGACACTGAACTAACCACGAGACAACCTACTATCTATCAATTGCTTTTTTCATCTTTTGAAAAAAGCCTACTATATGGTTTCTATTTTTTTGAGCTGGATGCGAAATGTGAGTGCTCACTAGGTTATTATAAAATTCATATTCAGTTGAAATCTGATAAATCGGTTTACTACTCACTACCAGTAGTTAGAAAAGGGAAGCATAAACGTCTGATATGGCTGCCTGAGTCTATTCAAGAAATCTTCTTATCATCTGATAAACCTTCAAAAACGATAGATATATCGATAACAATCAATAAAGTTTCTCAAAATTTTGCAAGGAAAAAAATTCAGCAAAAGATAATCAAAAAATCAGAATATTCTAATGATGAACTGAAAGAGTTATCCTTTGAAGAGTGTTGGGAGCTATACGATACTTTCTTTCCTACTCATAAAAACCAGAGTAACTATATACAATGGATTAGATTTAAAGAGCCCAAACTATGGTTCCCCGTCATATCCGATACATTAGAGTTTCAAATCATCTTGATGGCACGTACTCCCTCGCAGCTTCGTAACTGTAAACAACTCATAAATCAGTTGATGCACTTTGAGACAAAAAATAAAGTCTTATTATTGAGCACCATTGCTTGTGACAAAAAAAGCATCCTAAATGAACATACTTCTGAAACCCTTGATGTGATAACGGTAAGTGTCGATAAAATTGTATACCGCTTAAACATTTTTCTAAGTGTTAACAAACCTTCACATTGTCTTTTCATCGACAGTACTCAAGCTTGCACACTGTCACCATATATCTTTAGCGAGCTAACTCATTATATAAAACAACAATCAAACTGTGAAATTATTTATTTTGATGAAGACCGTCTCTATAAAGAGCAAAGAGTGCATCCTATCTTCAAGCAAAATTTAAATATTGATCTACTCTATTCACAAAACTATATTGGCAATAGTTGCTACATCTCTTATTCTAGCTTTGTAAAACAATGTGGCTTTGACCCTGTACTCCAAGATTCATTTCTATATCATCATTATTTAAAAACGAGCCAACAGTCACCTCACAATATTGCTCATATTTCTAAGATATTATTGCATAGGGTTTTGAGAGATAAAACAGATAGTACCGCAAGTACATATTCTCTAAGCTATGAAGGGCCTATAGAGTTGCAGCATTTTAGTAGCTTGCAATGCATTACACAGTTCTTTAAAACAGTAAACCCCAGTGTCACAATCAATGCAGGCATGCTTCCAAATACTCACCATATTATTTGGCCACTTCCACATAACCTACCTAAAGTAGCCATAATTATTCCTACTAAGGACCGTATTGACCTTGTAAAAACAGCTGTTGATAGCATTTTTACCAATACAACCTATACCAACTATGAGATTATTATAGTTAACAACAATAGTGAAAAAGCCAGCTCTTTAGAATACTTTGAGCGCTTAGTATCACAACATACCAATGTGACTTGCTTGGACTACCCTTATCCTTTCAATTATTCAGCAATCAATAACTTTGCTGCCAAACATACCAGTGCTCCAGTGTTAGTATTCTTGAATAATGACGTAAAAGTCATAAGTGCCAACTGGTTAACAGAACTGGTACGCCAAGCTCTAAGAGAAGATATTGGCTGTGTGGGTGCTAAGCTATATTATGAGAATGGCCTTATTCAACATGCAGGGGTCATTATGGGCCTAGGACATGTGGCAGGCCACTCGCATCGATTTTTTGATCAAGACAGCGATGGTTACTTAGGTAGGCTGAAACAGGTTCAGAACTATTTAGCGGTCACTGGTGCATGCCTAGCTATTCGTCGTTCTGTCTTTGAAGAAATTGATGGGTTTGAAGAAGAGAAATTACCGGTTGCTTATAATGATGTTGACCTGTGTCTTAAGTCTTTCAAAAAAGGGTATCGTAATGTTTGGACTCCTTATGCAGAGTTATACCATTATGAATCATTATCTCGTGGCAAAGATACCACACCTGAAAAGAAAGCTCGATTCTTAAAAGAGGTGGGATATATGCATCACAAGTGGGACACCTATATTAAGAGCGACCCATATCACAACCCTAATTTTGCTGCAAATAAAGAAAACTTCACGGTCTAATGTGAGCCCATCGTTACTACTTTAGTTGGTTATAAAATGAATGAAACACTGTTTTTTATACATATCCCAAAAACTGCAGGCACTAGCTTAAGACACGCCTTGGAAAGGGAGTATCCTAATCGCTTATTAAAGGATTATGGACAAAACTCAGAAACAAGCGATGTTATTCATAATATCCGCAATAATGGCTTTGACTTTGAAAGCTATCTAGAGACTCATAATGTTAAAGTATTTACAGGGCATACGAGACTAAAAACGAATAGATTCCACTTCCGATCTCAAAATATATTCTGTTTCATTAGGAATCCTATAGATCAAGTATTGTCTCACTATAGCCATCACACATATCACAACAATTATAGCGAAAGCTTAGAGACCTTTGTTACTGATAAACGCTATCAGAATGTTCAGTCAAAATATTTAGCTGGTTTGCCACTTCGTCAAATCGGCTTTATAGGTATGACAGAACAATATGCATTAAGCCTAGCTATGATTAATAAAATGTACAACTTAAACCTAACGGAACTCAATAGCAATAAAGGCATTATTAAGAAACCCGAGCCTACCACTGACGTTTACGAATTAATCAAAATAAACAATAAAACTGATTTCGATCTTTACGAAATAGCCCTTCATATGTTTGAGGAAAGAAAGGCTTTATTTAAGCAAACACAGCCTTGGACGTATGGCGATTCTTCTATCGAAAAGCTACGCATACATGGTTGGGCCTATACCATGGATAATGATGAGGCTGTTCACTTAAGTCTTTATATAGACGAAGAGCTCTTCCAAGAAATAACTGCAGACCAGCTTTTACTAAACATGAGGACCTTTGGTGTGCCACGTAACGGCTATGTTGGGTATGCTTGCAAACTACCTAAAGCTGCCTTTGCCGCAAAATCTACGATTAAAGTAGTCAACTCGACTACCAATCAAGTGATTAATACACATTACCTAACCTAGGTTAAGGTTAACAGCCACTTACTTCAAAAGATTAGCTAGCAAAAAGCCTCTATCTTAAGATAGAGGCTTTTTGTATATGATAACCAATGGTGGGGTGAGCTAAAACTTAGGTGCTTCTTCGAACGTAAGCCCCTTAGCGTCTTTATCTGAAAGTATTGGTTCAACACCTGCAGGCCAGTCAACTCCAATAGTGTCATCATTCCACATCAAAGAGTATTCATCACCCGGATTGTAATAGTCCGTGCATTTGTAAACAAACTCAGCTTGCTCACTGGTAACGATAAAACCATGGGCAAAACCAGAGGGAACCCAAAGCATTCGTTTGTTATCTGCACTCAGGTATTCACCTACCCACTGACCAAATGTCGGTGAGTCTTTACGCATATCAACAGCCACATCAAATACTTCACCCCGAACAACTCGGACCAGTTTCCCTTGTGGCTTCTCATGTTGATAATGCAAACCGCGCAATATATTTTTTGATGAACTGCTGTGATTATCCTGCACAAACTGGTAGTTACCACAGTTTTTTTCAAACTCTGATTGACGGAAGGTTTCCATAAAGAAACCTCTTTCATCACCAAATACAGGAGGGGTCATTAAAACCACATCGGGTATTTCTAACTTCTTATATTCCATAGCATTCAACCTTGATTACGCACTTATTTAATATTTTACCAATATTTTGTATAAGCAACTGTGCCAAAACGAGAGAGAGGTAAATTATTAGGTATTAGCTTTCAAGCAACTTTAATAAATACTGTCCATACTGCGTTTTCTTGAATTTATTACCTTCAGCTACAAGCTGCTTGTCATCGATCCATCCATTACGCCAAGCAATCTCTTCAAGGCTAGCTACTTTTAAACCTTGACGATGTTCAACAGTCTGTACATAACTACTTGCTTCAAGCAGTGAGTCATGAGTTCCCGTATCTAACCAAGCAAAGCCGCGGCCTAATTTCTCAACGTACAAATCTCCACGTTCTAAATAAGCATTATTGACTGAAGTGATCTCAAGCTCTCCACGATCAGATGGCTTAACAGACTTAGCAATTGAAACAACATCGTTGTCATAGAAGTACAGGCCAGTAACAGCATAGTTTGATTTTGGATTAGCTGGCTTTTCTTCAATCAAGATGGCTTTTCCATTCTCATCGAAATCAACCACACCAAAGCGCTCAGGATCATTAACCAAGTAACCAAATACTGTTGCACCATTTTTACGTTCAGCAGCTTGTTTTAGCTGTACAGAAAAATGTTGACCATGGAATATATTATCACCCAGCACTAAACAAACGGAGTCATCACCAATGAACTCCTCACCGATAATGAAGGCTTGGGCAAGGCCATCTGGATTTGGCTGAACTGCATAACTGAATTTAACGCCAAACCTTTCACCCGTGCCTAATAGTTTTTGATAGGCTGGCATGTCATCAGGCGTAGAGATAATCAGTATTTCAGAAATTCCAGCAAGCATTAATACCGAAATTGGATAGTAAATCATAGGTTTGTCATAAACAGGCAGTAGCTGCTTTGAAACACCCATGGTGATAGGGTGCAACCGTGTTCCCGAACCGCCTGCCAGCACAATACCTTTTGTCATAATTGCTTCAACCTTATTAATTTTATTTTCATTTAAAATACAGATAAACTTAATTTGCAGTTAAGCTATTTGTTCTAGCCACACCAATTTCACTCAAATCTCACTAAAAAAACCTAACTTTTATTCATTTCCAGCCATTCATCAAATGTTAAGCATAACTGACTTTGCCATGTTGGCATTGCTAGACCAAACGCTGATTCTATTTTATCGAGACTTAAGCGCGAGTTTAAAGGACGGGCTGCTGGTGTTGGGTATTCAGTAGACTCTATTTGACCCAGACCGTCTTCTTTTAAGGCTAACGTGACACCTTCTGCACGCGCTCTTTCAAATATCATTTGAGCAAAGCCATGCCAACTGGTGAATCCTCTTGGTGCTAAATGATAAACACCGCTCAATTTATTAGCATTGTTAGACGCCATAAACTTTTGAATACACAGTGAGGTGACCGTTGCAATCAAACGTGCTGGTGTTGGTGCGCCAATTTGATCACTCACAATATTAAGCGCTTCTCGCTCTTGACCCAACCTCAGCATACTGAGCAGGAAATTGTTGCCTCGAGCCGCATAAACCCAACTTGTTCTAAAAATCAGAAATTTTGAGGCAATACTCTCTACTGCTAAATCGCCTTCAAGCTTTGACCGACCGTATAAATTCTGAGGTCCTGTTAAGTCATCTTCTGACCAAGGTTTTTCACCATCACCAGGGTAAACATAGTCAGATGAGTAATGAGCCAATAGAGCATCATGCGTCACGCTTAGTTTTGCCAAAACCTCTGGTAAGTCTCTATTTAAAGCAAAGGCATTGTTCTCATCTGTTTCTGCCTTATCAACTGCCGTATATGCAGCAGCGTTGACAATAATGTCAGGCGCTAGCTCATCAATATGCTTATACACAGCATCAGAGTCTAAAAAGTCCACGTCACCACGACTGACTGTGATAATAGAACCCAAAGACTGTAACTGACGATGTAACTCAAAGCCAACCTGCCCTGTATGTGCAAGGAGTACTATCTTCTTAGCCATTATTTTTTCGCCAATTTGTTGTTGATGTCTTGGTAAGAGCCATCTTGGATAGACTGCCACCAAGTGGGATTATCCAAATACCACTGCACTGTTTTCTTGAGACCTGTGTCAAAGGTCTCATTTGGTGTCCAGCCAAGCTCTTTTTCTATCTTCGATGCATCAATCGCATATCGAACATCATGCCCTGGTCTATCAGTAACATAAGTAATCAAATCTTCGTAATTTGAAACACCTTCAGGCTTATTAGGTGCTAATACCTCAAGATGTTTACAAATCGTTTTGACAACTTCGATGTTCTGCTTCTCATTGTGACCACCGATATTGTAGGTTTCACCAATATCACCTGTCGTTGCCACTAAAACTAAAGCGCGTGCGTGATCTTCAACAAACAGCCAATCTCTAATTTGTTTGCCATCTCCATAAATCGGTAAAGGCTTTCCTGCTAAAGCATTTAATATCGTTAGTGGAATCAACTTTTCAGGAAAATGATAAGGACCATAGTTGTTTGAACAGTTCGTTATCAACGTCGGCAGTCCAAATGTACGCTGCCAAGCTCTGACAAGGTGATCTGAAGAAGCTTTACTTGCTGAATATGGACTGCTAGGTGCATAAGAAGTCGTTTCAGTAAATAAATCATCGGTCCCTTCTAAATCACCATACACCTCATCTGTTGAGATATGGTGGAATCGAAACCCAGCTTGCTTATCATCACTCAAACCTTGATAGTAAGCTCTAGATATCTCCAACAGGTTATAGGTACCTATAACATTGGTTTCAATAAATTCTTTTGGACCGTCAATAGATCTATCAACATGACTTTCAGCCGCTAAGTGCATAATAATATCTGGCTGAAACTCATTAATAACAGACTGACACTTCTCAAAGTCACAAATATCTGCTTGAACAAACTGATAGCGATCAGAACTTTCAACATCACTAAGAGATGCCAAGCAGCCCGCATAAGTTAGCTTATCTAGATTTAACACCGTATGATCCGTATCATTTATTAGATGTCTAACTACAGCTGAACCAATAAACCCTGCACCACCAGTAACTATAATTTTCTTTTTCATAATGTATCTAATTTATAAGCCATTTACTGTATAAAAAAACCGCATTTTAATAATCAAAGTTGAACTTACTATTATTATCATGCGGCTCGGTTTCTATTTAAATTGTAATTATGTTTCTTTAATTACTTAGCAGAAGCACCTTTCAGCTCAACTTTGGCACGGTCTTCTTTTGCAATCGTTGCATAGTAGTCGCGAAGAATCTGTAATACTTCTGGGCGGCTAAAGTTCTCAGGAACCTCTTCATCTTCAGACAATGCTTTACGCAGCTTGGTTCCTGACACTTTAATATGCTGATCTGCATCGTGTGGACATGTCTTGGTAGATGCCATTGATTGGCAAGCATTACACCAGAAAGTCCAATCAATTTTAATTGGTTTGGTCTTCAGTGCATTTTCTGGAATTTGATCGAAGATATCTTGAGCATCAAATGCGCCGTAATAATCACCTACACCTGCATGATCACGTCCTACGATTAGCTCTGAACAACCATAGTTCTGTCTAAATAAAGCGTGCAGTAACGCCTCACGAGGCCCTGCATAACGCATATCTAATGGATAGCCAGACTGAATTACCGTATCTTTTTTGAAGTAATTATCAATTAGAGTTCCAATCGCTTCTTGGCGTACTTCTGCAGGAATATCACCTGGTTTTAATGCACCAAGTAGCGAGTGAATCATCACGCCATCACAAATTTCAACTGCAATTTTAGCTAGGTATTCATGTGAACGGTGCATTGGGTTACGTGTCTGGAAAGCAGCAACTTTCTTCCAACCTTTTTTTGCAAACTCTTCACGTGTTTGCGTTGGTGTCATATAGATACCAGCATACTCCGTTGGGAACTCGCCTTGGCTGAACACTTCAACACGACCTGCCAAATTTACATCAGCTTGTTCCATGACTTTTTTAACGCCTGGGTGGTCAGTATCTGTTGTACCAAACACTGTTCTGCATTCATGCTCTTTATCAATGGTGTACTTCTCTTCAAGCGTTAAGATACCCATGATTTCGCCATCTTCGGCTTTCAGGGCAATTTCATCACCAATCTCAAAGCCTTCCGCTTGCTCTGAACTGGCTGATAATGTGATAGGAATTGGCCAGAATAGACCTTCATTCTCCCCTGATTTCAGCTCCATGTCATCACAGACACCTTGCCAATCCGCTTTGTTCATAAAGCCGTCTAGAGGAGTGAAGCCACCAATACCAAACATGATTAAATCACCACGCTCACGTGAACTCATTGTAACACTTGGTAATGTCTCTGCTTTTTTCAAAGCATTTTCTAGCATTTCGCCTTCAAGCAAAAGAATATTTAGGGCTGGGCTACCATGTGGCGTTACTAAGTTATCAAGTGCTTGCTCAATGTTATATGACATAAATTATGTCCTTCTTTAAGATTAGAAATATGATTTGAAAAAACTATATACTATATACTATATACTATATACACCAATTAGAAAAATTATGATACATAATAGCCATTCGGATTTTGACTTTGCCAGCGCCACGTGTCTGCACACATCTCAGCGACAGACAGCTTAGCGTGCCAGCCAAGTAGCGCTTTGGCCTTATCGGCACTGGCATAGCAGCTGGCGATATCTCCGGCACGGCGCGCGACAAACTGATACGGCACGCGCTGCCCTGTGATATCGGTAAAGGCATTGACCAGCTCTAACACAGACGTACCTGTACCAGTCCCTAAATTAATAGGCAAAAACCCTACTGAGCTTTGCTGTACATTGACTTGCTGCTGTAAATAATTCAGTGCCGCGACATGACCTGCTGCCAGATCAGTGACATGGATAAAGTCACGCACGCCCGTGCCATCGACGGTCGGATAGTCATTGCCAAAGATGCTAAGTTTCTCCAGCTTACCGACAGCGACTTGCGAGATATAGGGCATGAGATTATTTGGAATGTCGTTTGGGTCTTCGCCTATCTGCCCTGATGGATGCGCACCTACTGGATTGAAGTATCTCAGAGAGATTAGACTCCAGCCAGTATCGGAGACTGCTAGATCTTCTAGGATATGCTCGATCTTCTAGGATATGCTCGACGGTCAGTTTGCTCTGACCATAGGGATTGGTACAAGAACGCGGGGCGGTCTCATCGATAGGCAGGGTCTCAGGATCACCATAAACCGTAGCTGATGAAGAAAACACGAGGTTTTTAACCTTATACTCCGCCATGACTTCGAGTAAGGTGATGGTACCACTGACGTTGTTATTATAATATAGTAAGGGCTTGGCCACGGACTCACCGACGGCTTTTAATCCCGCAAAATGTATGACACCAAAGAATTGATGAGCATCGAACACTTGTCTCAATGCCTTGACATCACGGATATCACCCTTAACAAACTCAATGGGCTTGCCGATAAGGTAAGAGACACGATTGATCGCTTCACGGCTACTGTTAGATAGATTGTCATAAACAACTATCTCATAGCCTGCCTGATGCAAGGCTATACAAGTATGAGAGCCTATGTAGCCTGCACCGCCTGTGACGAGGATTTTATTTTTCATGCTATCCTTATTATCTTTGTCAGTGTTCATTATAGATTTTATCTATCTAACATCAATGGCTTAGTTTAACAGTAAACTAAGTCAATAATCATTCATAATACTCTTCTAACATTGCTATCAAATGCTCATGATAATCCTGTAACACGTTGTCCTTTTTACTTGTAAAGTCATTGGCACAGAAAGAATGTGGTGAAGCATTTTCCGCTTTTAACTCCAATAGTTTTTTATAGCGCGTTAATGCATGACGTGTACGTATATTAAAATAATAACAAATATCTATTTTTTCAATTGCTTTCGCCTCACAGTATAACAACCAAGGAACCAAGAACGATGCCATGTTAATATCATTGTGCCCACGAAACTTGTTAGGTAAAAACGATGTTATTTCATCGTTAAATAAAGACCACGCATGCTCATACCCTGATTTTTTCAGTGGGAAATAAGTATGTACTAAGGTATTTTTGATCTCATAAGGGTAATGCCTCCTAATAAGGTCGATACTTCTAAACGATGCTTTTAGCGTTGGTGTCTCTACTCCTCGTCGTTGCATATCATATAAATTTTTAGTAGAAACAAAAAGCGAAGCGATATTATTTGCCGAAAAGAAATGCTCTTGAGGCAACCCTTTTGCTACAAAAACATCATCGTTGAAATAGATAAAATTCTCTGCCAAACCAGGAATACGATATAAAAAAGCCTCGATGACATGTGAATTAAACGTTGGCAAATACTGAGGGTCTATGATTTCAGTATGATCAACGACTGTTACTCCTGTCATACCATGCAGCCACTGAGGTGTCTGATTGTCTGTGACGATATAGATATGCCTAACCCATGGTAAGTAGCTTTTTACTGCTTTGACTGAATAAAACAGTTCATTATGGTCTTCGAAACGCGCTTTATCAGTGGCATGTAAGCCAATCTGGACACGATCATAGGCTTGCTCAAAATTTTTGTACTTGTCTTGCCATACGGGGTCTAAATTGTTGACCCAAGTAAATACCACATCTATAGCCCGATCTTCAGGCATGGCAACAGTGTTGATATTTGAGTACTCTAAAAAAGCAGTTTCTGTGGACTCGTTAACACCCATTTCCGTATTGGTAACAGGATAGCGTTTATTAAAATAGTCGCGGAAAAATAAACCAGGTGTTTCTCTTAATTTTTTGAATTTGCGCTGATATTGACTAAAAGTTGTTTCTTTATTACGTGTCATCTGATTGCTATACCTATGAAAAAAGAGCTTATACAAGCTCTTTTTTTGATCGAAGTTATGTCTATATACTAGCCAACTGTGTATAAAACTGCCAGTCTTCGGTAGTACATTGTTCGTTATAGTTTTCTAGTAATAGCTTCTGTGAGTCTCGAGCTAATACGAAGTCATTGTTCAAGATAGCCAGTTTAACCCGTAAACGCAATAGCTCCTCTGATGCCTCTATATCATCTATTTGTTTAAGAGCATCTAGCGCTTCTTCTGCACGATCCTCTTGCCATAATATATTAGATAATTTAACAGGTTCGTTTTGGTAGCCAGTTTGAAGCACAGACTCTTTTATTTGTATAATTTTTTTCACTTGCGCTTGCGTAATATCAGAATGCTGAAGAGCATTACCGATACGCTCTAATGCAAGATCCCAAGCTGCATGAGTTATTGCTTTCTCAGCATACTCCATTATCTTTTCAACAGAAGTTACCGATGTATCAGGACGATCTAAGTCTAAAATGGCTTCATATACTCGCTGACAATTATTGGTATCACGATAAATAAAAGTATTTTGCATCCTTGTTAAATAGGGTTCAATCGGCTTTCCTTCGTTTTTCAATACCTTCTCTAGCTCAGCTAATAAAGCATCCTCTTCATTAACTACAGGACCGAAACCATGTTCTCTATATATAAAGTAGTTAGGTTTAGAAGTATGAGCTCCAGATAAAAACTCCTTCTCGTCAAATTGATAATAAAAAACCTGCTTATTTAAAAACGCCATTTCAAATGCCACTGAAGAGTAGTCTGTCACCATAAACGCTGATTTTTGAAACAAAGGTTGAATACTGCTTGTAGCATGTGTAACGACTTCGATGTGATCTGGAATATCGAATAAATGTGAGTAAATTTGTACATTCGCATGGGGAAAATAAACAATCTTATAGCCGTACAACAAGCTCAATTTTTTTAGCTTTTTATTGTTTAAAAGACTTTGCCATCTTTGAGCATACTCAGTCTGCATGAAATTTGGATTAAATTCACGCTCAGCAGTTTTACCACTAACAAGACTCCCTACTATATCCTTACGCCAAGTAGGCATTATAAGAATTTGCTTTTGTGTATCATTGCCTGCAAGCAAACTGTCATAACGAGGTTGACCTGTCAGTTTTACCTCTCTATCTGTGAAGAAGTAGTGAGATATATCTCCTGAAATACTATGATACTCATCTACTGTACTTGTTAAGAAAAAGTCAAAGTTTTTCGCCTTTAACCATTTTGATAAATCATTGTGTATAACACCATGCTGTAAGAACACAAAATTTTTGTTTAATAAACTATTTCTTCCATCGAAATACATAATATAGTCACTAGCATTTGAGCTCAAAATCTTATCACTTGCTTTTAATGCTGTATTGGCATCAGGCCCCTGAACATCTACAAGGTTGAAACCCTCTGCTTTTAATCTATCCCAGTCATGTGAGGTCGAATTTAATCCAAAAAGCAATTGATCTTTACGCATCTCCGTATTATTCATAACATAGCGATAAAAATGTTCTGCATTATCATCAGCTTTCAAATCACTATCAATGAAAAACCAAGTTTGTTTATTGAGGGGTGTAATTTCACCAGTATCTTTGAAAAAATCAAATATATTTTTTATTCCTAGATTTTTAAAACGCCGAGTTCCGAGATGTAGAATCGCTTGACTATTTTCAATAAACAAATTTAAAATATCACTTTTTTCTGGAATTTTTACCCACACTATATATTCAAAATAAAACACTCTATCTAGAAAGTCATGCTGTAGGACCTTAATATGACTAGGTATAACATCATTGCCATCGAATTTGAAGCTTATCAAATCATTGCGACTGTCACTAAAATATCTAACGCGAAATAATTTTTTATTATGGTTATAGCTATCTATGTATGCTCTTTGTAGCCCAACATCAATAGCTTCACCTTTGAATACATTTAATAGCCCAATTTTATTAGAAAATAAAGACTTAGAATAACCATAGCTAAGGATGCTCTCTTTATCAATATAATAAAATATTTCGTCTAGTAAAGCTAGAAATCGCTGTTTTTGACTGTCTTCGAGAAAAATAACAGCTAGATCATTAGCTACTATTTTTGCGACTATCCAAGTAATATGATATAGCACAACTGTTTGAATACTAATCGGAATATAATGCAACTTAGCTAGTGAAATCTGACATAGGTCCAATAAGCTTTCTGAAATTGTAGTGTCGAAATTACTAGCTTCTTCCCATACTGGATCAATTGTATGAGCTTCCATATTACGATGATAATATTTAGCATTTTTAACAAGCCCAATCTTGCCTTTATAATTGAACAAAATATACTTATTAATGAAGTGTGTGTCCTCAAAAACTATATTAAGGTTTTCGTTAAATTTCAGGTCAGCTTTATGTTTATCTAGCAAAGATTTACGTATGAAAGTGCCGCATACTGAAGTTAGAATGTTAGAGCCTTGGTTCT
The DNA here is from genome assembly GCF_009812035.1 of Psychrobacter nivimaris. GTDB lineage: Bacteria > Pseudomonadota > Gammaproteobacteria > Pseudomonadales > Moraxellaceae > Psychrobacter > Psychrobacter nivimaris. The sequence continues at coordinate 45,856 of NZ_VZIZ01000009.1, read as the reverse complement.
TCGTATTAACAACCTTCGTAGAGCCTTTAAAAGCGAAACGTTTTTTTAAAGGATGCGAATCAGTATAACTATTATACTCATCATATCGCATAATATTAGCTACTACTAAATTCAAGTCTTTTTCCTTCGAAATACATTTTTCTATCTGGAAAAAAAAATCAAATTTAATAAAATCATCAGGATCTATAAAGGTTACCCAATCCGTATCGACATATTGCAGACCTAGATTGCGTGCAGAAGCTTGGCCTCCATTTGTTTTATAAACATACCTTATGTTATTAGGGTGTTTTTTTTGCCATTTTTTAATAATTTCAGCAGAATTGTCAGTAGAGCCGTCATCTACTAGTATAAGCTGGATATGTCTTTTAAAACTTAAACTTTGATTAACCAGACTTTTAAAGTAATCATCTAAATATTTCTCCACGTTATAGACCGCAGATACGACTGTGAAGTTATTATCACCTCTATGCTTGATAGGTGTCTTACTTAATATCTGAGCGCTACGCTTTTTATACGATGATTGAAAAAAACCTTTTGGATCTCTTTTTAGCTTATTAATACGACGATTTAAAACATTCTTTTTCCCACTATCGATTGGCAATTTTCTGACAATAAAACTTTCAATTTCCTGCATTTTCATAGAGAGTTATCCATCAAGAGTATTAAGTACAACTAATTAAACATCCAAACTTATACATTATGATATAGTCAGTTCAAAATAAAATTGTTATTCCTTGAACAAATATCATAAAACAATTTAGATAAATCATTCTCCATCCAGCCTTGGCGTAGAAACTTCACCTGAGCCCATTTTTTCTCCCACTCGAGCACAGCTCTCGTCTTGCGCTCGGGCAAAGCAGTGCTTTGCTTTATCCTCGCTCAGGGTTCAAATCAGGGCTATAAGGTGGCAGCCATAGTATACGATGACCATGCCTGTTGAGTAGCTTTTGAACGCGTTTGTTTTTGTGAAATCGAGCATTATCCATCACAATCTCGCATTTGGTTTTAAGACTTGGGATTAGCTTGTGTTTGCACCAGTGATAGAAGACGATGCTGTTGATGTTGTGCTTAAAGTAATCTAGGGCAAACAGCATCTTTTCATATAGAGCACCGATAACGTTGGTTCGCCTTTTACCTTGCCAGTTGTAGCTATCGATACAAGGCTCACCAATCGGTGCATAGCCATGAGAGCGAATGGTCTCGTGCTCAAAGCCGCTTTCGTCCATATATACAATGGGGTAGCCTTGCTGCTTAAAGTGCTCAAGCTTATTCTGATATATCGCTCTTTTGATCGGACAGGCTTTTGGATGTTCTAAAGTCTTTTTTTTGACTGATGCCTAGACGCTTTAGGGCATGATGAATGCCTGTTTTACTACAGTTTAGACGACGTGCTCGTTCATACTGGTAATCATCGGGATGTTCTTTGACATCATTAAGTAGCACGTCATCTGGTATTTTAGTGGGTTTGGTTTGTCTGGTTGTTTTGCTATGAACACGCCGCTTCCAGTTTTGTATGGTGGTTGGGCTGAGATTATAGAACTCAGCCGCCTCGGCAAAGGTCATACCCTCGTCTAAGCTTTTAAGAACTTGCATACGGAAATCTAGTGAGTAAGTCATGGTCTTTATAATAACAATTGGGTTTGATAATTAGTTTATAACACTTTTATATGGTCTTGACTATAGTCAAATACTATTATTGTTTAACTATAGTGAGTTCAGTATAAAAACGATACAGTGGGACTGGGATAAATTTTACGCAGCCTCTGTCGGTGCAGGCACAGCACGCAAGGAAAATTTATACCAGTTCCACGTTGACATATAACGTATTTGTTTTATTTAGAATCGACTATAGGAGGTTATTAGACAAAAAAAAGACACCCCATTGTAGAGATGTCTTTTTGATAATTCAATACAGCTTTCGTGGCTTTTTGTAGACTTATGCTGACGCCTACCTTACCAGCCAGTAACTTCTTTTAGCTTATCGCCTAGCTTCGATGGGTCACGTGTGTACGCGATACCAGCATCTTCAAACGCTTTGAATTTCTCTTCAGCAGTACCTTGACCACCAGAGATGATAGCGCCAGCATGACCCATACGTTTGCCTTCTGGAGCAGTAACACCAGCGATATAACCAACAACTGGCTTAGTTACATGGTCTTTGATGTAAGCAGCAGCTTCTTCTTCAGCAGTACCACCGATTTCACCGATTAAGATGATAGCTTCAGTTTGTGGATCCGCTTCAAATAGCTTCAGTGCGTCAATCTGGTTCATACCAGGGATAGGATCACCACCAATACCGATACAGGTTGACTGACCAAAACCAAGCTTAGTAGTTTGAGCTACAGCTTCGTAAGTCAATGTACCAGAGCGTGAGATAATGCCCACTTTACCTGGCAGATGGATATGGCCTGGCATGATGCCGATTTTGCATTGACCTGGCGTGATAACACCTGGGCAGTTAGGACCAACCAAACGTACGTCGCCAGCTTCTTCAAGATAGCGTTTTGCTTTTAGCATATCGATAGTCGGTACGCCTTCAGTGATCACAACGATCAACTTAACGCCAGCATCGATTGCTTCAACGATAGAGTCTAGTACAAATGGTGCTGGTACGTAGATAACAGAAGCGTCAGCTTGAGTCGCTTCCATCGCCTCGCTCATAGTGTTAAATACTGGTAGGCCTAGGTGCGTTTGACCACCCTTACCTGGAGTCACACCACCAACTACTTTTGTACCATATTCGATGGCTTGTTCAGAATGGAACGTACCATTTTTACCAGTAAAACCTTGTACCAATACTTTGGTATCTTTATCGATTAATACACTCATTATATTTTCCTTGTATTCGGTTGTCTTGTAACAGCGGCCTTTATGACTATCATTATCAAATTTTGATAACCAATTTTTATTATAAAAACCGCTATTACGATTTGACTACTATGCCTAAGCGTTTATCTCTAAACACTTATGTTTAAAGACTTACGCTTTAACAGCATCGACAATTTTTTGAGCCGCGTCAGATAAACCTTGAGCTGAAATCAATTTCAGACCAGACTCTTCTAGGATTTGTGCGCCTAGCTCAGCGTTGTTACCTTCTAAACGAACAACAACTGGTACTTGTACGTCAACTTCTTTGATAGCAGCGATAATAGCTTCTGCAATCATGTCACAACGTACGATACCGCCGAAGATGTTGATTAGAACGCCTTCAACACTGCTGTCTTCTAGGATGATTTTGAACGCTTCAACAACGCGATCTTTAGTTGCGCCGCCGCCAACGTCCAAGAAGTTAGCAGGCTTGCCGCCATACAATTTGATGATGTCCATGGTCGCCATTGCAAGACCAGCACCGTTAACCATACAACCGATGTTACCTTCTAGAGCAACATAGTTTAGGTCAAATTCAGCAGCTTTAAGCTCACGCTCATTTTCTTGAGTCTTGTCTTGTAGCGCTGCGATTTTTGGCAGACGATATAGTGCGTTTGAATCGATACCGATTTTGCCATCAACACAAACAATTTCGCCATTTTCACGAACAGCTAATGGGTTGATTTCCATTAGAGCAAAGTCGTTTTCAACAAATGCTTTATAAGCGCCAGTCATCAATTTAACGAACTGGTTAATTTGCTTGCCTTCTAGACCAAGTTTGAACGCAACGTCGCGCGCTTGGAAAGGCATTAAACCAACTAAAGGATCAACATTTACTTTGAAGATTTTTTCTGGAGTGCTGTGTGCTACTTCTTCGATATCTACACCACCTTCGGTAGATGCCATGAAAGTTACACGACGAGTTGCACGATCAACGACTGCGCCAAGATATAGCTCAGTTTGTACTGGATACATATCTTCTGCAACTAATACGAAGTTTACTGGCTGGCCATCAGCATCAGTTTGGAACGTTACTAGGTTAGTACCGATCAGCTCTTCAGCAACTTGCTTAGCTTCTTCACGAGTTTTAACCAGTTTTACACCACCAGCTTTACCGCGACCACCAGCATGTACTTGCGCTTTGATGACCGCAATGTCAGTTGGGGTTTTATCAAAAGCTGCAGCAGCTTCTTCGCCGTTATGAGCGATGATGCCTTCTTGAATTGGCAAACCGTAGCTTTTTAATAGCTCTTTTGCTTGATACTCATGTAAATTCATTGATTGTATCCTTTATTTTTTACAATTAATAAAAAGTGAAATCAAGTGCGCACATATACATATTAATCATACGTCTGACGCACTCATGATTGTGGTATCACCAAGATAGCGATACCCCAATCAGGTTGTAAATCGATAATAACTAAACGAGCAACTACTTATTTCTTACGTTTTTTGCGCTGGATAGCGTGGATAGCACGGCCATCTGCAGATAGAGCAGCTTCATGCACGGCTTCTGAGATAGTTGGATGAGCAAATGTCATCAACTGCAAGTCTTCGATACTAGAAACAAATTCCATCGCGATCATACCTTGATGGACGATATCACCAGCACCAGCAGCGATAGCATGCATACCTAATAGACGATCTGTTTTCGCATCAGCAACAACTTTGATAGAGCCTTGTGCTTCACTTTGCGCTAATGCACGACCGTTAGCAGCTAAGTTGAAAGAACCTGTTTTAACTTCATAGCCAGCTTCTTCAGCTTCTTGCTCAGTCAAACCTACCCATGCGATTTCTGGGTGAGTATAAATGACATTGATGATAGTGTCATAGTTAACTTGAGGTTTTTCGCCATGAATACGCTCAACAGCCATCATGCCCTCTTCCATTGCTTTGTGCGCAAGCATAGGACCACGGACCAAATCACCGATAGCATAAACGCCATCAAGATTGGTTTTGCATTGGTCATTAACATCGATAAGGCCACGTTCAGTCAACGTGATACCGCTGTCATCGCCAAGCAGTTTCTCAGAATAAGCGCGACGACCAACACAAACGATTAGCTTATCAAAGCTCTCCTCGCTCGATTCGCCTTTGCTTTCGCTAGTGACGACAACTTGGTCACCTTGTACTTCAGCATTGGTTACTTTGGTATCGACACGGATATCAAGACCTTGCTTTTTCAACATTTTGCCAGCTTCTTTTGAGATGTCTTTGTCAGCAGCAGCTAAGAAGCTAGGAAGTGCTTCATACACCACTACTTCTGCACCTAGACGACGCCATACTGAACCAAGCTCAAGACCGATAACACCAGCACCGATAACGCCTAGACGCTTAGGTACTTCAGTGAAATCAAGTGCGCCAGTTGAATCAACGATACGGTCACCGTCAGTTTTGGCAACAGGAATCTCGATAGGCACAGAACCTGCCGCAAGAATGACATTCTTAGCAGTGATCGTCGTTTCGCTTTCGTCTTCTAGAGCAGTAAATTTGACTTTTTTGTCAGTGCCCGTGCCATCAACCAATGTACCCCAGCCCTGTAGCCAATCAACACCATTGCCTTTTAGCAACGCAGCAACACCGCCAGTCAACTGCTTAACAATACCTTCTTTACGCTCTATCATTTTTTCGATATTGATAGCAACGTCACCAGTACTGATACCGTGCTCGTCAAGGTCATGCTTAGTAGCTTCGTAACGATGTGAGCTGTCAAGTAGGGCTTTTGATGGGATACAACCAACGTTTAAGCAAGTACCGCCAAGTGCTGGCTCGCCTTTATAAACGCGCTTTTCAATACAAGCAACGCTCATACCTAACTGACCTGCACGGATAGCGGCTTCGTAACCACCAGGACCGCCGCCGATGACGACTAAATCATAATTGTCTTTCATAGTACGTTCCTATTTTTAATTGTATGTGTCATTTAAACTGGTTGTTATCTCGCTGATAGATCAGCGTTATCTACACTTGATAGCTAATACGCTATGTCCGTGAGAGAAACTCACTCATCGATAATCGATAGCAAGTCACCATTATTAAATTCATTTAAATACAGTTATCAGCGCATCAAGTAATCGCTGATTCATAAAAATCATTATCTATACCAAAGTTAAAAAGCTTGTATCAGCGGTTGCCAATACAAGCTTAAAAGCTTACAGGTCTAGTAGTAGCATTGCAGGGTCTTCGACCAACTCTTTGATAGTTACCAAGAACTGTACTGCTTCTTTACCATCAATCATACGATGATCATAAGATAGCGCTAGGTACATCATTGGTAAGATTTCAACTTTACCATCGACAGCCATTGGACGGTCATTGATAGCGTGCATACCTAGGATAGCAGTTTGTGGTGGGTTCAAGATAGGTGTTGACATTAATGAACCAAATACACCACCGTTAGAGATAGTGAACGTGCCGCCAGTCATGTCTTCTAGACCAAGCTTACCTTGTTGTGCTTTACCGCCAAACTCACGGATTGTGCTTTCAACGTCAGCCATACTCATGCGATCAGTATCACGTAGTACTGGAACAACTAGACCGCGATCTGAAGATACTGCTACGCCGATATCATAGAAACCATGATAAACAATATCATCGCCATCTAGTGAAGCGTTTACTGCTGGGAAGCGTTTTAGTGCTTCTGTCGCTGCTTTTACGAATAACGACATAAAGCCTAAACGTACACCATGACGCTTTTCGAATTTCTCTTTGTACTTAGCACGCATGTCCATTAATGGCTTCATGTTCACTTCGTTAAACGTCGTCAACATAGCAGTATCTTGTGATGCTGATAATAGACGCTCAGCAACACGCTTACGAAGACGAGTCATTGGAACACGTTTTTCAGTACGCTCACCCATTGATTCAGCGACAGGACGGCCGCTATCAGACTTGATGCTGCTGTCTGATTTCAATGTTGGGTTAGCCATATCAGTTTTGGTTACACGACCACCGCGGCCACTACCTTCAACTTCTTTAGGGTCTACACCTGACTCTTTTGCTGCTTTACGAACTGCTGGGCTTTGATCTTTATGATCAGCTTCGCCTTTCTTATCTGTTACTTGAACAGGCTCGCCACCATCGGCAGCTTGTTTTGCTTGAACTGGCGCAGCTGGTTGATCAGGATCTACTGCTGGCGCTTCTTCTGCGCTAGCACCAGCATTTGCACCAGCTTCAAACTGAGCGATAAGCTCATCAGACAATACAGTATCGTCAACTTGCTTCACGATTTTGGTCAATACACCATCATCAGGTGCCACAACTTCTAATACAACTTTATCAGTTTCAATTTCAGCCAATAGGTCATCACGATTAACTTGTTGACCTTCAGTGACGTGCCACTCAACGATTGTGCCATCGGCAACCGATTCTGGAAAAACGGGGGCTTTGATGTCAGCCATCGATATACTCCTTAGATTTGGATATTCATACTTATTATTAAGTCGTGATAGGCAGTCAGTAGTTTTCTAATAACTTTGCTTATATTTTATTAAAAAACACTGACTGTCATCGCCTGATTCATTTATCTTCTATAATCTTTTGATTAGACAAGGTGTTACTGAGCTAATTCATCAACACTTATACCAAGGCCACCAGCAATGAGTGCTTGCTGTTGTTGAGCGTGCAGTTTCGGTGATCCTGTTGCAGGGGCTGCACTAGGAGGACGCGCTACTGGCTCCATGACTTTTGCTTTGGTTGGATGCGGTACGACAATACGGAACATATGCGGTGCTAAATAGTACCAAGCGCCTTGGTTCAATGGCTCTTCTTGCGTCCATACGATTTCGGTTAGGTTGCTGTACTTTTCGATTTCAGCGATTAAGCGAGTCTCTGGTAATGGATACAATTGCTCAATACGAACGATAGCCACATGATCAAGACCTAATGCGCGGCGCTGCTCTAACAAGTCATAATAAACCTTACCACCACACAGAACCATACGAGTCACTTTATCTGCGTTGTGATCATCCATCTCTGGCAATACCGTCTCAAACTTACCGTTCGCAAGCTCTTCTAGATTAGAAGTCGCTAGCTTATGACGTAATAAGCTCTTTGGTGACATAACGATCAGTGGCTTACGAATAGGACGTACTGCCTGACGACGTAATGCATGATAAATTTGCGCAGGAGTCGTTGGGGTAATGACCTGCATATTGTCTTCAGCACATAGCTGTAAGAAACGCTCTAGACGTGCAGATGAATGCTCAGGTCCTTGGCCTTCGAAACCATGTGGTAACAACATCGTTAAACCACAAACACGCTGCCATTTGGTCTCACCGCTTGAGATAAACTGGTCAATCACAACCTGAGCACCGTTAACGAAATCACCAAACTGTGCTTCCCAAACGATCAATGCGTTCGGTACTGTAGTCGCATAACCATATTCAAAGGCTAGTACCGCTTCTTCTGACAACAATGAGTTGTAAGTAGCAAAGCGCGCTTGATTTTCGCTCAAATGAGACAACGGTACATACATGCTGCCATCATTGACATTGTATATTTCACTGTGACGATGTGAGAAAGTACCACGGCCTACATCTTCACCAGTAATACGTACTAATACGCCATCGTTATCGACCAATGATGCATACGCCAATGTCTCAGCTGCACCCCAGTTAAGAGGCTCTTCGCCAGTTTGCATCGCTAGACGCTGTTCAACGACTTTTTGAACCTGACGTTGTAGCTTATAACCTTCTGGCATTTCGGCCATACGGCGTCCATAGCCTTTAAGCTTTTCGATATCAACACTGGTATCCCAGTCATCAACCAAGTCATGACCTAGATAAGGTTTCCAATCTACAAACAGCTGCTCGTTAGGCTCTTGAACCAATGAGCTAACAACATAATCACCACGGTCTAACGACTCACGATAATCATCTTCGTACTGTTTCTCTTCTTCGGCATTCAAGATACCTTCTGCGATAAGCTTTTGTGCATAAAGAGTACGAGTAGTCGGAAGCTTCTTAATAACAGCGTACATCAATGGCTGAGTTGCAGATGGCTCATCTGCTTCATTATGGCCATTACGACGATAGCAGAACAAATCGATGATGATGTCTTTATCAAACTTATGGCGATAATCTAATGCTAACTGAGCAGCAAATACGACTGCTTCAGGATCATCACCGTTTACATGAAGGATAGGAGCATGAACCATCTTGGCAACGTCAGTACAATATTCAGTTGAACGAACATCTTCTTGACGGCTAGTAGTAAAGCCAACTTGGTTATTAATCACGATATGCACAGTACCGCCAGTGGTATAAGCACGGGTCTGTGACATTTGGAAAGTTTCTTGAACCACACCTTGACCAGCAAAAGCAGCATCACCATGAATCACGATAGGTAATACTGAATTACCACCAGTATTATCTAGTAGTGGCTGATCGTTACGGCGTACTTGACGGGCACGTACTGAGCCTTGTAGTACTGGAGCTACAATTTCAAGATGCGATGGGTTAAATGCTAAAGCCAAATGCGCTTCGCCACCTGGTGTCATCACGTTAGATGAAAAACCATTGTGGTATTTAACGTCACCTGAGCCTTTTTCTGGCTGTACTTTACCATCAAACTCATCAAACAAGTCTGCAGGGTTTTTACCCAAAATATTGACTAATAGGTTTAGACGGCCACGGTGAGCCATACCAATGACCATTTCTTTTGTGCCATATCCGCCAGCACGTTGAATGATTTCATTGATCGCAGGAATGAAGCTCTCACCACCTTCCAAACCAAAACGCTTAACACCTGTATATTTACGAGCAAGATATTTTTCTAGACCTTCAGCAGCCGTCAAGCGCTCAAGAATAGATAAACGTTTTTCTTTATCGAATTTGATATAGCCTAAATTGGTTTCTAGGTATTCTTCCATCCAGCGTTTTTCTGTACTGGTGGTAACGTGCATATACTCGACACCGATATGGCCACAGTAAACACGTTCCATGATTTCGATGATTTCGCGCAATGTCGCTTCATCTTTACCAATAACTAAATCATTGGTCGGGAATACGGTATCGAGATCAGCTTCTGACAAATTATGATAAGCAAGCGTTAAATCTTCTACTTCTGCACGTGGATGCAAATCTAAAGGATCAAGTTTGGCACGGCGATGACCGCGACGACGGTATGCTGAGATTAATTGCTGTACGCCCATCTGTTTAGGATCACAGTTGGCAGAGCTGCCAGAGTCGGTATCAGTACTGCTACTCTTATTTGCCGTTTGATTACGAGCAAGTAGTAAGAACTGATCTTTGATAGCGTTGTGCTGAGCATCGTTCTGCGACTTATACTGTTCAAAGTACGTCTGCCAGTCAGTATCAACACTATCAGGGTCTGTTAGGTATTGCTCGTAGAGAGCTTCTATATAGTTGGCGTTATCGGCAGCCAGTTCAGTATGTACTTGGCCAGATTTTTCTTTGGTTATACTATTCATAATAATCGTCTATTTGATAGATAAATGAATGGAATCGTGCTTATTATTGTGTCAGTCGTTGTATGCTCAGGTAGTTAGACAATGTGTCATATCCTGTTAAATACTATTCGATAAAACACTTTTATCCCTAAGTATTGCCATCACCATAGAATATTGCTGTCATTGTCTACAAGAGCAAGTGATGCTAAATAGTGGTAACAAGTCTTATTGCAATACCCGTCTAAAAATAAAACTATTTGTGAACGCTCAGTTTTCTTATCTAGCTCGTTTCACAACATTAATTTATATATACTTCTTTGAGTCATAACCAATCCATTAATGATAAGCTATTAATAGACAATTATATTTTCAGCTAACCTATAAACTGGTTATTAATGCTGAATTACCCTAAATTTGCTGATAAATTCTGCCTTTTCAGACAGACATACATTGCTGTATAGATTATCATGCCCATTTTTTGCGACATAGTTTGTTTATTCAATACTAGGTATTTATGTAATGAATATCTATCATCAATTATAAACGCATAATCATTGTGCGCATAGTATTTTAGCCTGATAATGTCATAATCTGCTCGAACGGCACATATTAAGCGCTAAAAAAGATGCTTTGATCATCTTATTAAATACAATTATACCAAAATTCGACTATGTCTATATTCGATTATATAGGGTGATTGTCTATATATTATTTCTTCTTACATACGACCAACGTATTGACCATACAGTTTTACTCTTAAATCATTTAATACCTATTTTTCAATAGGCTAAATTCACTATACTTTTAAATGACAAGTTAGCTATACAAAGTAGTAAATCTATATATCAGCTTTTTAACTAACAAAAACACCACCTAATGAATAGGTGGTGTTTTTCGTATAGTAACTATAAGGATCAATTATTTATGCTTAACCAGCTTGGTCAATCAACATATTACGTAAGTGACCGATTGCTTTGGTTGGATTCAAGCCTTTTGGACAAACTGATACACAGTTCATGATACCGCGGCAACGGAACAAGCTAAACGGATCGTCTAAGCGAGCTAAACGCGCTTGAGTATCACCGTCACGGCTATCAGCAACGAAGCGATAAGCATGCAGTAACGCTGATGGACCTAAGAACTTATCAGGGTTCCACCAGAAAGATGGGCAGCTGGTTGAACAGCAAGCACATAGGATACATTCGTATAGACCGTTCAGCTTTTCACGCTGTTCAGGCGACTGTAAACGCTCTGTTGGCGGTGCTGGCTGATCATTAATTAAGTACGGATGTACTTTCTCATACTGCTCATAGAACTGGTTCATATCGACAACCAAGTCACGAACCACTGGCAAACCAGGTAGCGGACGAACCGTTACTTTTTCTGGTAGCGTGTTCATGTTGATTAGACATGCCAAACCGTTCTTACCATTGATGTTCATGCCGTCAGAGCCACAAATACCTTCACGGCAAGAGCGACGGAAAGTAAGCGTTTCATCTTCTTTCTTTAGGCGTAATAATACGTCAAGCAACATACGATCTGAATCAAGTAGCTCAATCGTATAAGTTTGCATGCGTGGCGCTGCGTCCAGATCAGGATCGTAGCGATAGATTTCGATGGTGCGAGTACCTCGGCTCATAATGCTAAACTCCACACGTAGGTGATGGCGGGCATACAAAGATTGCAACATATTTGCGCTAGCTATTAATCAGTACTGATAACCAATATCGGATACCAATTAATAGCGTCGTAGCGCTGGCATGAGCATGTAGCTGGCGGTCACCTTTTTAATAAATTAATAAGGGATAAAACGTTAACACTGCTGTTATCTATCAACTATATATAAAGTATGCAGTCTAGAATTAGTAGACGCGGACTTTTGGTTCGATATAATCAACGGTTAATGGCACTTTACGTACTGGCTTATAAATGATGCGATTACCTTCAGAGTACCATAAAGTATGCTTCATCCAATCGTGGTCATTACGGCCGTTAGGTGCGTAATCATCATCTTCTGGACGATCATAATCGGATACACTGTGCGCGCCGCGGCTTTCATGACGCTTCGCTGCAGATATCATTGTCGCTTTTGCTACTTCATACAAGTTAGCAACTTCGAATGCTTCAATACGCGCTGTGTTGAACACTTGTGATTTATCGCCAAGATGGATCTTGTCGATCTTTTCACCTAGCGCTAAAATTTTCTCAACGCCTTCGTCCATCATCGCTTGCGTACGGAATACACTAGCGTGTTTTTGCATCGTAGCACGAATCTCATCAGCCACGTCTTGCGCGTTGTAGCCTTCAGTAGACTGTTGCAGTTTGTCTAAACGCTTCACTGTAAAGTCAAGGACGCGTGGATCAAGCGGCTTATAGTTATGATCAGCATGATGGAACTCATCAACAATATGCTTACCAGCTGCACGGCCAAATACCAATAGATCTAGTAGAGAGTTCGTACCTAGACGATTAGCACCATGTACACTTACACAAGCACATTCACCGATTGCATAAAGACCTTTCACCACATTGCCTTTAGCATATAGGCCGTCTTCATCCGTACCTGCTTCTAGATCCGGTACAATCACTTGACCATGAATAGTGGTTGGAATACCACCCATCATGTAGTGAATGGTTGGGATTACTGGAATTGGCTCTTTAGTGATGTCAACGTTGGCGAAGTTTTTACCAATCTCAAATACTGATGGTAGACGCTTCATGATGGTTTCAACACCTAGATGCGTCATATCCATTACGATATGATCAGCATTAGGACCACAACCACGGCCTTCTTTGATTTCTTGGTCCATTGAGCGCGATACAAGATCACGCGGTGCCAAGTCTTTCACGGTTGGTGCATAACGCTCCATGAACGCTTCGCCATCTTTGTTACGCAAGATAGCACCTTCACCGCGGCAACCTTCAGTCAATAGTACACCTGCACCATGGACACCAGTTGGGTGGAACTGCCAGAACTCCATGTCTTGCAACGGAATACCAGCACGTACTGCCATGCCAATACCGTCACCAGTATTAATATAAGCATTGGTAGAAGCTGCGAAGATACGACCAGCACCACCTGTCGCTAGGACAGTAATTGGTGACTGGAATACTGCAATCGTACCCGTCTCTTGCTCAAGCGCGACCACACCGTTGATGTTACCAGCTTCGTCTTTGATCAAATCAAGAGCGATCCACTCGATAAAGAACTCAGTACCCTGCTCTAGGTTTTTCTGATATAGCGTATGTAGTAGTGCATGACCTGTACGGTCAGCAGCGGCACAAGCACGTTGTACTGCTTTTTCGCCATAGTTAGACGTGTGACCACCGAACGGACGCTGATAAATCGTACCGTCTTCGTTACGGTCAAACGGCATACCCATGTGCTCAAGCTCATAGACTACTTTTGGCGCTTCACGGCACATATATTCGATAGCGTCTTGGTCACCTAACCAATCTGATCCTTTAACGGTATCATAGAAGTGAAAGTGCCAGTTGTCATTGCTCATGTTACCCAAACTTGCACCGATACCACCCTGAGCGGCAACTGTGTGCGAACGCGTTGGGAATACTTTGGTAAGGACTGCAACCTTCATGCCTGCTTCCGCTAAATGCAATGAAGCACGCATACCTGAGCCGCCGCCACCAACGATAACTGCATCGTAGTTTAGGGTCTTGATATTACTAATGGTATTGTCTTGTCTAGTTGCCATTACGGTTTTCCTAATGCCTGTTAATGCGTAAAAGTAAATCAAAGACTGTTTAAGACATCTCTATTACAGCTATAAAGGCTTACTATTTGGCCATTTCATACGCTTATAAAATAAAGACTCTCAATAATCATTAACCACTTAATTTGCATATCTATCGTTATACTGAACTAAGCCTACTCAACTATAATCAGATTAGCTGATCAGTAATGCCAGTCCAATGCTATGACTATTCTTGGCTATCAACGGATGACTCTAAAATACTTTGCCAACTAATGTATTAGTTGGATGCATCCGTCGTTATATATAGATATCAGAGCTTTTTATGAGATGGTTAAACGGCAGCGATACCGAAACCGTTACCCCAAAAAATCATGATGCCCCAAAATAGAAATACTAAAATAGCGATAATCATCAATGACTGTAGTACTAAACGTAAACCTGCTGCGCTTGAGCCCAGTTTGCCTGTTGTAATATAGTCAGTAAATACTGTCCACATCCCAACCCAAGCATGACCAGCTAGTGCAAGTACTGCAACCAAGCTGAATAGACGCATCGGTAGGCTGGTCATAAATGATGACCATTCAACAAAAGTGACATCGCCATGGGTCAAAAAGAAGCCCAGCAACACCACACTATAAACGGCTAAAACAACAGCACTAATACGCTGAATAATCCAATCACGTGAGCCTGAACCTGTCAGACCAGTAGCACTTTTGATTCCTGAATCATTTTTTATCATTAGAACATCACCCATACAAATGACGCGACAACTAAAATCGCTGCAATCACAAAACTGACCATAGAGGCAGTGCGGCCAGATTTTAGCTCTTCGTTCATACCCATATCAGCAAATAAATGTTTGATACCCATTACAAAATGATATGCAATGGCAGCAACAAATATCCATGCTAAAAAGCGCACAAGTACGTTGTCAAATACGGTCGCAAAACTCTCAGGCGATGCCAATGAGTTCTGTAGTATCCATAACATGACAGGAATCAATAAAAATAAAATAATGCCAGAGATACGATGCAAGATAGAGGCGATCGCGATCGGTGAGCGATTAACGCTAATCACTTGGCTTAAAGGCAGATCAATAGGTCGGTTGCTTTTCACAGCGGGCATCCTTTTGCGGTTATACTCCTGTATCTGCTATCAACGCCTGACATAAATAGTGCCAATTGAGCATTGAGCAACACACGAGACGAATAAAGTAAGGAAGAGCTAGCTGACTTCGTTTAGTTTGCGCTAAATATGAAGAAAGGATCATGTATATAAAGGTATTGATAGACTGTTCAATGTCGCTTGTCGAATCGACAGGCCTATCAAACAACCTATCTATTATACAACAAAGAGAATAAACATGAGTAACATCGACTAACCAGTCTATTTTAGAGGTCGTATGAATAGTAAGACAACGTTACTATGTCTTCTATATCAGAGCAGACCTTATATTAGGCACTTGAAATCCTATGCCAAGCAAATAAAAAAGATTGGTTAAGAAGAAAGTTCAAACCATAGAATGCGGTTTGGTCTATCGTAACATCAGACAATCGTAAACAAGCATGAATAGAAGACGCTCTGAACGACACTATAACATGGTCATTTATTAATTCGCGCAAAGCTAATGCCAGTTAATTCCTACAATTATAAAATGCCTGAGCAATAATTACAAATTTATCCATTCAGTAAGAATATATACATATTTAATCAATAAATGAATGGATAAGGATAATACTGGTTTTAACAGTGATTATTATGACAAACTTTAATCCGCTTACTAGGCATAGTCTGCCAGTTTTTGGTGTCATTATTTATGAGTTTTGTCTCTAAAATATATTTAGAAACCCAAAATATTGGCTCGATAATGCTGCTATAAACTTGCTCAAAAACAGAGGAATTTTAAGCAAAATAACCTGACAGACATATTTTGATACAAAAATTACAGCGAATAACTACCGCCACACCGCGCCAATTGGACACATGGTCCATAAAAGTTTTTTCAAATCATCAAGAATTGCTGCTAATATACCCTGCGTACTAAATGAGTTGAATGCACTTTTACCGTTCAACCGACAATGACGCGAGGGTATGCGTCTGTAGTAATTTATTCTAACAAGTCAAACCAATGGAGAGCAATTTATGGCTGATACTAATGCCAAACTAACCGTGAATGGTGAAGAATACGAACTTCCTATTATTAAAGGTACTTTAGGGCGCCCAGTTATCGATATTGCTGCTTTACAAGAATCAGGATTTTGGTCTTATGACCCTGGTTTTAAAGTAACTGCTCCTGTTGAATCAAAGATTACTTATATTGATGGTGGCAAAGGCGAGTTATTACACCGCGGCTACCCTATCGACGAGCTAGCGAACAATGCTGAATACCTAGAAGTTGCTTATGCACTTTTACATGGTGGCCTACCTACTGCTGAGCAAAAAGCAGAATTTTTTGAAAAAATCCGCGAGCATACTCCTGTTCATGATCAATTGCGTAAGTTCTTTGAAGGCTTCCGCCGTGACGCGCATCCAATGGCTATCATGGTTGGTGTCGTTGGTGCTTTATCAGCGTTCTATCATGAAGACCTAGACGTGAGCAATGAAGAGCATCGCGAAATCACAGCTATTCGTCTGATTGCTAAGATGCCTACGCTTGCTGCGATGAGTTATAAATACTCACAAGGCGAACCGTTCATGTATCCGCGTAACGACTTTAACTACGCAGAAAACTTCTTATACATGATGTTTGCAACGCCTGCTGACGTAGACTACGAGAAAAACGACGTTATCACTCGCGCAATGGACAAAATCTTTACTTTGCATGCTGACCATGAGCAAAACGCTTCTACGTCAACGGTACGTTTAGCTGGTTCTACTGGTGCAAACCCTTATGCATGTATCGCTGCTGGTATCGCAGCCCTTTGGGGACCATCACATGGCGGCGCGAACGAAGCTGTTCTTGAGATGCTAGATGAAATCGGTACTGTTGAGAACGTGCCTGAATTCATGGAAAAAGTGAAGAGCCGTGAAGTGAAGCTAATGGGCTTTGGTCACCGTGTTTACAAAAACTTCGATCCACGCGCTCAAGTAATGAAAGAGACTTGTGATGAAGTATTAGAAGCACTAGGTATCAACGATCCTAAGCTTGAATTGGCGATGGCACTAGAGAAAATTGCGTTAGAAGATCCGTTCTTCATCGAGCGTAACTTATATCCAAACGTTGATTTCTACTCTGGTATCATCTTGAAAGCTATCGGTATCCCAACGTCAATGTTTACCGTAATCTTTGCATTGGCTCGTACTTCAGGTTGGATCAGCCATTGGTTAGAAATGCACAGCGCTCCGTTCAAAATCGGTCGTCCACGTCAGTTATACACTGGTGAAACGCGCCGTGATTTTGTAAAAGTTGAAGATCGCAAGTAAGCAAAAATAATATTTATCCAATAAAAAATCCCGCCATCGTGCGGGATTTTTTATTGTCTTAATTCTCTTTATTCGATACTAACTGTTTTATAAGAAATAACTAACTAAGTTTATAAAATTATAGTCAGTTACTGAAACTCTTTTAACGTTTGCTCATATTTGGCAATCTGTTCATCGTATCCTTCGATAGTTTCATTAAATTTAGCCATTAAAGCTTCAAACTCTTGTTGCTGCTTCTGCTTCATTTGCTGCATATCAACCACTTGCTGGGCTTCTATTTGTTCCCATACCTGATGTTGGATGATTAAACGGGCAAGTGCCGGACTTTTTGCACTTACTCTGCCAGCAATCTCTGCATGCTCAAATAACTGCGGCACCAACGTCGCCACATTGATTAATGTATCAGAATCCTCTGCGCTCAGCGGTGTTGTCACCGGTTGATATAAAGCGTCCATGGTCTGCTGATAGCGTTCTATGATTTGGTCCTCGGTCAACATAACAGGTTTACGCGGCTCAAGACTGATACGTTTTAAAACCGTTAAGTCACGCTCACCAACTTCAGTGCTAGTATTGACGTTAACCTCTGCATCTACATTTGGATTGCTGTTTATCGGGGCGATATCGATATTCGATGACACCACTTCTTCAGAACTGGTAGTAGTATTTGCGTTAGGAGCGGTATTATCGGTCGCTACTTCGTTATTACTATCTGTATTTTCACTATTATTAGTATTCAGTAATAATAGTTCCTCACTGTCTGATGCATCTGCTGCTTGCAATGACTCATACTCTGCTTGCAATCGTCTCTGTAAGCTCTGCGCTTGTGCAACATATATCGGCTGAAATTGATCTATGCGCGCCGCAGCTGAGTCGCTTTTTGGCATAGGCTGACTGTCTTCTACGCTTGTTTTTTCACTGGTTTGACTGTCATCAGCTACAGGTGATGTGTCAGACTGCTGACAGCCTGTCAAAAACAATACTCCTAACAGTGCGGCTAAAAGCAAAGTCGGTGGGTAGCGGGTATCAACACTAGGCTTTACTGACAAAAATTTAAACATGAGAGTGCATATCCTTTGGTAAAGCAAAATTATTAAAGGGTAAATTACAATTGCGGTTCATTATTCTTTGTTTTGTAGCGACACAACTGACTGTTAAATCGTCCAATATGGTTATCCAGTATTTATCCAACTGACCTATGTTTCAGTTAATGTATCGTTCTATAGCTCGGTTATGACTTATCACAGCCAAGCTTACTGTTATTTTTAAAAACTAGATGACTGATGGATCATCAGTACCTGTTGCCTTAACAATAGGCTGCTCTGTCAAAAATGGAATACAAGCTTCCCACTCTTGGCAGTTCTGACCACGCTGACGACGTACAAAATAGTCTTGTACCATGCGTGCCTGCTGCTCAATACCATACTTAAAAAATGATTTACCTGTTTCTAACACGTATTCGTATTTTCGGTTGATAATTGCTCCGCGTACCACTTTTAAGCCTTGCTGTAACTGCCATACGTGCGTTAGCTCATGTATAAGCCAGCTTTGTTTGCTCAATGGAGCTTCGCTAAAATCCGTAATCCAATCGACTGAGTTAAAATAAATATTGCCATTGGGGCTGACTGCATAATGTTTTAGTACCCACCATGCTGTCTTTAACTGCACTTCGTCGAGTTTGATACTATTACCAAATACTGAGTGCGCCAATGCTATCTCGCCAGCTGTCAGATAACGTGACTGCTGCTTGCCTATATCACTACGCAAGTAACGATTGAATAAGCGTTTAAGAGTCGGTTCAGACATCGTAAATGTAATACCTTATATTTGATAAGCTACATATTTGGTAAGCTACTTCTAATAGTTAATGGTCGCGATTGGCCAACCTTTGCCATCAATACGGTAGAACTGTTAATAGTAGAGCCATTAATATAGATGAATGATGAAAACTAAAGTGCTCGGGACACAAGCTATACGCTTAGTTAGCTTTCATTAACATATTTTTGCGCTAACCTAGCGCGTATGACTTATAACAAGTACCATCCTTATAAACTAGCTTACTTCTACTGCTGATGTCTAATACTCATTGCCATTATAAAATTGCTGCGAAAATCATGCCAAACGTATATGAGTGTTAAAATCCAATGAGAATGGTGAAGTTAGCCTGGTATGCTGTTATTTAGATTTAACTATAAAGACCTTGCCATTACTACCTCTGCAGCTAGTAGATAGTTTTTTTATTTTCCGATCGAGAGTCTTATGCCACCTAAATTCCACGCCGATACCCCACTTGCTCAGCGTATGCGCCCTACTTCTCTTACCGATATTATTGGTCAAGAGCACTTGCTGGCAGCTGGTGCACCGTTACGCCGTTTGGTAGAGCAAGGGCATCTGCCGTCTATTATCCTGCACGGTGAAGCAGGTATTGGCAAAACAACCATTGCGATGTTGTTAGCCGATGCCGTGAATAGACCTTTTCACGCGCTCTCCGCGTTAAATACTGGAGTCAAACAGTTACGCGAAGTCCTAGATAATAAAGATTCGTTGGCATTTGAATCACCTGTGGTCTTCATTGATGAAATTCATCGCTTTAATAAAGCACAGCAAGATGCTCTATTGGGTGCGGTAGAGTCTGGTGATATTACTCTGATTGGTGCTACCACTGAAAACCCATCATTTAGTGTCAACAACGCTCTACTATCACGTTGCCAAGTATATCGTTTAGAGCCGTTAACGCCTGAGCAGATAAGTGCCGTGCTGCAACGAGCCCTTTCAGAAGATAATATACTCAAAAAACTAACCGTCGACTTACAAGCAAAAGATACCATTAGTCAATTGGCCCACGGTGATGCTCGAAAGGCGCTAAACTTATTAGAGTTAGCTATTCAGACCGCTGATGCCAAACAGTCGCCAGTGATTATCGATGATCCATTGGTCAGCCGAGTGGCACAGACTGCTTTGGTAAGATATGACAAAGATGGTGAGCAGCATTACGATATTATCTCAGCAATGATAAAATCAGTCCGTGGCTCAGATCCGGATGCGGCATTATATTGGATGGCACGTATGCTCGTAGGCGGAGAACCTGCTGATTTTATTGCGCGGCGCTTGGTGATTTTGGCCAGTGAAGATATCGGTAATGCCAATCCTAATGCCTTACTCCTAGCTGATGCAGCATTGCGTAGTGTGCAATCTATTGGTATGCCAGAAGCACGTATTATTTTAGGTCAAGTCGTGGTGTATTTAGCAACCAGTGCCAAAAGTAATAGCACTTATAAAGCGATCAATGCTGCAATGGCATTGGCTGAAAAAGATGCCTCACCTGTACCGCTACATTTGCGCAATGGCGTCACCAAACTGATGCGTAGTCAAGGCTATGGTAAAGGTTATGCTTACCCGCACGATTATCCCAACCATTACTATCCTCAAAGCTACTTACCAGATAATTTGATTAATACCAGTTTCTACGAGTTTGCAGATAATCAGCGTGAGCAGCACAGTAAGCAATTTATGGATTGGTTAAAAAACCAAGCAGCGAGCAATGATTAACTGCGATATAGATTAAATAGATTAATAAAAATATAACGCCTAGATTTATGAGCCAGTTTTAATGTTCATTGATAATATTTATGACTATTTTTGACATACTGAACGATATAGTGGGAAGATGGCGCAGCACGTGACGCTGAAAAGCGTTAAAATAACCTCATAATGATATATACAGGCAATTAAGCGAGTCACTTTTATATCAAATGATATTGCTTATAGCGCGATTTACTTGACCGTAGTAGCGCTTTGCTTGACCGTAACAGCGCTTTGTATTATCTACTGCTACAATAAGCAGATAGAGCCCTATATTCCAAATGACACCTATTTATAAATAATAAAATATTGAGATTTACTATGAGTTTAAATGCAATCCCTGAGATTATCGAAGACATTCGTGCTGGAAAAATGGTCATCTTGATGGATGATGAAGACCGCGAAAATGAAGGTGATATCATCATGGCAGCGACGCATGTCCGCCCTGAAGATATTAACTTTATGATTACTCACGCGCGTGGTCTTGTTTGTTTGACCTTATCACAAGCACGTTGCCAGCAATTGGCACTGCCACTAATGTCAGATCGTAACGAGGCAAAGTTTAGCACCAACTTTACTGTTTCAATTGAAGCGGCTGAAGGCGTCACTACGGGTATTTCTGCTGGTGATCGTGCACGTACTATTCAGGCAGCGGTATCTTCATCAGCAAAGCCTGAAGACATCGTTCAGCCTGGACATATTTTTCCAATTATGGCCCAAAACGGTGGTGTTCTTCACCGTGCAGGCCATACAGAAGCGGGTTGTGATTTAGCACGTTTAGCAGGTCTAGAGCCTGCAGCGGTGATTGTAGAGATTATCAATGCAGATGGTACGATGGCGCGCCGTGACGACCTTGAAATATTTGCAAAAGAGCATGACATCAAGATAGGCACGATTGCTGACCTTATCAATTATCGTATCGCGAATGAGCAAACGGTAGAAGAGATTGAGTCACATCCGTTTGAAACTGAACACGGTACTTTTACGCTACATCGCTTCCGTGAGTTTGGCGCTGAAGAAACACATTTAGCCTTGGTAAAAGGTGATGTCAGCGAAGGCGTCAGCACTGTACGTGTACACGGTTTCCACCCATTACGCGATTTGTTTGCAGCTAAAAATGATATGACTGGCCGTAGTGGCTGGAGCGTACAGTCAGCACTAGAAGAAATCAGTGCTTCAGATCGCGGTGTGCTGGTATGGATTGGTAGCAATCAGCCAGTTGATTTGGGAGATGCGCTGGACAAAGCCGCAGACAACGAGTCGCAATCAACCATCACGCAACAGCCATATCGTAGTATCGGTGTTGGTGCACAGATATTACGTCATTTAGGTGTCCGTGATATGCGCTTATTATCATCACCAATGAAGTTTTTTGCATTATCAGGTTTTGATCTAAACGTGGTTGATTTCGTTCATGCACCGCAACAAGACTAAAAACTGTTTAAGAAACTGGTTGCAGAATGAGTGATAAAAAAGGCACGCTAACATTATGTTAGTGTGCCTTTTTTGTTTTTAGATTCTAATTTGGGATAGTTTTTTTGAAGAAATGAACAATCGGTTCATATAGAACATGCCCTAAAGCTCAGGCGTATGACCAAACTTGGCTTCCAGTGCTAGCAGCTGTTGACGCTCTGCTGCTGTCCATGGCAACTTACCTTTTCCATCCCTATCCAGACGTACTACCACAGCCTCTGCCGTAGCTACAATTTTCTCTTGCGCGGTACTATAGTAACTATATTCCATCGTCATACTTGTATTGCCCAAACGCTTACAACGAACCCCTAATAATAATGTATCAGGATAGGTGACTGGACGTAAATACTGGCAGCTAGACTGAGCTAAAACGGTGACCATACTGCCATCAAACATACCTAGCGCATGCAAATAACTAATGCGTGCTGACTCAGCGTAACGATAGTAAACCACATTGTTCAGGTGATTGAAGGCATCCATCTCTCCCCACTGTATCGGCTGATGATGAATAACAGGATAATGAGCTAGTAATTCGGGGCGGTGATCGTTTGCTGCGTCAGATATAGATGCTGACTTTTCATTAGAATGGGTCATTACTTACCTTACATTTTATATTTTCTGTATTAACTATTGTGACTAACTCTCTTTAGCGTTGCGGCTTGTCTAAGATTTCTGTCGTCAATAATGGCGTTGGTTTGGGTGCATGAGCAATCAACTGATTTAGCCATACAATTACTTCTGGTATGTCACTTGGTGCTTTCATTGTCTCAAGATTACTTTGACCATCGATTCGTTTTTTATCTGCTTGTACAATGCCAATCGCACCAGCTTGTGCTGACTTTTTATTGTCGCTAGTTGAAGCTTTAGGTACCAACGTTTTTAACTGTTTGCGTGCCTGCGTCAAATAGCTGACCAGTTGATCTTGCTTACGCATATTGCTGGCTTGGCTTGCTAAATTCAACGTCATGATGACTTCATGAATAGTGAGCTGACGACGCGTTAAATTTGTATCACTAGTCGCTGAAGTATCAGTGGCATTGGTTGCTTTAGGCTGCTGTTTATTTTCAATAGCTGCATCTACCAGCTCTCGACGCTGTAGATCCGTACCTTCATAACTGCCAAGACGCTCATGACTGTGCAAAAATTCCTGAATGTTCTGAATCGCAAGATTTTGTATTTGCCACGGGCTTGGCTGCGAGCTTTGTGCTTGCAGACGCTCAATATCTTTTAGCAAACTTTGCTTGATAACGATGGTTAACGCAGGCGCAATCTCATTACTGCTTTGCGATAACTGCCAATGTAAACCCCACAATAGCTCAATCGCGGCACTGTCATTGCTATCCGCCAACAGTCTATCAGCAGCTTTGATTTGGATACGCAATAGGTCCAACTGATTCTGAGCTTGGCTACTGGCTTTAACTCTAGGTTCTGGCAGCGTCTGCTGACTCATAGCAAATAGACGATCGTCCATTTCGTTTAGTCGACTGATTACTTGCTCATTGCTCTGCAAACGATCGTTGACACTATGCTGAAAGCGCTGCTGACTAATATATAACCACAATAATGCAGCGATCAGTAATAAGATAACCAGCCATTGCATCCGTAGCAGCAAAATATTTGCTTGCCGGCGCTGCTGAACAGTAGAAAGATCCTTAGATAAGGACTCAGAATTCATTGACATAAGGCAGTACCGTTATTGGTATAGATAAACATGTTTAAAGCAAATGAGAAGTTTTAGGTATTATATTTTAGAATAAATGGCTGAGAGAATCGTATCTGGCGACAAATCCTCTACTCGCCAGTAACTCAACTGCTGTGCGGCAACCATATTGGCAAGACGCTCACCCAACACAACGTAAGAAAAATCTTTTAGCGTAAGCGAAAGCCGCTGTTCTATATCAGCCACTGCATCAGAATTTTGCTCTTTTTTTAACGTCTTCGATTGCTCGTCATTGACGATACTTGACCAATGCTCAAAAGCCGCCGCACTGCTGATCACGACAGTTGGCTTTGGCTGCTGTGGTGAAGCAGTACTATGAGTAAGAAACGCTTGTTGCCACTGCTGATACTCAGCTATTGCATCGATAGGCATCGTACGCTCGTACCAAGCAATACTATCGATATGTACACCGCGCGCCTGCAATGTATCAACCAATAATCGTCGACCACCAAGCCCGCGCCATATCAGTAATTTATCGCCTGCTTGTAAGCTATCGATTTCAGGCATTGCTAGCATGCCTTCATTATTGGCCGTCTCAGGCTGAAGTATTTGATAGCTTGTTGTATCTATACGCACCTGACTGAACTCTGCCGCTGTTGCTTCACCAACCGCAACCAGAGGACTAGGTAATGATAAACCTTCTGACAATCTCTGCGCATAACTGTCTGTCGTTTTGTATTCGCACTCTTTAAATTCATTTTCAAGTGACTGCCAAGCGACTAGCCCTGAAGCTGCCGCAGTTGGACTGACGATAACAAGCGCTTTGTACTCCCCCGCCATCCACTGACGCATTAATGCAATATCTAGATCAGTTGTTGGACGTGGTCGTAGCGTCAACATTGGCATATCAACCACTACCAATCCTGCCGCTTGCAAATGCTGAGTCAACGATGCTGCTCGCTCTACTGGGCGAGTATTGATGACAATTTGCGGCATTACTTTTGACTTCTCATTAGAATGATTCTTATGAGAAGTTATGTATGTAGATTGAGTTGGCACTGATGACATAGGTATACCATGACAAAAAATGAGTGAAAAAGGCTTAAGCCTACAAAAATGGCTGATGCTTATATAAGCCTATTTTAAGGTTAATCCAACCTATAGCGACTGTACTTTGTACTACTCAGGCTGATAAATGGCTGACAAAATAGCGCCTGCACCATCGGCAAGTAGCATTTCTGCGACATCGATACCCAGTTGATTGGCTTGGGCTTCTTGCTCAGCTTGTGTCCCAACCAACGTAGCTCGTTTGTCTGCCTTCAACAATTCGCTACCATCAGCCTGACCCACTCGACCGCGTAGCCACAACATATTACCGCTGTCGTTATTGCCGTTATCGCCATTGTTATCATTATTAACACTGGTTTCTTCAGCTGTCTGCAGAACTGCATAAGCGGCGATCGGTACTTGGCAACCGCCCTCTAGATGACGGTTCAGGGCGCGCTCAGCGATAAGTCGAATACGAGCTTTATCATCATTGAGCGGTGCTAACAGCTTGAGCACTTCATCATCACCTTCACGGCACTCAATCGCCAAAGCGCCTTGTCCAACGGCAGGCAAGCAAGCTGCAATATCAAGCTCACCGCGTATTCTCTCGTCCAGCTCAATACGTTGCAAGCCGCTCGTTGCCAGAATAATGGCATCATACTCGCCAGCATCTAACTTGCCCAAACGAGTGCCGACGTTGCCGCGCAAGGTTTTGATTTGTAGGTCAGGTCGATAGGCTTTGATCTGGCATTGACGACGTAAACTTGACGTCCCAACGACCGAACCCTGTGGTAACTCGTCGATACTATTATAAGTATTAGACACAAAAGCATCCGTTGGTGAAGCACGTTTGCAATAGACACCTAATGTTAGGCCTTCAGGAAGCTGCATCGGTACATCTTTTAGCGAGTGCACTGCAATATCGGCTTGTTTGTCATACAGCGCTTGCTCAAGCTCTTTTACAAACAACCCTTTGCCTCCGATTTTGGCCAAAGGTGTGTCCAAAATCTTGTCACCTTTAGTGACAATTTTTAGTAAATTAATCGTCAGATTAGGATACAACGCCAATAAACGATCACGAATATGCTCAGCCTGCCATAGGGCTAAAGGACTTTGACGTGTAGCGATATTTAGAGTAGTCAAAACAGGTTGCTGCGAATTGCTCATAAAGGGCCTCAATAAGTTCGATACTAATACTATAGTGGCTATAGTCCCTATGTCAGTACTATTCGTATTTATACTGAATAATATCGATATTACTCGATAGGGTAAATTTGCCAAAGCATAGGCGACTCAAATGATTAATAGTAGATGCTGACGCAAAAAAATACCCCTATTTAAGCATAAATAAGGGTTTGATGA
Source organism: Psychrobacter nivimaris (assembly GCF_009812035.1). Taxonomy (GTDB): domain Bacteria; phylum Pseudomonadota; class Gammaproteobacteria; order Pseudomonadales; family Moraxellaceae; genus Psychrobacter; species Psychrobacter nivimaris. The sequence continues at coordinate 19,320 of NZ_VZIZ01000009.1, read as the reverse complement.
TATGGAATGATTGGTCGCTATCAGGACAGCCTATCACATGCTTTGGATTTTATCACGTAAGGCAGGTAAGTGACGACGACTGACCGCTAGCGTCTCATCAATACCTTTAAAACGTATCTGATACTGGCCTGCATCTAGAGTTTCTAAAAAGTCCAAATAACTAAGGTTGATGATGGCATTGCGATGTACTCGGAACAGACGATCATCAAACTCTTGCTCTAATTCTTTTAGCGTTTCATCAATCAATACCATGCCATCTTTGTGACGCACTTTGACGTATTTTTGATCTGCTGCAAAATAGTAGATATCTTTTAGCTTAATCAGTTCAACACCGCGATGCGTACGAGCAGCGATATGTTCACGTATCGGACGTGCTATCGGGTCTTCAAGCTTGCGAATTTCGTTTAGTTGAGCGGCATTTAGGTTCTTTGCTTTGTTTAATGCCTCTAGTAGCTCATCTTTGTTTGCAGGTTTCAGCAAATAGCCAATTGCATTGGCTTTTAATGCTGCGATCGCATAATGATCGTATGCCGTCACAAATATAATCGCTGGTGGATGCTCAAGTTTGGCAAGTTCTTGAGCACAGCGTACGCCGTCCATTTCAGGCATTCGGATATCTAATAATATAATATCTGGCTGCTGGGTTTTTACAGCGACGATGGCTTCTGCACCTGTTGTGGCCTGAGCAACGACTTCATGGCCTGACTCCTGTACAATTCTCACCAAGCGCTCACGCGCTAGGGGCTCATCATCACAAACTACGATACGCATGCAAACTCCCATCCAAGGACATACTTAATATTTTATTTAATAATATTACGGATATATTAGCACTCATTATCAATCACTTAGAATATAAAATCTAAATTATTTAATAAAATTCTGACAAAAACCACCAGTTTTTATAGCGGACAATATACTCCTGCTATCGGTAGATTTTATATGGTGTAATTGTGTTTCACGGTAGTTATGATATTACTTATTCGTAATCATTATTTATCAAACATAAATTATGACGTCTATACATGGCGATGCAATAAGTATGCCAAATAGGCTTTTAAGAGTTGAAAAAATGGAGAAAGCTAATAAAGAACAGTAGGTTATAAACCGACGTCTTGTAGAGGATAGTCGATGATGGTGATAATTTGAGTGCTGGCTACCGAGCTTTGAATGTCAGCACTTTGACCAAAATGGGCACGCAAACGATCAGCTTGAATATAGAAATTCATATGCTGGCGCAAATCATGATTGATAATTAATGTCTTTTTGGGAAGCGCAACATCAATCATGATTTTAACTCGGTGTTGTTCCCACATGACTTCGATATTAATGCAGATAGTTTCTGTCGTCATCTCTACCACATTGAGCAGTATTTTCTCTAGCACGCTTTGTAGCGTTAGTGCAGTGATAACCATGTCATACATGATATCTTCTTCAGGTAACGTCCAATTGACTTCGAGCTTGTCTGCTAAACGACTAGATTCGATTGCCAAATAATGCTCACAGAGATCGACCTCTTCTTCAAAGCTAATCTCGCGTGTACCACTAAAACTAGCACGGAACAATGCAGAGACGTGCTGTAATAAGTCAGCGGCTTTAGGCGGGTTTGACTCAATCAGTGATACGAGTGTATTGATAGTATTGAAGAAAAAGTGTGGAGCCGTACGCGCTTTTATTAGATCGTTTTGCGCAGTCAATTTATATTCAAAGGACAACTTAAGCGCATTAAGCTCACGGTAGCTACGCAAAAAATACAATAAGAACACAGCAGTAAAACCACCGGTAAGCACTGTGTTGAAAAGCAAATTAATGACAAAAGCTTGACGGTTATACTCCATCCACCCTAGATTGATCATAACCAAAACCACCAACACCATAGAGACCGTGGCAGAAAACATCATTAGCATGACAATACGCAAACTCACACTAGGAATGCTCGCGTTTTTGAAGACAGGACGCAAATAATCGACCAAATATAGTGCGGGAATAACTGTCAGTGCATTTTGTATCACGCGAGAAAAAAACTTGATAATAAAATCAGACCAGCCTGATAGACCATGGTGCTCAATCACCGTCACAAACAGTGACCAAAAAAAGATATACAGCAGCCACTGCCAAGGTCTCATGACATCCATGAGCTTGGGAATAAAAAACTCTAAGCGCGCAGCTAGTAAGGCAACCTCATCATTTGCTATACTTGAGCTCTTATTCTCTTGACTTGTCTTAGACCGATATGAACGCCAATTCTTCAAATCCTAGTAATCCCGATTCAAATAAAAATTCATCTGCCACTGATTTTAGCACAGATGCCCCTATAACAAACGCAGCGCCACAAAACAGCCAAGGCCAACAGATGTGGGGCGGGCGCTTTAGTGAAGCGACGGATAGCTTCGTTGCCGCCTTCACCGCTTCGGTTGGTTTTGACCAACGCTTCGCGCGGCACGATATTCAAGGCTCGATTGCGCATGCCACCATGCTTAAAGAGTGCGATATCTTGAGCGCCGAGGACGTTGCGACTATTATTGACGGTCTACAACAAGTACTACGTGAGATTGAAGCCGGTGAGTTTAACTGGTCGATTGCGCTTGAAGACGTGCATATGAACGTTGAATCACGCCTGACAGATATCGTCGGTGCGGTGGGCAAAAAGCTACATACAGGTCGTAGCCGTAACGATCAAGTCGCCACCGATATCCGCCTGTGGCTACGTGAAGAAACTGATAATATCATCGCCCTATTGGTACGTTTACAAAGCGGCTTGCTAGATTTGGCTGAGCAGCATACTGATACTATCATGCCAGGCTTTACCCATTTGCAAACCGCGCAGCCCGTCAGCTTTGGTCATCACGTAATGGCATGGTTTGAGATGTTATACCGCGATACCGAACGCCTCGTTGACGCGCGTCGCCGTATCAATCAAATGCCGCTCGGTAGCGCCGCCCTTGCGGGTACGACCTTCCCCATCGACCGTAAGATTACGGCCAAACTGCTAGGTTTTGAAGGTATTTGTCAAAACTCACTCGATGCGGTTTCAGACCGAGACTTTGCCATTGAGTTTACCTCAGCAGCTTCTATTCTAATGATGCACATGTCACGCATGAGCGAAGAGATTATTCTTTGGATGTCCGCGCAATTTAACTTTGTGCAAATTCCAGATCGCTTTTGTACCGGCTCCTCTATCATGCCGCAAAAGAAAAACCCTGATGTACCTGAGTTGGTTCGCGGTAAAGCCGCCCGTGTCTTCGGGCAGTTAATGACGCTATTAAGTCTAATGAAAAGTCAGCCGCTTGCCTATAACAAAGACAACCAAGAAGACAAAGAGCCACTCTTTGATTGCGTCGATACCTTAACGGGTTCGCTATTAGCGTTCGCTGATATGCTACCAAATATCACGCCAAATAAAGAAAACATGCGCGCTGCTACGATGAAAGGCTATGCGACAGCGACTGATTTGGCTGATTATTTGGTGCGTAACGGTGTCGCTTTCCGTGATGCTCACGAAGTGGTTGGTCATGCCGTCGCTTTAGGGATCAAAGAAGGTGTTGATCTAAGTGATTTGTCATTGGCACAGCTACAGCAATTTAGCGATGCTATCGGTGAAGACGTCTTCGACTATCTAACGCTAGAAGGCTCATTAGCAGCTCGTGACCATTTAGGTGGCACTGCGCCAAACCAAGTCAAGCAAGCGGTGATCAATGGCCGTGCTCGCTTAAAAACTTTTGCCTAACCAGTACTTTTGAATAAAAGCTAACCTGCTAATATAAATTTAACACCCGCTACTTATGCGGGTGTTTTTATTTGTCCTATGACCTTTACCGGTTTAGCCAATGTCATTTTCAAAATATCACTAGCTTTGAAAATTTCAATAAAAAGGCTGAACGTGGATAATATTTGTCATACACCAACTACCAGAGACTGTATAACAAATGAATAGAGGCTTGACGGTATACATTAGTACCCTTTGCTAAATCTACCAAGACCGTTATCATAGACTCATATGATATTTGATTTAACCACTTAATATAATGAATAAGGAATGCCTTATGACTGAGACTTTTAACCCTCAAGCAAATACCGTGTTTTGCCGTAAATATAAGCAAGATTTACCGAAAATGCCGCATCCACCCTTCCCTAATAAAAAAGGTCAAGAGCTGCAAGAGACCGTATCTGAAAAGGCGTGGAAAGAGTGGCTTGAGCATCAAACAATGCTTATTAATGAAAACCATCTAAGCATGATGGATCCTGCTGCCAAAAAGTTTTTGACAGAGCAGCGTGATAAGTTCTTAGACAACGAAGACTATGAGCGTGCACAAGGCTGGACACCAGAAAGCTAGTATTTACTGGCTTTCTACTAGCTACATTTAGTAGTTATAAAAAAACGCGCTTACTTTAGCGCGTTTTTTTATTATAAGGTGAAGATCACAGTCATTCCTAGCAGCCTTCATCACTATCTGACGTTTCAAGATCATTGGCTGACAATGTACTAACTTGACGAGCAGCTAAGCGATTATTGGCTTCTTGTACCGCTTTTTTGACCATGGCATAGTCTGAATGACGCACGTCTTGTCCACTGATATAGTTAATCACTAGCTCTGCGACATTTTGTGCATGGTCACCGATACGCTCTAGCGATCGTAATATCCACATGATATTGATGACTTTTGATACGTGGCGCGAGTCTTCCATAATATAGGTCATTAAGGCACGAATGGCTGACTGATATTCGGTATTGACCACGCTATCATTACGCATCACTTCAAACGCTTGCTCCGCATTCGACTGACTAAAAGCTTCTAGCGAGTTGTTTAGCATCAGACGAACTTGATTGCTCAGATGCTGAACTTCAGCGTAACCGTATGCTGATTTACCTTCTGCCGCTATTTTACTGGCCATTCGCGCAATTTTTACCGCTTCATCGCCGATACGTTCCAAATCGACCACACCTTTACTAATCGACATGACTAAGCGCAAATCACTGGCAGCTGGCTGGCGCTTGGCAACCAATAATAAAATGTGCTCGTCGAGTTCGACTTCCATTCGATTGATATCGAAGTCCATATCGATGACTTCTTGCGCCAGTGTTTCATCTTTATCGATCAGAGCATGAATGGCTTTGGCCACTTGGTTGGCCGCGCTATCACCCATGTATAAAAATAAACGGATGGCTTCATCAAGATCTTGGTCAAAACTTTTGGAGATATGCTTATCACTTTGCATGAGAGGTATTCCCTAGAATCTATATTTTAATAGCGCAGTGTGCCTATGAAGTTAGAAAGTCGGCTTATGGCTAATCAGCTTTGTCTGCTTGTACCGATTTCATTCCCAATCAATGTTAGCCATAACGACCTGTAATATAGTCTTCCGTCGCGGTTTGGGTAGGCTTGGTGAATATTTGATCGGTCTCACCCATCTCAATCATATCGCCCAAATACATATAGACCGTGTAGTCAGATACGCGTGCTGCCTGCTGCATATTGTGAGTGACGATAGCGATGGTATAGTCGTTTTTCAGATCTTCGATCAAATCTTCGATAGCACCCGTCGAGATAGGATCCAGTGCTGATGTCGGCTCATCAAGCAACAGTACTTCAGGCTTAGTCGCCACACTACGTGCGATACACAGACGCTGCTGCTGGCCACCTGATAATGACAATCCCGATGCTTTTAGCTTGTCTTTCACTTCTGGCCATAGCGCTGATTTTTTCAGTGCCCACTCGACGCGATGATCCAGCTCGTCTTTGCTTAATTTTTCATACAGTCGTACGCCAAAGGCGACATTGTCATAGATTGACATCGGAAATGGCGTCGGCTTTTGAAAAACCATGCCAACTTGTGCACGCAGTAAGTTCACATCGATGTCTTTACCCAAGATGTTTTTGCCATCTAGATTGATATTGCCCTCTGCACGCATACCTGGATATAGATCGTACATGCGGTTAAAGGTACGTAGTAGCGTAGACTTGCCACAACCTGAAGGACCAATAAAAGCGGTCACTTTTTTATCCGCGATATCGATATTGATGTTTCTCAATGCCTGAAAGTCATCGTAATAGAAGTTTAGATCTCGAACTTCCATTTTTGCAGCAGGCATATTCTTAGGAATATCTTGAATCGTTTGCTTATTAAAATCAGCAGTGTTTGGTTGCTGAGCTTGGGCGCTAGTAGACATGGGTCTATTTAATAGGCTGCCTGTTGCCGTATTAAAGTTGTCAGCAGTCGTGTTCGTACGGACGTTGCTTAGGACATCATTCATAATATTTCAACCTAGCTCAATTAATTTCATATAAGTTTAAGTAAATGCTTAGCGTGTAGCGTACTACAGTCTGGTCTGCTCTCAGCCCTTATTTGGGCTGACCTCTACCACCGATAAATCTTGCCAATATATTCAACACTAGGACAGACGCGGTGATAAGTAATGCTGCCGCCCAAGCCAATGTATGCCAGTTGTCATAAGGACTCATCGCAAACTGGTAAATGGTATTGGGTAAGTTAGCAATAGGCTGACCCATATCTGTACTGAAGTATTGATTGTTAAGTGCGGTAAATAGTAACGGCGCTGTCTCACCAGTGATTCGAGCAAAGGCCAGTAGCACACCTGTGGTCAGTCCAGCTCGTGCAGCTTTTACCGTAACTTGAGTGACCAACTTCCATTTAGGAGTACCTAGCGCATAGGCTGCTTCGCGTAGACTATTCGGTACCAGATTCAGCATGTTTTCTGTCGTACGCACGACCACTGGAATAACAATCAGCGCCAATGCCAACGCGCCCGCCCAACCAGAGAAACTTTGACCTTTTACCATCAGTGCGTAGATAAATAGACCGATGACAATCGATGGCGCCGACAATAGAATATCATTTAAAAAGCGTGTGACCTTGCCTAGCATACTGCCTTTAGAAAACTCAGATAAGTAAATACCTGTCATAAGACCAATAGGGGCACCGATAAACAATCCTGAAAACGCCAACATGACCGAACCAACGATGGCATTGCGTAAACCGCCTGCACTCATCGGTGGCGGCGTATCAGCAGTAAAGATTGGTAGCTGCACCATGCCTTGGAAGCCTTCAACAAACAAAGTCACCAAAATCCATGACAACCAAAACAGGCCAAAAACCATCGCTGACATGGCAAAGCCTAGACCTAACTTGTTGGTCAAACGACGCTTGTTATACAGGCTTTGATTGTAGCGGGTAGCGCCGTTTGGCTTAGTAGGTAGTGGTGCATTGATCGCATTGTTAGCAGGCATAATATTTATTTCCCATATCTTTTATCAATATCTATCAATATCTATCAAGGTTCAATAAATCGGTAACAGATCTATCGATTACCTGCTTTGTGATCCATGCGCATGAGCATCAGTTTTGCTAAAGACAGCACAATGAAGGTGATGACAAATAAGATTAAGCCTAGATGTAGTAAAGACGCTAGATGCAGCTCACTAGACGCTTCAGCAAACTCATTGGCCAAGGCCGAGGTAATTGTCACACCAGAAGTGAATAGGCTTGGACTGATATTAAACGCATTGCCAATCAAGAAAGTAACTGCCATCGTCTCACCCAATGCTCGACCCAGACCCAAAATTACGCCACCAACAACACCAGCTTTGGTATAAGGTAGGATAATTTTGAACATGACTTCCCAAGTCGTCGCGCCCATGCCATATGCTGACTCTTTCAGTAAATCGGGTACGACAGAGAAAACATCGCGCATGGTGGCAGCGATGAACGGTATGATCATAACGGCAAGTACTAGGGAAGCGGTAAACATACCCAGTCCCATAGGCGCACCTGCAAACAGCTTACCAATAATAGGCAAAGGGCCGACGTGCTCAATAAACCATGGCTGAATGTGATCACCAAAGAATGGCGCAAATACGAACAATCCCCACATGCCGTAAATGATAGATGGAATACCAGCCAACAACTCAATGGCGATACCAAGTGGTTTTTTGAGGAACTTAGGGCACATCTCGGTTAAAAATATCGCAATACCGAAACTGACTGGAACCGCGATAACAATAGCGATAAATGACGTGACTAAAGTACCGTAAATAGGCGCTAATGCCCCGTATTCATTGGCGACTGTATCCCAGTTATTGCTGGTGTAAAATCCCAAACCAAACTCTTGAATACTCGGCCATGCTCCAACAATTAGAGACACCAAAATGCCCCCTAAAGATAGGAGGACGAGTATGGCAAACGCTTTAGTAGAGTTGACAAATAAAGCGTCGTAACGTTTTTGTTTAGCCAGTTGGGACCTTAAGTCTGTCATAAGTGTCTCAGCATTTAATGGGATGAATCGAAATATTAAAAAGATGTATATCAGGTCTTAACACAACAAACTTAAACGGTATGAGTAAGCATATCTATCGAGATGTATTCATCAAATTTGCTGTGTTAAAACCTCTCAAACAACTACCGGAGAATAGTTATTCGAGAGGATAACTTGTAGGATACTAAATAGTATTTAGCAGAAACAAATTACTGAGCTGGCTTGTAGACAGGCTGTCCATCGCTACCTTTCACTTCGTTCCACTTCTCTTTGAACAAGGCTACTGCCGTGTCAGAGAATGGTACGTAGTCTAGTTCCATGGCGCTGTCATCACCTTGGGTATAAGCCCAGTCAAAGAAGTTCAACACGCCAGCGACTTGCTGAGGATTTTCTGGTTGCTTATGTACCAAGATAAAGGTCGCAGCAGCGATAGGCCATGCTTGGTCAGTTTCAGAGTTGGTGATGACTTTATAAAAGCCTTCTTGTTGTGACCAGTCGATATCACCTGCTGCAGCAAACGTCTCAGCAGATGGCTGTACGATGTTACCAGCTGCGTTTTTCAGCGCAGTATGTGACATTTTATTTTGCTTAGCGTAAGCATACTCAACATAACCGATAGAGTTTTTCATGCGGTTTACGTAGCTTGAAACGCCTTCGTTACCTTTACCGCCTGCACCAGTAGCAGAGGTCGGCCATTTGACGGTTTTATCAACGCCAACAGTGTCTTTCCAGTCTGGTGAAACCTTGGCAAGATAGTCAGTGAAGTTGAAGGTCGTACCTGAACCATCTGAGCGGAATACTGTTGTGATTGGGGCATCTGGCAAGGTCAAATCTGGGTTCATCGCCTTAATCGCAGGGTCATTCCAGTTGCTAATCTTACCCAAATAGATATCAGCTAAAGTCGTACCGTCTAGCTTCAGTGCACCAGGCTCAACGCCATCAATGTTGACGATTGGTACAACACCACCGATGACTGTTGGGAACTGAATCAGACCTGCTTCGTCTAACTCTTCAGGCGTCATTGGGGCATCAGAAGCACCAAAATCTACTGTTTTTGACTGGATTTGTTTGATACCACCAGATGAGCCAATCGATTGATAGTTGACTTGGCCACCAGTCGCAGCATTATAGTCATATGACCATTTCGCATAGATAGGCTGCGGGAACGACGCACCTGCACCTGTAATATTCATAGCGATATTTTCAGCAGATTTAAAATCTGACGTAGCAGTAGATGCTGTCTGAGAGGTTGTTTCAGCTGTTGTCACAGCGCTACTGCTAGTATCAGCAGTTGGCTCCGCCGTATCTGTTGACTTATTACACGCCGTAAGCATTAATGTACAACTGACGGCCACTGCTAATAACGAATAACGCATGTAGGACTCCTGAAGTTTAACAACGGTATAAAAAAGCATTGCTTGTGATATGCGTGTTATCTTGCCAAATCTTTATGACAGTTTAATGACAACTTCTAGAATCCTTCATTCGCTTTACATAATATTTGAATAATTCGTCTACAACCTAGCAGTATTAAGCACTCTCATCTATCAACACTCAGAAAAATTATTCACGAAAATATTGAACCGTGTGTTTGACACGGAATATTTGTATCCAAATACCATTAGCCGTTGGTACAGAATTTTGTTAGTATGGAGGCTGATTTACAACACTGACAGACTCGGGGTGCGGTGTATTTTTGGCTCACTTTATTAAAATTACTTTATTAAAGTAGTCGCCTTGATACATTCGCTGAGAGATCACCCGCCGAACCTGATGCGGTTAGTACCGACGCAGGGAAGTCTTAAGCACTTTGTTATTTATGACAAAGGGCGCGTAGAAATACATTTTTATCGTCACTACTGTCTTAATATGCGTGATGCATAGCCAGATAAGAAGAGAGGATATAAAGCTGCGTCCAATATTTGATGAGCACCATGCGCGACGATATTTTTTGGTCGAAGTTGTGGGTTCATGATATAAACTTGTCTAGATGATGGATGGCTACCCCCGCAGATACTGGCGGTGTTGATTTTATTCAAAAAACCAACACGCTAGGACAGCATATGACTACTGCAGACACCACCTCAATTGCACCGAAAGCCCAAACGCATAACCCAGCCGACAACACAACGCTTGCCTCAAATGCTGCTGACACGACCAACGTCAAAGCAGATAAAAAAGCAGATGCGCTAAAAACCCCTGCTCACCGCGATCAGACAGACGTGCGCTTTGAAGAGGATGCGCGCGACTTGCACCGTATTTTGCCTGCGTCCCGTAAAGTTTATATCGAAGGCTCACGCCCTGATATTCAAGTACCTATGCGCGAGATCACGCTTGACCCTACCCCTGTGCAAGGCGTTTCTGAAAAAGAATGGGAACAGAACCCACCCTTTTATGTCTATGACACCTCTGGCGTTTATACCGATCCTAACGTTGAGATTGATTTGACCAAAGGCTTGCCAAAGCTGCGTGAAGGCTGGATAAATGAGCGCGGTGATACCGAACAATTAAGTGGATTGTCTAGCGCTTATGGTCTGGCGCGCGCTCGTGACATCAGCACTGCTAACTTACGATTTGCTCACATTGATAAACCGCGCCGCGCCAAAGCAGGACAGAACGTTACACAGATGTACTATGCGCGTCGCGGCATCATCACTCCTGAAATGGAATATATCGCCATACGCGAAACGCAAAAGCAGCATGAACTGACCGATATGCGTCAACATGATGGCGAGAGCTTCGGTGCCAATACGCCTCAAATCATCACCCCTGAATTTGTCCGTGATGAAGTGGCGGCTGGACGCGCAATTATCCCAAACAACATCAACCACCCTGAATCTGAGCCGATGATCATCGGGCGTAACTTTTTGGTGAAAATCAATGCCAATATCGGTAACTCAGCGCTGGGTTCGTCTATCGATGAAGAAGTGTCCAAAATGACGTGGGCAACACGTTGGGGTGCGGATACTATTATGGATCTATCAACGGGCAATCATATTCATGAAACCCGTGAATGGCTAATCCGTAACTCTCCTGTACCGATTGGTACGGTACCGATTTATCAAGCACTAGAAAAAGTCGATGGCGTCGCTGAAGACCTAACGTGGGAGATATTCCGTGATACGTTGATTGAGCAAGCAGAGCAAGGAGTCGATTACTTTACTATTCACGCCGGCGTACTATTACGCTATGTACCGCTCACCGCAAAGCGTCTGACAGGTATTGTCTCACGTGGTGGTTCTATCATGGCGCAGTGGTGTCTAGCCCATCACAAAGAAAGCTTTTTATACACGCATTTCGAAGATATCTGCGAGATTATGAAACAGTACGATGTGGCATTTAGTCTAGGTGATGGCCTACGTCCTGGCTGCTTGCAAGATGCCAATGATGAAGCGCAGTTCGGTGAGCTACGTACGCTTGGTGAATTGACCAAAGTCGCATGGGAGCATGATGTACAGGTGATGATCGAAGGCCCTGGACACGTCGCGATGAACCGCATTAAAGAAAACATGGACTTGCAGCTTGAGCTATGTGCTGACGCGCCTTTCTATACTCTAGGGCCATTAACCACAGATATCGCCCCAGGCTATGACCACATCACTAGCGCCATCGGAGCTGCAATGATTGGTTGGTTTGGTACAGCGATGCTGTGCTATGTCACGCCAAAAGAACACTTAGGTCTACCAAACAAAAAAGACGTTAAAGACGGCATTATTACTTATAAAATTGCTGCACACGCTGCTGACCTTGCTAAAGGTCATCCAGGAGCACAGGCACGTGACAACGCGCTATCTAAAGCACGTTTCGAATTCCGCTGGGATGATCAGTTCAATCTAGCGCTCGATCCTGATACTGCACGTGAATATCACGATGAGACATTGCCAAAAGACGCACACAAATCGGCACACTTTTGCTCCATGTGTGGTCCTAAGTTTTGTTCAATGAAAATCACTCAAAACGTGCGTGAATATGCAGCAGGGCTGGATAAAGAGGCCGCTAACCAAAAAGTAACGCCACAAACAGGCGACTTAACCGATGCCGGTCACCTAATCAAAGAAGTAAATACAGAGCTCGTCGGACAAGTTGGTGAAGCCACTGCTGAGGAAATTCGCCAAGGCATGGCCGAGATGACTAAAAAATATAACAACGAAGGACGCCAGTTATATAAAGAGGTGTAGAGTTAATAACCTATACTTTTGAAATAAGAAAAGCCCTACTATTTAAGTATTTGCACACTTATCTAGTAGGGCTTTTTTTGGCTTATTTACTTATGCTTTATGTGCGAATTTTTATTTACTACGTTTACACTTTTGACGCTTCATAAATCTCTTCAATTGAGGCATTGATGGTTTCAGCAAACTCGCTATCGCTTTGTTGCTTACTCAAACCTTCGGTAAAGGCACGCGAGAAGCTCGCAATCATACCTGGGTTTTGTTTGAGCTTGGCACAAGCATCGCTACGACTATAACCACCAGACAGCGCCACTACTTTGAGCACTTTAGGATGATCAATCAGCTCCTGATAAAACCCCGCCTCTTCTGGCAGGGTCAGCTTAAGCATCACTTGATGTTTTTCACTTAAGCGTTCCAGATTGCGCAGGATATCTGCCTTCAACAGTAACTCGCACTCATGCTTTTGAGTGCTATCAATATTGACTTCTGGCTCGACAATAGGCATCAGACCTTTTGAAATAATCTGCTTAGCCACATCGAACTGCTGCTGTACCACAAGCTCGATACCGTCGACATTTGGCTCATGGATGACTGAGCGCATCTTAGTACCGAATACGGGATAGTTTTTTGCTTTATCTAATAATAGATCTAGATTCGGAATCGGCTTCATAACTTGTACGCCGCTCATTTGCTCAGCCAGACCTTTGTCTACCTTTAAAAATGGTACGATATTTTTATCTTCCCATAGGTAGTTGGCCGTCGACTTGTCATTGACTTCGCGATCCATGGTGTCTTCAAATAAAATTGCACCAAGTACACGCTCACTATCAAAACAGTCACACGTCATGATACGAGCACGCATTTCATGAACCAAATCAAACATGGCCTCATCATTATCATAAGCATCACTGCTGACACCATAAGTCTCTAACGCTTTTGGTGTGCTGCCACCACTTTGATCAAGCGCAGCAATAAAACCCGAACTATTTTTTATACGCTGTAATTGCTTATCGTATTCCATTGAGCCTGCATCCTATTTTTATTGGTTAAGTTAAATATCATAAACTAAGCTTTTTTATTCCATACAAGCCGTGTTATTTGTAGATAACCTTATCATAGGATGATTTGTATGCCTATATAGGATAAGTGACAATATAGTTAAAAAATCATGAAGCCAATATTTTGGACAGAGTGCACTAAGCCAAAAACAGCACCCCTACACAGCAGACTGCCAATACTAACCCTATTATATTGATACGGTTTAGCTGCTCTTTAAACACTCCTACGCCAATCAATGTCGCTACGGCAATAACGCCGACATTCATACCAGTGAAAACAATACTGGGAGAATCATGCAGCACTTGGTGTGCCCGTACATAGGCGTAGATATTTCCCATGTTTAGTGCACCAAGCAGCAAGCCTGTCATAAGCGCTTGTTTTTGCCAACGTACCCTTGTGACAAGTAAATAGATTAGAAGCAATACACCTGCTACCCCGAAGCTAACCAGTAGAGTCAATGGAAAAGCTGCTCCTTGTTTGGCAACTTGTTTGAACAAAATATCAATAATGCCGTAGCCTGCCCATACCCCGAATAACCACAGTGGCGTATGCTTTGCTTGCCGAGTAATATCGTTATGCTGTGGTCGATAGACAAGTGCACCTAATGCCAAAAATCCTAACGCCAATCCAAGTATACGTGTACCAGTCAGCACCTCACCGAATAGCAAAAAAGCCGCTACGATAGGAATGATAAGTGATAAGCGCTGAGACGCGTCGGTTGCTACCATCCCCACCGCTTCAATAGCCCGTCCCAGAATGATAAATACGGCAGGTAATAGTATCCCAAGCGCGATGATGATGCCCCAAGCGCTATCAAGCGCATGTATGGCCCCTATATCAGGTTTTAGTAATACCCAGGTCAGTAAAAAAGCCACAGGATAGCCTGCTACGATGGTCTGACGAATATCTATATTTTTCTGGCGCAATATTTTTAAAAGCACTGAGACAGCGACGCTACATAGCACCGCTATTATTAAATACATCATTCACTGCTACCTTTTGAACTTCAATGTTGAGTTATTACTGTTCGTATGTTTATAAAAACCATTAAACAAAATGCCTGCTAATCAGCTGATTTTCGCAATGAAATCATACTTATAAAAGCAATATTTAAACCATGGATAAGTTTAGATGTAGAATGTAACAAAATATTTTTTCTACAGCAATCTATTTATTATGGTCGTGACTAAGGCACTAAAGACACAGCTATTCTTAAGCAAATTACAATTAGCATGCAGGTATGATTAGTAATTTTGCTAAAATAGCACCTAATCCCAATCACAAAAGTAAAGATTCTAGATAACGAGTCCTCTCGTTCATCTTGACGTACTGCTATTGATGTTTTATTACTGCCTATGAATGCTTTATTTCGCTTTTTCGAAAACCGCCTACCCGCCTTTCCAGATACACCTATGCCATTGCCATCACCTCGCGATGGCATGCTGAAGTTTTTGTGGGCATGTACCAATGGCTTACGCGGCTGGCTACTAATTTTTATGATTTTGTCCGCTGGTATCGGTATCTACGAGGCCATGCTGTTTGCTTGGATAGGTAATATCGTCGATTGGTTGGGCGTTTATACGCCGCAAAACTTATGGGTAGAAAAAGGCGATATGCTGCTCATCATGCTCGCTGTCATGATAGTAAGCCCGTTGTGGATTGCCTTGTCATCGTTTATCCACTTTCAGACCTTGCAAGGCGTGTTTCCCATGCAGATGCGCTGGCGTTTTCATCAGCGCATGCTTGGGCAATCCATGCAGTTCTACCAAGATGAATTTTCGGGACGCGTCTCAGCTAAAGTAATGCAGACAGCCCTAGCAGTACGCGATACCGTGATGACTGTCACCGATATGTTTATGTATGTCTCTGTCTACTTTATCACCTCAGGGGTGATTTTGTTTAATTTAGACAGCTTACTACTCATTCCTTTTGTCATTTGGCTGGTCTTGGTTGCCATCACCATTTGGTACTTTATCCCTAAGCTCAAAGAGACAGCGATTGTGCAAGCAGATGCTCGTGCCTTGATGACAGGACGAATCACTGATGCTTATGCCAATATTATGACTGTTAAGCTATTTAGCCATTCGCGTCGTGAGCTAGGCTATGCCAAAAATGCCATGGGACAGTTTCTAGGTACGGTACATGCACAGATGCGCTGGGTTAGCTATTTAGAAGTATCGACCCATCTTATCAGTGTGATCTTGGTCAGTAGTACCGCAGGTATTGGATTGTACTTGTGGCAACAAGGCGCAGTTGGTGTTGGTGCCATTGCTGCTGCGACTGCGATGGCATTACGTCTAAATGGTTTGACGCGTTGGATTATGTGGCAGACAGCCAGTTTGTTTGAGAGTATCGGTACAGTTCAAGATGGTATGCGTACGTTGTCAGCACCGCAGACAATCATTGATAAACCTGACGCGCCAGCCCTAGCTGTCACAGACGGGCGTATCGTGTTCGATCATGTTGACTTCAGTTATGAGAATGACGAAGAAGACAATGGACAAACTGGCGAGCCTGTCGATGGTACTAGCATCGCTAAGCGCGCTCCTAACTCATATATCAAACTGTTGGACAACTTCCACTTAGATATTAAGCCGGGTGAAAAGATTGGTTTGGTTGGGCGTTCAGGTGCTGGTAAATCGACCTTGGTCAATCTGTTACTGCGCTTTTTTGATGTCGATAGCGGTAAGATTCTGATTGATGGTCAAGCTATTGATGAGGTCACGCAAGAATCGTTACGTCAACAGATTGGTATGGTGACTCAAGATACGTCATTGCTACATCGCACCGTGCGTGAAAATATCGCCTATGGTCGTCCTGATGCTACTGACGAAGAGATTATGATCGCTGCCAAACAAGCTCAGGCATGGGATTTCATCAAAGATTTGTACGATGATAAAGGCAATACAGGACTTGATACCCAAGTGGGTGAACGCGGAGTCAAACTATCTGGCGGTCAACGTCAGCGTATTGCTATCTCACGTGTTATGCTAAAAAATGCGCCGATTTTACTTTTAGATGAAGCCACCAGTGCGTTGGATTCTGAGATTGAATATGCTATTACCGAAAGCTTAAATGACATCATGACCGGCAAGACCGTTATTGCTATTGCCCATCGCTTGTCTACTATTGCCGCATTGGATAGACTGGTCGTTATGCATCAAGGCCGTATCATCGAGCAAGGTAGTCATGATGAACTATTGGCATTGAATGGTGTCTACGCTCGACTGTGGCAGCGTCAAAGCGGTGGCTTCTTAGGTGAAGATAACTAGGATTCATTAAGTCAGCTCAATCATAAAAAGCAAAGCTACGAAAAACAAATCACTCAAAATAAGCCACAAGGAAGTGTTTATTTTATGGAAGCATTCACAAACCGCATTAATCTTGGCGGAAAACAGGCACGCTATTATGACCTTAGCCAGTTTAATCAGCCGTTAGATTTCAGCTCTACTCCCCGCGCGCCAGCACATTTTTATAGTGGTAATAGTTTTACCGTTGGCACTTATACACCGCTATTAAGTAAGCTAGCCACTGAGTTTGATATCAGCTCACTTGCCCTACGTGGCTACTGGTATGATAAGCCGCAGAGCCGTCGTCTGACGCGCGAGCAAGATGCTGATATGCTGATTGAGTTTTTAGAAAAGACCCAAAATAAGCCTGTCATAGGTATTGGTCATTCGCAAGGGGCTACGGCTACAGCGATGGCAGCTGCCAAACGTCCAGAGCTATTTTCACAGTTATACTTGATCGAGCCAGTCACATTTACCAAACACCAAGCCACCTTATATAACCTTTTGCCACGCTCTGTCCTACTGAGCCGCGAGCCTTTCAAAAGCACCTTAACTAAGCAATCTACTTGGCCAAGTACCCATAGTTATTACGAGAGCCTACGTGCGCAGCGTGCTTATAAACGTATCAGCGATGAGCACTTGCAAGTATTTGCTGAACAAAGCCTGAGCAAAAACACAGATGGTAGCTATACGCTTATGTTTGCACCAGAACAAGAGCTGGCCAATTATTTTGGCGCACCTCATATCGATGCTGCCCTTAAAAAACTACGCTGTCCCTACACGTTGATTACAGGCAAGCCTACCCTGTTCATCAATGACAAAGTACGCAAGCAATGGAAAAAATTTGTCCCAGATAGCAGTCTTATTTCGCTGTCAGATTATGGTCATCTATTGCCAATGGAAGCGCCTGAACTATGCGCTCAAATTATCAACGAGCACTATCAAAGCAGTAAATAAGGATTTACAACGACTAAATTATGACTGACCTCTTTGCCCCTGCACCCACGGATAACTTACTACCCTATGATGGTAAGGTGAATGATTTAGGCGTGATTATCGACGATGCCACTGCCCTTTATCACACTCTACTAAATGAGCTACCTTGGCAATCAGATATCGTGACGTTATTTGGTAAGACCCATATAACCACTCGGCAAATCGTTTGGATGGGAGACGAAGATGCCAATTATCAATACTCGGGGCATGTGCGGCAAACCGTTCCATGGACAGATAAAGTGTTTCACGTGAAACAGGAAATTGAGCAAGCTTTAGTAGAGGTTGGCGTCACTGCTAATTTTAATACCTGCCTGCTTAATTACTATCCTTCTGGCGCTGATGGTATGGGCTACCATGCTGATGACGAAAAAGAGCTCGGTCAGCAACCAGTCATCGCCTCCTTATCGCTTGGTGCCACACGCAAATTTGTTTTTAAGCATAAAAAAACTCAAGACAAAGTTGAACTTTATCTTGAGTCTGGTCAGCTCGTTGTGATGCATGGTGACACACAAACCTTTTGGAAACATACGATCACCAAGACAAAGACGGTCGATGCTGGGCGAATCAGTTTAACGTTTCGGCATATGCTTACATCTTGATACTATCGCTGACTTAACGAGCCATCTAAATCTTACGCGAGACGATCTAAAAAGCGCTCACGATAACACTGGTAAGCAGCTTCACACACATTGGCAGTGTAGCTAGCATTAACACCACCTGCGACTACTGCACCCACCGCTGGAATGATTTGCGCCGCCTTTGTCTTAACGATGTTAGTGGCTACTTTAGTCACTGTCTGACGCAGTACACGAGACATAACTTCTTCATTAATCTGATTGAATGCTTGAGTTTCTGGATCTTTAATCATCGCCTGAGTGTCATCTAACGCCGCTTTACACTCCTCAACAGAGGCAGAAGTTGCTACAGCCAACAAAGACATCGCAAATAACTGTTCGCCTTCATCATTGATATCAAAGCCATAGTACGTTGCATATTCTCCAATCGCACGTAGGTTGGCTGTAATAAGCCCAACGACGTCAGCAGGGATACCTGCCCAGCCCACAACCCCTGTAGTCACCCCTTGCGCACTGGTTAGCGCTACATATTTGCTTTTGAAAAGCTTAACTTGTTTATCTACAACAGCAATGGGTAGACGTTTAATGTCAGACAGCGTTTTAATAGAGGAGTCATTAATATCTGCTGTCTCTTGATAGTTATCGATAATGCCTTGAGTGTCCAATGTCCAGTTGGCTGCATCACTTAAAGCAGTAATCGTTTCCTCAGTTGCTTTTTTTAGAGAATCGCCAAATTGTGGAGCTTCCATCAATGCATCACCAGCTGCTATCACAGGGGTATTAAGCACTGCTAACGTCTTATCCAAAATCCCTTTATCGGGGTTCTTCCATGCTTCTATCTCTGCACGGACTTTTGCTTCATAAGCAATGTGGTCATCTGTTTTTTCATTGCTGGTCTGTAGTGGTCAACTAATTTAGGACACCTGATAAGAGGTTTTTGTTAAAATAGCGTCTCT
>NZ_VZIZ01000008.1 GCF_009812035.1 Psychrobacter nivimaris | reverse complement strand
AAAACTTGTTTGCGATAATCTAGGGAGTAAGTCATGGTCATTTATACTGGTAATCGTTTAATTGATTTATTTTATAACATTTTTGTGGTCAGGTGACTATAGTCGTCTAATGGTCTATATAATTTTTTCAAACTAAAGTAAAGTTCTATACTACAGAGTTGATGAAATATAGAGTTTATAAAATCAAATATTGTTGCTGGTTCTATATATAGATATACAGGTAGATAAGATAAACAAAGCAAGATAGTTCGAGCGAGTTATCAACTAGAAACAACAAGTATGTAGCGTGCAATACCAAGCAAGTCTACAGAATATTTTGTATCAAAGGAGAGGTTAGAATGTCTATCGCAACCAGTAAGTACGGCGGTCTAGCGCAGCAACTGATTAGCGACGGTGTCGTTAGCGAAGCGAATATGAAGACGGCACAAATTGAGTCGCAGCAGCAGCAAATAGGACTGGTACCTTATCTGGTAGACAATAAACTGGCCGATGCTTATTTACTTGCCCAAATGCTATCCCAAGCTTTCGGTGACCCTCTATTTGATCTTGATGCATTAAACATTGATGTTATTCCAAAAGACTTGGTGGATGAAAAAATCGTTCGCAAGTTTAATGCTTTACCACTCTTTAAACGAGGACAACGTCTATTTGTCGCACTAAGTGATCCCACTCGCGTTGATGCCATTGATGCGATTGCCTTTAATTCTCGACTGTCGATAGAAACCATTGTTGTCGAAGAAAATAAGCTCAAAAAGCGTATTGAAAGTGCATACGCA
The DNA here is from genome assembly GCF_009812035.1 of Psychrobacter nivimaris. Lineage (GTDB taxonomy): Bacteria > Pseudomonadota > Gammaproteobacteria > Pseudomonadales > Moraxellaceae > Psychrobacter > Psychrobacter nivimaris. The sequence continues at coordinate 49,102 of NZ_VZIZ01000008.1, read as the reverse complement.
GATACAATGCAAAGTTTTGATAGCTTTTCTAATAGCGACCTAAATGTCGACTTTGAAGATGGTAATGAAGATAAAGAGGATGGTGAGACTCAGCTGAATGACGGCGTCGATGAAGCACCTGTTGTAAAGTTCGTCAATAAAATGTTGGTAGATGCTATCCGTATGGGTGCTTCTGATTTACATTTCGAGCCATACGAAAAATCTTTTAGAGTACGATTTCGTGTCGATGGCGTCATGCAAAAAATGGCCAATCCACCGGTTCAACTTGCGAATAAAATTGCAGCACGTTTAAAAGTCATGTCGCAAATGGACATCTCAGAACGCCGGGTACCGCAAGATGGGCGTATTAAACTAAAAATTTCTAAAAATAAAGCCATTGATTTCCGAGTAAACTCATTACCGACGTTATTCGGTGAAAAACTTGTCTTGCGTATCCTTGACCCATCCTCAGCCATGTTAGGTATTGATGCATTGGGGTATGAACCAGATCAGCAGGAAATGTTTTTAGAGGCATTACACAAACCACAAGGCATGTTGCTTATCACTGGTCCTACTGGTTCTGGTAAGACGGTCTCCCTTTACACTGGTATCAACATCTTGAATACTGGCGCAACCAATATTTCAACGGCTGAAGATCCAGTTGAAATTAACCTTGAAGGAATTAACCAGGTCAACGTTAATGCCAAAGTTGGTCTAACGTTTGCCAATGCGCTCAAGTCTTTTTTACGTCAAGATCCTGATATTGTTATGGTCGGTGAGATTCGTGACCTTGAGACTGCTGAAATTGCTATTAAAGCGGCGCAAACAGGTCACATGGTTCTTTCTACCTTGCATACCAACTCAGCACCTGAAACATTAACGCGTCTACGTAACATGGGTGTGGCCTCTTTCAATATTGCCACATCAGTTAATTTAGTCATTGCTCAACGTTTGGCAAGACGACTATGCAAGAACTGCAAAAAACCTATTAGCATTCCGCGTCAGAGCTTATTAGAAATTGGTTTTACTGATACTGATCTGGATAACACTGATAATGTTATTTATGAACCAGTCGGCTGTAATGAATGCCGTGAAGGTTATAAAGGTCGTGTGGGCATCTATGAAGTGATGAAAGTCAGCCCTGATATTTCACGCATTATTATGGAAGATGGTAACGCAATAGATATCAAAGACGCTGCTATTAAAAATGGTTTCCGCGATTTGCGTCGTTCTGGGATTTTAAAAGTGTTGCAAGGAGTCACAAGTATTCAGGAAATGATGCGAGTGACTTCTGAATAATAAATAAAATTCATATTATAAATCTTAGTATCCCACCTATTAATTGATAACTGATTCATAAGCCAGCAATGTTCTTTATCAGATACTTTTAAAAATAAAACAGATAGACACTGGTTTTTTACGCTAAAATAAAGTATGCCTGACTAGTATCTTAAGTCTGGTATTCTATTGTAAATTTACAATATATATATTGGACAATTTTGAGGGTAGTAATATGGCAAAAGCTAAGACCGATATGTTGTTAGATTTTGTTTACGACGGTGTGAACCGACGTGGACAGAAAGTTAAGGGCGAAACTACTAGTCGCAACTTAGAGCTAGCGAAAGCGACCCTACGTAAACAAGGCATCACGGTTAAAGGGATTAAGAAAAAACCAAAACCTCTTTATACCTTCAAAAAAGCTATTAAAGCCATTGATATTGCTATTTTTGCTCGGCAGTTGGCAACAATGATGAAAGCAGGTGTACCGTTGACCCAGTCCTTTGAGATTGTCGCCGACTCGCTCGATAATCCAAGTATGAAAGACTTAGTATTGAAAATAAAAGCAGATATTGAAGCAGGTGGCACCTTTGCCTCTTCTTTGCGCAAACATCCTCGTTATTTTGATGATTTATTTTGTTCACTTGTTGAATCAGGCGAACAATCAGGTGCACTTGAGACGATGCTTGAACGAGTCGCTACTTATAAAGAAAAAAGTGAGCTACTAAAAGCAAAAATTAAAAAAGCAATGAAGTACCCTATTGCCGTTATCGTGGTTGCTATCATTGTTACTATGATTCTATTGATAAAAGTAGTACCAGTATTCTCTGATCTATTTGAATCATTTGGCGCAGAGCTACCAGCGTTTACGCAAATGGTTGTTGGCATGTCCGAATGGATGCAGGCATGGTGGTTTATCCTTATCATTGCTATCGGCGGTACAATCATCGGCTTTTCAGAAGCTAAAAAAAGATCTAAAAAATTCCGTGACTTTTTAGATCGGGCTACGCTAAAAGCTCCGATATTTGGCAACATTGCTTATCAAGCGATTATTGCACGTTTTTCTCGTACACTATCTACAACTTTTGCTGCTGGTGTGCCGCTTATCGATGCCCTAGACTCCACTGCCGGTGCGACTAATAATGTTGTATTTTATAATGCCACTCAACAAATCAAGAATGATGTATCCACTGGTCAGCAATTACAGTTCTCCATACGCTCGACCAACTTGTTCCCAAGCTTAGTTATTCAGATGGTTGGCATTGGTGAAGAGTCTGGTAGTTTAGAAGAAATGCTAGATAAAGTTGCTGTCTACTACGAAAACGAAGTTGATAATGCGGTTGATGGTTTGACGAGCTTAATGGAACCGTTAATTATGGCAGTATTAGGTGTATTAGTTGGTGGTCTAGTCATCGCAATGTACTTGCCAATCTTCCAGATGGGCGCAGTAGTAGGATAATGATTTGATGCAATTTATACAGTTACTACAAGAGAACAGTACCCTAGCTTTATTCTTATTTGGCCTATTAGGTCTTTGTGTTGGCAGTTTTTTAAATGTTGTGATTCATCGCATACCGCTGATGATGTTGCATGGTTGGAGACAAGAGTGTAGCCAGTTTATGTCTGAACAGGCAGATATGCCACGCGAGCATACGCTGCCCATAGCAGATATTGTCGCTACTGACCAACCGATTACTTTAAGTCGACCTGCCTCTCGCTGCCCTCATTGCGCACATAAAATTAAGTGGTATGAAAACATCCCTTTAATAAGTTGGCTGTTACTACGCGGACGCTGTTCAAGTTGCAAAGCATCTATTGGTCTGCGTTATCCTCTCGTTGAGCTAGTAACTGCCCTCTTATCTGTATTAGTAATATATAAGTTTGGGGTAAATACTACAGGCTTGTCCGCATTGGTTTTAGTATGGACACTGGTAGCTCTAACAGGTATCGACTTTGACACACAGTTACTACCCGATCGCCTTACCTTTCCTTTGGCAGGCTTAGGATTAGCGGTGAATTCACAAAGTTGGTTTGTCACACCAACACAGTCGATATGGGGATTACTACTTGGGTTTTTATCGCTATGGATAGTAGTCAAGGTGTTTTACTTAATAACTAAAAAACATGGAATGGGTCAAGGGGATTTTAAATTACTAGCAGTATTAGGTGCTTGGCTGGGACCTATGATGTTACCTTTGATTATTCTACTATCATCTTTACTCGGCTCTATCGTTGGGCTGATCTTGATGAAAAAACAGGGTGAAAGCCGACCTTTTGCTTTTGGGCCTTATATCGCTATTGCAGGTATTGCTGCCTTATTATACGGCTCAGATATCGTCAGCTGGTATCTCGGTATGTATGTCTAATAACTGACAGCGCACATTAGATTATTGTAGTAAATATCATTGTAGGAAATTTTCGGCAGCGACTCATAAGTAAAGCTTTACAAGGCCGATTGTGAGTTCAAAGCTGCATTCATTGTTCTATCTATCAGATAAGCCACTATTATGTCAAAAAATATATCGCACTCTTATTCACACCAACCACAAACCACGCAACCAAAAAATAAGAAGCTCGTGGTTGGTTTGACGGGTGGTATCGGTAGTGGCAAATCTGCCGCTAGTGCTTGGTTTGCTGAGCAAGGCATCGATATTATTGATGCAGACGTGATCGCCCATGAGACTGTCGCTAAAGGTAGCACCACTCTGCAGAAAATCCAGAAAAAGTTTGGTGATTGGATACTGACGGATGAGGGTGTCATGGATAGGGCTGCTGTACGTACACACGTATTTGCAAATCCTGAAGCGCTGATTGAGCTTGAGGCTATCACTCACCCAGCGATACGTGAGACAGCAAAGGCACAGCTAGATGCTAGTACTTCACCGTATATAGTCTTGTCTGCGCCCCTACTTATAGAGGCGGCAGAAGCAGGACTGGCTAATTTATGTCAACGTATTTTAGTCATGGATGCCACCGAAGACACGCAGCTTGCGCGTGCCAGTCAGCGTGATGATCAAAGCATACAAAAAATTAAGGCCATTATGACCAATCAGCTGAGTCGTGAAGAGCGTAATCGTCATGCAGACAATGTCATACTCAATGAGAGCGACCTTGCCTCTCTATATCTACAACTAGAACCCTTGCACCAAGAGTACCTTACGCTTGCCCAGCAGCTAAAGTTCGCTGGCGATTGACCTCATACAGTGCCATCCCAGTAGCAACACTCACGTTTAGGCTCTGTAGATTACCATGCTCGTTTCCTGACATTGGAATATAAACCAACTCATCACAGCTCTCCATTGTCAGGCGACGCATACCCTCTCCTTCTGAACCCATAATGATAGCGGTCTTGCCAGTTAGGTCAGCGGCATGTATTGGCTTAGCCTCTTCACTAAGTGCCGTACCAAATACAAAAACGCCTGCATTTTTGATTTGCGACAACGTGCGTGCCAAGTTCGTAACGCTGACAATCGGCATCATCTCTGCTGCGCCAACTGATACTTTAGCGACTGTTGGCGTTAGGCTCGCTGCATGGTGTTTTGGACAAACCACTGCATCCACACCCATAGCCACTGCGGTACGTAGGCAGGCGCCAAAGTTATGTGCATCAGTAATTTGATCTAGTACCAACAATAAGCATTGTTCACGGCCAATAATAGTATCAAGCAAACCTTCATCAGCGAAACCTAACGGACGAGCATTGAGCACCACGCCTTGATGCTGCGGACTACCACACAACTGCGTTAGCTTGTCTTTTTGGGTTGGTTGAATACTAATGCCGTTTGCTTCCGCTTCGGCCATGATAGCTTGTACATGACTGTCACTCTCACGCCCTTGCTGCACAAACAAGCTAAGGCCATCAAGAGGACGATGTTCAAGTAACGCATCAATGGCATGAATGCCGTAAAAATAAATGGGTTTTGCCATAATAGGCCTACTAAATATAAAGTGGATATCGCACTAGGCGACGGAATAAAAGAGGGTAACGTCGGCTTTAAATGTCATAGCTCATTGATGATGAGAGAACAGTAAACCAAACGTCAAAAAAGAAATAAACAATACCAATCCGATATTGTTTATTTTCTCGAAACACTAATGTGTGATAGAACAGGCGCTAGAATGAAAGCTCGAGCGCCCTATTAATAATATCAGCCTTCTAGATGACAGACATATTGAACAATCTCTTCAGTACGTAGGTTAAAACCGCTATTGCCTTCAACGACAAATGATTGACCGGCACGGTAGTAGCTGAATTCATCATCACCATTGATCTTCACTTCACACTCACCACTAGTGATTTCGATACGCTCAGAAGTATTAGTGCTAAAGTGATAATGCTCAACCAAGTTGTCACAAGGTAAGATCACGCCTAGCGTTTTATGACGACCATCCTCAAACATAATGGTATGGCTTGAGCAGCGACCATCATAAGATACTGTCGCTTGGGCATTAACTGTTACGTTAGTAAATTGCGCCGCTGTCATAGTGGCTTCCTTATCAAATAATTATGGCAAAACTAAAAAATAAGTAACGGGTTAAAGTACTGACAGAGTTGCACTGGGCTTCAAATACGCGACCAGTAAGCAAACACGCCTGCTTTAGATACTTTATCCCTCTATAGTAGATATCTGCGCGCTAAAGGTAGCCACAGGTTCTATGAAAACGCTTTTGAGTAATGATTGAGTGGCATATTTTTACCACTATACGCCTACAATTTTACAAAATTATGACTCGTTATCAGGTTGCATAGCGCATCAAACTCATAAGAAGAGTTTATCATTATGTGAGATTATGCTACCACATTATATCTATAAAGTTTGTTAAAGCGACTAGGAAAATTCTATTCGATGGCAAGTATCTACCCGTTCGTTTAATATTCATTTGGTATTTTTCTAGGCGGATGCTAGGCCACTAACTTAGGTATGTTTTTATAATTATCAGTCAAAACACTTCTTCACATACTGTGCTTATCTTTAGATATCCAATGACCCTAACGATTAATATTATAGGTATTATGTTGATGATTTATTGTCAGTTTTTAATAGTTTTATGGTAATCTCCCAATAATAAATTCTGTTATACCTCATCTTAAAGTTTGTATTTACGCACATTTAACACCATACTATTTGCCTACAATATTTATCTAATTAGCAAGTTTAAATAGATATTTTCACTTCCTTATTTACCCTATTTATAGATGGCTTCCTAAGATTTATATGATGTCCATTGTCTGTCCTGAGAGGCGTTGATGCTAGTATCGTTAACTTTACATCAGTTTGCGTTGATTGCTCAGCATGAGCTGAGCGTGGCTGAAGGTTTTAATGTCATCACTGGTGAAACAGGTGCTGGCAAGTCGTTATTGCTAGATGCACTATCACTATGTGTCGGTGAGCGAGCAGACAGTGCAATGGTCAGGCATGGCGCTGCGCATGCAGATATCTACGCTCAATTTGATGTAGAAAATAACAGCGTCGTCGCTGACTGGTTTGCCAAAAATGATCGACCGCTAGAAGAGCCTGAAGTACTTATTCGTCGACAATTAAGCAATACTGGCCGCTCAAAAGCATGGCTAAATGGTTCACCGGTTAGCTTAGCGGAGCTAAAGAGTTTAGGTGCTTTACTGGTCAATATACATAGCCAACATGCTCAGCAAGCATTACTTAAGCCGCAATTTGTGGTGCAATGGCTTGATGAGATGGCACAGATAACACCGCTAGCCATCCAAACTGCCAGTAGCTATCAAGCCTATCAGCAGCTAAAACGTCGCGCAGATGACATCGCGAGCCGCGAAGCCCAGCGTCAAGATCGTATTCAGTTGTTGCAGAGCCAATTAGCAGATATTGCCCCGTTATTAGCTGTGGATTACGCAGAAGTTGAATCTGAACACGAAGAGCTCTCCAATATTGAAGCCTTAATGCAAGAGGCCAGTCATGGTCTGCATTTGCTCGACAATGATACTGATGAACCAGACGTCATGACCTTGCTCGGACAAGCAATTAAACTCTGTGACAACCAAGTAGGCGTTAGCCAAACGTTTGAACAAGCTTCTGAACAGCTACATCTAGCACAGCAGCAAATCACTGAGGTGACTGCGCTGCTATCAGATTATGCCGAACAGCAGCTACCTGATCCTGAACGATTGCAAACACTAGACAATTTAATCAGCTTAGGACATCGTCTGTCACGTAAGCATAGCTTGCCAGCGAGTGATTTAATTGATGAAGCAAAAGGCTGGGAAGCGCAATTAGAGCAGCTAGAGAACGAGCCAAGCAGTGATGCAATGGCAGCGCAAATTGATCAGGCTTGGCAAGACTATCTCGCTCTGGCGACACAGTTGAATAAAGAGCGCACAAAAGCTGCTCCGATAATTAGTAAGCAACTCATCAAACAGCTACAACCACTTGCGCTACCCAATGCTCGCTGTGAATTTGTTTTTACTAAGAAAGCCGAACCTAGTCAGTACAATGCCCAAGGTTGTTTCGATATTGATTTATTATTCAGCGCCAATGTCGGTATGCCAATGCAGCCTCTACACAAAATCGCCTCAGGTGGTGAACTGTCACGTATGGCGCTCGTGATGCAAGTCTTACAAGCGACCAATGCTGATAACAATGCCGCCAAGCCTATGTTGGTATTTGATGAGGTCGACGTTGGTATCAGTGGCGGTACTGCGCAAGTGGTTGGCGAACTGCTACGCTCGCTTGGGCAAACACAGCAATTGCTGGCTATCACACACCAAGCACAAGTCGCAGCGCAAGCGCATCAACATATCTTGGTACAAAAGCACCATCAAGAACAGACCGAAAGCGAGCTACTCATACTGACCGACAGTGCGCAAGTAGACGAGTTGGCGCGTATGTCTGGTGGTGTCATTATCACCGATGTCACGCGCGACCATGCCCGCAGCTTATTATCCGATGTTAAATAACGCTTATCTGACCTATCTAACGTTAAATAATCATTCGTTTTCATTAAAACGGATGGTTAGCTGAGTCTGTATGATGGTCAGTAGCAATTAGTGCAAATCTTGCTTTTCTATTGATTATCACCATATAGTGGTCTTTCACCCTTATTATTAGGTTGCGTTTGTTTCTATGTCTAAAACCAATTTGACCCATCATTTTTTGATTGCAGCACCCGAGCTGTCAGACCCAAGGTTTGAGCAGGCACTTATATATATCTGCCGTCATGACAAGCACGGTGCCCTAGGTCTGATGGTCAATCGTCCGCTTGAGCAATCTCGCGTAGGTAAGCTGCTAGAAGACTTAGACATTGAAGTGACCAATCCGCAGGTGATGGAAGATGTGGCATTAGAAGGCGGCCCTATGTATCCTGAGGTCGGCTTTGTGCTGCATACTGGTCAGCCAGAATGGGCCTCTTCTTTTGCTATTTCAGAGAACGTTTGCATCACGACTAGCCAAGATATTCTAAAGCGTATTGCCGCAGGTCAAGGCGTCGGTCACTATCAGCTGTGCCTAGGTCATGCTAGTTGGGGTAAGAAACAGCTAGACCAAGAGCTGAGTAATGGTGACTGGTTAGTCTGCCCTGCTGATTTGAATTTATTATTTGATACACCGTTTGAAGAACGCTGGCAAATCGCAGCCGACAAAATCGGAGTCAATTTCGACTATCTTAGTAGTGACATAGGTCATGCGTAATCTCATACGCTCTGCGAATTTAAATAAAGACATAAAGGACACCCATTACTATGGTAGATAGTACTGTTACGGCCAATAGCACAGACGCTATAGATAATGACATTGAAAGTGGATTTGATACTCTCGATAACGATAGCAATATCACTGCTGAAACTATTGAGCCAGAAGTAAAGCCGCATCTTATCTTGGCGCTAGATTACGGCGTCAAAAAGATGGGGATGGCACTCGGTAATACCATTACACAGACGGCGCGTGCCTTTGATATATTGGCGATGAATAACGGGCAGCCAGATTGGGACAATTTAATTGGTATCATCAAAGTCTGGGGCGTAGCACAAGTCGTGGTTGGTCTACCGCTTAATATGGATGGCACGAGCTCCATGCTCTCAAAACGAGCACACAAATTCGCTCGTCGTCTGGCCCATAGAGTAATGGAGCAACATTTGCCAGTGACCGTATCACTGTGTGATGAGCGGTTGACTTCAATCGAAGCAAGAGAAATCGCATGGGATAATGGTTGGATAAAAAACGAACGCGACCCAATTGATGATATCTCCGCTTGTATCCTAATGTCGACCTATTTTGCTGATCCTAATAGCACTATCGCTATCGATGCAATCAAAGCAGAATAAAGCAGCCAAATAGGTAAGGGACACGTGTGCGGCTATAATGCCACTTCGATACATCGTACTTCTCAACGGATAAATGACTGATTACTATGACCACTGTCTCAGACCAACCCTCGCAACATAAGTCACAACATGGTTTCGCTCCACTTGCTATTGCCCGTATTAAAGGCGCACAGCGTGCCAACCAAATAGCGATTTATCTCATTTATGCGGCTATTTTTGCATTTGTGGTCTTTGGCACGATTGCTAGTATCAAAGCCTTCCATGATAACCAGCTGCTTTATCAGTTATTTTATAATTTGCCATATGCCTTAGTAGCCCTCACGATACCTATTACCATTTATGATGCGTTAGTCGTTTATCGTTATCGCTTAAATCAACCGTCGATGATTGCCATGAGTATTGGCGTATCTACCATTATATTGGTTGGCGGATTAATTTTTGCCGATACTGCATGGTTAGGGCTATCTTGTTGGTTGGGTGTGGCATTTTTATTTAAAGTAAGTTTTAAGCGGTTTTTTAACTTTTTAGAAGTAGCTGATACGCCTGATGCCAACGAAGAGCCTGAAATTACTGAAGCGTAGACGATCTACAAAGTATGCCGCGATAAGCACTTAAGCAAACTACTTACCCTACTTGTCCTTAAACTCACTTATTTAGCTTTACGATAATGACTATGACCACTTCTATACCAGACACGCCTATTCACCATCACTTAGATACTCAAGGGCTGATTTGTCCTGAGCCCGTCATGATGCTACACCGCGTCATTCGTAAAGCAGATGGCGGTGAAGTGATTGAAATATTGGCGACAGATCCGGCTACCACGCGCGACATTCCAAATTTCTGTCGTCATTTAGGTCATGAACTAGTAGGCCAAGAAACACTGGCTGAGAATGTGAGCTTAGACGCTGATCCTGATGAAATTACCATCGATAGCGATGAGGATACGCCTGCAAGCGTAACGCTATATCGCTATCTGGTTAAGAAAAAAATGGCATGATAAGTTTGGCATTATTTTAATAACTGTCTGTTATTGCTAACTTAATCCCTACCTGAGTATCATCCTATGAGCCGTGATCGTGCCGTGCAACAACGACAGCCTAAAGCATTGGCGGTCGATGATGAGCCAGCTTATATGACTGAGTTTCGTCAAGCCATGCTGGCACGCGGTCTAGCGACGCGTACTCGTAATGCGTACGTCCGCGACCTACGCTCTTGTGAGCTGACCAATCCTATCGCTCTGACACGCTGGCAGCCTGATGATGTGCTGCACTGTCTGTCACTCCTTGCTCAAGATGGCAAAACCCCACGTACACAAGCACGCATGCTCTCAAGCTTGCGCCAGTTTTATCTATGGATGATTGCCAGTAATCTGCGTGAAGACAATCCTTGTGAACGTATCAAAAGCCCAAAACTCGGACGTCCGCTGCCAAAAGACTTAGCCGAGGCTGACGTCGATAATCTACTTGCCGCACCTGATACCGGCACCGCGCTCGGTCTCCGTGATAAAGCCATGCTAGAAGTTTTATACGCCTGCGGTTTGCGAGTGAGTGAGTTGATTAACCTCTCATTAGAGCAAGTGAATCTAAACTCAGGCTGGCTACAAATCACGGGGAAAGGGAATAAAACGCGACTGGTGCCCCTCGGCGAATATGCAGCTGATGCATTGGAAGATTATCTGTCTCATGGGCGTGGCGACTTGATTGCTCATTTAAAATCAGGCAATTGCCAAGCGGTATTTTTGACGGCGCAAGGTGGCTATATGACGCGGCAGAACTTTTGGTATCTACTTAAGAAGTACGCCAAAGTTGCCAGTATCGATAAAGAGTTATCCCCGCATACGCTACGTCACGCCTTTGCCACGCATTTGCTCAATCATGGTGCAGACTTGCGTAGTGTGCAGTTATTGCTAGGACATAGCGATTTATCAACCACGCAAATCTATACTCATGTAGCAACGGCAAGATTGCAGAAATTGCATGCCGAACATCATCCACGTGGGTAGCCTTGCCATATTGTCATATGGCCAGCATTGAAATCTAATATTATTGATGATTGTAAAAGGAATATATCGTGTCGCAAGCTCAACCATCTGCCTTAACGAAGCGTCAAAACTCTGCACTCAGAAATCTTACTATCATGGGTTATTTAGAAGGCACGTCTTTTCTATTGTTACTTGGTATCGCGATGCCACTCAAATATATGTTCGATATTCCAGAAGCGGTAAGCTATGTCGGTCCAGTGCATGGGGTATTATTCGTTGCTTATGTCGTGGTGCTGGTCATTACGGCGAGCAGAATAAAAATGCCGCTTTGGGCGCTACCTGCTGGTGTGCTTGGCTCGTTTTTACCATTTGGGCCATTTATATTTGACCATTTATTAAAGAAGAGTTTGAGGAAGTAGTTTCAAGAAAAATTCAATATCAGAAATGATATATAGCTGAATATGGTTAACTATAATGCCATTCTATTCGCCTGCTGTATCTATCGCTATACTTGGATTACGTGCCTGTATCTCGCGATAAAAACGTGATTTGTCTTTTGGCGAGATTAGTATTTCTTCATCTTGATAGGATATTTTAATCCTATCCAATGATAGTGCTGGCGCAGAACTCATACTTCGAGTCGGCGTAATATAGGTGATATCTGTAATTTCAATTTTTTGAACAGAGAACCCACTATCTACTTGTAGTTGGTCATTCGTTAATATGTACTTAGTACCGAAAAAAGGGATGAGCATTAGTGCTGCAAAAGGGATGAGAATAACCGTCATTAATATAGTTTGTATGAGGGATTTGTGAGCACCTCGCTTCCACTGCCATAATGGAACAGACACAGTAAATAAACTCAAACCCCAAAGTAACAGTGCAAGCCAGAAGTCTACTTTGGATACGAATATAATGTCTGGCATAAATAACACTTAGAGACTATCAGGTTAGATTTGATTCTATCTTAAGCGATACCTCTTATCTAATATCTCTAGCATTTTTTCTTAAAAATTTTTACGACATAGCAAAATGCAGTTCCATAAATAGATAGCTGCAAACCTGCCCTTTTCTCGTTACAATACCCTTATTAAAGTGCGTCATGATATACATGCTACCTAACTGGGCTGCGCACTACCTTTTACCTATCTATTATCCGAGAATCCCATGAGCCATAGACCACCTTCTGACCTGTTAAAAAACGCCGAACACTGGCGCGAAGATATCAATTTTCGCCAAGAAGTGCTAGGTAAGCCGTTTGATTTTGCGACCACGTGGGGTATTTTTTCACCGCAAAAACTCGATGACGGTAGCTTGATGCTGCTTGATTATGTGGATTTTGAGCAAGATGATGATTCGATCGATTTGGGCTGTGGTTATGGCGTACTTGGTATGACGGCAGCACGTGAATGTCCAAATGGTCAGCATACGCTGATTGATAAAGACTTTATGGCGGTAGAATACGCACGCCGTAACTGTGAGAAAAACGGTCTAAACAATGTCGATGTGCATTTATCAAATGGTTTTAATCATGTGGCAAAAGATAAAGACTTTAGCCTTGTGATGTCGAACTTGCCAGCCAAAGTCGGTAAAGAGCAGCATTATTTATACTTCCTCGATGCCTATGCACGCATGCGTAAAGGTGGCCGTTTTTATGTCGTCACCATCAACGGTCTGCGCCAATTTGTGAAACGCTCGTTTACCGAAGTGTTTGGCAATAGCGACAAAATCAAACAAGGTAAAACCTATACGATTACGATGGCGACCAAAGACTAGTTTTAGCTTTGCCTGATTGAGTTTCAGCCATTTAAACTGAAGCTTAAATTGAAATCGACATAAGAAAGCACGCTAAATCTAATTTTAGCGTGCTTTTTATTTGGTATGACCAATTGTCTTTTTACATCTGACGTTTTATCAAGTATCCACCCAATAGCGCGCTGCCGATAATCGGCAATAGCACCATGAGCATTGGTGAAAAACCTGTGGCTAGCGATACAAAACCGACTAAGTCTTGAATATAGCTAAATAGTAGTCCAAACAACAATGCCACGACGATACGCAAGCCTAAGCTGTGCGTCCGTAGCGAGCCAAAGACAAACGAGCAAGCGACAATCACCAGCGACAATATCGATAATGGTGATAGTAGCTTTTGCCAAAATGCGACTTCATGATCTAAAGAACGATTGCCCTGCTGATGCATAAACGTGCGATGCTCATACAGCTGCGTCAATGACAAATCTTCTGCCTTACGCGTTAGCAGATAGACAGACTCTGGGGCAAAAGGTAAGCTTAACGTATCTGATGGTGAAATAGCTTGGCTACTCTCAAAGCCCTGATTGATAGAGAGCTCAACCATATCATTTAGCTGCCACTCGTAACGATACTGCTCGCTTGGCTTTTCACTATTCACATCAATTGGTTCACGGCCAGTATACTTTCCACCTTCCGCATGGACAGCGGTTTGCAAATTTCCGTTGTTATCCAAATGCCAGCGTTTCACTTCGCCAATATTGCCTGCTACATCAGCATAATCAATATATAAAACGTCGCTACCATCATGTGTAGCACTGCCATCTTCTGCGGTTTCGAATCGTGGTTGTGTCGTCCAGTAGCCGCGTACCGAAGTGACCAGTGAGGTACTGTCCTCATCATTAATCTGTTTCGCTAATTGGTTAGAAGACGGTAGGACAAATTGGTTGATAGCCAATGCCAATAGTACAAATATCAAAGCGGGCTGCAATACCCAGCCGACGATACGATAAATACTGACCCCAGCCGCGCGCATGACGACGAGCTCGCTTTTATTGGCCAGCAAACCTAACCCTATGACAGCACCCAATAGCGCACCCGTTGGGATAAATTGCTCTAAAAAGTAAGGCGAACGATAAAAGATATATTTGAGCGCCTCGCCCATGGTGTAGTTATCATCTAACGAATCAAGCTCTGATAAATAAGAGAAAATCAGCTGCAACGCCCACAAACCAATAACGGCAGCGATAATAGCCAATAGAGCGTTGAGTTTGACATAACGACTGAGGACTTTTAGATTGGCAGGCTTTTTAGCCAATTGATTAGACTTGGCTGACTTAGCAAATAAAGAGCGCATTAAGACTGCCCTCCTTGTGAGCTGTTGTTCTGATTATCTATGTCGCTAACTGAACTAGTTGCGGCAGCGGCTAGCCTGTTTTCTTGTTTGCGAAAGCGCAGTCGATGTTGCACACGGCTACCCCAATTCATATAAAGCGCCAATGCCATAAATCCTAAAATAAGCCATGCATATGCCCATACGCTGATGCTGTCTTTGCTCACTGCGTTTTTTAGCGAAATGATACCTAATGCACAACTGACAAATAATAAGATAGAAGGAAACAAGCGTAGCCAACGTCCTTGACGCGGACGGACTTGCGCCAGTGGCACGGCCAACATAGGCGCGATAATCATCAGCCATGGTAGCGCCAAACGATAGCCAAGCTCACCTTGTGCAGCACGCATTGCACTGTTAGAGCCTGATGGTGAGCTACTCGTGGCGGCCTGCCACAATGGTCCTATCTTTTGCGTTTCAATATTGTCTTCGGTGATAACTTCCTGTGAAGATTCAGTCAAGGTGATGCGATAGCGATCAAAAGCGACTTGATTATATTTCAGACTGCCTGCGCCGACTTCGTAACGACGTCCTTGGAACAGATCCAACTGAGTCACGCCGCTATTGCCAGTATCTACTTGCTCAGCACGCTTAGCCAACGTGATCGTGTCTTTGCTGATGTCCTTTGCACCACTACTTATAATATCTTTTGGAATATCAGAGATGCCAATTTGTTCAGCTGTTTCGCTGTCAATCGTGTTATTCATATTAGTAGCATTGACATTAGCATCGACATCTTCAGCAGCACCACCTTTTTTAGCAGGTTCTGATTGTATCAATATCACATCTTGCAACTTTTTCTTATCATCGCTGAGACTACCCACATATAAATGATAATTACCGCTACTGATAAACTCGTTCGGACGAATCAAGTCGAACGCACTGGTCAATGCTTGCTGCTGCCACACAGCCTCAGACGAGCGTACGCCCCAAGGCTTACCAACGACAGATAGCGCCGCTTCGCCGACGAACAACGCTAATATTAATGGTGTCATCAATCGAGCAAGCCGACCTCGAGACACGCCACTAGCATTGATCACTGCCATTTCTTGATCAACATACAAGCGACCAAATACCAGCATCAAAGCGATAAAGAATGCTAACGGTAAAATGAGCTCTAAAAAATACGGTAGGTTATACCCAATGATAGTAAACAGTAGGCTGACGTCCAAACGACCTTCAGCAGCGATGCCAAAATAGCGTATCAAACGACCGCCAAGCATCATCACTACCAAAAACCCCAACACTAAGGCAGTGGTCGAGGCAACTTGTTGTGTCATGTAGCGGCGTAATATCACAATGGGTACTCTTAAACGGTTGGTATGTGCGCAATTGATGATGAGCTTATTGACTATTTAGGTCGTACGACGACATATCACCAGCATGATATGGGTCATCTACATACTCAAATAACGGTAAACGTTACTGAGCGACTGGTTAGTCATACTCAATAAACACAAGCGACAAATATAACCGCTAATGCTAGCATGTTTTGCCTAAAAATGGCTGTGAAATGTGTTTGAAAACATTACCTACACCTTGCTGAGAACGCATTATCGACAGCAAATAACGAATATAGCAAATATTGGATGAATAATTAATAAAACCTCAAATTACATCGAATTGATAGTATTTATAGCGCTAAGTTTTTGCTTTATTTATTTTAGAAAGGTTTGTTTGTCATTCGTATCATCGAACATTTATCTCTGTCATTAATTGCTAGACTGACTGATAGAAAAATATACTTATATCGTCAAACGGAGAATAATACTAATGAATAAAACGACCTCTACACCCTCTACCCTACTTGAGCTCGCTGGCGGTACTTTTGATACGCTTGATTGGTCAAATTGCGCGCTTGTTCTTATCGACTATCAAAATGAATATGTCGATGGCGCTATGCCATTAGGGGACTCTGGGGCAAAAGCCATCGCCAATGCGCACCTACTACTCGATAAAGCGCGTCAGCAAGATCTACCTATCTTTCACATTACCCATCACGGTGCAGAGAATGGCAATGTCTTTGACCCTTTGTCAGCTAATGTTGAGATAGTCGAGCAATTGCAGCCGCAAGATGGCGAAACAGTGATTGTCAAAAAGCATCCGAATGCCTTTTATGATACGCAATTACACTCATTGATTTCAGCAGCAGAAAAAAAGCAGATTATTTTTGCGGGTTTTATGAGTCATATGTGCGTCAGCTCAAGCGTCCGCACCGCATTTGATTTAGGTTTTGATAGTTTTGTCTGCCATGATGCTTGTGCCACTCGCGACCTACCTAGCGCTACAAGAAAGCCGATAAGCGCTGAAATCATGCATGATACTGCCATGGCCGCACTACAAGACAGATTTGCCGCGATGGTAACGACCGATGAATTGGTCAATGGCTAATATGTTGGCACCATCGAAAAATGATAATGTAACCGCTAAACCATAGCGTAAGTTAGCACAGCATAATAATTCAAACGTATTACCTAAGGCTTGCTAACTGCGCACGATTATCGCAATATGCTACACTACTGTGATTGATCGATAGACCAAATAATCTAATAATCTAATAATCTGACAGGTATAAGCAGTCATACAAATCCTGCAATTTTCATAACTCTAATAAGGATAACTATATGAATATCAAATTATCTCAGCATTTACCAAAGACCCATACGCAGAAAATCCTGAAAAAAGAAGCCAAAAGTAAAGACGATGCTTGTCTGGTTGTTTTAGTCGATGACAAGAAAAATATTCTGGCTGAATCTGTACTGGCCGAATATACCACTCGTATTGAGCAGCTGATTGAAGTATCACACTTTAAGGGTACTACCTGTGAAACTGTTGCTGACTATGCGCTGGCAGGTGATAAAAAGACCACTAAGCAAAACCCTGTACAACTGCTATTGGTCGGTGTAGGTAACACTGATAAGTTCAATAACACCGTACTGCAAAAAATCGCCAATACTATCTATAGCAGCACTCAAAAGCGTGTGTCTTCTATCACTGTCGCCTTGGGTGATGCACTGGAAGAAAATCACTTTGGTCAATTTGCCCTTAATCTACTGGCAGCAAGCTACCGCTTTGACAAGTATAAGTCTGAGCAAGCGACTCCTGTATTGACTGATGTCTATCTGTTAGCTGATGAGTCACTACAGCCTGCGCTAGCATTTGCTCAGTCAGTATTTGCTGGTCAGAGCCTCACTCGTGATGTAGCCAATGAACCTGGCAATATCTGCTTCCCAGCTTATATGGCTGAACAAGCTCAAGAACTTGCAAAAACGTATCCTGACCTATTAACCGTGAAGGTACTAGGTGAGGACGAGATGTCAGCGCTAGGTATGCATTGCTTCTTGGCCGTTGCACAAGGCTCTACCAAAGAAGGTAAGCTGGTGCTCATGGAGTACCGTGGTAAATCAGAATTTAGTTCAAATGCAGGCACTACCGAGCAAACCACTAGCAACGCAAAAGTGAGTGGCCTAAAGGCATTAGCCGATAAACTACCAACCAAAAAGTCAGCTAAAAATGCAAGCAAAAATAGCAGTGACAATGCACAAGCAACCAATGACAACGCACCTATCGTATTAGTCGGTAAAGGCGTGACCTTTGATTCAGGCGGTATCTCAATCAAGCCAGGTGCGGCGATGGATGAGATGAAGTTTGATATGGGTGGTTCGGCATCAGTACTTGGTACAATCAAAGCGTTGTGCGAAGCGCGTCTACCGATCAACGTCGTTGGTGCACTAGCCTGTGCTGAAAACATGCCATCAGGTGATGCCACGCGTCCAGGCGATATCGTTAAAGCGATGAATGGTAAATCAGTCGAAATCTTGAACACTGATGCTGAAGGTCGCTTAGTACTAGCAGATACCTTGTGCTATGTGCAGCGTTATCAGCCAAAAGCCATCATCGATGTTGCCACCTTGACTGGCGCTTGTGTGGTTGCGCTAGGCCATGTGCGTTCAGCCGTATTTAGTAATGATGAAGATGTTCTGTTTGATTTAGAAAATGCCAGCAACCTATCAGGCGATCTTATTTGGCATATGCCTTTAGATGATGAGTATCAAGCTCAGCTTGATTCACCAATCGCCGATATGCAAAACATTGGTGGTAAAGGTGCTGGTGCCGTAACTGCCGCTTGCTTCTTATCGCGCTTCATTGAAGAAGGTCAAGCATGGGCGCATTTAGACATCGCTGGTACTGCATGGAACTCAGGTAAAGACAAAGCAGCCACGGGTCGTCCTGTGCCATTGTTTATGCAATATTTAAAAAACAGCGCAGAGATGGCTTAATTCATTTATGAAAATTAGTTTTTATGTATTAAGTGAAAGTAAGGCCCAAGATTTCTTGGGCTTTATTTGTCAGCTGACTCAGACGGCGCTTAACAAAAGCGCTCAGTCTTTGCTGATTTTAATTGAAGATGAGACCTTACTAGCAAATCTAGATACGGCACTTTGGTCACAAGATTCTACGAGTTTTATACCGCATCAATGTCTTTCTGATAATGACAATAAAAGTACCGATGATAGAGGTACTGATGATAGAGGTAATGATGATAGCAACATTGCTACTCATAAATTATTAGCACCTGTACTGCTAGGCAATCATATGCCAGCAGATTTTAATGGTATCGTGCTCAATACAACGACACGTCCCGTCAACGATTTTATGGCTGCTACTAACAATTCAAAACCCTCTCGAGTCCTTGAGCTGATCCGACCTGATGCTACGAGCACCCAAGAAGGTCGCAATAAATATAAAGCCTACCAGCAATTAGGTTACGAGCTGACCCACTTTAAAGTGTAGCTCTGCCGTTTATAGTCCCCTCACCATTTACAACGAAATACCCTTCCTACCTTATATATCACTGCTTATATCACTACTTTTACTCTCTCATTGATGAGGTATTCTGAGTAGCTAGCCCTTGCCTATAAGTGCTGCATTCTTTTTTATACTGATTATATAACTCTGCTAACTCTCCATTTGCGTACAGCAGCTGCTGCTATGAGCGGTATGCGAATATGTCAAAAAATGCTACCATCCTTCGATAGATTTTCTGTTGTGACAATTCACTTACTTTTAACGGACTTGAGGGTGTACAGATGCGTTCATTAATTGCGATGTATCAGCGTATAGGGCTGGTGTCGCTTATTATTATTGGCTTGGTATTAGGGGTATTGATTGGTTGGCTGGCGCCAAGTATCGGCACCGCCATAGGGTTGCTTGGTACACTCTTTGTCGGCGCACTAAAAGCAGTCGCTCCCATCCTAGTATTTATTCTGGTTATGGCAGCAATTAGTCAACATCGCAGTGGCAATGAAGTCTACGTAAAGCCGGTGCTTATTATGTACATGTTCGGTACTTTTTTGGCAGCGCTAACAGCAGTCGGTGCCAGCTTTTTATTCCCGACTGAGCTGGTCTTGATCAACGCCGATATCGCACAAGTACCACCTGCTGACCTAAAAGAAGTCTTGACGAACTTGCTCATGAACTTGGTCGCTAACCCGATCAATGCAATCGCTGAAGCCAACTATATTGGTATCTTAGCATGGGCAATTATTATTGGTTTTGCATTGCGCCAAGCCAGTGATACTGCTCGTAATGTTGTCGGTGATTTCGCTGATGCCATCTCACAAGTGGTTAAATGGATTATTGCTTTAGCGCCATTTGGTATCTTAGGCCTAGTCGCTAGCACGGTTGCGGAGACAGGCTTTGCTTCTTTGGCAGGCTACGCACGTATCTTGATGGTATTAATCAGCTGTATGTTATTCATTGCGTTGGTTGCCAATCCGCTTATCGTCCTTATTAAAACGGGTAAAAACCCTTATCCACTCGTGTTCAGATGTCTGCGCGAATCAGGAATTACTGCCTTCTTTACACGTAGTTCAGCGGCCAATATTCCAGTCAACATGAATCTTGCCCGTAAGCTTAGATTGCATGAAGACACTTATTCGGTGACCATTCCCCTAGGTGCCACGATCAATATGGCTGGTGCTGCGATTACCATTAATGTCTTAACGCTTGCTGCTGCTCATACGTTGGGTATTGAAGTGACGTTTGCATCAGCGCTGCTACTCAGTCTGGTTGCTACGATTAGTGCTTGCGGTGCTTCTGGTGTTGCTGGTGGTTCATTACTATTGATTCCACTCGCTGCTAGCTTATTTAGCATTCCAAATGATATCGCGATGCAAGTGGTTGCGATTGGCTTTATCATCGGTGTGATTCAGGATTCAGCTGAGACTGCATTGAACTCTTCTACTGATGTATTATTTACAGCAGCAGCTGATCCGACGTATTCGCGTTAATTTCTGCTGAAGTGTTTTATATAGACATAAAAAAGGGCCTTTAAAGGGCCCTTTTTTTATGTGTTATTTTGATTATTTGGTTACTTTAGATTGTCTATGTCGACTTCGATGACTGGTGTTTGCTGCTCTATTTGACGTTTGAGTTGGCGCAGTTGCTCAACCTCATCTAACAACTCAAGTATCAAACCAATTGCTGGTACGCTGGCTTCAAAGTCACGACTCAGTCGCGATGCACGGCGCACTGTCGTCAGCTGATAACCAGTAAATTTTTCATGCTCTGGTACATCATACTCAATGATGTTTTCTTCGATTAATTCGATGACCCATTGGCGCTCTTGGCCACAGGCAGAGACCAGTTCATCTAAGCTCATGATGATGTCTGTAAATTCAGTCGAGTGGTTCATAGCTATTATCCTCGTTTTCTCTTTATTTCATCGGTATCGTGTTCATCTCTGCTATTCGTTTATTACTTCAATAATGAGTAACGGTTATTCATAATCTTGTTTAACGACTAATATTGGTATCTGCAAAGGCTTGTTTTAGCTGCTCATAAGCCTGTCTCGACGCATCACTACTGACATCAGGGTTGACAATATTTAGAGTTAGATACAGGTCACCTGCTTGCTTAGCAGGGATACCCTTGCCTTTAAGACGTAAATTGCTACCGGACTTACTGTTCTTAGGAATGGTCACACCAAGCGTACCCGCTGGCGTACTGACGTTGATTTTTTCACCCAATGCCGCTTCCCACGGTGCAATATTCACAGTTTGATAAACGTCTGCACCTTCTATACGAATATTGGCATCATGACGAATTTTAACCTTCAAAAACAAATCGCCATTTTTGCCATTACTGCTACCAGCAGCGCCTTGCCCTGCTAAACGAATTTGCTTACCGTCAGTAATGCCTTTAGGGATTTTTATCTTAAGGGTTTTATTAGCGTAGTCGACATTACCATTGGGCTGACGAACAGGGACGTTTAGCTTAATGCTGTAGTCGTCGCCACTATATACTGAAGACAAATCAACGGTAATCTCGGCATGCTGATCCTGACCTTTGCTATCTTGCGTCCCAAAGCCACCACCAAATTGATCGAAGCCGCTGCTTTGAGAGTGACTGCCGGTTTGTCCCCCAGTTGACCCACGTGCGCCGCGACCAAATGCTGAAAAAATGTCATCGAAGCGAAAACCACCATCACCAAAGGCCTCACCGTCGCCAAACTGATCTTTGATATCTTCCCAGCGAAAACCACCTTGACCTGCGCCAGTTTGCCCATTGCCACCAAACCCACTTGATCTACCTTGACCTGCAAACGGATTATTGAGCATAGCGTCATATTCAGCGCGCTTTTCTTTATCTCTGATCGTTTCGTAAGCGTTGTTTATTTCTGCAATCTTATTATCAGCGTCTGGATGATCACTGACATCGGGATGATACTGACGAACGAGCTTACGGTATTTTTTTTTGATATCAGCGTCTGAGGCGTCTTTTTTGACCCCTAAAATGTCATAGTAGTTTTTCTCTGCCATGTTATTTTCCCCAAAATAAAAACATATTAGTGGTATCAGTCTGCCAATTTCAAACGATACGGTATAAATGGCTACTAGATTCTGCTATAGCAATTTTTGTAGCCTACTTATCATCATAGCAATAATTACAACAAACACCGTTATATAAATATTACCAGTAGTGATGCCAAGCGATAGCAGCATCTATCGTATTTGAATCACCTAACACTACGCTATTATCGGCCATTACAGTGTCTGAATATGTCATTATAAGTCTGGCGTCGTTATTCTTTGATAGCTGCTGGCGTAATGTCAATTTGGCAACATCAATAGCAGTGCGCCCTTCTCTCTTTGAAGTTACGTAAGACAATTCAGCACTTTGGTTATTACGTTTCATACGTAAGCCAAGCTCAATACCGATATCTGCGTGTTTATCTTGATCATGGGCCGTCGCATTGACCATACCATAGCCAAGTATATGTTTACCAAACTTAGCGCCTGCGCCAACGCCAGCTTGTGCGTAAGGGCTATGTCGATTGCCAGTAAACATGTCTGTACGAGCGCCTGTTTTCAGTTGCCAAGACAGTTTAGGTTCGCCCGATAACGGTTGTCTAAGATCTTCAATCTGCTGCATGTCTAAAAACACGAAATCCGTCAATGTCCATTGATGCATATCAAAGCTATAACCCAGTGACGCTTTTACGGCTTCAAAACGTTTATCAATATCTGTATGAGCGTTCAGTGGGTCTTTTACAAATAACGATAAACCAACTTCTGCCCTCTCCTCAGATAAAACGACTGTAGTCTGCGTGGTTTTGTTACTCAATGCTGGAGAGGGTTTGTTCGGTACAGGCAGCTGAGCCAAACCATTGCTAGCTGGTAGCGCAAAACGCTGACTGAGCAATTCGCTTTTGAGAGCTCTCTGCTTCGGTGTATCGTCTTGCGTGATTTTATAAGTACGATGTAAGATCAGAAAATCAAGAGCAACTGCCTTATCGTCCGCGTTTAAAGTAGCAAGCGGGGCAGTGCTTTCTGTACGAATGACAGAGTTTATGACGGCTTGTATTGGCTTAGATAATTGTACAAACTTCTCGCGCAGTTGCGTTTGTTCAGAGGGCAAATAGCGTACTGAAGACACTAAGGAATCAGCGCCGTTGTCGTGTTCTAATAGCTGATCGAATACATAGTCTGGCGCATACCAAGGACCTACTCGCTCAGTCGTTTTTATGTCGCTTATCAGCTCAAGTATCTCTCCTGAGCGATAACCACAATTTTGTTTGATAAAATAATAGTCAAATCGAGCAGACTTTGCTTCGTACAAATGATAGTTCAATAATTGTGTTTCAAAGGCATCTAGATTGAGCACGTACTCCCACATATCACGTTGCTCGTTCTTGGAATATACCGCGTCTTGTTTAAAAAATTCCGTCTCTGAAAACCCAGCATCATAAAACCCAAATAGTCCTTTTAGCGCGTACATCGCACCGTTCTCATTTTCTGGAATACGAGCGCCGAAGTTGTATGAGTTATTAAGTAAGTCCTCGCTAGATAGCTCTCTGACATCACTGTTCGTATTATTGGCATTATCTATAGGCGTGTTGGTTTTGACCAGTACATGACCAAATGAAGAAGCTGGGTTTTTTAAATAGCTGCTTACTAGGATCAAGCTTATTTCTTGATTCGCATCGGGTAATTTTGAGCAGTTTTTGAGATCGACGTTCAGCTCTGGTAGATGATGATTAAGCCATAAATATCTGGCTGGATACTTACAAGCTACGCCCTCATTATTTATTTGCTCTATCGTTGCTATAAGCTCTGCATAGGGATCAAAATTACGTTTCGAACGAGGCTTAGGATTGGTTAAATAAAAATCTGGTGAGATGACTTCAGCCTTGCCATTTTTATAAAACAATAAATGTTGCCATTGGGAGTGCTTAGCCAATGATTTTAGTTTTATGGGATCAATAGCGGTATTTTTTTTGAGAGTTTCGGTTTTGCTCTTGTATCTGCGATTCAGTGAGTCGTTGTACGCTTGGCTCAATATCTGACAAGTTCTCGCGATCACTTAAAGTCATGTCTGCTGCGATAGCCGAATCATTACTAGAAGAGAACTTATTTTCGTTATCTACTATTACTGGATCTGAAGCATAGGCATTCGTTTCATCAACTTCCGCATTGCAAATAGTCGTTGCAGCCAAACAGGCCACCCATAAAAACATCTTTTGCATTTTATTTAGATACCATAAATACATGAGCAATAAAAAACACGTAAGCACTAGGTTTACGTGTTTTTATCATTAAATCATCAAAAGTTTGAGTATTAAACTAAAAACTTAATACCTAGCACTTTCAATATTTAGATAGCACAGCTTTGCTTAACGATGCTAAATAGCGTCTCAGCATTTTGATCTTGCGTAGCAGTACGATAGGCAGAAGTCTGAGTATATTTACCATACTGTGCGCGTACACTAGCGGCTGAATCACAGTTAGCAACACTTTGTAGGGCAGATAAATGAGCACCTTGGCCTGAAGCTAGATCTTTTTCCACACTTGGGAAGGCTTCTTTAATCAAAACCGCAGCTCTAACGTTACCACCTTGGCAAGTTTCAGGAGACATAGAGTCAGAAGTAGCAGCCGTAGTACCTAAATCCCAAGTCACGTTAGAGATAATAGCTAAGATAGGGCTAGAATTACCAAACAAAGCACCACCAATACCACACTGCTTATAAATCTGCTCGATAGTGCGACCAGTTTCTGCCGTTTTAAATTTAGAACCAAGATCGGCATTAGCTGCGCTAAATGGAATCATAGCAGCAACAACTGAAGCAATCGCAATTTTCTTTAACATAAAACTTCCTCGAAAGACGATAAAAAATAGATTATTTGACCAAAAATCAAACTTATTATGAGTATATTTCATAGATACTCTAGAATAATGTTTAACCTTATGCATTCTACAAAATAGTAAGAATATAGCAAGGTTTTTTTACATTATATTATCTATTACTATTTGAGCTTTCATAACGATAATTATGCTATATCGATAGATTTGGTCTTTATATATTACCTATTTATATTACGTTGTTGGCTTTCCAGTATTTTGTCGGCTTCTTTATGAGAATCACTCTTTATAAGTCTAATTTTAGTACCTACGTCATCATTATTTTTGCTAAAAAATAGCTATTTTTCCTTAAAAAACAGGTATTTGACCTCATGAGTTTTTTACACGGCAGTAATAATATGACAAGCTAGCTCTTGTAGAATCCCCTATTATTCATACTCATAGGGAGTATAGATAACGTAGGCAAGAGCATCTGTCTATTTTATTAATTGCTTAAAGGTATTAAATGTCTTATTTAATCAAGTCTTTGGTTGTCACTTTATCGCTACTACTTAGCACCACAGTTTTTGCAGCCAATACCAGTTACTACGGTAGTAAGTTTCATGGTAAGCGCACAGCGAGTGGCAGTATCTTCAACATGAACTCTTTAACCGCTGCACATCGCACGTTACCGTTCGGCACGAAGGTACAAGTAACCAATCAAAAGACAAAGCAGAGCGTCGTTGTAAAAATCACGGACAGAGGACCTTTTATTAGAGGCCGTATCCTTGATTTATCAAAAGCCGCTGCTGGTGAAATAAACTGTCAGCTTTGTACGACCACGATGGAAATACTGTCGTACGGTGATGGCAAATATCGTAAGGAATAATGTAATAAAAAAGGGATGGCTTATGCCATCCCTTTTTTATGTCTGCTTATATAACTATCTAGAACGCTTTATGCGAACTTAGCTTCCATCTCTTCTAAAGTCGTCATTGATAGTAGTAACTTCTCTTCATTGTCGCTATGCTGCTGCTGTAGCGCTGTTTGCTCATTGAGCAATACAAGTAAGTCAGACTTACGGCTCTCTTCGTACAGCTCTGTATCAGCCAGTTTTTCTTCAAGCGTTACAAGCTGCTTATCAATCTTAGCCAATGTCTTTTCTGTTTCCTCTATCTCACGACGGATAGGTGCTGTCATTTTACGTTGTTCAGCGGCTAGCTTACGCTGCTCTTCTTTACTAAGCGCAGGCGTCGCAGCTTTACTATTTGACGAGTTATCAGATGCTTTATTACTTGCTTGACTATTATCTGTTTCACGTGAAACAAAATTCTTACTCTCTTTTTTGCTTTTTTTCTTACCGGTATTCTTATCTGATGCGTTCTCTTGCTTGCGCTTCTCTGCTAGCCACTTACCATAGTCACCAATGTCGCCATCGAACTCTTCGATGATGCCATCATGTACCAGATACAGCTCATCACAGACATTGGCAATTAGTTCTCGATCATGCGATACCAGTACCACTGCGCCCTTAAAACCTTGTAAGGCGATAGTCAATGCTTGACGCATTTGTAAATCTAAATGGTTGGTTGGCTCATCGAGTACAAGAACGTTTGGACGCTGCCAAACAATCAATGCCAAAGTCAAACGCGCACGCTCACCACCTGAGAATAGCTCGCTTGGGGTATCAATGCGCTCACCGCGGAAGTCAAAGCTACCCAAGAACGAGCGCAGCATCGCATCAGAGGTTTTACCTGCCAGGCGACGTAGCATTTCTATAGGCGTTGCTTTGGCATCTAGGATATCCATTTGATGCTGATTGAAATAGCCAAGCTTTAAGGTATCCGAAACACGATACTTTCCTGTTAGTACACCAAGCTCACCGACTAATGCTTTAATCAGCGTTGATTTACCAGCGCCGTTCATACCCAATAAGCCAAGACGGGTGTCAGGGGTTACCTGTACATTGGCATTGTGTAGAAGCGGTGTCTCACTATAGCCAATATCTGCGTTGGTCAGCTCAATTAGTGGTGAGCTCATGTTTGCTGGCTCATAGAACTGGAACGAGAACGGATTGTCAGCCATCATTGGTGACAGCTCTGCCATGCGCTCTAACTGTTTAATACGGCTCTGTGCTTGCTTAGCTTTACTGGCTTTAGCACGGAAACGACGAATAAAGTCATCCAAGTGAGCCTTTGTCGCTTCTTGCTTTTCAAACGCTTGCTGCTGCTGCGCCATACGCTCATGACGGGTACGGATAAACTGCTGATAGTTACCAGTATAAAGGGTGATTTTTTGTTGCTCGACATGCAAGATATGACCGACGGTTGCATCTAAGAACGCTTGGTCATGCGAGATGACGATGACCAGACCCATATAGGCATTGATCCATGTCTCAAGCCACAAGATAGCGTCTAAGTCCAAATGGTTGGTTGGCTCATCAAGTAACATCAAATCAGCACGGCTCATCAAGGTTTTGGCAAGGTTTAAGCGCATACGCCAACCACCAGAAAACCCTTCTACAGGCAGCTCATGCTGGCTAGTCTTAAAACCAAGACCTGCCATAATTTGTGCTGCTTTAGTCGGTGTACGATATCCGTCAATTTCATCGAACTGCTGGTGCAGCACACCAATTTGCTCATCACTCACGCTGCTCAAATCATTTAGCGCAGCATTAATTTCATACCACTGCTCATCACCGCTCAATACATAATCGATTGCAGACTGCGTCGTAGCACCAACTTCCTGTGCCATATGCGCCACATGCCAGCTATCAGGAATACTGACTTCACCTTTATCAAGGGTGACCTCTGTATCGCCTGTACCCATCTGCGTCAGTAATAGCGCAAATAAAGTAGATTTGCCTGTGCCGTTGTTGCCCGTCAGTCCAACTTTGTGACCTGGATGGAGCTGAAAGCTTGCACCTGCAAACAATTCACGACCATCACGGCGAACACCAACGTCTTTAAATTCGATCATATAATTTCTTCATCTCAACAATAATATAGGTATAGGGCAATAAGAAACACACATAGGGTATGCCAACTGGCGGCTATTATTTCAAACGCTTGCCCCATAGGCAAACAATTAAATAACTATTTCAAAACTAAGTATTTATTACGCTAAACACCTTAAGTTGCACAAGCGACTCTTGAGCTCATACATGGTTGTTACTATTATAAAGGTTATGGCCGTAAAATACCGTAATATGACTAATAAGCTTTAAGACTGTCTAATATTATTAAGTAGTGTTTTATATAGTCACACGCTATTATTTTTTAGTCTGGTTATTGGTTTAGCCCCTTGGCGCAGTTATTTTAAAAAACACAATATCAAAAATGGGACACTGCTATTCATTAGTAAAATTCAGTAGTTGCATCACTCTTGACAAACGAATCAGCACCCCCATTATGATATACTGCTGAAAGATAAGTGCCCACTATCAATAGAGCCAATAAAATATTGTGGTGGCACAAATACTATTTTGAAATTGTACAAGCAGCTTATAATGCACCAATAGCTTTGCCATAATGACAGCACCCAATTAAATCAAACGCCGTGCGTATCTTTATTTGCAAGTACCCTATTGCAAACCCAAACAGGACGACGACCGCATTTGATCCTAGCAACTGAGGTAGATATGAACGAATCAGCCAACCAATTTAGTCCAAGCTCAAGCCAGCCAGTAGACCCAACCGTATTAAGCCTAACTGATAGTGCGGCGCAAAAAGTACGCCGTCTACGCGAAGAAGAAGGCGATAGCGATCTTATGTTACGTGTCTATGTGACAGGTGGTGGTTGTTCTGGTTTCTCTTACGGGTTTAACTTTGCCAACGATCTAAACGAAGACGATGCCAATTTTGATAATGGTGATGTGACGTTAGTCGTCGATTCGCTAAGCTATCAATACTTGCAAGGCTCTACCGTTGACTATACCGAAGGTCTGGAAGGGGCACGTTTTGTTGTGACCAATCCAAATGCCACGACCACGTGCGGCTGCGGTTCGTCATTCTCTATATAAGCCAAATAGACGCGGTCGCGCTATGGTTATTAAGATAATGCGGTAGTATGCCAATACTATGTCAAATGGCTTGTAGGCATAATGAACAAAGCATCTATCTCTCAGGTAGATGCTTTTTTTATCAAAATGTCTGGCCAGAATAACGCTGTATTCGAGATGAATTTGTATTAAAAACAGGGTCAAAATCCTCACAAATCGCGTTGCCTAAAGCTTATCGTATTTGTAATTGTCCGTGGTTTTCAAGACAGCTTTGAGCTAAACTGACGGAATTATTGACCTAACATTTACCTATTTTATGGACAAACGCTTATCGTGTTTTGATCCGCCATAATAAATAACAATAGATGACTATTATGAGTAATTTTGCGAGTAGCTTTGTTAATTTCGAAATCCCTAATTGGTTTGATAGCCAACACTTAACGGGTATGCTCCGCGGTATTGAAAAAGAGGGCCTGCGCGTAAAGCCTGATGGTTTCTTGGCACAGACTCCGCATCCAGCCAAACTTGGGTCAAAGCTTACCCATCCTTTTATTACTACCGATTACTCAGAAAGCCTGCTTGAGCTCATCACTGAACCAAAGTCCTCACCAAAAGAAACCCTCAATATGCTGCGCCAATTACACGTATTGGTCTATCAGGGCATACCTGAAGGTGAGCTGATGTGGCCATTATCGATGCCTTGTATGTTGTCTTCTAAAGATGAGGATATCCCACTAGCTGATTATGGTAGCTCTAATACGGGTAAGCTAAAAACTCTATATCGCAGTGGCCTTGGTATTCGCTATGGTCGCCGCATGCAGACGATTGCTGGTCTACATTACAACTTGTCTTTTGGTGATACGTTGTTTGAGACATGGCAAGCCAAAACACCGACCGCACAACGCCAAACATTGACAGAATTCAAAAACGAGAAATACTTAGGGCTGATTCGTAACTTTAAACGTCTGACCAGCCTTGTCTTATATTTACTGGGTGCCAGTCCGAGCGTGTGTCCTTGTTTCTTGGCAGGGCGTGAGCATGATTTAGAATTGCTCAATGATTCGACCTATTACAAACCTGCTGCGACTAGCCTACGTATGGGTAAGCTTGGCTATACCAATAGCGTGCAAGAGCAACTTGATATACGTTATAACTATTTGCCAGAGTATGTCGATGGTCTGCGCCGTGCCATTCAAACACCGCACGAAAGCTTTGCTAAGCTTGGCTTAGAAGACGAAGATGGTAACCCGATCCAAATTAACAATCATATTTTACAAATAGAAAACGAGTACTACAGCCCTATTCGTCCTAAACAAATCGCGATGAGCGGTGAAACACCAACCGAAGCGCTTGAGCGTCGCGGTATCGCCTATGTCGAGTTCCGTGCTATCGATCTTGACCCATACAGTGACGTAGGTATTCGCCTCTCTAGTGCTTGCTTCTTGGAAGTGATGGCGCTGTATTGTCTGTTCAGTGACTCACCAGACTTGCTACCTGAAGAAGAAGACACGCTCGCTATCAATCTTGAGCGTGTGGTCAATGAAGGTCGCCGTGATGACTTGCATATTATCAATAATGGTCAAGAGCAGTCACTTGAAAGCTGGATGCTAACGCATCTAGAGCGTATGCAGCCGCTTGCTGCGTTGCTTGATGCTCACTACGGTGGTAATGATTACCGTGCAGCTGTAGCACTAATGCAGGGCAAAGCAGGACACTCTGAGTCGACTATCTCTGCACAAGTAAATTCCGACAGCAAACGCTTAGGTAGTCTATGGCAGCTTGGTTTTACATTAGCGCAGCAGCATCGCGAGTCATTATTGCAGCAGACTCTCAGTCCAAACACCCAAGCGAAATACGAAGTATTGGCAGAAAAGTCTATCTTGCAGCAGGCTGAGATTGAGAAGTCTGAGACAGAAGACTTTATGGACTTTTTACAGCAGTATCGCTAAACCTGATTGCATCCTAACCTCTGTATAGATGAAACCATAAGAGTAACGCACCATGCGACAGCTGACCACTTACCGTAACTTACAAATATTTTTAGTATTGATGGCCGTGATAGGCATGAGCTTTGCGCTGTTTTATTTACAGCGTCATTTAGGGCTTTCACCTTGCCCGCTCTGTATTTTTCAGCGTGTTGGCTTGATCGTCATGGGCGGTTTTGCCCTGATATCAGCGTTGTTTAATCCTAAGTCTAAAGTGATAAGACTACTATCATGGCTTGGTAGCCTATTAGGTATTGGTTGGGCAACCGCAGTAGCAGCACGCCATGTATGGCTACAACATCTGCCTGCTGACCAAGTACCTTCTTGTGGTCCAGGACTGAACTATTGGCTTGATACCCTCCCTATCCTACAAGTATTCAAAGAAGTATTTGCAGGATCTGGTGAATGCGCCTCTGTTGATTGGATGCTTATGGGATTAAGTATCCCTGAGCAGTCGTTGATTCTATTTAGTGTGCTGCTGATCGTACATGTCTTGATATTAATGCGTATCGTAAAATCTTCCAAGTAGTATCTTATGACTCAATAAGACGTTAGGTTTCTTTCCTAGTTCTGCTTTTAAAACAGACATTGCTATCTTCGATACGATGTCTGTTTTTTTGTCTACTATTAACCCGCCCTTACAACCCATATTAGCGTTACCAACAGGTATCGCTAATGTCGACTTATGCCTTTTAGATATAAGGCCAACAACAAAAAGCCCACAGAGATATTTTCAAGCCTTTGATATCTTTAGTCAGCTTACCTTATAAACGGATAAGCATTAGATATTTGTCGCTTTCTACTCATAAGCTATCTGTATTTTGAATATAAGATAATGCTGTCAAGTTCTTAATTTATATTATTACTACGCGCCCATGCCTTATTATCCTTATCTTTGACAATGGCTTTACGTTGTCGATAGTATAGATGAGCTTGAAAAATACTTGTTAAAAACTGTTTTTGGTATGACCATGATATATTTTGCTCCCGTTCGCTCTACCACGCTTGCTATCGTAAAACGGTGGCGTCCTTCGTTACTTGTAGCATCACTATGCGTGCTACTCGTAGGCTGTGATAGTGCCTCGTCCAATACCGATAAAGACATGGTATCGACGTTCGCGTCGACTGGTTCTGAATCGCAAGAGGCTTCACAATCATTGCAAGATGACAATGCTAGAAATGCTGAGCTAGCGAATGATGATGAAACAGGCGAAATGGTGGAAGGGCAATCATTAATTGCTGCTGCTCAGTCAAATAAAGATACCTATGCAGACAGCTCTATGGAGCGATCAGAAGCGAAAAGCAGTATGCTGCAAGCAACATTGATGGGCGATTATGGCGGCATGGTCTCTTGTACAGATTGCGACAGTATCGATGTCACATTGAACTTATTCGCTGATGGTTCCGTACTAAAAACAAGTTATTATCATAATCCTGAAAAACCAAAAACACCCCTACTCGAATCGGGTATCTACCGACAAGACAATGATAAAATCACCATTGTCTATGAAGGGAAAAATATCGAGACCTACCACATCCAAGACAATCATTTGATACGGATCGATGAACACGATAATTTAGAGGATGACTATACGTTATCACGAAAATAAAAGCGTCCTCATGCTGACTGTTAGCTGGCGTATCTCTACATACTAAAACAGCCAAATTACATTAGCTACATAGCGCCTACTTGTTAGGCGTTTTTTATTGGTCATCGAACAGGGTTTACTTTACAATGATTGCTTGTTTGCCCAGCTGATGTATTGGTCATTGTTTATCAAAGCGTTTATTTTTACTGATGACAGCTAGGCACCTCATACTTTATTTTATCCGCTTTCTATTCTTTTCATTCAAGCGCGTACGGAACGTCTATGCATATTCATATCCTTGGTATTTGTGGTACTTTTATGGGCTCACTGGCATTGCTAGCACGTGCGCTTGGACATACGGTCACGGGTTCAGATGCCAATGTCTATCCTCCTATGTCCACTCAGCTCGAAAATGCTGGCGTGACTATCGAAGAGGGCTACCTAGTAGAGCACTTGCAACCAACGCCAGACTTAGTCGTCGTTGGGAACGCGATGAAGCGCGGCATGGATGTGATTGAGTATATGCTAGATAATGGCTTGCGCTATACCTCAGGTCCGCAGTTTTTATCTGAGCAAGTATTGCAGTCACGCCACGTAATCGCTGTTGCAGGGACGCATGGTAAGACCACAACCACGACTATGCTTGCGTGGATATTACATTATGCTGGTATCGATGCAGGGTTTTTGATTGGCGGTGTGCCATTGGTTGATACAACTGACGAGCACTTACAGCAAGTGTTTGCGCACAGCAGCTATTTGGGTGCTGATAAAAGCGATAATGATAAATCTGGCTACTTTGTAATTGAAGCAGATGAGTACGATTCTGCCTTCTTTGATAAGCGCTCAAAGTTCGTTCACTATCGTCCGCGTACTGCTATTTTGAATAACCTTGAGTTTGATCATGCAGATATCTTTGCAGATCTCAATGCGATACAAACTCAGTTCCACCATATGGTGCGTATGATTCCAAGCACTGGCAAAATTATCATGCCAGCCGCGACCATCAGTTTAGAAGACACGCTAGCGAAAGGGGCTTGGACACCTATCTGGCGTACTGCCGTCATCGACTCTACTTTAGCTGATATTAGCGAAAATGCGCGTGCTCTGAAAGATAGTAGCGATTGGCAGGCTGAGCTGATTCAAGAAGACGGTAGTAAGTTCAAAGTCAGTTTTGCTGCTAATGGAGATGTCTCTGCTATCGTAAACTGGTCAATGAGCGGCATCCATAACGTCAATAATGCATTAGTTGCTGTGGCTGCGGCCTATGATGTTGGCGTCAGTGTTGAGACTGCTTGTGCTGCTTTATCAGATTTCGCTGGTATCAAGCGTCGGATGGAGCTGATCGGCGACGTCAATGATATCTTAGTCTTTGATGATTTTGCCCATCATCCAACGGCTATTACGACCACATTAGATGGTGCCAAAAAGAAGCTGTCTGATAGACGCATTTGGGCTATCATTGAGCCGCGTAGCAACACTATGAAAATGGGTATTCATCAAGACAGCTTGGCTCAATCAGCGGCACTTGCTGACTACACATTATGGTACGAGCCTACCGGTTTGGAATGGGGCTTAAAAGAGGTCATCGAACAAGCTAAGTCTACTAGCGACTCTATCGGCAACCAACAAGTGCTATCAAGCATTGATGCTATTATCGAGCATATCAGCGGTCATGCAAAAGCAGGTGATGCGATTGTGGTTATGTCAAATGGCGGTTTTGAAGGGATTCATCAGCGTCTATTAACCGCATTGCATAACGGCTAATGCTTCTAGCTAAGATAATGAAGCAGCTCTTATAAAGAAATAGCTCTTCTTATTCTCTTACATATAAACGCAGTCATCTAATAGATGGCTGCGTTTTTCATTTCTAATATTTATATGTCTTCATTATATGAATTCGGCACTACAGGTACCACGTTGATAAACGCTGTTAGCACCACTGCTACCTTTGTAACCTTTCGTTTACTTATTGCTCTTACTCAATAGCAAATCGGACTTTTTCCTCACATAGCCCCTACAGTAGTAACATTTTATGCTTACTTTTGCGTCCGAGGAGTGTTTACAATAGATTTATCAAAACTTGTAACACATTATAAATATTAAAAATTTAGGAGAAAAAAATGGGATGGATTGGAGCAATTATCGCAGGTTTAGTTGCAGGTTTATTAGCACGTGCAATTAAGCCGGGCAACGATGCTATGGGTTGGATCATGACCATTATATTAGGTATTCTCGGTGCAATAGTAGGTAGAGTATTAGCTAATATAGTTGGTATAGACGATGCAGGCACTTTTATGAGTCTTATCTTCTCAGTAATCGGTGCCATTATTTTACTGTTCTTGTATGAAATGATTGTAAGCAAACGCCGTGCCTAATTGGTCATAAGCCATGTATAGTTTAGTCATAAATGATTACTAGCTAATTAAAATACTATATAAACAAAGCCTTGCATTAAGCAGGGCTTTTTTATGCCATTTATCATCGAAATCCAGTCTTTCTATCTGCATATAGCATCATATGACTGCGAAAGTATTGATAAGCATTACTTTTGTCCCCATTTATCTTATAATATCAACCCTATTTTGTCCTTATCATTGAGGTGAGCGTTATGGCACTACTCCCTATCTTAAGTTACCCAGATCCTCGCTTGCGTACTATCGCCAAGCCTGTCAAGGAAGTGACTGCTGAAATCAAAACCTTAATCGCAGACATGATCGAGACGATGTATGATGCTCAAGGCATTGGGCTTGCAGCCAGTCAAGTGGATCATCATATTCAGCTTATCGTTATGGATTTGTCTGAAGACAAAAGCTCTCCTAGAGTTTTTATCAATCCAAAAGTCACGCCACTGGTAGAAGAAAAGCAACCGTATGAAGAAGGCTGCTTATCTGTACCTGATGTCTATGACAAAGTCGAACGTCCTAATAAGGTCCGTATCGAAGCGTTAGACGGTAACGGTGAGGTCATTGACGAAGTAGTCGAAGGACTGCTTGCTGTTTGTATTCAGCATGAGATGGATCATCTAAATGGCGTAATCTTCGTTGACTACTTGTCTCGTCTTAAACAGACTCGTGCTCGTGATAAAGTCCGTAAAGTTCTTAAAATACGCGAAAAGCAAGAAGCTCAATCAGCAGAAAAACAGACACAAGCCGTCAATTCTTAAAGCGCTACTCTTTATTCTTATCTTTTTTATTTCGTCTTTATCCTTCACATAGTTACGTCTACAGTGGGTGTTAATATTTAGCATTCACTGTTTGGCGATAATTTTTCTAACCGATACAGTTTCCACAAAAGGTTTACTACTATGACAATGATCAAAATTGACCAATATTTTGACCCTGCCAGCTGGCAGAAATTTACCAAGGCTGCTGAAGGTCGCGAGACGCCTTTTTTAGTAGTTGACCTTAGTCGTATTGAAACCAAATACCATGAAATGGTAAGTCTGTTTCCTAATGCAAAACTGCATTATGCAATGAAAGCTAGCCCGGCGGTGGAAGTAATCAATTTACTAGCAAACCTTGGTTCTAACTTTGACTGTGCCTCTATTTATGAGCTTGATCGCGTGCTTGGTTGCGGCGTTGATCCATCTCGTATCTCGTATGGCAACACCATCAAAAAAGCTGAGCATGTTAAATATGCTTTTGAGAAGGGCATCGATCTATATGCGACTGACTCAGAAGCAGATCTAAAAAACATTGCCAAACACGCTCCAGGCTCTAAAATATTTGTTCGTATCTTGGTGCAAGGCTCAGAGACAGCAGAATGGCCATTGTCACGTAAGTTTGGTTGCCATCCTAATATGGCAATCGACCTACTGGTTCAAGCACGTGAGTTGGGCTTGGTGCCTTATGGTATATCGTTCCACGTTGGTAGCCAGCAAAAAGACGTCGCTGCATGGGATGATGCATTAGCCAAAGTTAAATATATGTTTGACTGGATGAAGAACGAAGAAGGCATCAAGCTACAAATGATCAATCTAGGTGGCGGCTTCCCAACCAACTACATCAGCGAAGTCAATCCTATTAAGGTCTATGCAGAAGAGATTACCAGCTATTTGACTGATGATTATAATGATGATGAGATGCCTGAGATTATTTTAGAACCAGGCCGTTCACTCGTTGGTGGTTCAGGTGTCTTGGTTAGTGATGTGGTACTGATCTCTCGTAAGTCAGATACCGATTTGACTCGTTGGGTATATACCGACGTTGGTCTATTCCAAGGCTTAATCGAAACGCTAGGCGAAGCTATCAAGTACCCTGTCTATACGCCTAAGATGGAAACGTCTACCAGCGAGGGTACTGTGGTATTGGCAGGCCCAACCTGTGATTCAACCGATATCATGTATGAAGAAGCGGGTTATCAGCTACCAGAAGAGCTTGAGATTGGTGATAAAATCTACTGGCTGACCACTGGTGCTTATACCAACTCTTACTCATCGGTAGAGTTCAATGGTTTCCCACCGCTCGAAGTGGTTTATATTGACTAGTACTTAATACTATTCCACAAAAAAGCGCGGCACGGTTAATACCCGTATCGCGCTTTTTTGTGCTTGACAATTTAATGACTATTCAACCCTTAAAGAAATAGGCACGCTATTATTGGTATTACGGCTACTGTTACTAGTGCTATTGGTTGAGTTTTGTGAAATCTGTCCAATTGTCACCCACTGTCCACGCGGCACGATAATCGTACTGTTCAATCTTTGACCTCGAATAGCATTGCTAGCACTGCCAGTAGAGTTGTCAGTAGAACTCATTTGATTATAAGGTGAATTCGGCTGCACTAAGCTTTCTTCTACTTGGGATAGTTGTACTTCCACCTGTCCATTAGGCAGCAGTCTTGGTGTGACGGCAATCCCTTGTGTCGTTGGCAGTAGTATTTGCTGCTGAATCACGATCTGTGGTTTGAAGTCGTGACTAGCTGAACGATGATAAGTTGAATGATTATTAGTATTATAGGTTTGAGTCAGTGAGTAGAGCGTACCTGTGCTGATACTCGCCGCACTGCCAGATAGTGTTTGTACTTGATATAGATTACTATCCTGCTGCTGGCTGCTACGCTGACTAATAACCCCTGCACCTTGGATACCGCGATTGGTAATAATAACCTGACCCTGCTGAATACTACCTTGCCTGCTACTACTATTGCCAACACGTACAGCGACCGTCAATGCCTGTGGCTGACGGTCAATTTGAGACAACAACTGCTGTACCGCCTCATAATTGCGTGCCGTCGTCCGCAGTACCAATTTATCTTGATACGTAGTCACCGTACCACCGTCTGCGCTACTATTTAATTGCTGCCTTACTGCAGGTAACAGACTAGCCCCACCATAAGTATGGATAACATAGGTTTGAGAAGTACTGGCTTGTACGGTAATTGGTAGAACCGCTAGACTCAGTGCAAAAGCTGATAGACTTGCAAGGTTGATGGCATAAACAGCACCAATCAGTCTATGACTAATATAACGTTTGATACTATTCATACCTGCTCCCTTATTACTATTAAGTCATCAGTTATCACGTTAAACTTGACCGTCAACTATAAATAGTCGTTAGTCACTTAATCCAAGCACGTCTTGCATATTGTACTGACCTACTTCTTGCTCAACGACCCAAGTTGCGGCACGTACTGCACCAGCGGCAAATGTCATGCGCGCGCGTGCACGATGGGTAATCTCGACCACTTCGCCATCTGCGATAAACATCACAGTATGGTCGCCTACGATTTCGCCACCACGTACTGCGTGAATGCCGATTGTGCCAGATTCGCGCTCGCCAGTTTGTCCTTCGCGGCCATAGATAGCGACGTCTTTTAGGTTTTGTCCGCGCGCTTCTGCGACGGCTTCAGCCATCATATATGCGGTACCAGAAGGCGCATCGATTTTGTGCTTATGATGGGCTTCGATGATTTCTACATCAGCATCATTACCAAACGCTTTGGCAGCCATCCCAAGTAGCTTCAATGATAAGTTAACGCCTGTCGAATAGTTACCCGCATATACGATAGTGATTTTCTCACTTGCTTTTGCCAGTACTTGTTCTTGCTGCTCATTGAACCCTGTCGTCCCGATGACCATAGCAACATTATGCTCAGCACAAACTTGCATATTCTTTTCAGTGGCGTCAGGCAAGCTAAAATCAATCAGTACATCGATATCATTAATCACAGCGACTAAGTCATCAACAATTTGTACATTTAAATGACCGATAGCAGCAACTTCGCCGGCATCAGCACCAACTAGGCTAGAGCCTTGACGCTCAATCGCTGCTTTTAATGCAGTTTGTGGATTGTTCTGTACTGCCTCAATAAGCATACGACCCATACGGCCGCCTGCACCGATTACCCCAACGTTGATAGATTTATTATTTACTTGTTCGCTCATGTTTTTACCTTAGATGTTTTATATTTGGTGAAATTATTTTTGACCATATTTATCGTAAGTTTAGCAAATATCATCACATGAATGGCTTTTTATACCATCAATAAAAAGCCCAAAGGTTTCATGTGAAACCTTTGGGCTTAGTTTAATACTAGCTACTAAGTTAAACTATTTCTTAATCGAACAAATCACCGATTTTTTTGAAGAATGACTTCTTATGTGGCGACTGTTGATGCTTGCTGTCATCATCCAAAGTATCTTGGAATTGGCGTAGCAAGTCTTTTTGCTCACGAGTCAGATTCACTGGCGTTTCGATAACCACACGGCAAATCAAGTCACCTTTCATGGTAGTACG
The DNA here is from genome assembly GCF_009812035.1 of Psychrobacter nivimaris. Taxonomy (GTDB): domain Bacteria; phylum Pseudomonadota; class Gammaproteobacteria; order Pseudomonadales; family Moraxellaceae; genus Psychrobacter; species Psychrobacter nivimaris. The sequence continues at coordinate 9,495 of NZ_VZIZ01000008.1, read as the reverse complement.
GACTGGCGTTACACCTTTGCCACGTACACGCAGTAACTTACCGCTTTGCGTACCTTCTGCCACTTTGATTTTTACTTTGCCATCTAAGGTTGGGATTTCTACTTCCTTACCCAATGCTGCATCAGTGATGCTTACGGGTACATCCATATATAGATCAGCGCCTTGACGGGTAAAGACATTGTGCTGTTTGACACGTACTTCGACATACAGATCGCCGTTTTGTACGCCAGCGCCACCCGCTTCGCCTTCGCCTGCTAGACGAACGCGATCACCATCATCGACGCCTGAAGGGATAGAGACTTCTAAGGTGCGTGATTTGTCTTTTACGCCGTTACCATGACAGTCTGAACAAGGGTTTTTGATCTGTTTACCAGTACCGCCGCAATGAGGACAAGCTTGCTGTACCGCAAAGAAACCTTGCTGCATACGTACTTGACCTTGACCATGACAAGTCTGACAGGTAACCACATCAGAAGCATTTTTTGCCCCTTTACCATCACAGGTATCACAAGGCGCAGGAGCCGTGAAACTGATTTCTTTTTTGCAGCCACGTACGGCTTCTTCTAATGTCAGCTCAATCACATAACGCAAGTCAGAGCCGCGACGCGAACGCCCACCACCGCCGCCACGCTGCTGACCGAAGATATCACCGAAGTTACCAAAGATATCGCCAAAGATATCTTGGAAGTTACCGCCACCTGCGCCGCCGAAGCCGCCGCCGCCCATGCCGTTTTCGAAGGCTGCATGGCCCATACGGTCGTAGGCCGAACGTTTTTCTTCGTCGCTCAATACTTCATAAGCCATTGAAGCTTCTTTGAATTTGTCTTCCGAATCAGGATCATCAGAGTTGCGATCTGGATGGTATTTCATGGCAAGCTTACGGTAGGCTCGCTTAATTTCTTTGCTGTCAGCGGTCTTACTGACACCTAATATTTCATAAAAATCGCGCTTACTCATGCTCTCTCCTATCGTCTTTACAGCCACACCGGCTCGTCAAATCATCAGCTCAATTGATAGTTGTCTTAATCTTATTCGTGATTCTTAGCTAGTGGATACGTATAACGTTTCACATGAAACATCACAACTCACCATGCTATAGAACCATAATGCTTAGACTTAACCAACAAATACGGTGTAGGCTGCTTAGCCAAATCAATTATAAAAAGTTTGCGCTATTTATGGAGATGGTCTGCTGATTTATCAAGCTCTTAAATGATGAAATTAGTAGTTGGCATCGCTGCGGCAAAAGCCAAACGATTCATTAAGGTTACTGCAAAGCTTTTCGTACCTGAGCGGTGCATAGTCGTGCTAATATTTACCGTCACATCTACGGTCATTTATACTCATAGTGATGACGATTGCGACAAGGTATCAAGTCTTATGAAAAAGCTGGTTATTCTATTCATCATCATTGCGGTAGCAGTGTATGCAGGCTCGCCTTACTACAGTGCTTATCAGCTCAAAAATGCTTATGACGATAAAGATGGTGCCACTATCGCAGCGGCTATTAATTATGAGCAATTGCGACCAAGCGTCCAAAATCAGCTAACCAGCCAGTTTGCGACGACAATGACTAAGTATCCACTAATTTCTGAGCTAGGTGGTGAGCCATTGACCCAAGCCGCGAATGGTTTTATCGCGCAGGCAGTTGAAGGGGCCATCACCCCGCAGAATATCGAAAAGGTGATTAATACCCAAGGTCAAGCCAATACAGCAACCAAAGAGCTAGCCGCAGCATGGGCCATCGCTAGCGATCAAGTTGACTTGAAAAACCTAATTCAGAGCTTAATCATTCAGCGCGGTGATGTCGATGCGGTGGTCAAAAGCCAAATGCAGCAAGTCATGAAAAAACAAGCGGCAGAACTTGAGCAGCAAGTCGCCCAAGGCAATGACAGCGAAAAGCCAACGCTGAGCTACTGCGGTATCAACTGCTTTAGTATTAGTGGTCAGGTAAAAGGCTACCCTCTCACTATCGAGATGCAGCGCGAAGGGCTTATCAATTGGAAAATCGTTGATATCGTCTTACCATAGATTATTTAAGACAGCTTTTGAGATGCAAAAATGTCTGAATAGAACCCAAAAAGACCGCCTTATGAACTGATTCATAAGGCGGTCTTTTTAAGTTGTTTAGCAGTCAAATATATTAATTTTTTGAACTATTGAAACACTTAACCATACCAATCGATTATTCAACACCCAAGAATTCTAGAAATTCTGGACTCTCAAAACTCGCCTGATATAGCACGCCATCTTCACGATAGATGGCAGGCGTCGCCATTACCGCAAGTCCAGCTGCTTTTTCACGATTAGGTGTCACATGGTCAACTGTACAACTTGCTGATGCAGGCGTCATTTCACCCTGTAGCATCGCTTTGTCAAATGCCTGACGACGACTGTCCTCATTCGCTTGGCACCAAATACCACGCATCTGCTTCGGTGACGCCTCATATATCGGATAGCCGATGACATTGACCGTCACGCCTTTTGCATTGAGTGATGGCACTTGCTGATGTAATCGGCGGCAATAAGGGCAGTTCACATCATCAGCCACATAGATAACAGCTCTCTCAGTAGTGGTTGCTGGATAAGTGATTAGCTGGCTTTTATCCAATGACGCAAACACAGACTGGTTTTTGCGTTTTTCAAAGTTCTCATCGAGTCCGATAAATTGACCGTTTTCGATGACTGATATTTCACCATCGGTAATATACTGCGCATCGTCCGATAGTAAAAACGGCACGCCTTCTAGCGTTGCTCCCCAGATAACACCCGGTACCGCGGTATAAAAGAATGGCGTTTTAGCGCTCATGTTCTTAAGCGCAGCCATATTTGCTAGCATGTCAGACTTGACTGAAGCACTGACAGGTTTACCTACTTGCGCACTCGTGCTACGTACTGGCGTTTTAGTGATAACTTGCTTACTTGGGTTTTTCTGTAGCTCACCCTGTATGACGTAACGACCATCTTCGGTGATGTGCAGCGGCAACTGGCCGGCCAAATTCACTTGATACATATTGGGCAATTTGGATGGCACAATAGAAGTAATCTGTGTTTTGATACCTGCTTGGGTCAGTACTTGGCGCAATCGCTTATCAACAGTCGCACTCACTACTTGAGCTGCTTGCGAATTTGTAGTGCTTTGCGTTACGTTATTGCTGTTGGCATCCGCTGAACTTGGCTGAGCACAAGCAGTGGTTGCTAATAGTATGACGCTGATTAGGCTAGCGGACTTTAATACAGGTAATGTCACGGAAAGATTCCTATCTGATTTTTAATAATGGCAGTTTTTAATATTAAGACCAATTCCAAAGCTATTACTAACTCAAAGGTAGCAATACATTTTCTGATTAGTCAGATTTTTAGAATTGGTTTAAGGGTTGTCTGTCATAAAAATATAGATAAAAAAGACTGTAGCATATGGGATAGTTTTGCAAAGCACTAAATGGCTAAAGTCGCAAAACTGCTACTTAGCTTTAAGAGATAGGCAACACAGCCAGATAGTAGACATAAACGTAATATAGCAGACCGCAAAAAGCAGCACACTGGGTAGCGGCTGCTAATGGGTTTAAAACGATAATTTCAAGATAAGTATCAATGCCAAAGCTTAATAGTTTCAGTGCTCATTTATTAAAACTTGGCAACTTCTTCTGGCGTTAAGAAACGACTGTCGCCTTTTTCTAGGCCTTCTAGATTGATGTGACCGATACTGGCGCGGTGCAGTTCTGTGACTCGATTACCGAAGTAACCCATCATACGTTTGACCTGATGGTATTTGCCCTGCTCTAATGTTAGGCGTGCATGTTTTTCATCGATGAACTCAAGAACAGCAGGCTTGGTTGGCTCATAATCACCCTCAAGCAAGATGCCTTCAGCGACTTTTTTCACGGCTTTTTCTTGTGCATCACTATCCATTGCATCTGCCAATGTCAGCTCGTACACCTTTGCATGCTCGTGCTTAGGACTGGTGACACGGTGCAGCCAGCCGCCATCATCACTCATCAGCAATGCACCAGTAGTATCGACGTCGAGACGTCCAGCGATACGCAAGCTACCCAATTCTGGTACAGCAATCAGTTCGGTGACGATTGGATACTCTTTAACTTTTAGTGTGCACTCAAAGCCTTCAGGCTTATATAACAAGATATAGCGATTGCCCGCAGCGACCGATAATGGCTCGCCTGCCCACATCACATCATCATTGACGACATCGACATGTAAGCCAGGATCTTTAACAATTTGATCATTTACGGTGATTTCGCCGGCGTGCATGATCTTCTTTGACTCTTTGCGCGACAGCTCGGTGGCTTTACTAATGAATTTATCTAAACGCATACTATTTACTACCATCGGTTTTATTATACCAGCCCTAAATCAGAAACTAACGACGCTAGCACTCAGCCGTGAGCGGCTCGTTATCTTCGATGGTTAGAAATGGTACTATAATGAAAAATTAAATGAACACTGTGCCCAATACAAAAGCCAGTGAAAGTCAGACCAGTTTAACATATCCAACCTAAGCCTGATGAAATATGAGCTATCAAACGTTAAAACGTGCCGTTACCACGCGACTCGAAATTAAAAAATCTGAGTTTATCGCTTACGCCTACCCGGTGACCTCTCGCGAGCAAGCAATGTTTCACGTGGAACAACTGCGCGAGCAATATCCCGATGCACGGCATTTTTGTTGGGCATACATCATCGGTGATCCAGATAATACCACTAGTGCTGGTTTCGATGATGATGGCGAGCCAAGCGGTACAGCGGGTCGACCGATATTGAATGTGCTACAACATAAGTCAATCGGCAATGTGATTATCATTGTGGTGCGTTACTTCGGTGGTATCAAGTTGGGAGCAGGTGGCCTTACCCGTGCTTATGCCGGCTCTGCCCAAGCGGCCGTCGATGAAATGATACTAAACCCTTATGTACCGATGACCCAGATTCAAATACTGGCAGAATTTGCGACCGAAGCGCAATGCCGCTATATGATAGAAAGCCTTGGCGGTCATATCGACGATGTCGCCTATAGCAAGCAAGTAACCTTAACCGCCACACTTGCTGAAGCAGATGTCGAAAATTTAAAAGAGCGACTAGCAATGGATGGTCGAGTATTGGATAAGCCAGAAGAATAAAAATTTCTGGTTAACTACTCTCGTCACAAATTTTGAACAGTTCTCTTTTCAATATGCTTATTTGTTAGATTTTTTCAGTAGCTGTTTTCAGTAATTATGCGTTCACTGAAAATTATTGGTTTTCACAGGTACTGGCGTTATGATAAAAAACCCTTATCACGCTACTCTATTTGCTCTTCCACGATCATTAAATAAGACCAATATATGTCAACTTCGACCAAACCTTTTTCTCCAGCCCCTTTTAAGCCACCATTTTGGCTGACCAATCCACATCTGCAAAGCATCTTACCTAAGTTTTTTGCGCCAAAGGCACCGATCTACCGCCGCGTAGTCGAAAAAGACTCATTGGACGAGAGTGATATTGCTTATGATTTCTATGATGCGCACCCTATAGAAGCATCAAAAGACGGTGAGCTTGAGCAAACCCCATTGATTGTCTTATTTCATGGGATGGAAGGCAGTAGTGACAGTCATTACGCGCGCGCACTGGCGTATCAAATGCACGCGCAAGGCTGGCATTTTGTGGTGGCGCATTTCCGCAGTTGCGGCGGTATTCCTGCCAGTGGCACGGTGTTCTACAACGCAGGCGACACTGACGAGGTGCATCATGCGCTACAGAATTTGCGTCAGCAGTATGCCAATATCTATGCGGTTGGCGTCTCATTAGGTGGCAATGCACTGGCCAAATACATGGGCGAATATGAGGACAAAGTCCTATGTAAAGGTGCTGTTGTCATCTCCGCGCCAGTCGATATGTCTTCAGCTGCCATTACTATGCATAGCTTTTTGAGTCATCGTATCTATACGCCTTATCTGCTAAACCCAATTATCAAAAAAGCATTGGCGAACGATCTCACGCAGGATGAAATCAACTCTATTAAAGCTGCCAATCGTATCAGTGATTTCGATGACATCTTTACCGCACCGCGTCACGGATATCGCTCCAAAAACGACTATTACCATACCGCATCCGCCATGCCGTATTTGCGCAATGTTACTCACCCTCTGCTATTAATCAGTGCAAAGGACGATCCTTTCATTGGCTTTACCGCTACCCCAAACGATGTCTCTGAGAGTGTCACTATCTTAGATACTGAGCACGGTGGGCACATCGGTTATCTACGTTATCGATCAGACAACGGTCATTCCAAAAGCAAATCGTCTGTCAGTAATGATAAAGAGTCCAAGACTCCAAAATTCGATATTAACTGGATACCTGAGACGGTCAGTGCTTATTTTAATTGGATTGGTGTAGCTTCTAATAGCGAGTCTTCTCAGGATGTGGGCTCTGACAATAAATAATCACTGTCATCAATGACAAAATAATAACGCCAACGTTTATAACCTTTTGAGAGTGTTTTATGTACCCATTTATCCGTTATGCTAGCACCATCGCTCATGCTGCTCTAAAAGCAAAAAAGGGCGACACACTGACGTTTAAGGACACCAGTGAGATTCAGTTTCGCTGCCGCTTATCCGATATAGATAATTTTTTGGAGATGAATAACGGTCGCGTATTTACGCTTTATGATTTGGGTCGTATGGACTTTGCAGTACGGACTGGGCTTGGCAAGCAGTTGTTAAAACAACGCTGGGGTTTGGTCATCGCTGGCAGCACTATTCAATACCGTAAGCGTATTCGCGCCTTTCAAAAAGTCACGCTCAAGACCAAAATCGTCGGTATTGATGCGCGCTGGTTGTATATAGAGCAATCAATGTGGGTCAAAGGACAGCCTTGCTCATCTGGACTACTGCGTACTGGTGTGACCAAGGGTGGTAGAGTGATCGACACGGCACAAGTACTGGCTGCGTTGGGTCAATCTGATTGGGATCTACCGCCAACGGGTTACGTAGCTGAGTGGATCAAAAGTGATGCTGATCGTCCGTGGCCGCCTGTCGATACAGCTGACTAACTTAACTTGATAAAACAGTAGTCCATTATTTTTATCTTATTTAACAGACGGTACAAGCAAGCAACCTTATAGCTACTATTTCATAACAACTCATTATATAAATACATATAATGAGTTGTTATGATAGTGGTGAGTACATACTCAGACAAAACAAATATAGTCTTATAAGGAGAATAATATGGCTAATACAACAGATTATGTCGGTACGTTATTTGATAATAGCGAATCAAACCCAAGCAAAATTACTTTAGCATTTACCATGGCAGGCGTCGCACTGAAAAAAGGCCATTCTGCTACTGTGATATTAATGGTGGATGCCGTACATCTGGCAAAACCAAACGCGCTAGACAATGTAGATATCGGCGATCCGTTTGAGCCAGCTGGTGAGTTACTAGATGCCTTTATCGAAAAAGGTGGTCAAGTATTGGTCTGCGGCGCTTGTATGAAACATAATGGCGTAGAAGAGTCAGATATCGACAAGCGCTTTGAAGTGATTAGTGGTGATGATGTGGTTGAGCTACTGATGAATGCGAAAGGGTCGTTGCAGTTGAATTAATAGGTTATCTATAAGAATTGGACTAGACTTAAAGCCACTAATCCAATTCTTCGTTTAAATATATAGACTTACTTATCTATACTTTTTGAGGTGGAATTAAAGCATTTTATTGCTTCAATCAAACAATTTACTTATTGATATCAGCTTACGACCATCTAGTTCAACAGTTTTGGAGTTTTCTCTGATAAAGCTAGAGCCTCCAATAAAAGCCATTTCCTTTTGCTTGGGCACCCGTAATCGAATTACAGTCATTCCTTTATATTCAATGACATCTATTTGACTAAGAACTTGGCTTTTCAAAGGCTCTGATAAATCTGACTTTGATATCTTACCCATCAGTTTATTAATATAGTCATCAAGATTACCTTTCAGCAAATTTAACTCACGATCAATTCCTACTACATATCTTTGGTTAATAGCTTTGGGCTCAATACTATCTAAATTTTTTATTCTTGATGCATCTGCTTCTTTATCAGCTACTCCAATGAATAAATATCCATCTTCGTCTGGTCCAAGGTTAGCAATACCACAAATCGTCTCTATCATATCTTTGTATAAATTCTCGTTCAACTGCCTTGAATTTGATAGATCGTACAAACCTTGTTTACATTCATATCTATTGGACTCTATTTTAGATCTTCTAATCGAGTTTTCAAAATCCAAAGCTAGACCAGAGCCATGGCGTAAAACTGGTGGATCTTTCTTTACAAAGAATCCTTGAATCAACCCTACAGTAAGGTTGATATTTTTTTCTCTGTCCGAAGTGACTGCATAATTGGCACTAGATGTCATTTTTTTCTGTAGATTTAAGAGAGCTTGAATAATTTTTTCATTATCTGCTGGCGACTCTTCTTTTTTTACAATTAAATGAAAGAAAGCCATAAATATTGCAAAAAAAGACTCTTTGGCAGGATTTCTGGACTTTTTATTAACCGTATTAATTATTGTTGTTTCCTTATCGTTGAAAACGCTTTCAATTATAGAAAAGGTAACCTTTATTTCGTGTATGAGTCTTTCTACACCATACTTTATAAGCGCATTATTAAAATCTGTATGTTCATCTGTTTCACTATCATAGATTTTGTTGAATAAATCTCTGCTTTTGGCTAGGGGCTCATCTTTTACTATACTAGCAATTAAATCCAGAATCATTTCTTCATCTTCGCTATCGCGTAGTTGTTTTTTCCAAATAATCCCATTTTTACACCAGAATATCTCCTCAGCTACTAAACCATATCCAATTTTTTCACGTGTTGAGTCAATACTTATTTCTGGCATTTCTGAGAGGTTTAAAATATCTTTAGAAGAGTCACCTCTTATTTCAGATGCAACCTTTCTAACCGTGTCAGAAAGTACATCTAACATACCTGCTTGTCTTTTTTCTTGTGGACTTAACTGTTTGCCTCCAGAATTTATCCTACCGAAAATATTAGTTATTTCTTTCTCATCATTGGTAGGATAAATGGTTATAGCCAATTGGTAATCTAAAAAATTTGCACAGGTTTTGGAGTCTAAAAGTATATGTTGCTCTTCGATAGGTTCAAAAATATTTTCTTTCGCTGATTGCATAGCTCTTGAAGACTGACTTATATCAAAATACTTATTATTTATTGAGAATCTATTTTCAATAAATGAAACTATGGCATTCAACCTCTGTAATCCATCTATTATTTCTAACTTACCATCTTCAGTCTGAGCAAGTAATATCAAAGGTATGGGTAGGTCTTTAACTATACTGTCAATTAAATACTCCTTCTCATCTACTGTCCAAACTAACTTTCTCTGGTATTTTCTATTCACTAAAAACTTTCCTTCGGAATAGTTCCTATATGCTTTGTAGTGGCATAATTAAATCGGACCACGCTTAAGAGGTTATACTAACCCAAAAGAAGGA
>NZ_VZIZ01000007.1 GCF_009812035.1 Psychrobacter nivimaris | reverse complement strand
TGTATCTCAGTTGGTAGATTCTTGTGTCGCAGGTTCGAGTCCTGCCATAACCGTAAGCCCTGTCATTAATTTGGCAGGGCGTTTTTTTGTGTCTAGGTTTTGAGTGAGTTGTCGTACCATATTCGTACCATGAGATAAAACAAAAAACCTGAAAGTGTTTATCTGTAAAGCCTTAACGTGATTGGTTGATACTATCGATCATAGGAGCTACTGAGAGGCGTTTGTTGGTCATATCAACCATGATTATTGAGCCTTAATATTTGTGTCTTAAATAAATGGAGAAGGTGCAATGGATGAGACATCCCATTGCACCTTAGTTTTAAGCTTTGTTCAAATCAGTGACTGATCCATTATTTATAAAATAACATGATCAATTTTTTTGAATTCGGGCAAATTATAGAAGTAAAGCCCCATAATAATACCGATAGAGCCCACAAAGGCAATATATAGCGCTGGTGAGAAGCTGATAAGCGTCGTGGCGTAACCAAGACCAAAGGGGATCAGTACACCAACGATACCGTAGGTAATATTATAACAAAAAGCGATACCTGTGAGACGTACATTGGTCGGAAATAGCTGCACTAAAATGGCAGGGACCATGCCCACGATACCGGCACAGAATCCCAAAAGTGCATACATAATCAATATATAATCGCCACCCGCCTGCAAATGATAAAAGAACGCCAACGTTTGAGCGATAAGTAGAACAGAACCAATGACCAAAATTTTACCAAAGTTCTCATGGGTCGAGATCATGCCATAAAAGACACAGCCAAGAATCATAAATACGATGCCCAAACTGTGAGAGAAGCTAAACAAATCACTGTCTAAAGTAAAGTTGATTTCTATTAAATCTGGCAGTAGTAGGACAATGACGGAGGTGATGTTAGATATCACTAGAGTCAGTACCATACTGACAAAGATAGAATGCTTGCAGCGCTTGAATAACACCGTAAATGGTCTACCCAAATTCTTACCAGTTTTTGGCTTATCTAACGCCAAGAAAAATGGGGTCTCTTTAACCAGTCGCCATACCAACAATGGTAGACAGGTTAGTAAGGCACCAACAAAAAACGGCAAACGCCAGCCATAGTCAGTCAACTGTACGGTGGTCATAAAACCAGTCAGCCACAGAAAAAACGCATTAGAGAAGAGTACCCCTACCAAAAAGCTAGCGGTAATGTAGCTACAAGCCACTGACAAATACTGCCTAGGCACATGCTCCGCCACAAACACCCAAGATAACGGTACGTAAAGACCAAATGCCATACCTTGTATGATTCTCAGCAGTATGAATAACGCAGGTGCAAGCGCGCCCCACTGCGCATAAGTAGGCAGACAGGCCATCGCAAGCAAGCTACCTGCCGTGACGATTATGCTCAGAAAAAGGGTCGGTTTTCGACCTTTGAGATCACCATAACGCCCGAACAGAATACCCCCAAGCGGACGAGCTAAGTAACCAATGACAAAAAGCCCCAGTCCTTGTAGTTTGGCGACATTGGGGTCAGTATCAACAGGAAAAAACGCAGCGGTCACGATATCTGCAATGTATAAGTAAATCAAAAAGTCAAAAAAGACGATCGCACTGATGAAGCTTACGAACATAACGGTATTTTTGTCTTTTGTAGACATCAAGGCGTATTGAGAACGAGACGGCATAATAGATCACGCTTCCACAGGGTAAAGTGGCCATTAAGACGATCATCGTTTAGATAATCGGCCATGATAAAAACCGGCAAATCAAAGTATATAAACAATGATTTGCCGAAACAGTAATTTTGTGTGTGTTGTAATAAGAACTTTGATTACAGGATCTGGCTTTTACCAGAAGCGAAACTGCACATCCTGTAATTTTAGGGACTATTTAGAAAAGAATTTACATATTACAGCAGCCAATCGATGGGTAGCCAAGACATGATAGTAAGCCAAATATGATCACCCATATCAACTCGTGGCTCTGATTCGTAAACGACCTCTTTGCCATCTTCCATGGTGTGCCACTCCAAGCTACCGTTGTCTAGCAGCTTAACTTCATAAGCTTGGTTTAGTAAATCATCACTCAGCGCCCCATGCAGCTGCCTTGCTAGTTCATCATCATTAATGATTACACCCATTTCGGTATTGATATTGGCAGAGCGTGGGTCAACGTTGTATGAACCGATAAAGACTTGATAATCATCTACTGCGAATGTTTTTGCGTGCAAACTGGTCGATGATTGACTACGTGCTCGCCACAGTTTGTTATCACGTTTTTCTTCAGCAGCGGTTGATTTAAGCTCATATATTTTGACGCCTGAACGAAGCAGGCGAGGTCGCCACTGGCTATAACCAGAATGCACGGCAGTTACATCGGTCGCATCAAATGAGTTGGTTAATATTTTGATATCAACGCCAGATTCGGCGAGCTTCACCAAAGTATCGACCCCATCTTTGGTCGGTACAAAATAAGAAGAAATAATCGTCAACTTCTTGGTTGGGCTACCGAGCAAGTTACGCAACTGATGAACCAAGTTGGTATCGGCAGGAACTGTTTTGCTTAGTTTGCCCACATCATCACTTAAGAACTGCATGTCGGTCCAACGAAAAGGCACACGCTTATTAATCAAGTCACTATCAATCGTAGAGTCTTTGATCGCAGCCTTATAAACCGTCAAGCTGCTGCCTTCGTTGTTTTCTTCATCCAGGCCGAGCTTATCTAAGGCCTTTAAAAAATCAGGTGTAACGTCATCATCAAATTTCGCTAAGGTCTCGATATCAAATGATAAAGGCGATGACCAATAGTCATAAAAGCTGTTATCAATATCTGCAACGACTTTACCGATAAGTAAGACATCCAAATCTGCAAATTGGCTGCTTTGGTCATTGCTAAGGTATTCGTTGCCAATATTACGCCCGCCGATGATAGTAATTTGCTTATCAAAGGTCATGCTTTTATTGTGCATGCGGCGATTGATACGCGGCAAACCAGTCACATAGTTCAATGTTGGAAACTTACGATGCATCAAAGGATTGATAATACGTACCGCGATATTGGGATGACTGGCAAAGCGTAATAAATGCTGGTCGAACTTGGCACTATTATTAAAATCATCTAACAATAAGCGCACGATTACGCCGCGCTCAGCCGCATCCCATAAGTCTTTTAGTAGAAGCTGACCAGCCTGATCGTTATGCCAAATATAATACTGCGCATCGATATTGCGCGTGGCCATACCCGTTAAGATACTACGGGCGGCAAACGCATTTGCCCCAGTGACGATCGGATGATAGCCTGACAAATCAGGATGAATTTCATTTTGTGCTGTGATGGCGGTCACTAGATCAGTAGAACTCGGCTCTATGGTGTTCTCTTGTTCACCGTTTGAACTATCGGGTTGTTGATACAACGCATTGACTCGCGCTGATAGCGCTTGGCTCTCAGGTAGATGTGGCTGTTTGGGTAGGCTCTGGCAAGCGCTCAGACCTAAAGTCAGCCCAAGTGTCAGACTCAACGATAAGCTGCTTGGTTCTATACTGAACATCGACATAACGAATTTACCTTGATGAGCCTAAATATACTGATAAATAAAATGCATGGATAAGTAATTTGCTGAAATTGTTCATCTATTTTTAAGGATGATAACATTGATTGGACGGTCTATAAAAATATCACCAACGCCAAAATTTAAATCGTCGCTAAGCTTAGCAGCCGTTAGCATATCTGCCTATTATAAATACGTTATTTTTGTTAGGTTTGACGATTGATTTTATCGTGATTTATTGTCGGTTAAGTCTGCATAATGACTGTCATATTGAACATCCAGTTATTTTAATAGGCAAAATTAATAATTAGAAGTTATCTGAAACCAGATGTGTGGAATAAGTCGGCATGTTATGATAACGCTGATGAATTTGCTTAATAATCAAAAAAATAAGCAGTCCTTTTATACCAACCAAAACACAGCAACGGAACGTCTATGAGTCAGTCGCAAACGAAAGATGAGAATAATTTGAACCAAAAAAACTCAAACGATGGGTTAGATCCAAACTGGCGTAACGATGCCTTAGATTTAGGATTAGATTACGGTATGCAGACGATTGCTGTGCGGGCAGGTCAACACCGTACCGACGAGGGCGAGCATTCAGAGCCGATTTTTACCACTAGCTCTTACGTTTATCGTTCAGCCGCTGATGCTGCGGCACATTTTGACGGTACAAAGACAGGAAACGTTTACTCTCGTCATACCAACCCAAGCGTCCGTACTTTTGAGCGTCGTCTCGCCGCGCTAGAAAACGGTGAACGTGCGGTTGCAACGGCCTCTGGTATGGGCGCTATTTTGACCATGTGCTTGGCATACCTAAAAGCGGGCGACCATCTGCTAGCAGCCAACCAGTTATTTGGCTCATCTATTGGTCTATTTAATAATTATATGGCCAAGTTTGGCGTTGAAGTCAGCTACGTTGATTGTTTCGACAATGAGGCATGGGCCAATGCGGTTCAACCAAATACCAAGGTGATCTATTGCGAAAGCCCAAGTAATCCATTGGCGCAGATTTGTGATATCGGTTATCTGAGTCAGCTATGTAAAGCCAATGATATATTACTCGTCGTTGATAATTGCTTTGCGACGCCAGCATTGCAGCGCCCGTTAGATTTGGGTGCGGATGTGGTTATTCACTCTGCGACCAAATATTTGGATGGTCAGGGTCGCGTATTAGGCGGTGCGTTGGTCGGTAGTGATAAACTGATGCAAGAAGCGTTTACCGTGGTGCGATCAGGCGGTATCAGCATGAGTCCATTTAATGCTTGGGTATTTACTAAAGGGCTTGAGACGCTCAAATTGCGTATGCAAGCGCATTGCCAAAATGCCAATCAAGTGGCAGAGTTTTTGGTCAATCATCCTAATGTCAGTACCGTACATTTCTCAGGCTTGAGTGACCATTCTGCGCACGAGCTTGCTACACGTCAGCATCACATGAAGGACGGTTACGGTGCTATCATGGGTTTTGAAGTCAAGGCATCTGATAGCCTTGATACCAAAGAAGCGGCGTGGCATGTGATTGATTCAACACAAATGGTCTCTATCACCAATAACTTGGGCGATGCCAAAACCACGATTACTCATCCTGCAACCACCACGCATTTCCGTCTAACTGCTGAGGCTCGTGCCGAAGCTGGCGTTAAAGACGGTCTGATTCGTCTATCGGTAGGTCTGGAAGATGTAGAAGATATTATCAAAGACTTGGCACGTGGTTTAGACAGTTTGTAAAGATAACGGTATAATCTGCACTAACGCATTGCATTAACTTTACGTTATTAATTATTCATTACTATACGCACTAGCATAAAATACAAACCATAAATAACAAAAGAGGCAACTATGAACATTCAAGCATTGATGCAACAAGCACAAACGATGCAAAAGAAAGTAGAAGCAAACGTTGAAAATGCTAAAAAAGAACTTGCTAACAAAGAAGTACAAGCGGAAGCGGGCAGTGGCCTAGTTAAAGTAACGATGACTGGTCGTCATGTAGTTAAGCGTTTGACTATTGATCCAAGTCTGCTAGAAGATGAGCCAGATATGATTGAAGATCTTATCGCTGCTGCTATCAATGATGCGGTTCGTCAAGCAGATGCACTCTACGAAGAAACGATGGCTGGCGCGACTTCAGGTATGGGTCTGCCACCAGGTATGCAAGGCATGTTTTAAGCATTAAATACTTCATACTGAAGACAAAAATGGGGTTGTTATCGACACGATACGACCCCATTTTTATAGCTACGATTTATAAATTCAGTTAGATAAAGTCAACTAAAGGAAGCTACTTTGCTTACAGCCAAATTTGATCAGCTGGTCAAACAGCTGCGTATATTGCCAGGCGTCGGTCAAAAAAGTGCCCAACGAATGGCGTTACATCTACTTAGTAAAAAACGCCCACAAGGCATGGCGCTCGCCCAAGCACTAGATGAAGCCATGCGTGATATTGTTGAATGTCAGCGTTGCCATAGCTTTAGTGATGAGGCTGTATGTCCGCTTTGCCAAGATGTTAGACGTGATGACAGTCTGCTATGCGTGGTCGAAACGGCAGCAGATGTGATGGCGATTGAACAGACAGCTGGTTACCGTGGTCGTTATTTTGTGTTGGGCGGGCATCTATCGCCAATTGATGGTGTCAGCGCCGACGACTTAAATATTGATCAGCTCGTATGGCGAGTGAAGCAAGAACCTGTCGAAGAGCTGATACTGGCAACAGGTACGACTGTCGAAGGGCAGACTACTGCGCACTTTATCAGTGAAGCTGTCAGTCGTCATGTCAATAAAGTGACGCGTTTAGCACAAGGTGTCCCGATGGGCGGTGAGCTTGAGTATCTGGATAGTATGACGCTTGGTCAAGCCATGCAAAATCGTTCTTTTTTATAACGTTTTGATTGCTTTAAAGTCTTACCCAATTCATTTCTTGGAATTGCTATAATTACTTTATTATTGTTTATTTTCTAATTCTATTAAGGCGCGGTTTAGCGTTTTATTTTCTCCTATTAATGCAGGTATCTGCCCGTGTCCAATAACGTTTCAAACGCCTCAGCTCAATCAAATGCTGCTGATATCAATGATGGCTCATTACAAGAAGCCGCTAATACTGAGCCAATGTCAGCAGCCACTTCATCTGAGTCAGCTGCTAATACTCCAGATGTTGAAGTACCTGATATTGAGGTGCTAGGTGCTGAGGTGCTAGATATTGATGCACTATTGGATATTGCTGATGACGTTGCTATTACATGGGTACGTAAGCAAAGCGATTTGGATGAGGTTATCGATGCCTTAGCGACTTGCGGACGCGTGGCCTTAGATACTGAGTTTATCAAGCGTGACACCTATTACCCGCGTTTGGCACTGGTGCAATTAAATACTGGCAATCATGTTTATCTACTGGATGCACCGCAGCTACAACTGGCTGAGCTGTGGGAAGCGCTACGCAAAGTAGATGTGGCTATCTGGCACGCTTGCGGCGAAGATTTGGGCATTTTTTATCTGCTATCTGGCTGTCCACCATTGACCAATATTTTTGATACGCAAATTGCGTTGTCTTATTTAACCGGTCAATTGCAAATGGGCTATCAGCAGGCATTAGCGGATCAGCTAGATATGCATATCGATAAAGAGCACAGTCAGTCTGATTGGCTCCAGCGCCCGTTGACAGACGAACAAGAGCAGTATGCCATCGATGATGTGCGTTATTTGCCAGCGCTATATCTCAGTATCGAACATGCGCTTAAGGCACAAGGGTTGTATGATTATGTTTGGGCTGACTGTCAGCTTTATGCCAGTGATTTGTATGACACGCAACACGTTGAAGATGAAGCGATGTATCTCACGATGGCAGATTATCGCTATAATTCGCAGCAAATGGCGATACTCAAAGGAGTGGCTACATGGCGAGAAGAGCTGGCACGTGCGACCAATCAACCGCGTACCTTTGTGATAAAGAAACAAGCAGTTCGTGAAATTGTCACTGAAAAACCAAACAGTATGCGCGAGCTGGCACATAAAACGACCATGCACCGTAGTATGCTGCGACTATATGGCGAAGAGCTGCTGAAAGTAATCAGAGATGCCAAGAGTCTACCCCCTACAGAGCATCCAGACTGTCTAGTGCCACCATATCGCTCAAAAAATAAAGTACTCTCAAAAGCAGTGCAGCAAACGATTGATGAGCATGCGCGCGAAATCGGTATACCTGCTAGCGTATTGATGCGTAAAAAATGGCTAGGACAGCTATATGAAGTCATTGCTCTTGATAAAGATCTCAGCGAATTACCACAAGGGTTAAAAGGCTGGCGCAATGGTTGGGTGATTCAAACCTTAATTCCAGTCATCAAAAAGCATAAAACCGAACTGCAGCAGGGCATGGGTATTCGTGTTCAATAAGGAATCGTTCGATAAAGCAGCGTTCGATAAGGCACCGTTTAATAAGGAAGCGTTCGATAAGACTGAAAACTGACACTCAAGTATTCATACAGCTCTTATTCATACAGCTCTTAGCGTTTAAATCGTCCATGCTCTAAAAAGTATCGAGTCTGCTCGGCGACATCTGGGTTCACTAGCATGCCAGTGTGCGAGACTGGCAAGACGATATGATCAGCTGCTGCCTCTATTTTCGTCTCCTCGATATATACTGTCCCGTCATGTGCAAGTTGCTCGTTAAGGGGTGGCTTGTCAGATTTGCGCAGTTTGCGATTATGATATTGCAAAAACAGCTGACCTAGACCATAAGGGCGGTTGCCAGCAATGACACCTAATGTCACGTGTTTGGGTAATGGTGCGACTGTGCCGTCCAGTGCGTCGACATATGAGCGACCTACGACAGCAGGAGTCAATCGCCAGATATAATCTGCACACACACTGCCTATATGCGGTGTTCCTAGAGTCACGCAACGTCCAATTTGCCATTTTGGATACTGAGCGACAAAATCACGAATGATCAAACCACCCAAACTATGCCCAACCAAATCTATAGGATGATCTGGGTGATGGTTTGTTTCTAGCCAGCTATTTAGGCGCGCGCTATTGGTTTTGATACCATCACGCATACTACGGTAGCCATACTGATGGGTATCAAATCCTGCTGCTTGCAGGCGCTTGGCTAATGGTCGCATGATCCATGGGGTTTGGTGTAGCCCGTGAATTAGAATGACGCGAGTTTTTTGTTTAGGCGCTTTATGTTGCATAGCAGTGTCCAATGGTTGCTTCAGAAATTTAAGATAAATAGCTTATTATCAATATAAGCTTTTATTATATTGAGTTCTTATCGTTTATTTTATTGATAATATTACCTGCTAACGTAATAGATAAAAAGTCAGAAAAATAAAAAGCCTCCAAGTCAGCTACTGACTTGGAGGCTTTTTACTACAGAGAATAACTATCCGAAATAATAATTACATATAGTTTTCGATACTTGGGCAAGAGCACATTAGGTTCTTATCACCATAAGCATCATCGACACGCGCGACACTTGGCCAGAACTTGTTTGCACGAATGTACGGCAGTGGGAATGCAGCAGTCTCACGGCTGTAAGGATGCGTCCACTCTTCACTAGTAATCATAGCAGCCGTATGCGGTGCATTGACTAACGGGTTATCTTCTAGCGTCCAGTTATCTTCACCAGCTTTTGCTTTCATGGCTTCAGCTTTGATAGATTTTAGCGCACTGATAAAGCGATCCAACTCTTCTTTTGACTCAGACTCTGTTGGCTCAATCATAAGCGTGCCAGCGACTGGGAAGCTCATTGTTGGTGAATGGAAACCATAATCCATCAAGCGCTTAGCGATATCGCTTTCCGTGATGCCAGTCTCTTCTTTTAACGGACGAATATCGATGATACATTCGTGAGCTACGCGGCCGTTTTTGCCAGCATATAGGACAGGGTAGTGACCTTTTAATTCAGCTGCCACGTAGTTTGCGTTCAACAATGCCAACTCCGTTGCTTTTAATAGACCATCACGGCCCATCATAGCAATGTACATCCATGAGATAGGTAAGATGCTCGCTGAACCATAAGGTGCTGCAGATACTGCTGAACAGTCTTTTTGTGCATTATGTACAGGGCTCAAGGTATGGTTGGCCATAAACGTTGCCAAATGCGCTTTCATACCGATAGGGCCCATGCCTGGACCACCGCCGCCATGCGGGATACAGAAGGTTTTGTGCAAGTTCATGTGCAATACATCAGCACCAACGTCTGCAGGCTGCATCATGCCTACCTGAGCGTTCATGTTCGCGCCATCCATATAGACCTGACCGCCATGCTTGTGAGTCAAATCACAGATATGACGGATGCCTTCTTCGAATACACCGTGCGTCGATGGATAAGTGATCATTAGCGCACCTAGACGATCGCTATATTCTTCACATTTAGCCGTTAGATCATCGATATCAACGTTGCCGTTTTCATCAGTTTTGACCACGACAACTTGCATACCCATCATCATAGCGGTAGCAGGGTTGGTACCGTGCGCCGACATAGGAATTAAGCAAACATCGCGATTGGTTTCGCCCAATGACTCATGATAACGGCGAATGGCTAACAGACCAGCATATTCACCAGAAGCGCCAGAGTTTGGCTGCATAGAGACATCATCAAAACCAGTAATGGCTTTTAATTGATCTTGCAAGCTATCGATCATCGCGATATAGCCAGTAACTTGATCACGCGGTGCAAAAGGATGCACATTGGCAAACTCAGGCCAAGTAATCGGTAGCATCTCACTGGTGGCGTTTAGCTTCATGGTACAGCTACCCAGTGAAATCATGCTGCGGTTCATCGCTAGATCTTTGTCTTCAAGCGACTTTAGATAGCGTAGCATTTCATGCTCGGTATGATGCGAGTTGAATACTGGATGAGTCAAGATGTCATCCGTACGCAGGTGTGCGCTATCAAGTGAGACGCGAGCTGTTTCAGGTAGATCGTGTGACTTGTTGACGAATAGCTGAGTCAAGGTGTTAAAATCTTGCTGATCGCTGGTTTCACTAAAGGCAACGCTCAATTTGGTGTCGCTTAGACGCCATAAATTGTAGCCGACGTTGTCTGCATTTTTAAAGATTTGAGTAGCCAACTTCTCTGAACCACAATCAACTACAACTGTATCGAAGAATTGATCATGTACCACGCTCAAGCTGCTGTCGTTAGATTCTGTGATAGCATCAGCAAACGCAGTGGCGAACGCATGAATACGAGTGGCAATACGCTTCACGCCGCCTGGACCATGATATACCGCATACATACCAGCGAGGTTAGCTAGCAATACTTGCGACGTACAGATGTTTGAGTTGGCTTTTTCACGGCGGATATGCTGCTCACGCGTTTGTAGAGCCATACGTAGTGCTGTATTGCCTTGTGCGTCTTTTGAGACACCAATGATACGACCAGGCGCTGAACGCTTGGCCTTATCAGAGAACGCAAAATAAGCGGCATGTGGACCACCGAAGCCCATTGGAATACCAAAACGCTGGGTACTACCTAGCGCTACGTCGGCACCCATGTCAGCTGGTGATTTTAATAGCACTAAGCTCATGATGTCACTGACGACACTGACGTAAGTCTTGTTTTCTTTTACTGCACTGATGACGTCTGTTAAGTCTTTAACGTCGCCTTCAGCACCGACATACTGGAATAGCGCACCGAAATAATCGCCAGATTTAGCGGTTTCAAAATCACCAACGATGACTTCCCAACCAAAGTATTTAGCACGAGTATTGATGACATCTAGTGTTTGTGGATAGACGCGCTCATCAACGAAATACTGTGTTGATTTACTTTTGCTCACACGCTTTGACATCGCCATCGCTTCTGCCGCTGCTGTTGCTTCATCAAGCAATGATGCACCAGCCAGCTCAAGACCAGTCAAATCGATACATACTTGTTGGAAGTTCAGCAATGCTTCTAAACGACCTTGAGCGATTTCCGCTTGGTAAGGCGTATAAGCGGTATACCAGCCTGGATTTTCGAGCACGTTGCGCTGAATGACAGCAGGCATACGAACCGGAGAGTAGCCTTGACCGATATAGCTTTTATTAACAGTGATGTCGTCTGCCATCGTGCGTAGTTTGGCAAGTGCAGCGTGCTCACTCATCGCCACTGGCAAATCCAATTCTTTGTGCAAACGTACTGGCTCAGGCACAGTGTCATTGATAAAGCTTTGCATATCTTTATAACCAACAGCGCTAAGTAGGTCAGCTTGCTTGGTCTCATTTGAACCTAAGTGGCGATAGACAAATTCAGCTTCGTTGAACAATCCTTGAAAGGTATCAAACGATGGGTTTTGAGAGATAGTCATGACAATCCTTGGTTAAGGGAGTAATAAACAAAATAGCAATTAAGGGAATAGTGTGAGCGATACGTTATACGTAATGCACAAACTGTTTTTGATCAAAACGGAACTGAGTGTTGTAAACGCCATTGTCAGCACGTTCACCTGCGCCAATCATCATAATGATATGCTGATCGTCGCCCAAGCCTAGTAGGCGCTTCATAGCAGGCTCGTCAAAGCCGCCCATAGCACAGCTATCAAACCCGTGAGCACGTAATGCTAGCATGAGGTTTTCGGCGGCAAGTGCGGTGTTATTGGTTGCCCAGTTTTTGGTATCTTCAAACGTATAATAAGGCGATTTGATTGGGCCCTTTACGCGTCTGACCACTTGCGTTGCGCCCCATTTCGCAGCCGAAACCACGTTGGCTGGGCCGCGCAAAAAGTCCATCGTGACGACTTTGTTATAGTAGTCTTTCACTTTCTTTGGCACTGGCTGATCAGGGTATTCGCGCAATACTTGCTTAGCGTGATCATGCCAAACATCAGTACGAGCAACGATGGCAATCAAACGGGCTGATGTTTTTGCGGCGTTTTGATTCATGCAGTTTTTGACGGCGCGTTTGCGATTGTCAGCATCATCGATAACATAAAATTCCCACGGCTGTAGGTTGCTAGAGTTTGGTGCTAGCATGGCCAAACGCAGACAGTCTGCCAATACGTCGTCAGGGATAGGTGTGTCAGTAAAACGGCGCACGGAACGGCGTGACTCTACGATATCGCGAAACGCTTGTAGCTGCGGCGTATGGTTTGGTGTGGCAATGGGGTCTTTATTATCGGTGTTGGCATTCATATTAGGATCCATGCTGAGAATTGGGTTATCAGTTTGCGTCGTTATTGATAGCACGTATTCATTGGGATTCGAATAGGTGATCAATACGAGTCAATGAGATAACGCTTGGTAGCAATAACATCGGACGATAATGATTGTTGGAGATCTACATATAAAGCTGCTTTCAAATAATAAGCATGGTCAATGAGCCAATACTTTTAATGAGAAAGGTTGTTCAAACAGTTTAAATAGAGAGTATAGATACCAGCTGTTGCCAGTATCTATGTTTAGTCGGGGCTAGTGCTTTGTACGAGCTAAAGTCTTACAAATGTTAATGTCTTGCGAGAGCATGCTTAGCTTACGTGCTTAGATTATAAGTCGCTTTCGTACTCGTCAGCAGTCATTAGTGCTTCGTAATCAGCGATATTGTCAGGCTTCATTCTGAAGAACCAACCTTCGCCATATGGGTCAGAGTTAATGATTTCAGGATCATCTTCTAGTGCTTCGTTGATAGCGATCACTTCACCTGAAATAGGTGCATAAACGTCAGAAGCCGCTTTTACTGATTCAACAACTGAGATTTCATCATCAACAGCGATGATATCGCCCACATCTGGTAGTTCAACGAATACCACATCACCCAATAGATCTTGAGCATGGTCAGTGATACCAACAGTGATCGTACCGTCGTCTTCTAGGCGTAGCCACTCGTGACTCGCAATATATTTTAGCTCTGCTGGGATGTTGCTCATGGTCTCTCTCCTAAGTGATAGAGGTTAATTAACAAAAATAATGGAGGCTAGGCGTGTCGTCATTTTTATACTCGTGTGTAAAATGACAACGCACTCTAATGATAGAATTTATAAGACCTAAGAGTCAAACTGTTGCTTGCCGTTACGGACAAAAGGTAGCTTCAATACGCGTACATCGACGAACTTACCTTTGCCGCGTAGGTCGACTTGTACACTGTCATCTTCTGACAAGCTGGCAGGCACACGGGCAATCGCGATTGAGTTTTTTAGGCTAGGGGAGAATGTACCACTGGTGATAATGCCAGTTTGCTCATTATTAGTGCCTTGATTGATAGTCACTGTCATGCCTTCACGCAATACGCCACGCGTGGTCAATAGCAGACCCACTTGCTTCATAGCGGTGTTGTCTTCTTTTGACTGCTTACGTTTGCTGACCAATGCTTCACGACCGACAAAGGCGCGGTCGTCTTTGAGCGCTAGCGTCCAGCCCATGTTGCACTCGTAAGGGCTGATGGTCTCGTCCATGTCATGGCCATAAAGGTTCATGCCCGCTTCCATACGCAAGGTATCACGTGCGCCAAGACCGGCAGGTTTGATGCCATTTGCTTTTAGCTGCTCAAAGAAAGCAGGGGCATCATCGGCATGCATAATGACTTCGACGCCATCTTCACCAGTATAGCCGGTACGAGCTACAAACCAATCGGTGCCTTCGATATCGGTCAAGTCAGCACCAACGAAAGGTTTTAGTGCTGCTAAGGTATCTGCCCAGCTTGGTTTGGCCTGAGCCAGTTTTGCAATAGCATTTGGACCTTGCACGGCAAGCATCGCAAGCTCAGGACGCTCGGTAATCGTAATATCAAAGCCTTCGGCGACTTTATTAAACTGTGCTAAGTCCTTGTCACGAGTGGCCGCGTTAGAGACGATACGGTACTCAGTTTCTTCTGCATTCATCAGGTAGACGATCAAATCATCGATGACGCCGCCTTGCTCATTGAGCATGCCAGAGTACAGCGCTTTACCAGCGGTAGTGAGTTTGTTGACATCGTTTGCGAGCAGCTTTTGTAGCCATGCTTTGGTATCAGCACCTTTGATATCAGTCACAACCATATGTGAGACATCAAACATACCTGCATCTGTACGTACCGCGTCGTGCTCTTCGATTTGTGAACCGTAATGAATGGGCAATTCCCAACCAGAGAAATCGACCAGTTTGCCCTCACTATCAATATGAGACTGGTAAAAAGGGGTGCGCTGAGGAGCTTGGCTTTGATCGTTTTGAGAAGTGATGTCTTGAGAATGGGTATCAGTCATAACAAATCCTTATGTGTACATCAGTCGTACTCGGCAGAGTAAGGAGTGATGCGCAACGTAAAAGTAGCGAGAAGCAATATTGCAAGGTGCAAATATCACATCAAAGGGTGACACAGAAAGCAAAGATGAAGACGTAAGCCAAACAGACGCTATACGTCAGTTTGAGCTAAAGCCCTATCTGTCCTGTGACCTGAGATTTTCAACACGAATCATCATTTTTGGGCAGTTGTATGAGCCCTATCGTCGATGATAGCGTATTTTCTCCCCTTCGGTGGGTAAGACGTCGTCCGTTCTTACCACTCTCCAGATTTGTTATGCCTTATGTTTGATAAAAAAGTAGTGCGCTATGAGCGTCATACTACTAAACATTATCAAACAACAGTGACATGCGTTTTTCAGTCCTTTTACCTGAGCGATTGGCAGGGTGGATGCGCCTTCGGTGGTTATCTAGCAATTGCGATAGTTGTATAACCAATAGGGTTCAATACAAAAACGATGCTGATAAACTCTCTCCTGAAAAACGCTTTTATTATGAAAGGTTCAAAGCGCTTTTACAAGTCATCAAAGCCATTAAAATAAATAAATTTGGCAAAAATAATGTTTTGATAGGGCAGTCTATGAAATAGGTTATGTTTTACAACGATATTTTTATCGCTCATATCAGCGTTTTATCTGTGTGTTTTGACAAAAATTACCATAGCAAAACGCAAAGCGACTACTGGTATTTGCCTGAAATATGCTAACCTACGCCCATAGTTTCTGATAGGTGGTTTTTATGCATTGCGATATTTATAAATTTCCCAAACACGACGACATGTATATCTACATTGCGCGTCCTGATTATCCTGATGATACTGATGAAATCAAAGACTGGCTTGGTGTATTACCAAAAGATTTCCGTGCAGGTTTAGGCCGTAGTAAGTTCGTCATGCATTTGGACTTATCAACTAAAGATAAGCTCGCTCGTGTCGACAAAGAAGAAGTACTGGCAAAACTACAGTCTCAAGGCTACTTTGTGCAGTTGCCGCCGCAAGATGTGATGCGCCGCCAAGCAGAGCTGCGCGCTCGTGAATCGCAGGACAGCATCTATAATTAATGGAATTGTCAGCGAGTAAATGTGGTAGGACATATCAGTACGCTACCTTAAAAATAGCGTCGATAGAAACCTACAACACACTTGCTCACATGCATTTGAGTAGAGAGTCGTGATAAACTGACACCCTACGCAATGTACATATAAGCATACATAATGCATAAGTTCATTATGTAGTTGGCCTCATTCTGGTTCTACAGAACGCACATATACCGCTAGACACAGATTGTGTCATTGGCGATAAACGCAGGTAAATAAACACGCATGGACTGGTTAAAAAATATCTTACATAGCTTACCGCTAGAGTCTATCAGTGACATTCTCGGTGAGATTGCCATCTGGTGGGGCCAAATGGTAAAGGATGTCCCGCCCGCTGATTTGCCGATGTATGCTTATCTTGGCGGTGCTGTTTTGGTACTAGTGCTATGGATACTCGTTGCTCGTGTACTGCCAAAACCATTGGGCGGTATGAGCTGGATGGTTCTGTTTGCAGTATTACTAGCACCAGGTACAGCGCTTGGCGATCCGAGCGAGCTTGCACCAGCCAGTATCAGCGTCGTCTATGCTGTGATGATGAAAGATTATGCAGGTGCGGTTGCCAATATGTTGCCGATATTGGTGATACTGGTCGCAGGGTTGTTCGTTGGTTTTGTATGGCAGCTGATACGCAGCGCATTTGCATCAAGTTTGGACAAAGCCCGTAGTCGCAGCGCAGAAGATACACAGGCCACATTGCAAATGACCACAGGCAGCTATTTGCCAGAAGGCGCTACCGTAACCGACCAGCCTGACACTAATGTAAGCTTAAAAAAAGACAGTACATTGGCTAAAAAAACGGATAGCGATACGTCTGATAAGTGATAAAAATAGGCTAGGCATTAAGATAGTACTATTGTTTTAGAATTTATTTGATACCCGAAAAAGAGACACCGCTGCGTGTCTTTTTTTATGCTCGACTGTTTATTAGGCATATAAATAATTGCTCACTATACATTGCACATAACAATTGTTAATAAATGCGAACGCATGAGTATTTTGGCAATGCATCAGGCTGTGCTAATCTAATTTATTCTTTACCAATTTATTCGTTATTAGTCATTTATGTTTTAGACCTATCCATTTATAACAACTCATCTATAACAACAATCGAGATCTGATTATGACCACAGCTGACAATACTAAGAAAAACTTTACTGGTACCAGTAGTTATATTGCTACCGATGATTTGCAACTGGCCGTAAATGCCGCCATGACCTTACAAAAGCCATTGCTGATCAAAGGTGAGCCTGGCACAGGTAAGACGTTGCTTGCCGAAGAAGTCGCTGAAAGTTTGGGCATGCCACTGATTACTTGGCACGTCAAATCGACGACCAAGGCTGAGCAAGGACTGTACGAATACGATGCAGTATCACGCCTGCGCGATTCGCAGTTGGGTGATGATAAGGTCTATGACATTGCCAACTATATCAAGCCGGGCAAGCTGTGGGATGCTTTTACCAGTACAGAGCGTAGCGTACTGCTGATTGATGAGATTGATAAAGCCGATATCGAGTTCCCAAATGACTTGCTACATGAGCTTGATAAGATGTCTTTTTATGTTTATGAGACGGGCGAGACTATAACAGCGGCGCAGCGTCCAGTAGTTATTATTACCTCAAACAATGAAAAAGAGCTACCAGATGCGTTTTTGCGTCGTTGTTTCTTCCACTATATTGACTTCCCAGAAGAAGAAACCATGCGCCAAATCATCGAAGTGCATTTTCCAGACATTCAAGAAAAACTGGTCAATGATGCATTGGATATCTTCTATAAACTGCGTGGTATTCAAGGTCTTAAAAAGCCGCCATCAACGTCTGAGTTAGTCGACTGGTTAACTTTGTTACTTGCTGATGATATGGCTCAGGACGAATTAGAAGAAAATCTACGCGGCGAGAAATCTATCCCGCCACTATATGGTGCGTTGCTCAAGAACGAGGCAGATGTGAGTTTATTACAGCGTTTTGCCAATATGATGCGTCGTTAATGTTTGCCGCTTGCGTTAGCTTTAACCTTTTATATCCAATATCTGATGTAAAAGTCAACGCAAGCGCTCAACCTGTGACTGTACCAATCAATGATATCAGCAATATCACCAGATAATAATATCAGCCAATAAGTGATACGACTCTTATGTTTATCAAACTATTCTATACCTTGCGTACTTACGGCGTGCCAGTCAGTACGCGCGAGCTGCTCGATCTCAATGCCGCGTTAGATAAAGGGCTGATGATGCAGTCGCATCCTGAAGATCCAGCACTGACTACTTTTGCTAGCCGCGAAGATATGTATCGGCTGATTCGACTGTGCATGGTCAAAGACGAGCGCCATTTTGATAAGTTCGATCGGGCCATGGCGGATTATTTTGAAGGTGTTGATAGCCTCGATATGGATGAGCTATTAGCCAAGCTGACAGATGTGCCCAAAGAGTGGCTGGATCTAAAGCTCGATCCAAAGAATCTAACCGAAGAGCAAAGACGCCTACTGAAAAAGTACGGCTCGCTTGAAGAGCTGATGAAGGCGTTAGAGGAACGGTTAAAAGAGCAAAAAGAGCGTCATCAAGGTGGTAGTAAATGGGTAGGCACAGGCGGCACTTCACCATTTGGTGCTTATGGTGACCATCCAGAAGGCGTGCGTGTCGGCGGTGAGTCGCGCAAACGTAGCGCAGCAAAAGTCTGGGAGCAGCGTAAATATCGCAATCTCGATGATGATAATCAGCTCGGTACTCGCCAAATTCAGATGGCGCTACGCAATCTGCGCCAGTTTGCGCGGACAGGCAGTGCTGACGAGCTAGATATTCATGAGACGATTAAGCGTACGGCAAAAAAGGGGGTGCTCGATATACATATGCAGGCAGAGCGCCGTAACCGTGTCAAAGTGTTGATGTTGTTTGATGTGGGCGGCAGTATGGATATCCATGTCGAAGCGCTCGAAAAACTGTTTTCTGCGGCAAAAAATGAATTTAAAACCTTAGAGTTCTTTTATTTTCATAACTGTTTGTATGACTATGTGTGGAAGGACAATAATCGTCGTCATAGTGCGCCGATGCCAACGTTTGAGCTACTCAATAAATATGGCCGTGAGTATCGTGTCATCTTCGTCGGTGATGCATCGATGTCACCTTATGAACTGATGACAGTAGGCGGCAGCGTAGAGTATATGAATAATGAAGCGGGCATCGTATGGTTGAAACGCGTACTGGAGCATTTTGATAAAGTAACTTGGCTCAATCCTGAAAACCCATCGTATTGGCAATATACGCAAACCATCGTTGAAATTAAAAAACTGTTTGAAAATAAGATGTATCCGATGACGTTACATGGTGTTGAAGAAATGACTCAATATATGGCACGGTAATTTTGATATTAAGCCTGATTGATGAATAAATAAAGTCTGTTAACACAGCTTAAATCCCTATAACAACAGCCGTTATGACAACATAGCGGCTGTTTTTTCATCGATGAAAATGAACTCAATATTGATTGTATATTGGTATGCCTAGTAAAGTGTGATAACATTCATTTTAAATGAATGTTATCAATATTCTGAATTGATTTGCTAAAAATTTTGATGACACTGTAAAAAGGTCCGCTCATTATTGCCAGTTTAGACGGATTATTTTTAACATCTCAATTTATCAATGCAGTTAATGACTAAGAGAAACAACATGGCCTCACCAAAAACGTTAGAAATCGTCACCGCAACTGTTCCTGTACTCGAAGAGCATGGCGTTGCGATTACCACTGTGTTTTATAGAAATATGTTTAACGAGCATCCTGAGCTGTTAGATATTTTTAATGAGACCAATCAAAAATTGGGAAGACAGCAGACGGCGCTAGCGACGACAGTATTAGCCGCTGCCAAGCACTTGGACAAGTTGGCTGCGCTATTGCCACAGGTTACCCAGATTAGCCATAAGCATAGAGCGTTACAGATATTGCCTGAGCATTATCCTATCGTTGGTAAGCATCTGATCGGGGCGATAAAAGAAGTACTAGGTGAGGCGGCTACCGATGACATTATTGATGCTTGGACGGAAGCTTATGATGAGATCGCCTCAGTATTTATTCAGATTGAACATGGTATGTATAAAGAGGCGATGTGGCAGGGGTTTGCACCGTTTAAGGTAATTAAAAAGGAAGCGGTCGCTACAGATATCGTAGCCTTTACCGTGGTACCAGTCGATAAGAGTGAGAACAATAAAGGCAATGATTTAGCAAACGCTCAAGAGATTGATTTAAGCAAGTTGACCTTGACCGCTGGTCAATATATCACGGTGAAAACAGACCCAAAAGACAGCGATCATATAGCCTTACGTCATTATTCTCTATACTCTGCAAGTACCGATACGGGCATTCAGTTTGCTGTTCGACGTGACAACCGTAATGAGCATCATGGGTTGGTCTCTAACTATATGCATGATCAATTAGAAGTAGGTGACACAGTTTTATTATCGGCTCCAGCTGGTGACTTTGCGCTCAATCAAGATTTGGTACAGCAAAATGATATTCCGTTAGTATTGATGAGTGCAGGAGTCGGGGTGACGCCTGTACTGTCTATGCTAGAGGCGCAAGTATTAGCCAATCCTAAACGTCCTACTATCTGGGTTTACGCCTGTCAAAATGTCGCTCATCATGCTTTTTCTGATCAGGTAGAGGCATTACTTGCTAAGGCTGAGAACGTAGAAAAGCATATATTTTACTTTGAGTCTGGGCAAATATTAGATGAGACGTGGCTTGCTAGCTTGCCTAAGCCTGCTGATATCTATGTGTGCGGCTCGATGCCGTTTATGGAGAGCATGATTGATGGTTTGGTAGCATTAGATCATGGTGTCGATAGCGTTCACTACGAACCGTTTGGCCCCAAAATGAGTTTGGGGGGTTAAGTTTTTAACATATAGTCGGTGAACTACTAAACCGCTACGGCGTTATCCTCCTTAGATGTACTAATTGTACAATCTACAGTCGGCTGCCTTGTACCCATTTTAGAGTTCTTTGACTATAATATTCAAAATAAATGTTTATAAAAAAGCACTTAGCATGGAATAATCACGCTAAGTGCTTTTTTATACAACATACTATGAGAAGAAAGAGATTAACCTAAAGATATAAAGACGTATTAATCTTTATTTTCAACCAATCCAATCATGACGCCCATCTCTTTTTTATCCTGCTTATCGATACTAGGCGCATACAATGCTGAGGCAATACCACCGTCTAAAAACAGCGCGTTTGAACAACCCAGTTCATCCTTAAATAGCTCTGCAAACTGATAAAAAGTCACAGGCTCATCGCTATTAACGAGCTGTATACTGCCATCACGGCAAACGCCTGCACCATTACGCAGTTTGATTGAGCTGCTATTGGGGTTGAACTGTGGGTGTATCTCGTCATTGATGACCAGCATAGGGCCCGATTGCGTCGCATACCAAGGCTGCACATCACCATTGTTTAGCTGCTCATTTAACGCATTACTTTCGGTGATTTGCACGTTGCCAGCTTGGTCCCACCACATAACCCCATTAGGTAATAGATGAAAATTACCGCCACCTTCTCTTACATTTAGCGATTTGAGTTCTTTGCCTTCGATGACGGTATAGCCAATCGGCGCATAGTTTTCATTATACATGCCTGCATTCATCGCAAATTTGAGGGTCTCATGATTCGGTAATGTGGCCAATAACGCATCAAAGGTCAGCAGAGGCTCATTTTTATCAGAGGATTGCCAAAACAGTTGTAATGAATAACGCTCGCTCGCTAACGCGGTAGCATCGACACGGCAAACACTATAAGCAAAGGGCGTGTCTTTAGTCTGACATGACCAGCTATCGGTATCGCTACTAGTCGCATTGGTATTTGTCTGCTGGCAAGCGCTCAGGCCTAGCGCAAGCACTATCATTGATAGGGATAAGGTAAAAATAGAACTTGGCATCAATCACGCGTCTTTTAATGTATAAATTATTTAAGTTTGGTTGCTATCTACTGCTTAATTACACTTACATCACTACCTTTTAAGTACAACGATTTAGGCGCTGATTCAGTCGCTAGCAGGCGGGAAGTCGCGGATTGTATTATTCACATTACCAATTAATCGTCCACCATCGGTGAGATTGGTCAAGTGCTCAGAATTATATCCAGCGCTGTGTTCTGTTGGTGCGCCAGTCTCTTTGCCCTTATCGCGTGAGTCCTTGTTATAAGCAATGAGCGCATCGTTGTTGGCTAAGAAGCTATCAGGGCTTGCCATGACCCACATCTGGTTAAATACGTCGGCACGGGCGCTATGATCTAGCAGCGCACCTTTATCAGCAAAATAGAAAAACTTGGACAATAGCTTAATCTGCCCATCGTCTAAGCGGCGTGCGATATGATACGGCTGTAATTGGCTAGGATGCTGTAAACCGACCGCGCCTACGATACTGGCAAGCGATTTTAGCGTGTTTTTGTGGAAACTTGCAACACGCTCAGCCTTACTAGGGACGTCGAGCGCCTTTTGACGGTAAGGGTCTTGAGTTGCCACACCTGTCGGGCAAGTGTTGGTATGACAAGAGCGCGACTGAATGCAGCCGACTGCAAACATAAAGCCACGTGCTGAGTTACACCAATCGGCACCTAGCGCAATCATGCGCGCGATATCAAAGCCTGATACGATTTTTCCACTAACACCAAGCTTAATTTTGTCACGAATACCTGCACCGACCAAGGTATTATGTACCAGCAAAAACCCTTCGACCATTGGCATGCCGACATTGTCCATAAACTCGACGGGCGCTGCACCTGTGCCGCCTTCAGCACCATCGATAACGATAAAATCAGGATAGTTATCCGTCTCGATCATGGCTTTGACAATTGCCATAAACTGCCAAGGTTGACCCACGCATAGTTTAAAACCAACAGGCTTGCCGCCAGATAAGTCACGTAGCTGTTGCCAAAAGGCGACAAGCTCGCGCGGTGTACTAAATGCAGTGTGCGAGGAGGGTGAGATGCAATCTTGACCCGTAGGTACTTGACGAGTATCCGCAATCTCTTGCGTGATTTTGCTAGAGGGTAGGACGCCACCTTTACCAGGCTTAGCGCCTTGTGACAGCTTGATTTCGATCATTTTAACTTGTGGATCAATGGCTTTTTCGGCAAAAGACTGTGGATCAAAGTTACCATCATTATCGCGGCAACCAAAATAACCCGTACCCAACTCCCAAATCAAATCACCACCGAACTTGCGATGATAGGGGCTGATAGCGCCTTCGCCCGTGTCATGAGTAAAGCCGCCGAGTTTTGCGCCTTGATTGAGCGCCATGATGGCGTTGGCTGACAGGCTGCCAAAGCTCATCGCGGAGATATTGAATACCGACATATCGTGCGGCTGCTGACAACGCTCACCGCCGACCATGATACGAAAATCTTTGTTCTCTAGTGGTGCACTGATGGTGGATTGCAAAAACCACTCTTTGCCATGAGTATATAGATTATCCAACGTACCAAAGGCATTGGTGTCACTGACGTTCTTAGCACGTTGATAGACTAGCGCACGCTGCTGACGTGAGAACGGTACTTGTTCTTTATCGTCCTCAAGCAAGTACTGGCGAATCTCAGGACGGAAATCTTCCAATACATAGCGAATATGTCCAGCGACAGGGTAGTTGCTCAATATCGCGTGCTTGGACTGAATCAAATCATAAATACCAAGCGCCACAGCCAAACCACCGATTACAATCAGCCACCAACTTACCAACAATAAACCCGCTAATAGAATTAAAATCGCCGCGCCAAACGTACTATAGCGAAGTAATAATCCGATAAAATACGGCGAGCTGGTTTTTGGTTCAGGGTTTAGATTGGTACGAGATTCAGGCATAGCGAGGCTCAATAGTAATGATTGATATAGATAAGATGCTTACATTTGTCGCGTACATCATACACGCATGACGTCATTACGTCGGTATCAATGGGTAACAGTTTGGTCAGAATCACTTTCGTTAGGAGCTGCGTTAGTTCGGTTGCACAAACAAGTAATGACAGTATATGCAATAAAGTGATTAAAAATAGCTCATATGCTACTTTAGATAGCGAAAACCATCGAGCAGGGTAGCCATAATATTTTAAGAAGATATTTCGATGAAGACATGCTGACAACTATTGATCCATTTGATGCGGTGCAATTGGCATGTGTGATTGAGATTTGTATTAATCATAGAAACCAAGCGCCAGCAGGGCGCTATCTGTATGCCAACTCTAGAAATCAGCTAAAAAGCAATAACGACAGCGACCGACTGCGTAAGTATCTGCTAAAGTTTGGACTGAGGTTTGATGGGTTAAAACGACAAGATCAAAAAGGATAAGACATGAATAACACAGGATTCGTGGCAGGTACCCTTATTCATACGGATAAAGGCTTAGTACCGATTCAGGATGTCAAAGTGGGCGACTTAGTTTTATCAAAGCCTGTACTCTCCAAGCCTGAAGATGGTAGTGGTGACATAGAGTATAAGCCTGTGGTCAAGACCTTTGTGCATGAAGACAAAGCGGTATGGATCGTGCGTTTAGAGAGAAATCATACTTCACCTTATAGATTAAAACCAGGTGATGAAAATTTTGATATTCAAAACTATTTGCTTGCTGATGAAAAAATCCAATCAGCTAGCCGCTTTAGTAGTTTTCTAGCGACGCCCAATCACCCTGTTTGGGTAGTCGGTGCCATGGAAAATCCACAGGAAGATATTGAGTTCTATGATCAGCCTTACTTTAAACGTGTGGACGAACTACAACAGTATGAGATTGCTGTGAATACCGATGGCGTAATGTATACCGTTGAGCGTGTGCAACCTACCTATCAAATCGCTCATGAAGATTTGGAGAGTAATCCAAACTATTTTTGGTATCAAAAGCATTATCATGAAGACTACTACGATGATTATGTGCAAGATGCCGAAGCGCACATGCTCGACTACAGCGAAGTAGAATATAAGGGTATGGGATATGTTAATGACATTAGCTTTTATCAGGAGAAAGGCTATTTGGGTCAACATATTGAAGATAATGGAGGCACCATGCGTATGTTCAATCAATTGACCAACGCGCAAGGTGAACATATTTTATATCAGGCAACTGTCTATAATTTTGAGGTGGTAGACAACCATACCTACTTCATTGGTCGAGCAGGACTATGGGTGCATGACGCCAGTTCAAATAACTAATTGCATCAATAATAAAAACAGTAAAAGGAAAGTACATGAACAACAAAGGATTTGTAGCGGGAACGCTCGTCCATACGGATAAAGGTCTAGTGCCAATTCAAGATATTAAAGTAGGTGACTTAATTTTATCAAAGCCTGTGCTCTCCAAGCCTGAAAGTGGCATTGGTGATATAGAATATAAGCCTGTCATAAGTACGTTTACATCTCCGAAAAAGGAAAGAATCTTTAAAGTTGAATACTTTAACGAAACGGTAGCCAAACAAGGTAAAAAAGGTAGAAACTATATCTTATGTACCAGTAACCACCCATTTTGGGTAACTCGCCAGCCTGAAGATACGAAAGGTGAATGGCTATCGGCAGAGCACTTGCCAGCTGGATATCTAACGTCTGCTCATGTTGATACGATTGCGCTTGATGATTATTCGTTTATCCCTGTACGCACCTTACCGAACTTCCCTGAAGGTACAGCGTATACTCAAAGTATTGAGGAACATGACTTATGGGAGACAGATGGTCTGGTTCAGTTTGTGAGATTTACGGATGATGGCTACGAGTTTGTTAGTTTAGCCAATACAGAAGAAGCGTTCAAAGAAGAAATCAAAACCGTCAATATGCAAACTTCCGATGCCAAGTTGCTTATTAATGAAAAGGCACCCTTTATTATAGACCCTGATCTTTATAAAACTTTAAATACTAGACTAGATCAAGACATGGGTGGTTTATATACACACTCCTCTGAAAGCTTTATTGAGTTTGCAAACTCACCTTTAGTGCATGAGGGTAAAATAGTAAGAGAAAATAAGATAATTAACTTAGGTAGACATAAGATAGTTCTTAATAACATTGAAAGATATGGTAATGCAACAGGATTGTTAGAGGGTAGTATTCACGAGCAGATGCGACGCTATAACGATGTCTGCCCCAATCCTTATGAAGACTACGTCTATAACATAGAAGTGGCGGACCATCATACTTATTTTGTCGGGCATGATGTGGTGTGGGTGTTGGACGCTAAAGAGCCAGCCAATTAACCAGTCCTTTAGTCTATATCAATAGAAAAATTATGACTGGCTAGAAGGCTTATATCTTCACCATATTACTGCTTTAAATCCCACCACCAATCTGCTCCGCTAATGCCTGCAACTTAGGCACTATCATCGCAGCATACTCATCCGCTTCCCAGTTGGCACTTGGCACACTAGCATTCAGCGAATACGCGTATTGTCCTGTTGCGACATCATAGACCCCAACCGCGACTGCCAGTATGTCAGTAGAAAACTCCCCATCAGACACGGTATAGCCGTATTTTTCATAATGCTCTGCTGAGCTAGCTAGGGCATCTTGTGCATGGTTGAATTCCTCAACAGATAAATTCTCTTGGAGATTATTAATGATGATCGCCTGTCTCGCTTGCGAGCTTGCCGCATAAAAAGCGCGTCCAATAGCAGTGCGTGCGATAGGTACAGCGGAGCCAACCTGTAAGTTGACCGATAGACGAGCAGGGCTACGGCAGCAGGCGTGATAGCGCATTTCTCCTTCGACTTCGGTTGCCAAATTCACCGATACTTCATTCTCACTAGCGAACTGACGTAATAGTGGTTCAGCCGCTGCCACCATGTCGTGGCGACTCCACGCGGTAGCACTGAGACGTACTGCACTACTGCCCAATTGATACTGTCCGTACTCATTAGTACGCAAAAATCCCAGCATAGTCAATGTGTGGATAAGACGGGTAATGGTCGCTTTTGGCAAATCTGTCATCTGACACAATTGCTGATGGGTGAGCTGCTCATCATGTTCAAAGGCAGCCAGTATGACCAATCCACGACCCAGTGCCGTCACAAACTGTCGGTCATTCTCTTCCTTGTTTTGACTCATTGTCGCATGCATACGTTCGAGTAGCGGAGTAGCTGTTGATAAGGGTTTTGTCATTTTATACTCATCTTTTTTTGATAAAGGTTTACAGGGCAGCGAAAGTTTGGTTAAATGGTTTTAAATTATGAAACTAAGTTTCGCACAGCGGAATAATGAAGTCAATGACTTGTTAGACCAAATGATGTATCAATCACTATTCGTCAGTCAGGATGACTGATACCAAGGAGATCCACATGGCAACATCTACCAGCCCACGTTTTGATTGGGAAGATCCTTTTTTACTACGTGACCAGCTCACTGAAGAAGAGCGTATGGTCACCGACAGCGCGCGTCAGTTTTTTCAAAAAGAGTTGATGCCTGGCATTATTGAGGCCAATCGTAACGAGAATTTTGACCGTAATATCATGCGTCAAATGGGTGAGATGGGTCTGCTAGGCGTCACGATTGAAGGTTATGGCTGTGCTGGTCTATCAAGTGTCGCCTATGGTCTGATTGCCAAGGAAGTGGAAGCCGTTGATTCGGGCTACCGTTCAGCGATGAGCGTACAGTCAAGCTTGGTTATGCATCCTATCCATGCATACGGTACTGAAGAGCAGAGAGAGCGTTATTTGCCTAAACTTGCCACAGGTGAGTATGTTGGCTGCTTTGGTTTGACTGAGCCAGACTCAGGGTCAGATCCTTCATCAATGTCTACTCGTGCGCGCGCTGTAGATGGCGGCTATGAGCTGACGGGTAACAAAATGTGGATCACCAACAGTCCTATCGCAGACGTATTTGTCGTCTGGGCAAAAGATGATGCTGGAGAGATTCGTGGTTTTGTTTTAGATAAAGGTATGAAAGGATTATCTGCGCCGAAAATCGAAGGCAAGTTTTCACTACGTGCGTCAGTTACGGGTGAGATAGTCATGGACAAAGTATTCGTTCCTGAAGCCAATGCTTTCCCAGATATCCGTGGTCTAAAAGGACCATTTGGCTGCTTGAACAAAGCCCGTTATGGTATCGCTTGGGGTTCGATGGGTGCGGCTGAATTCTGCTGGAAAGCCGCCCGTCAATACACGCTCGATCGTAAGCAGTTTGGTCGTCCGCTAGCGGCAACGCAGCTCGTGCAGTTGAAGCTTGCCAATATGCAGACAGAAATTACCTTGGGCTTACAAGCAGCGCTACGTGTCGGTCGTCTGATGGATGAAGACAACGCAGCGCCTGAAATGATTTCACTCATTAAACGTAATAACTGCGGTAAGGCACTGGATATCGCTCGTATCGCTCGTGATATGCATGGTGGTAACGGTATCTCTGATGAGTTCCACATCATCCGTCACGTGATGAACTTGGAAGCCGTCAACACTTACGAGGGTACACATGATATTCATGCGCTTATCCTAGGCCGTGCACAGACAGGCATTCAAGCGTTCTTTTAAGCGTTTTTAGCTAATAATTTTTGGTACAGCTGTATTTTATGACGTACGTTACTGCTTGGCTTTTTATCAAAAGAGCATTAACAGTAGCGTACGTTTTTCAGTTGTTATTCATGATTTAACTACTTTGTAATTACATCCTGAATAACAATTTTCTAATCAGAAAATCGAAGAATACGCCACAGAGTAAGGGAATCTCATGACAGATATGATTGATATGGCTAATATGCCAAAGGGCGCATTGCATGGTATCAAGGTGCTCGATTTATCGAGAGTGCTTGCTGGCCCTTCTTGCACACAAGTACTTGCTGATCTTGGTGCCGAAGTTATCAAAGTTGAGCGTCCACATATCGGTGATGAGACTCGTCATTGGGCACCGCCAACATTCAGCGATGACACCTCTGCTTATTACGCTACGATTAACCGCAATAAAAAATCGCTGACGGTAGATATCACTACGCCGACAGGGCAAGACATCATTAAGCAGCTGATCGCTGAGAGTGATATTTTGGTTG
Organism: Psychrobacter nivimaris; assembly: GCF_009812035.1. GTDB lineage: Bacteria > Pseudomonadota > Gammaproteobacteria > Pseudomonadales > Moraxellaceae > Psychrobacter > Psychrobacter nivimaris. The sequence continues at coordinate 223,705 of NZ_VZIZ01000007.1, read as the reverse complement.
AGAACTTCAAAGTCGGTGGTCTGAAAAAATACGGCTTGGATTATGACAGCTTAAAACAAGACAATCCGCGTCTGATTTATGCGTCATTGACAGGGTTTGGGCAGACAGGACCAGATGCTGCGCGGCCTGGTTATGATTATATTATCCAAGGATTGTCAGGGCTGATGAGTATCACGGGTCCAAGCGATGGCGAGCCGCACAAAGTTGGTGTGGCAGTGGTTGATTTGTTTGCAGGTTTGCAGCTGACGATAGGCATACAAGCGGCACTATTGGCGCGTCATCGTACTGGACTTGGACAACACGTCGATGTGGCATTGCTTGATAGTGCACTCGCCATGCTTGCCAATGTCGGCATGAATCATTTGGCCTCAGATAAGATACCGCCAAGGCTAGGCAATCAGCATCCTAATATCGTGCCGTATCAAGTATTTGCTGGCGAGGGTGAGCAGCACTTTATTTTAGCCTGTGGTAATGACAGTCAGTTTGCCAAACTGTGTGAGGTGCTCGCAGTTGATTGGCATACCGATGAGCGCTTTGCGACCAATCCACAACGCGTTGCCAATCGCGAACTGCTGTGCGGTGCGCTGAGCAAGAAATTTTCTGAGCAACCACGTACCTATTGGCTAGAGGTTTTAGATCAGGCAGGTATTCCATGCGGCGCGATTCATAATGTGGCTGAAGCCTTGGCCATGCCGCAAGCGCAAGCGAGGAATATGATTGTTAATTTCACCGAGCAAGGCAGTCCAGTACGCGCACTTGGTAACCCTATTAAGTTATCCGCATCACCAGTCAGCTATCGTACGCCGCCACCGCAGTTAAGCGAACACACTGATAGTACGCTTGCTGATTTAGGTTATGACAGTGAGATGATTGCTAAACTAAAAGCCGATGGGGTCGTTTAACAGAGTTTTTTGGTTTATATTTTTTAGACCTGCACTGATATTCAATCCTAACGCTACCTTTCAGCGTTAGGATTGAAGCCTAAATGCTGCTCAATTTGCTCCGCCAATTCAATCAATACCGCACTGACCTCAGCCCGCTTAGACTCATACTCCCCTTGCAAAAAACTCACTGCCATACCAGCGACCGCATTGCCTGATGCGTTACGGATATAAGTGCCCAAGCAGTACATCCCATCGCGCAACTGTCCATCATCGAGTGACAATCTACTTTTCTGAGTCGCTGCAAGCTCAGCGGATAAATCCGTAAAATTCTTGACCCCATGCTGGGTCATAGGCGTTGGAAAGGCATCTTTATACAATGATTTGATACTGTCCATAGATAACGTAGATAGCATAGCCTTGCCAGTTGCAGAAAATACCGCAGGTACACGAACACCTGCACGAAAAGTAAAGCCAAGCGGAGCAGGAGACTCGTGGCATGCCAAAAACACCACCTCTCCCAAATCCAGTTTGGATAAGGTAACCGTGTGCTGAAGGAGCACCGGATACTGCACAATCAAATCTTTAAACAACTGGGTGACGCCTTGCTGCTGCTCGTATTTTCCTGCCCAATACATCAAATATGAACCCAAATAAAAACGGCTTTCAGGGTCTTTATAAATGACATGCTTGGTCAATAGACTTTGCAAAATGTTGTGAGTGGAGCTACGCGGTAGCCCAAGCTCTTTTGCGATATGAGCCGCTGTCAGAGGCTGTGAGCTATCAGTAATTAAGTCTAAAATCTGAAAGGTTTTGTCTAGCGCAGGCACGGCAGTCGAGCTCATAAGTAACCTATAAAAGTAAATAAAATGAAATAAAAGATAGAAGTACAAGATAATTTTTAAAATAATGAGATTAAGGGTTGCAAATCGCGTCATATCGTTCTTATAATAACGTCTCGTATATAGAATACGTGTTCAGTATATTGAACAAAAAATAAATTATCAATAATTATTTACGACTTACTATTTTATCCATTCTTATAAATACACCCTATATGACAAGGAGCGTCAACATGTCACACGCGCTGCAGTTATCAAATCCAGATTTACTCAAACAATCTTGCTTCATCAAAGACGGCTGGCATGCTGCTAGTGATGAAGCTGTACTTGATGTAAACAATCCTTTTAATGGCGAGCTCATTGGTACTGTACCAAGTCTGACCACAGAAGATGTCAACGAAGCCGTTGCTTATGCTCATGATGTCCAAGCAGACTGGGCAGCAAAAACAGCCAAAGAGCGTGCAGAGTTATTGCAAAAGTGGGCTGATCTGATCGATGCCAATAAAGAAGATTTGGCCATTATCATGACCGCTGAACAAGGCAAGCCGCTGACTGAATCACGTGGTGAAGTGGGTTATGCCAACAGCTTTATCCGTTGGTTTGCTGAAGAAGGCAAACGCGTCTATGGTGATGTGATTCCTGCTAATAGCACACATCTACGTCATGTCGTTCTCAAGCAGCCAGTCGGTGTTTGTGCCGCTATCACGCCTTGGAACTTCCCAGCTGCGATGATCACGCGTAAAGTTGCTCCTGCACTAGCAGCGGGCTGTACGATTATCGTCAAACCAGCCACCGAGACACCTTACTCTGCATTGGCACTGGGTATATTGGCAGAGCAAGCGGGTATTCCAGCTGGCGTCATTCAGGTCGTCACTGGTAAGTCTTCTGTCATCGGCGACATCCTAACGGGTGATGCTCGCATTCATAAATTGTCATTCACAGGCTCTACAGAAGTAGGCCGTACGTTGATGGCACAATGCGCGCCAACTATTAAGAAGCTATCGTTAGAGTTGGGTGGCAATGCGCCATTTATCGTCTTTGATGACGCCGATCTAGAGAAAGCCGCTGCTGGTTTAATCGCTTCTAAATATCGCAATGCTGGTCAGACCTGTGTTTGCGCCAACCGCGTATACGTTCAAGACAGCATTAAAGACGAATTTTTAGATATCTTTGTCAAAAAAGTTGCTGAATTAAAAGTAGGTAACGGCTTAGAAGAAGGCGTAGATATTGGCCCTCTAGTCAACAAAAAAGCCTTAGATAAAGTCCAAGCCTTGCTAAAAGATGCGCTAGACAAGGGCGCAAAGCTGGTCACTGGTGGTAGTGTCAATGATGCTTCAGAACTGACTTATAACCCAACCGTTATCACTGATATTAGTAGTGATATGGATATCGCTTCTGAAGAAATCTTTGGACCGATTGCGACTATCTTTACCTTCAAAGACGAAGCAGAAGTTATCCGTGCTGCTAACGATACTATCTATGGCTTGGCCGCTTACTTCTATAGTAGCGACTATGCACGCTCATGGCGTGTTACAGAAGGGTTGGAGTACGGCATTATCGGTCATAATACTGGTCTAATTTCTACAGAAGTTGCCCCATTTGGCGGTGTGAAGCAGTCTGGCTTTGGCCGTGAAGGTTCAAAATACGGTATCGAAGACTATATCACGACCAAATACTGGTGTTCTGATATCACCTAATAGCCATAACCTAATGAGTTGGATTAATGGTTAGCAAAGTAACAATTAATAAAGTATCAACTAGCGCAAATTTTTAGATATCTATGGTGTTTTGGGTCAAACAAGCACCATTTGATATCTAGTGAGTACAAAGATAAACATCAAATAAACCGCCAATCTCTAGATGGCACTTATGTTACGAACACAGAAAAGGACATTCCCATGACGACTACCAATCAATCATTACTTGAGCGCCGCAAAGCTGTTTTACCAACAGGACTTGGGGTTGCCTTTCCTATCTTTGCAGAAAAAGCAAAGAACTCAGAAATCTGGGACATCGAAGGCAAGCGCTATATCGACTTTGTCGGTGGTATCTCAGTATTGAACACGGGTCACAGCCATCCAAAAATCACTCAGCGTGTGCATGAGCAGCTAGACAAATTTACGCACACTGCGGCACAAATGATCAACTATGAGTGCTATGTGGATTTGGCTGAAAAGTTGTGTGAAAGAGCGCCTATTACTGGTCCGACAAAAGCGTTCTTTTTGACCACTGGCGCAGAAGCGGTCGAAAACTGCATCAAGATTGCTCGTGCTAAAACCCGTCGTCCAGGCGTGATTTCTTTCGTTGGCGGCTGGCATGGTCGTACCATGATGTGTATGAGCTTGACTGGTAAAGTATTGCCATACAAAAAGAACTTTGGCCCGATGCCAGGACCTGTGTTCCATGCGTTGTTCCCTGCAGAAGAGTTGAACGTGACAGAAGCACAAGCGCTGCATAGCCTTGACATGATCTTCCAAGCAGACATCGATCCTAGTGAAGTGGCGGCAATGATCATCGAGCCAGTCCAAGGCGAGGGTGGTTTCCATCAAGTAACGCCATCATTTGCCAAAGCGCTACGCGACATCTGTGATGAGCATGGCATCGTGCTTATTTTTGATGAAGTACAGTGTGGTTTCGCCAGAACCGGTACGCTATTTGCGGGTGAGCAGTTAGGTGTTGAGCCTGACCTTATGACGACTGCCAAGAGCTTAGCAGGCGGCTATCCTATCTCTGCGGTCATCGGCCGTGCTGACATTATGGATGCGCCGCAAGTCGGTGGCCTAGGCGGTACTTACTCTGGTAATCCACTAGCCTGTGTGGCAGCACTCGCTGTTATGGAAGTCATTGAAGAAGAAAACTTGCTTGAGCGTAGTGTGGTGATTGGCGATACCATTGCTGCATTCTTGAAAGGCTTAGACCTAAGCAGCATCGGTCATATTCGTTATAAAGGCGCTATGCTAGCGTTTGAATTGATCGATAGCGAAGGCAAACCTGATGCAGCAGCAGCAAACAATCTAAAAGCCAAATCATTTGAGCAAGGCTTGCTACTAGCGTCTTGTGGTATGTATGGCAATGCCATTCGTGTGATGGTGCCATTGACGGTTGAAGATGACGTATTACAAGAGGGCCTTGATATCATTGGCGGCATATTAACTGCGTAATAAGTACTGAGTGTCATTTATTTAAGCGATGGATCACTTCTAACCAAACTGCAAAGTTGGTTAGAAGGTTATATTTAAAATAACGGCAAGGTTGCCCTTATGACACTCCATTTGAGTATGTTGTTAGACGGCGCCTTGCAAGTCAAGACGCCGTTTTTTTTGTGCCTGAATATTTGTGCCTGAATACCCAAATGGCACATAGGCGGTCTGATGTGAAACAACGCAAATAGTAAATAGGATGAGTGCTGTCGCACGACATAAACATGGTGTAACCGTAAAAGGTTCACACGGATGAAACACAGACAAGGAGTAGGTTATGTCTGAATTAAAAAAGTCGCTAGGGGTGTTCGATATCATTGCACTGGCATTCGGTGCAATGGTCGGTTGGGGCTGGGTTGTATTGGCAGGTAGTTGGATCATCTCAGCAGGTATATGGGGCGCAATTAGCGCCTTTTTGATAGGCGGTCTGGTAGTTGTGTTGATTGGTGTGACGTATGCTGAACTTGCGGCCTCTATGCCAATTACTGGCGGTGAGCATACTTATACCCACCGAGCACTAGGGGTCAATGTATCCTTTATTTGCTCATGGAGTATTTTGTTTGGTTATTTTTCCGTCGTTGCTTTTGAAGCGGTGGCATTACCGACCGTTGTTGAATATGTCATTCCTAATTACAGCCAAGGGTATCTTTGGAATATCGCTGGCTGGGACGTATATGCCACATGGGTCGCTGTTGGGATGCTTGGTTCAATCATTGTCACATGGCTAAATATACGCGGTATGGAGGTCAGTGCTTGGTTTCAAAAGCTGGCAGTCGTGGGTATTTTCTGTGTAGGTATATTACTGTTCGTTGGGGCATTGATGTTTAGTCCTGAAACCTCTAATACAGTACAAGCGCCTAACTTCATCGGTGGTATGGGTGGCATCATGACTGTGATGGTAATGGTACCGTTCTTATTCGTTGGCTTCGATGTTATTCCGCAAGCTGCAGAAGAAATCAATCTTACCCGTCCAAATATCGGAAAATTTTTGATTGTCTCTATTATTATCGCGGTGCTTTGGTACGTGGCTGTCGCTTGGAGTGTGGGTAAAACATTACCACTATTACAAGCGCAAGACTCAACATTGGCAACGGCTGATGCGATGACCAATGCTTGGAATGGTAAGTGGGCAGGCACCTTGCTAGTTATTGGCGGCGTGCTAGGTATTTTATCGAGCTGGAACGCGTTTCTTATTGGTGGTAGTCGTCTGCTATATGCTATGGGCAAAACGCACATGTTGCCGCAGTTTTTATGCAAACTGCATCCGAAATACAATACGCCCGTCAATGCGATTTTATTGATCGGTGGTCTAGCGACACTTGCGCCATTATTTGGTCGCAAAATGCTAGTATGGATTGTAGATGCTGGTGGGTTCGGTATCGTTATTGCTTATACTTGTGTGGCCCTGTCTTTCCTAGTGCTGCGCTACCGTGAGCCTGATATGGTACGTCCGTTTAGAGTACCAGCAGGTAAGTTGGTTGGCATCATCACTATTATCTTAAGTCTCGGTATGTTGGCGCTTTATCTACCGGGTATGCCATCAGCTCTTGTTCCTATCGAGTGGTGGATATTCCTTGGTTGGACGGTTCTTGGCGGCGCAATGTATGGCTATGCATCGATGAAGAATCCTGGTAAGAGTAAAGAGATTATGGATCATGAGCTGCATGAGCTCAAAATTGTTAATCAACAATGGTTAAAAGAAAATCCATATAAAAAGTAGACTTACTTTAATTACCTTTGCATAAAAAAGCCTAACGTCAAACGTTAGGCTTTTTTTGTTGTTTTTGTTCTGTTCAAAAATGAGTTTACACATTTAGGACAGTAATAATTTACTTAAAGTCGTTTTCTATCCTTTCTTGATTAGATGAGAGTCTTAATTATTTTTGTTAAATAATCAACTAGCATAATATTCGCATATTGACATTTAACGATAAAAAAGTAAAATAGCTCACTCTTGTTTACTATTATCGTTGTCGTGAAGGTTAGCTATATGATCAGAAGTGGAGATAAACTAAAATGTATTTGTGGCAACGATTTTTTTGTAGAAGGCTCGGTCTACACTGTCGGTAATATTATAAGCAATAAGTTTTTCCAAATAAATATTAGTGCAAATGATGAGTATTGGTATGCAACAAAGGACAGTGAAGGGATATATGTTCGTTTTAATCAAGAGGACCACTTAGTCAATGACGCCTTTTTTGCTTTAGAAAAATAATAGTATTAGCGTCTCATTGAGAAAGCTATGAGTTTCGAGTGTCAGGTGATAGATTGAGGTGCTGCTACTGCCCGATATTATATTTAATAAACAGAACGACATTTTTCTAGTTTTTGGCAGTGTACTCGACATCGCATCATCTAACTATGTAGAGACAATTTAACGTAAAAATAATGAATAAAAATATCCTAACGAAAAAACCTAATATTTGATATGAGGCCTTTTTTGGCGTTCTGAAATACTTGCAATCGTAATACTCTTGAACATGCGTAGAAAAATAACTACGTCTAAGCTTTAGATTTCGTGAAATGAGTATGATCAATGAGATTAACCAAGTCTTTGATGTTCGATATCGTCAACTAAAAATAAGAAAATCCATATAAAAAGTAGACTTACTTATCGTTAATAAAAAAGCCTAACGTCAAACGTTAGGCTTTTTTTATTTCACTAAGGTTTTAATCTATTAAGACTTATCACGAATCAGCTTATAATTTAAGAACTCGGTGATGCCAAGAGTGCCAAGCTCACGGCCAAAGCCTGAACGTTTAACACCGCCAAATGGTGTATTGGCTTCAGAACCAGAAGGCGCATTGATAGTGACCATACCCACTTCTAGTTTGTCTGCGATTTCAGCAGCCAGTGCCGCATCTTGCGTCTGGATAGACGCACCCAGACCGAAAGGCACATCGTTGGCAATCTTGATAGCATGGTCGATATCATTTGCTTTATAGACGACTGCTACAGGACCAAACAGCTCCTCACGATATACGTCCATGGATTCTGTCACATCTGTCAGTACCGCAGGTTTAAACCAAGCGCCAGGCTTGTCTTTATCCATGCCGCCTTCTACCAATACTGTCGCACCTGCTTGGATAGCACTGTCTAGCTGCGCTTGCAAGTTGACCGCAGCGGCTTTTGATGACATTGGGCCAATGAACGTATCTTCTTTAAGCGGGTCGGCCAAAGTCATGTTACTGACCGCATTGGTAAAGCCTTCAACGAATTTATCATATACGGATTCAATGACGATCAAACGTTTGGCAGCATTACAGGCTTGTCCAGTATTACCAAAACGACCAGAGATAGCGCCTTGTATCGCTTGCTCGATATCGGCATCTGCTGCAACGATAAAGGCATCTGAACCGCCCAATTCTAAAACGACCTTTTTGAGTGCGCCGCCAGCTTCTTTTGCGACCGCTTGTCCAGCGCGTTCAGAACCTGTTAGCGAGACACCTTGTACGCGTGTGTCATTGATAATGGTCGCTGATTGCTCATTGGTTGCAAAGATATTGTTATAAACGCCTTCAGGTACGCCTGCATCTTTAAAGATATCGACGATAATTTCTGCTGTATTTGGACACTGCGGTGCGTGTTTTAAGATAATTGTATTACCTGCCATAAAGTTTGGCGCGACAAAACGGGCTACTTGGTAATGTGGATAGTTCCACGGCATGATACCTAGTAGCGCGCCTACAGGGTGCTTTTCTACCGACGCTGACCCTGAGTCTACATCAATAGTGCTTGGCGCTAGTAGCTGCTCAGCGTTGTCTGCATAGTAGCGATAGATATCAGCAACCAGACCAATCTCACCTTTCGCTTGGGCAACAGGTTTGCCCATCTCGTTGGCAACGATACGTGATAGCTCGTCTTGACGCTCAAGATAGATATCAGCGATTTTATGCAGTAGTGCACTGCGCTCATTTAATGGCACTTTACGCCAATCTTGATAAGCAGTGTCTGCTTGTTCAATGACTTGTTGGATATCTTGTTCAGTGGCGGTAGGGTAAGTGGCTTCTACTTCACCAGTGGCTGGGTTATTAACTTGATAATCGCTCATATTATGTCCTTTATTTTAAAATATTATTGGGTTCAAAATCCATTTGGGTCTATATTTTTATGCGGGTACTTTTAGTTACTGCCTTTGATGGATGGTTCTGGTTGCTGTTGCGTAATACAGTGAATATTACCGCCACCAAAAACAATCTCTCTTGTTCGTACTCCCACTACCTGATGCTGAGGAAAGACTTTTTCAAGCTGCTCGATGGCGAGTGCATCATTTATATCATCATATTGGGGTACGATGACCGCGTCATTACAAATCAAAAAATTGGCATATGAGGCGATACAAACATCACCCGTTAGGCGAGGTTTGGCATCGTCAGAATGACAAGTATTTATGGCTATTGATTGTCTTCTGTCGTATCTACATTATGCGTTGTCTTCGATTTTTCTTTAGTTAGCTTTATTTTTGGATTTTTAGCAACAGGTTCAATATTTTTTACAGCGACGTTGAGCGCAGGTTTAGATGCTTTCTTCAGACTGCGTTTGATGCGTCGAACTGCGATAGCATCTGCTTTTGCTTGTTCTTCGGCAAGCGCTGCATCATGTAAGCTTTGATAGACTTCAAGCGTCTTTTCAATCATCTCACGCATGGTGAATTTGTTGGTCATTTCAGGACGCGTCACGCTCTCTAGCTGATTTCTAACCGCTTTACAGAGCGCATTGGCATTATATTTTTTTACCAGTCCTTGCGGGTAGAGCGGTTGTAAAATCTCGCTAAAGGCTGCTTGATCCCAACCAATGACTGGCGTACCTAGATGTATGGCTTGTAGGGCATTGATACCGATTGACTCGGGCTCATTGGCAAGTGCCATGACAATGTTGGCCGCCGATAGCCATTCTCGCATATCATTACGTTTGCTGCCCACATAGGTAATGCGCTCAGCCAGTCCCAAGCTGTTAGTACGTTGACGAAAATCTTCATGAGCGACATCGCCGTCTTTATAGTCTTCATCCATAATAATAACGTGAATATTGGGGAATTGCTCTTGCAGGTTACCCAAAATATCTATCAGCCACTCTTGTCCGTACTCATTACCGATTACAGTTGGGAATACGAGCCATTTTTTGTGCTCAAGCTCAGGGTATTCAGCAAAGGTATGACGTAACCAATAGACCGAAGGATTATGACGATAAGGGTAGCGCCGAGTGTCGATACCACGATAGATACGCGTGATGACTTTGGGATCTACGTCTTCGAGGCGCAGTCCTTTTTTTAAGTATTGAGTGACACTGTCAGATACGGTGATTATCGTATCAACATTGAGTAGGGCTTGAGAGTATTTATTAATAGGATAAAACCCATACATAGTCGAGACCAGTTTGGGAAAACGCCTGACGCGTGCGCGGCGCAGTGCCAAATGTAATATCCATGCAGGGGTACGCGAATGTACATGAATGACATCGGGTTCGTACTTTTCTATCAAATGCCGTAGGGCAGAGACTTGCAATAGCGATAGCCAAGACTTTTTATTCACGTGCAACTGATGGTAAATATTGCCATCACGTTTGAGACGTCTGACCAAGTCGTTGTCTTCATCGGCACTCGAGACAATGATAGAGGTATGCTCATTTTTGACCAATGCCCGCCCAAGATGAAAAATGCCGCGCTCGGATTCATCATGCTTTAGAGACGACAGTAAGCGCATAACTTTCATAATAGCGTTGGTTACCGGTTAGTAATATCAATTTGCTATTGTCAGTTAAAAGCGATTAAAACTCAACCATCAAGATAAAAAGATGAGGTCAGATAGGCGGTTTTTAGACTATATAAGCGTAAGACGTAGATTAATTAATAAGCACCAAAAGCCATTAGCGTCGTTTTTGTAAGTGCTCAGCATTGGGAAGTACTTGTTTTTCACTCAAGTATTTCCAGTAGCGCTGCGGGAGATATTGTTTATGCAGCTTAGGGTTTTTGCGCTCTTTGATATTGACGTTGGTAAAATACCCTTGCCAGAATTTTTGATAGCGCTGTTCATCAGGGCTATGGATGCTAGCAGGGTTGAGTAGTACCGCATCATCGAGGTCGGTGATGGTTTGTAGCTTTGCTGGACGTGATGGTGTGCTATTACTTTTATCGTAATAGATGCCATAGCCCCGAGTCAGATCATAGATCGCCCAGTGTTGATCTTGATAGCGCTGACGAAAGTGCTCTCCGATGAGTGGCAATACGTTAAAATCAGGCTCTACACGTGCAAAATAAATATCATCGGTTGTATGCTCAAAACGTACAAACGCCTCCATACGATGTTTCTCACGGCCAACCGATTTGACTGTCTGCACCAGTTCAAGCACGTCCAAATTACCCAAATCCTGCATAATCTGACGGCTAGGGTAGTCGATGGCGTATTTGACCACACGAAACAATGTCGTACCGATATCATCCTTTTCTGATAAAAAACCCCATAAGATATTTCGCATGCCTGAGCGACCTAATAGGGTATTTAATTTGACCAACACACGCTCGGCTCTATCCTCATCAGTTGCCACGCTAGTCGCCTGAGCGATGAGTGATGGCACATAGCAATCTTGCGCAGTTAGTTTCAGTGACATATCATTTTGCAGACGATTGGCATAGACATAAAACACAGCACTCAGCCAACCTTCAAAGCTAGGCTCATACAGTACAATGCTAGGCGTCAATTGACCGACAGCGTAAGAGTCGTTTTGCATAAGTGCTGACATGTTTTATCCTAAATTTTTATTATAAATACAGTAGCCAGATGGCAACTTTCTCTAGCACCCACTATCTAGAGCCATTCTAAAATAAAGCCAACTGCCCAGTACGTTGATCGTTAAACTTGGTTTGCGTTTGAGCCAATACATACTGACGGAAATTATCGCGCGTTAAATGAGCAAGGTGTTCGTTTTTGCCAGTGGTCGCGATGAAGTATTTAGCACGGTTGACCGCAGCGCCCATCTTTTTTAGATGGTATAGCGTTAATTGATTGAACTTACGTGCTTTGACGATTTTTTTAGCAGTTTTTGTACCGATACCTGGGATACGCACTATCATTTCATAAGTCGCTGTCTGGATATTGACTGGGAAATGCTCGCGATGGCGTATTGCCCAAGCAAGCTTTGGATCGCAGTCTAAATCTAAAAATGGCGACTCTGGCTCCACAATCTCATGCGCGCCAAAACCATAAAAGCGCATTAACCAATCTGCCTGATACAGACGATTCTCTCGTACCATCGGCACAGGCGTTCCAATCGCAGGCAAGCGATTATCAGAGAGCATAGGTACATAACCTGAGTAATAGACCCGCTTGAGATCATACGTTTTGTAGAAGTGACTCGATAGCTGAATCACCTGCAAGTCAGTCTCGTTACTCGCACCGACAATCATTTGACTGGTCTGACCTGCTGGCGTGAACTTAGGTGCTTTTTTGTGAGTTTTACGGCTTTCACGAATGGTGATGATTTCTTCTTTTACCGTCTCCATCGGTGCTTTTAATTGATCATGAGATTTTTCTGGCGCAAGCAAAGCCAACCCTGATTTGGTTGGAATCTCAATATTGACGCTCAAACGATCCGCATATAACCCTGCTTCTAGCAGCAGTTCTTTTGAGGCACCTGGGATGGTTTTTAGATGGATGTAACCATTAAAGCGCTCACGCGTACGTAAGAGTTTGGCGACTTCGACCAGTCGCTCCATTGTATAGTCGCCACTTTTAAAGATACCAGAGCTGAGAAATAGCCCTTCGATATAGTTACGGCGATAAAACTGCATGGTCAAGTCGACGACTTCTTCCACACTAAACGCAGCGCGCGGCGTGTCATTGCTTTTACGTGAAGTGCAATAAGCACAGTCATAAATGCAGTGATTGGTCAAAAGAATCTTTAATAGGCTGACGCAGCGACCATCTTCGGTGTAGCTGTGACAGATACCTGTTGCTGAGGCATCACCTAGTCCGCCGCCTTGGTTCTTACGAGTACCAGCGGAGGATGAGCAAGAGACATCATACTTGGCAGCATCGGCCAAGATATTGAGTTTGCCCTGTAATCTTTCATAATTGATGTTTGCCATAAGTCGCGTTTTACCAATTAATTATTGAGAGACTATTTTACCAAAATTATCGCTAAGTCATTGTATTTATAGGTGAAGTTAGAATGATATGCGACAACGGTTGTCGTCACAAAAATCTGAATTTTTGGATGTGATTTGAATTTATATAAAGATTTTTTCAGATAATAATCCAATGACCAAACCGCCAACGATACCTGCAATACCGAGTAATAAGAGAGGAATGGCTAGTATCGTGAATACCTGTGCTTGGCTTTTTTCCAAAAAAAGGTCTTGCTGACTAGAGCTAGTCCACAAGACCTTTTACATATTCAGATAGCTGTTAAATAATAATATGCGACAGTTTAATGTTTATTGAACCTTGGCACGTATGACGACGGTTTTGGCCGCATTGGCATCAAAGTTCACCAAGTTCCATTTTAGACCAGAGTAGTTTTCTTGGACAACTACCGTATTACCAACTTGCTGAATGGTTTGATAGCTGTCTCCGCCAGTGGTAGCAAGCGTCGGCAGAGGACTATTTAACGAGACTAACTGGACGCCACTTGGTAATGAGATCATGGCGTTGATGTCATTAACCGGCTGTGCTGTGGTATTGGTGTACGTGGTGTGATACTCAATCACATCACCAGGGGCAATATGATTGGCAGGAACGGCAACTTCACGTCCATCAGCATTTTTTAGAATTTTCATGACTTTGGTGTTGGCATTGACTACGCCAGGCGTGCTAAAAGTTGGGGTCAGTTGCAACGTATCCAAAGTTGTCGTCGTTGTCGTTACTTGATTGGTCACTGGCTGCTGCATAATCACTGGCGGGGTGACATTGGTTGCGACAGGTAGTACTTGCGTCACGCTGCTGGCAGGCGTGGTAATCACATCTACTTTAGTGACTTTATTGGTAATAGAGTTAGTCACTGGTACGCTAGTAACGGTCGTCGTACCTTGGACAACAGGAGACTGACGTACGACGTAGCGTGGCACAGTGGTCACCTGAGTCACCGCGTACGGCATGCCGTCTTGCATGGTGATACCGTTTGGTGTCGCCGTAATCGTAGCAGTTTTGCCATCAGAGTATTGCTCGACCACCGTGGTGCTACCGCTCGCAGAGGAGCTAATGGCAATCTCAGGGGCAGCATTGGCCGATGATGCGGCCAACATGATACCTGCTAGTAATGCAGACAGAGTTGCATTTTTTGCCATAGTCGTTTTAGTAGTTAACGCTTGAAAACCATCGTTCATAATCATAAAAGACTCCTCAAAAATAATAGTAAGTAATACAACAATAGATAATGCCTAGATAAACAAAACCCCCGCTAAATGACACCGAAAAATATGCCAAATAACGAGGGTAGTAGTGCTGATATTAGCCTATGTGTGCGATCAGACCATCATTATTTTTAGTAAGAGCGCAGCAGTGTTGACTTATATCAAAGTTATTCAATCTTAACTATTTCTTATTGAATAAACTTAATATTGAAGCTGTTGTGCACTCAAACTCAAATAATTATGCGCCAAAACAAATCACGGATAAAAGCAGCATTGTGTAACCGAAATGGTATAAATGCTATTTATGTGTAGTACAGTTTTCATCTATGGAGTCGCATAACTAAGTAGCTAGGCGCAATTATTGTCATCGAAGCTGCTATCTAAAAGACATTTCTCAAACTGTCTTCAATTGAGAACATCAAATTTATAGATTAGAACGCAGTGTAGCTATTAGTCGTATATAACTTTCATGACTTCATATTCGACTACACCTTTTGGCGTTTCAATGCGCACTTCGTCGCCTTCGAATTTACCAATCAAACCACGAGCGATTGGAGAGTTGACTGAGATTTTGCCAGCTTTAAAGTCAGCCTCATCATCGCCAACGATTTTGTACTGTTTCTCTTCTTCGGTGTCCATGTTTTCAATCACGACGCTGACACCAAACACGATACGGCCTTCTTTTGGCAGTGTCGAAGGATCGATGACTTGAGCGCCACCAAGTTTGGCTTCGATGTCACGAATACGTGCTTCACAAAAACCTTGTTGCTCACGGGCAGCATGGTATTCAGCATTTTCTTTCAAATCGCCGTGTTCACGTGCTTCAGCAATTGATGCTGTGATGCGTGGACGGTCGACACTTTTTAGCTGTTTTAATTCGGCTTCTAGAGCCGCGTGTCCTTGCGGAGTCATTGGGTAACGTTGCATGTTTTTTCCTTAAACCAATAACACCACACCACCTCATAATGAGATGGTGTCAGTGTTGTTGCAATGGATATAAAATATAAAAGAGTGATAATTAAGACGATGTAATGAATAAGTTGGCTATCATTTATGAGTGTATCTCACCTCAATTCAAGCATAGGCGCACTTAAGCTTACGTAATAAAAAGCATAGTCGCAATTTAGCCACTATGCTTTTTAGGTCTATCACGGTAAAGGTATCGTTCCTCAAGCATGGTTGGCTATATTTAAAGCAAACAACGATACTTGAGTGAGCTTTTAGGCAAGCCTAACGGTTATGCTTAATCTACTGAAATTATTCAGCCACGTCAATAGACTTTGCTTGCTCATGCAAATCTTGTAACTTATAAACATCAAATGGTAAGTCAATCGCGTAAGATTTGCAGACGGCATCAGCGGCACCTAACGTGGTGACGTAGAATACTTTGCCCTGTAGCGCACTGCGGCGAATAGAGAACGAATCCTCTTGAGCTTGCTTACCTTCAGTGGTATTGATGATAAGGTCGATTTTGCCATTTTTCAAGGCATCAACGATATGCGGGCGACCTTCAGTGACCTTGTTGATTTGCTGACTTTCGATACCAGCGTCGCTCAGTACTTTTTGTGTGCCAGTAGTCGAGACAATCTTAAAGCCAAAGTCTGCAAGCTGACGAGCAATCGGAGCGATTTGGGCTTTGTCACTGTCACGAACTGAGATAAAGACGGTTTTTGTCTCGCCTTCAGTTGGTAGACCTGGCAGACGCTCGTTACTACCGATAATGGCTTTGTAGAATGCTTCGCCAAAGGTTTTGCCCACGCCCATAACTTCGCCCGTTGATTTCATCTCAGGACTCAAGATTGGGTCAACACCTGGGAACTTAGCGAATGGGAATACCGCTTCTTTGACCGCATAGAATGCTGGGACAATTTCAGTGGTAAAACCTTGGTCTTTGAGCGAGGTGCCAGCCATACAGCGAGCAGCAACCTGTGCTAATGAAGTACCGATACACTTAGAAACAAACGGTACTGTACGTGCAGCACGTGGGTTCACTTCTAGGATATATACGGTTTCGCCTTTTACAGCGAACTGTACGTTCATTAGACCGATAACGCCTAGCTCTTTTGCCATAGCGACCGTTTGTGCGCGCATCACGTCACATAGCTCTTTAGACAGTGAGTATGGCGGTAGTGAGCATGCTGAGTCACCTGAGTGGACACCCGCCTGTTCGATATGCTGCATGATACCGCCGATGACAACATCAGTACCATCGCATACACAATCAACGTCGACTTCGATAGCGTCATCTAAGAAGCGATCGAGTAGGACAGGCGCTTCGTTTGAAGCCTGAACTGCGGTACGTAGGTAATGTCTTAGCTCGTCTTCGTTGTAGACGATTTCCATCGCGCGGCCACCTAATACATAAGATGGACGTACAACCAATGGATAGCCTACGTCTTTTGCTTTAACCAAGCCATCTTCCAAGCTGGTTGCTAGTGCGTTTGATGGCTGTACTAGGTTTAGCTGCTGAATCATATGCTGGAAGCGCTCACGATCTTCGGCACGGTCGATTGCATCTGGGCTAGTACCGATGATTTTAACGCCTGCTGATTCTAGTGCACGAGCAAGTTTCAATGGTGTTTGACCACCGAACTGTACAATCACGCCATCAGGGTTTTCGATACGAACAATCTCTAGCACGTCTTCTAATGTGATTGGCTCAAAGTATAAACGGTCAGAAGTGTCATAATCGGTTGAAACCGTTTCAGGGTTACAGTTGACCATGATGGTCTCGTAGCCGTCTTCACGCATGGCAAGCGCTGCATGTACACAGCAGTAGTCAAACTCAATACCTTGGCCGATACGGTTAGGGCCACCGCCGATAACCATGATTTTCTTTTTGTCTGTTGGGTTTGCTTCACATTCGCTATCGTACGTCGAGTACATATAGGCCGTGCTAGTAGCAAACTCTGCGGCACAGGTATCTACACGCTTATAGACTGGATAGACGTTCAAATCCCAACGCTTTTTGCGTAGTTGCTTTTGTGAGATACCTAGCAATTTAGCCAAGCGCAAATCTGATAAACCTTTGCGTTTAAAGCTGCGTAGATTTTTCTCGTTCAAGCCGCCAAAACCCAGTGATTTTACGGTAGCTTCTGTTTTAACGATGTCTTCGATTTGTACCAAGAACCATGGGTCAATCTTAGTAAAGTTAAACACTTCATCGACACTCATACCGACGCGGAATGCATCTGCAACGTAGTAGATACGCTCAGGTGTTGGAATGGTTAGGCGGTTGATGATTTCGCTACGTGCTTTTTCGGCGCTTACTTTTGATAAGTCAATTTGCTCATCAAAACCATCCGCACCTGTTTCCATACCGCGTAAGGCTTTTTGCATCGACTCTTGGAAATTACGACCAATCGCCATCACTTCACCGACCGATTTCATCTGAGTCGATAGGATGTTGTCTGCTTGCGGGAATTTTTCGAAGTTGAAACGAGGTATCTTAGTCACGACATAATCAAGCGCAGGCTCAAAGCTCGCTGGCGTTTTGCCACCAGTGATGTCGTTTTGCAATTCGTCTAGCGTGTAACCAATGGCCAGTTTCGCTGCGATTTTGGCAATCGGGAAGCCAGTGGCTTTTGAGGCTAGGGCAGACGAGCGTGACACGCGTGGGTTCATCTCGATGACGACCATGCGACCAGTATCAGGGTTGATACCGAACTGTACGTTTGAGCCGCCTGTTTCAACACCGATCTCACGCAGTACTGCTAATGACGCATTACGCATGATTTGGTATTCTTTGTCCGTCAAGGTCTGTGCTGGCGCAACGGTGATTGAGTCACCGGTATGCACGCCCATTGGGTCAAAGTTTTCGATAGCGCAGATGATGATGCAGTTGTCGTTTTTGTCACGAACCACTTCCATCTCGTATTCTTTCCAACCAATCAATGATTCATCGATCAATAATTGATGGTTTGGAGACAAATCAAAACCGCGCTCACAGATTTCAATGAACTCATCGCGGTTATAGGCGATACCGCCGCCTGAACCACCCATCGTGAATGATGGACGAATAATACACGGATAGCCCATTTTTTCTTGAGTAGCAAAGGCTTCTTCCATGGTTTCAGCGGTTTCAGCGCGAGGGCACTCAAGGCCGATACGCTTCATGGCTTTATCAAACAAGTTGCGGTCTTCTGCCATCTCGATTGAGTCTTTGGTCGCGCCAATCAACTCGCAGTTATACTTGGTCAATACGCCGTGCTTGTCTAGCTCTAGCGCACAGTTGAGCGCGGTCTGTCCGCCCATGGTTGGCAAGATCGCATCAGGACGTTCTTTGGCAATGATTTGCTCAACGGTCTGCCAAGTAATCGGCTCGATATAGGTTGCATCAGCCATGACAGGGTCGGTCATGATGGTCGCAGGGTTTGAGTTGACCAAGATGACGCGGTAGCCTTCTTCTTTTAGTGCTTTACACGCCTGTGCGCCTGAATAGTCAAACTCACATGCTTGGCCGATGACGATAGGGCCTGCGCCAATGATAAGAATGCTTTTTATGTCGGTACGTTTTGGCATAGTTAGAGCTACCTTCGTTTGGGTGATAATTTGAGTAATCTTTATTTTTGATAACGCTCATGGCGTCTTATGCTTGCAGTGCTTTATTTAATGCCGCTTGAAGCGCTATGGACGATTCAAGCGTTTACTTATTATGTAGTTATAATCAACCGTTTACGCTTGGGCAGTTTTAGACTGTTCCATCATATCCGCAAACTTATCAAACAATGGCGCGCAGTCATGTGGACCAGGGCTGGCTTCTGGGTGACCTTGGAAGCTAAATACAGGCTTATCGGTCAGCTCGATACCTTGGTTGGTACCATCAAATAGTGAGCGATGAGTAGATTTAACGTTGTCAGGTAGCGTGTCTTCATCAACCGCAAAACCATGGTTCTGACTGGTAATCATAACCGTGCCATTCGCCAAATCTTGTACTGGATGGTTGGCACCATGATGGCCTGTTTTCATCTTGATGGTATTTGCACCGCTAGCCAGACCAATCAGCTGATGGCCTAAGCAGATGCCAAACGTTGGCACGTCAGTTTGCTCAATGATGTGGCGTACCGCATCGATAGCGTAATCACAAGCTGCAGGATCACCAGGGCCGTTTGATAAGAAGATGCCATCTGGGTTCATTGCTAGCACATCAGCGATAGGGGTCTGTGCTGGTACAACCGTTACGTGACAACCGCGGTCGACGAGCATGCGTAGGATGTTGGTTTTGCTACCGAAGTCATAAGCGACTACGTTGTGTTTAGAATCGATGTGAGTGCCGAGTTGCTTAAAGAAGCCGCCAGTACCGCTATCATGACTACCAGGGATATCGCGGTTGAGTAGGGTGTCTGATAAATCCCAGGTACCCGCTGTCCACTCGAAGTTCTCTTTAGTACAGCATTCTTTTGCCAAGTCCATGCCTTTTAGACCTGCAAAGCCTTTCGCTAACTCAATCGCTTTTTGCTCATCGTCGCTACTGATCGTCTCGCCGTTTGAGGCAGTCATGATACAGCCGTTCTGTGCACCTTTATCACGTAATAGACGTGTTAGCTGACGGGTATCAATTTCAGCGATAGCCACTGTCTCATTACGCTGTAAATAGTCGCTAAGTGACTCTGAGTTACGGAAGTTAGAGGTTACCATGGTGGCATCACGGATGATAAGACCGTCTGCCCATACTTTATGGCCATTGCCAGATTCTGTGTCCTCAGCGTTGGTGCCTGTATTACCGATATGAGGGTAAGTCAAAGTCACCAGCTGGCGGGCATAACTTGGATCGGTTAGGATTTCTTGATACCCTGTCATGGCTGTGTTAAATACCACTTCACCAATACGATGACCTAGGCTGCCGATACTGACACCGCGAAAGATTGTACCGTCTGCTAGTGCCAAAATTGCTTGTATTTCTGCCGATGAATTCAAGGATTGCCTCCGCTGTTATTGGTGAGTGCCATCGTGTTTTGTTGGTCTAGAATTGCTCCGTATCCTTTTATTTACGGCATTTGACTGTTGTCATATAAAAGTAAAAAAAGGGCGATACACAAAAATTTTCCACAAAAAAGCGAGAAGACATTATTGATGAAAACTACAAAACCCACTAGATAGTGAATAGGTAACTTGCATCATGTCCGCTCGCTTAGGCACAGATTTTGCGTATTATATACAAAATAGACGGTTATAGCTAGCCGATTTACTGGGTTAATAGTCATTTCATGGCTAATAATGAGGACTTTATAAAGATATTGACTTTATAAAATAGCCTAAGCAAAAATTAACTACTTACTCTTTTATCGAATTCGACATCAAGCGTATATTAATAGCGCTGGATTTTCGCAGTTGGCTTTGCCACAATGGACAGCGCAGCGCTAGACCCAATTTTTATGGTCGTTTGTTATAACAATAATGAAGATGACAAGGAGTCGTTATGATTTATCAGTATTTAGACAAAACCCCTGAGTTTGCTGCACCGTTCAATGGCTGGGTAGCAGATTCAGCGCAAGTGATGGGCGATGTATATTTAGGTCATCAAGCCAATGTGTGGTTCGGTGCAGTGATACGCGGTGACAACGATCGTATCCATATCGGTGACTATAGTAATGTGCAAGAAAACAGTGTGATTCATACTGATGCAGGTATCAAAGTCACTATTGGTAATTACGTGACTATCGGTCATCTGGCTATGCTACATGGCTGTGAAGTCGGTGATAACAGCCTGATTGGCATTGGCGCTGTGGTACTTAATAATGTCAAAATCGGTAAAAACTGTCTGATAGGGGCAAAAGCCTTGATTACTGAAGGTCAGGTTATTCCAGATAACTCGCTAGTGATGGGTGCGCCTGCAAAAGTGGTCAAGACGCTGACAGATGAGCAAGCAGCGATGCTAAAAATGTCAGCGCTACATTATGCTGAGCGTTGCCAGAAATTTAAAACAGGCTTAACAGAAATAGCGATGCCTGATTAAAGGTAAATAAACGAGTTAAGTTTAAATAGATAGACGATAGGGCGCATACTTATTTCATTGATAGACTGTTCAATTAATACGCTCAGCCTTAATACATAACTGTACCCAGTTTTATAAAACGATTTATATTTTTTCGCAACCAACGATAAGGTCTCACCATGCAGGCAAATCAAGCACAAACAAAACAAAAACAACTGGCATTATTTGATTTAGATCATACATTACTTGATGTCGATAGCGATTATCTCTGGGGCGAGTATATCGTAAAGCATGACCTTGTCGATGAGGCGCAGTACCGCACTGCCAATCAGAAATTTTATAATGACTATATCGAAGGCACGCTAGACGCGACAGAGTACAATGAATTCGTCGCGCAGTTTTTAAGCAGTCTGCCGCTTGATAGACTTGATGAGCTAAGAGAAGACTATATCAAAAGCGAAATCGAGCCACATATTCGCCCAAAAGCGATGGAAGTGTTGTGTCAGCATATTGAACAAGGGCACGATGTGGTGATTATTTCTGCGACCAATGATTTTGTAGTATCCGCCATTGCCAAGCGTTTTGGTATAGAAGCCGCCAATGTGTTATCAACACCGCTCGAGATAAAAGACAATCGCTATACAGGTAAGTTAGCGGACAAGCCCAATTTTAAAGAAGGTAAGATATATCATCTAGACAAATGGGTGAATAAGCAGCAGTTAGCTGGTGTTACCTTTGAAAAAACGTATGCGTATTCAGATTCTAAGAACGACATCCCATTGCTCGAATGGGCAGATGTGGCCGTTTGCGTGTCACCTGATGATGCGTTACATGCGCATGCTTTGGCCCATCGCTGGGCAGTAGAAGATTGGTCGATCTAGATTATTTAAGCTAGTAATAGTAGCAACATTGGCAATAGCGACAATTAGCGAACCATTTAGTCTCAATCTCATTTAAAATAGCGCCACATGCGTTATTTATTTTATTAGAAAAACAGGAACATTTATGGAAATCAATCCGTATCAAGAGCAGATTAAAGATTTATCAGAGCGTGGTCAGGACTTGCGGAGGTATCTTTGACTTCGATGGTAAGCAAGAACGCCTAGAAGAAGTCAATTTGGAATTAGAAAACCCTGAGCTATGGAATGATCCAGAGCGCGCGACCAAAATTAATAAAGAAAAAAGTCACCTTGATGGTGTCATCGATGTGGTAGTGTCACTTGAGACGACATTAGAAGATGCGTCTGCCATGCTAGAGTTGGCAGTCGAAGCAGAAGATGAGTCATTGCTAGCCGATGTGCAGAGCGAGCTAGATAGCGCTGAGAAACGCGTTGCTGATTTAGAATTTCGCCGGATGTTTAGCGGTGAGATGGATCCAAACAATTGCTACTTGGATATTCAGTCAGGCAGTGGCGGTACTGAAGCGCAAGATTGGGCCGAAATGCTACTACGTATGTATACGCGCTGGGCAGAAGCACATGGTTTCAAAGTAGATGTGATTGAAGTGTCATCAGGTAGCGTAGCTGGTATCAAGTCGGCAACCATTGAGATTAAAGGCGATTATGCGTTTGGTTGGTTGCGTACCGAAATCGGTGTCCACCGTTTGGTACGTAAGTCACCATTCGATAGTAATAATGGTCGTCATACGTCGTTTGCTGCGGTGTTTGTGTCACCTGAGATTGACGACAACGTCGAGATTGATATCAATCCAGCGGATTTGCGTATCGATACCTATCGCTCATCTGGCGCGGGTGGTCAGCACGTAAACACGACAGATTCTGCGGTACGTATTACCCATGAGCCGTCGGGCGTGGTAGTGACCTGTCAGAATGAGCGTAGTCAACATGGTAACAAAGCCACCGCGATGAAGATGCTGCGTGCTAAGCTCTATGAGCTAGAAATGCAAAAACGTATGGAATCGCAGCAAGCGGTTGAAGATGGGAAGTCTGATGTCGGTTGGGGCAGTCAAATTCGCTCGTACGTGCTCGATGACTCACGTATCAAGGACTTGCGTACGGGTGTTGAAACCTTTAACACCGGAGCGGTGCTAGATGGTGACCTCGATCAGTTTATCGAAGCGAGTCTAAAAGCAGGACTGTAAAAGGCCGTTTTAAATAAGCAGCCGTTTTAAATAAGCAGCCGTTTTAAAATAGTAACCAATATTTAATTAAGGAAAATTATGCCAAGCGTTAATAATTATTTTGATGATAAAGTGACTTCTATTGCTTTTCAAACGGTGACCAAGCCTGCGACTGTCGGCGTCATGGAAATTGGTGAATATGAGTTTGGCACCAGTGAATTTGAAACCATGAGCGTGGTGAGCGGTGCATTGACCGTAAAATTACCAGAGAGTGATGAGTGGCAAACGTTTAACGCTGGCGAGCAGTTTACCGTTGAAGCCAATCAGAAGTTCCAAGTAAAAGTAGACGTCGAAACCGCTTACTTATGTGTATACGGCAAATAACGACTTCTAAGTTATAGCAATATTAAAACGAAAAACGCCAAGTATTTTATGCTTGGCGTTTTTTATGCATGTTTTTTAAAATAGGCATGAACTTTAATAAAGCAGTCAACACAGGGTTAATTAAAATTATAGGTTTTTACGATACTGCACCATGTTGGTCAAGCTGGCGATATTGTCGTATAGCTTACGTGCAGATGTATTATTTTCTTGCGTTACCCAATAGACACGGTTGCAGTTTTTCTCATTGGCAAAAGCATATACCGCTTCGATCAACGCACGTCCAACGCCTTGACCGCGCATATTTTCACTCGCGTATAGATCTTCTAAATAGCAACAGTCAGTAGTGTTCCAAGTATTGGGGTGCAGCACGACATGGGTAAAACCTACCAAGATATCATCCTTCCATGCTCCAAATCCATAAATAGGGATATCGTTGTTAAGCAGGTTGTGCCATGTCGCATCAATTATGCTCATTGGTAAACTGGTCTCATAAAATCTGAGATAATTTTGCCATAAATTTAACCATGAAGAGTAATCGTTGTGAGCCAGTAGCTTAATTTTTACAGATGAATGTTTCATTTTTTTAATAAACTTAAGTCGTGGATAGCGCTAAATTATGCCTCAAAAAAGTAGCGTTTAGAACCCATATCACGATTTTGTCACTGCTTTATTTTACACAGCATTACACTTTGTCTGTGTCAAATAAACAGCAAAAAAGACGGTCATTAATTATGCTAAGACCATGAATTCTCGAAGGTATATAGTGTTATGACAAAGGCAAAATTACAGACAAGCCAGCAAACGATGACCAAAGATGCGCGCCACGATTACGAGCATCTCGCACGCCGCGCTAATTTGCGTTATGTGAGTGACGACGAGCCAGGCTACGAGCGTAGGCGCTGGGGACGCGGCTTTACTTATCGTGATGCAATGGGCAACACGGTAAAAGACAAAGCGCTGCGTCAGCGTTTTGATGCATTGGTGATACCGCCCATGTGGTCGGAGGTGTGGATATGCCAAGACGAAAGGGGTCACCTGCAGTCAACAGGGCGAGACGAAAAATCGCGCAAACAATATTTGTATCATCCGTCATGGAATAACATCCGTGACCAAGCAAAGTTTGATGCGATGATAGGGTTTGCAGAGGCACTGCCAAATCTACGCGCGCAGGTGGAGGCAGATTTGGAAGCAGAGTCCTTATCGCGCACCAACGTACTCGCTGCCGTTGTTAAATTGCTAGAAACAACATTGATTCGTATTGGTAACAGCCGCTACGCCAAGCAAAATAAAAGCTATGGTCTGAGCACATTACGTAGTAAGCATGTCAGCGAAACCGACAATGGACTGGCGTTTGATTTTGTCGGAAAAAGTGCAAAAGAGCATCATATTGAGCTACAAGACGAGCGATTGATTGACATCGTGCAGGCCTGTTCTGAGCTGCCAGGCTATCAAATATTCAAATACTTAGATGACAACGGACATAAGCAAGTCGTTGACAGTAGTGATATCAACGACTACTTGCGGATGCATACGTGCGGCATGGACTGCGAAAGTAAACTGTACAGCGCAAAGGATTTTCGTACATGGATGGCAAGTGTGCTCGCGGCAAGCTACCTATATGACGAGCTACAAACGACGGCAGGTGCTAGCATACTAGCCAGTGCGCCAGAAAGCGCTGAGCGACAGCAATTAGTCACTGATATGGTAAAAAGTGTGGCAGCAGAGCTAGGCAATACACCAACCGTATGCCGTGCCTCTTATATTCATCCCATTGTCATTGAGCGCTTTTTGGCAGGGCAGTTTTTTGAAACTTACAAACAAGCGCGCCGTGGTCGAACCAAAAAATACCAAAGCTGTGAAGAAAAAGCATTGTTAGGGTTTTTAAGAGCCGGTGTTTAAGTGTGAGGTTTTAGATAATAATATTGAGGTATTAATTCTTTAATAGGAAATTGAAAATATGCGGCAGTACTTTGGCTATTGTAGGTGTCTTTGCAGATTTATGGTGAACTAATGATAATTAGTTATAGATTATCTCTATTTCTATAAAATAAAAATGATACGTTATGTATTGAAATAAACGTAAAAATGCGTTACTAATAGAGCATGATAAATACGAACCTATGAAACGGTCTATAGGATGTGGCCGTTTTTTAATCATAAATACCATTTTACCAGTTACCTGATATTGCTAAAGGATTAGCTTATGAACACCGCCTCTCAAACTCCGACGAATATTGATACAGATACTACCATTACGCCAAAAAACTATAGCGATTACTATAATAATTTTGATATGGATAAACTGCTGTCAGAAATCTTTGGCGAGCAGGTAGACGATCGGTTAAATGCTTATATGGCTTGCTGTGGTCGCCATGTACGCGATGGCCGCGCTGACAATGCTGCGTTAGTACATGAAGACACGGCAGGCAATATAACGCGCATGAGCTTTGGTGAGCTTGACAAAGCAAGTGCTCAAATCGCCAATTTGCTACAGTCGTATGGGGTAAAAGCGGGCGACAAAGTAGCGACGATGCTACCGCGTACGCCAGAGCTTCTTACCGTTGTGTTGGCGACATGGCGCATCGGGGCCGTATATCAGCCGCTATTCACTGCTTTTGGCTATGATTCAATCAAATATCGGATGGACAAAGCCGACACCAAAGTCGTTTTTACCAATCTAGAGAATCGCAGCAAGTTTGAAGATTTGGCTGAGCAAACCAAAATGGTGTTGGTCAGCAGTATAGAAGATGCTCAGACATGGGGTGACGATCACTATAGCCAGTCTATGGCAGCACAGTCGCAAACGATCGAACCCGTGATGCTCGATACGGATGCGCCATTCTTGCAAATGTTCACCTCTGGTACGGTTGGTAAATCAAAAGGCGTCAGCGTTCCATTGGCCGCGTTACCTGCTTTTTACCTATATATGCGTTATGCCATCGACCTACGCGAAGACGATCAATATTGGAACATGGCCGATCCCGGTTGGGCATATGGATTATATTATGCCATTACAGGGCCTTTGCTACTGGGTATCACAACTTATTTTAATGAAGCAGGATTTGACGCGACCCATACCCGTGACTTTATGGTGCGTCATAAGATTACCAATTTAGCCTCTTCACCCACCGCATTTCGAATGATGAAATCTAGTGGTGTGTTTGATAGTGTTGATAAAGGCGCTCATAACGATACTAATACTAAGCTGTCTTTACGCTGTGCCAACTCGGCAGGGGAGACATTGAATACCGAAGTGGTCAACTGGGTTGAAACCTATCTGGCGTGCCAAGTCAAAGACCAATATGGCCAAACAGAGACTGGCATGACTTGCTGTGCACATCATGCATTGGCGCATGATTGTCCTGTTGGTTCGATGGGTATGGCGCTACCAGGTCATACGCTAGTCGTACTAGATGATGATATGAATGTACTGCCAGATGGTGAGCAAGGGCAACTGGCAGTCGTGGTCAGTCAGTCACCTGCGTTTTACTTCCGTGGTTATAGCTGGAATGAGAAGCAAGCCTTTGTAGATGATTACTATCTGACAGGCGACGTGGTCGAGCGTCATAGTGATGGCAGTTACTGGTTCTCAGGCCGTGATGATGACATCATTATTACCGCAGGTTACCGCGTAGGGCCTACTGATGTAGAAAATACCGTCTTAGAGCATGAAGCAGTCGCAGAGTCTGCGGCGGTAGGCGTGCCAGATGAAGTGCGCGGTCATACCATCAAGTCTTATGTGATGCTAAAAGATGGCATCGAAGGCAGTGAGCAAATCGCCAAAGAAATCCAAGAGCTGGTACGCAAACGGCTATCCACTCATGCGTATCCGCGTGAGGTCGAGTTTGTGACAGAACTGCCGAAAACACCGAGTGGTAAGATTCAACGCTTTTTGCTGCGTAGTCTGTCTGCCGCATAAATAATTTGGTAAAACTTACATAAATTTAATAGAAAAATGTCTAATAAAAAGTGAAGATTTAAAGGAATAATCATGCAAGTTAAAGAAAACAGCTTTTTGGTCACAGGCGGTGCATCAGGTTTGGGAGAGTCAGTGGCTCGGGCGATTGTAGAGCAAGGTGGTAACGTCGTTATTGCTGATTTAAATGAATCTGCTGGGCAAGCATTAGTCGCTGAGTTAGGTGATAATGCGCGCTTTGTACGCTGTGATATAACTAATGGCGATGAAGTACAATCAGCGGTCGAAATGGCAGAGTCAGCTTTCGGTGGTTTGCAAGGTTCAATCAACTGTGCTGGTATCGTAGTGGTACAAAAGCTGCTAGATCGTGATAACAATCCGGCAGACCTTGAGGCATTTAGCCGCGGAGTCAATATCAATCTGGTCGGCTCATTTAATGTCGCTCGTTTGGTAGCTGCTAGCATTGCCAAGCGTATAGCGAATGATAGCAATGCAGGCGACCATGTAGAGAAGAACATAGATCAAGGCATTATTATTAATACAGCATCTATCGCAGCCTTTGACGGTCAAGTAGGACAAGCAAGCTATTCATCGTCTAAAGCAGGTGTGGTTGGTCTGACCTTACCGCTTGCTCGCGAGCTGGCACGTCATGGTATTCGCGTGATGACCATCGCACCAGGTGTCTTTGCTACGCCGATGATGGAATCTATCCCAGAAAAAGCCCGCGAGCAGCTAGAGGCAGGTGTGCCATATCCTAAACGTTTGGGCGCACCCAATGAGTTTGCTAAACTTGCCCTCCATATCATTGATAATGCCTATCTAAATGGAGAAGTCATTCGCTTAGATGGTGCGATTCGCATGGTGTAACAGTCTCGTGAGTGATTCATCACTTTTGCACAAAACGTATCTACAGAATCTGGCATAGTGCTTTGATACATATGATTAATGACAAAAAATTAATTATGGGAAACAGAGTCTATGCCATTTTTTTATAAAAAATCTTACTCATCAAATGAGCAGCGTACACCTTGGTTGCCCATTGTCATTGGCCTTAGTCTTGCTGCCATTGTTAGCACTAGCACCAGCGCCATTGCTTATGCCAAAAGCACCTCAAAAATCAAAAACCCCATTCCTCCTTCCATAGTTATTGACCGAGTCTTTGTCGACAAATCAGATCGTATCTTAAAATTGATGAGCGATGGTAAAATCCTTAGGTCGTATCGTATTGCGCTAGGGGGCAGTCCATCAGGTCACAAGCAACAAGAAGGTGACCAGCGTACGCCAGTTGGGGTTTATACATTAGATTATAAAAATGAGAACTCTATTGCCCATCGCTCTATTCATATTAGCTATCCCAATGATGAGGACAAGGCACGAGCGAAATCATTAGGAGTCAGCCCGGGCGGTAATATCATGATTCACGGGCAAATGAATGGCTTTGGACATTTGGGCTGGTTGAATCAACAACGCGATTGGACCGATGGTTGTATCGCGGTCACCAATGATGAGATGGATGAAATTATGGCAGCGGTGACACTTGGTACTCCTATCGAAATCGTGGAGTAGAATAGTCGGTTTATGATTGGGTCTATGCCAAATAGGTACATTGCTCATTACCGTATCCAATGGAGATTTATTTTTAATTTTCATTGATAAAATGGCATAACTTATCTACTAACTACCTTTAACTGATATTAATAGCTCATTTAAATATTATTAATAGTAAATATCATTGCTTTAAGTAAGGTTTTATTTGGTAATCGTCTTGAAATAGGTATATATATACCTTATATAAGTGACAGATAACAGTAGGCACTAAACTAAGATAATCCTTAGAGGTGCTACTGAGAATACCAATTATAAAAGGATATAGACATGAGATTTGAGAAGTTTACTCAAAAACTGCAATCCGCCATTCAAGAAGCACAAAGCCTAGCATTAGGTCGCGATCATACAGGCATCGATCCTGTGCATTTGCTTGCCGTGTTGCTACAAGATGAGTCTAATTTATCGATCTGCCAACAAGCAGGTGCTTCTATTCCAGCACTAAAAAATGGCGTTGCGAAAGCATTGGATAACCAAGCAACGATTTCGGAGCCGACAGGTGACGTCAATCTAAACCCAAACTCGGTCAAAATCTTGAACTTGGCCGATCGTCAGGCGCAAAAAGAAGGCGATGATTTTATCGCAACAGAATGGGTGATGTTGGCACTCGCTGAGCAGGGCGAAACCAAGAAAATCTTTGAAAATGCAGGCGTAACGGCAAGCAAGCTAAAAGCGGTAATTGAGCAATTGCGCGGCGATGATACAGTGAATAACCAAAACGCCGAAGATCAGCGTGATGCACTCAACAAGTACACGATTAATCTGACTGAACAAGCAGAGCTTGGCAAGCTAGATCCAGTCATTGGCCGTGACGAAGAGATCCGCCGTACTATTCAGGTGCTGTCACGCCGTACCAAGAATAACCCTGTGCTGATTGGTGAGCCGGGCGTTGGTAAAACAGCCATCGTCGAAGGTTTGGCACAAAAAATTATCAATGGTGACGTACCAGAAGGTCTGCGCCGTAAAGAAGTGTTGTCATTGGATTTAGGTGCGCTCATTGCAGGGGCAAAGTTCCGAGGTGAGTTTGAAGAGCGCCTCAAAAGCGTACTCAGTGATTTGGCCAAGCAAGAAGGCAATGTCATCCTATTCATCGATGAGCTACATACGATGGTTGGTGCGGGTAAATCTGAAGGTGCAATGGATGCGGGTAATATGCTAAAACCTGCACTAGCTCGCGGTGAGCTACATTGTGTTGGTGCAACGACGCTTGATGAATACCGCAAGTACATCGAAAAAGATGCAGCGCTTGAGCGTCGTTTCCAAAAAGTACTAGTCGATGAGCCAACGGTCGAAGATACCATTGCGATATTACGTGGTCTAAAAGAGCGTTACGAGCTGCATCATGGCGTCGATATTCAAGATAGTGCCATTATCGCTGCTGCGCGCATGAGTCATCGCTATATCACTGACCGTAAGCTACCAGATAAAGCGATTGATTTAATTGACGAAGCGGCCAGTCGTCTGCGCATGGAGATGGATAGCAAGCCTGAATCATTAGGTAAGCTTGATAGCCGTTTGATTCAATTAAAAATGCAGCGTGAAGTGCTCAAAAATGAAGAAGATGCTGGCGCGCAAGCCGAGCGTAAAGTGCTCGATGCGCAAATAGCGGAATTGGAAAAAGAGTATGCTGATCTCAACGAGGTTTGGCAGGCAGAGAAAGCACTGGTCAAAGGCAGTCAACAGCTAAAAGACGAGCTAGATAAAGCCCGTATTGCGTATGACAAGGCTAGCCGAGAAGGCGATTATGAGACCATGAGTAAGCTGCAATACGAAACCATTCCGCAGTTAGAACGACGTATTCATGAGTCTGACTTGGCAGAGCAAAAAGAACAGACAGGTGAAGGTAGCGGTGTCAAATTGCTACGTAATAAGGTGACAGACAATGAAATCGCCGAAGTGGTTGCGGCCGCGACTGGTATTCCAGTCAGCAAAATGATGCAAGGCGAGCGTGATAAGATGATCGCAATGGAAGAAAAGCTCCATGAGCGTGTTATCGGTCAAAACGAAGCGGTCGAATCGGTGGCCAATGCGGTACGTCGTAGCCGTGCAGGCTTATCTGATCCAAATCGTCCTTCTGGTTCGTTCTTGTTCTTGGGACCTACTGGTGTTGGTAAAACTGAGCTGACCAAATCACTAGCAAACTTCTTGTTTGACTCTGAAGATGCGATTGTACGTATCGACATGAGTGAGTATATGGAAAAACACAGTGTCAGCCGCCTCGTAGGAGCGCCTCCAGGCTATGTTGGCTATGAAGAAGGCGGTACATTGACTGAAGCAGTACGCCGTAAGCCGTACAGCGTCATATTGTTCGATGAAGTAGAGAAGGCGCATCCTGATGTATTCAACATCTTGCTGCAAGTATTGGACGATGGTCGCTTAACCGATTCGCAAGGTCGGGTGGTAGATTTCAAAAACACTGTGATTATCATGACCAGTAACTTGGGTTCGCATAAGATTCAAGAAATGGTAGGTGAAAGTTACGATGATATCAAAGCGGAAGTAATGGATTCTGTTGGGCAGCATTTCCGTCCAGAGTTCGTCAACCGTATTGATGAAATCGTAGTCTTCCATCCGCTTGGTATGTCGCAGATGGCAGGTATTGCAGATATTCAACTGAATCGCTTACGTCAGCGTATTCAAGAGCGTGAGATGGATATTGAGCTGTCAGCAGATGCGATGAATAAATTGGTTGCCGTGGGTTATGACCCTGTTTATGGTGCTCGTCCTTTGAAGCGTGCCATTCAACAAGAGATTGAAAACCCATTATCATTGAAGCTATTGGCAGGTGATTTTGTCGCTGGTGATATTATCAAAGTCGATGTAGGTGCCGATGACAAGCTAACCTTTGATAAGCTTAGAATGAGCTAATCAATTTATCTTTGACGTCTTTATGAGCTAACTTTACGCTTAAAATAAACCCCTTATCTACAATTGTAGGTAAGGGGTTTTTATTTATAGGGCGCGTTTTACGTTACTGTTCCTTTACCATTTCGATATCTCTTAAGTCTTAGGACTATGCTATAACTAACTCAAAGACTAATAGCATAAGTATCAATTGAATGGAGAAATAGACTGATGACAGCCCATATTGAACGTATAAATATACCTTTAACCTCGCCGCTAATCATTGCAGCACTGCTGTTTAGCACCGCCGCGTGCTCCAATCCTTCAGCAGTAAGTACTAGTAATAATAAAAGTACCACAACAGAGCATAAAGAGGTTTCCACTTCAGATAGCGATACTCAAACCATCACACAAACAAAGACTAGCAAGCCTGACTTTACGACCAAAGCAATCGCTACCTTTGATGAGCCTTGGGCCATGACAGCGTTACCCATTACAGATAGCAAAGCGCCAAAATTACTAGTAACACAAAAAACAGGTGAGCTATTTATCGTAGATACCGCGACGGGTAATAAGTCCAAAATCGAAGGCGTTCCTACAGTCGCTTACGGTGGTCAAGGCGGCTTGGGAGACATCATCGTGGCTCCAGATTTTGCGACGTCCAATACCGTCTATCTTAGCTACGCGGAAGCAGGAACAGGAAATGATAGCAATAAATTTGGTGCCAAAGTGATCAAGGCGACACTCTCAGGATTAGAGACAGCCACACCTACGTTGCAAGGTATCACACCTATCTGGCAACAGTCTCCGAAAGTCACAGGGCAAGGACATTATAGTCATCGCCTGCTGTTTTCACCCGATGGCCGCTATCTATATATCAGCTCAGGCGAGCGTCAAGACAAAGACCCAGCACAAGACATGAGTGGTAATTTGGGTAAGATAATACGGTTGAGTCCTGATGGTAACGCCCCGACAGACAATCCGTTTACTGATAATGAGTTGGCCAAACAGTTTTGGACCATCGGACATCGCAATGTGCTTGGTATGGCATTTGACGATAGCGGACAGCTTTGGGCGCACGAGATGGGACCAAAGGGCGGGGATGAATTTAATATTATTGAGAAGGGTAACAACTATGGCTGGCCAGTGGTATCCAATGGACGCAATTATTCAGGTCTAGATATTCCTGACCATGATACTAAGCCAGAGTTTGCGGCACCCAAAATTACTTGGACACCTGTCATATCACCATCTGCTATGAGCATCTATGCGGCTGGTACTCATAATGACTTTCCTAGCTGGCAGGGCAATGCGCTTATCAGTGGCTTATCGTCTAAAGCGCTTATCGTAGTGGGCATAAACGACGACAATACC
Organism: Psychrobacter nivimaris; assembly: GCF_009812035.1. Classification (GTDB taxonomy): domain Bacteria; phylum Pseudomonadota; class Gammaproteobacteria; order Pseudomonadales; family Moraxellaceae; genus Psychrobacter; species Psychrobacter nivimaris. Next base: position 190,298 of record NZ_VZIZ01000007.1, on the reverse strand, counting down.
GCGGCTGAGCGTTATCGCTATGACATGGGAGAGCGTGTACGCAGTGTGCTAGCAGTAGACGGGCAAGTGTGGACACTTGAAGACGGTAATGATGCACAATTACTCAGATTATTGCCCAAATAACATCGAAACAATATTGAAAAAACATCAAATTAAAGACGTATTTATCTACCTGTATATTTAATTATTTTAATAAAACTATCGAATTCTTTTAGAGTAAATTAATAGTTTTATCAAGTTTTATTTTGTAATAGATTGATAGTTAAGACCTATTTTGTTAAGGTAACGTTCCTTGAAATTTGAGACTTGCACATGGAAGAAGTAAAAGTAGGCAGATTAGGACCTTTTCCGCGGGTAAGTAAACCTGTGTTTATTACATCGTCACTGCTGATTGTTGGCTTTATTATTTTCGGTGCGTTTTTCACCGAAACAGCAGGGGCTGTTTTTAGTTTTTTACAAAATTTTATTACCGATAAGTTTGGTTGGCTATTCATTATTCTAGTTAATACTGCGCTTGCGCTTTGTATTTACTTGGCAATGAGTCGCTATGGTGATATTCGACTAGGTAACCAAACAGAACGACCGCAGTACAATCTGTTCTCTTGGATTGGCATGCTATTCTCTGCCGGCATCGGTATTGGACTTGTCTACTGGGGTACAGCCGAGCCGTTGTATCACTTTATGGCACCACCAATGGGCGATGCCGAGACAGTAGAAGCCGCCAAGCAAGCAATGAATATCTCGTTTATGCATTGGGGTCTACATGCTTGGGCGATTTATACGATTGTAGCGCTATCTTTAGCGTACTTCCATTTCCGTCGCGGCCTACCATTATCGATTCGATCTACTTTGTATCCTTTACTTGGTAAAAAGATCTATGGTCGTTGGGGACACACGGTCGATATCTTGGCTGTGTTTGGTACGATGTTTGGTGTGGTTACCTCACTCGGGCTTGGGGTTATGCAGATCAACTCTGGACTCGAAAAGCTGTTTGGTATGCCTAACAGTCTTACCGTACAGTTTGGTTTGATCGCTTTCATCACAGCGCTAGCAGCAGCTTCAGTCTTGATGGGTTTGGATAAAGGTATTAAGCGTTTAAGTGATATCAATATTGGTTTCACTATCGTCTTATTAGCGTTTATGGTCATCTTAGGACCAACGCTATTTATCTTTGATAGCTTTATCGAAAACATCGGCAACTATCTGACTGTGATTGTACCTCTAGGTACATGGGGTGAGTCTTATAGCGGTACAGATTGGCAAAGTAGTTGGACGATATTTTATTGGGCATGGTGGGTAAGCTGGGCACCATTCGTTGGTATCTTTATTGCTCGTATCTCTCGTGGCCGTACTATCCGTGAATTTACGCTTGGTGTACTACTGATTCCAATGCTGATTTTGTTCTTCTGGTTTACCACCTTTGGCGGCGTTGCTGTTCATATGGAGCTTGCTTCTGCTCTGTCAGGTGTTAGCCCAGGATTGGTTGAAGCAGTACAAGCGGATTCTGGTAGTGCCATCTTTAAGTTGGTCGAGTACTATCCATTGGCAAAACCGATTACGCTACTGATTGTCGTCATGATTATGCTATGGTTTGTGACCTCGTCAGATTCTGCTAGCTTTGTCATCGATATGTTGACTGCTGGTGGCGATACCAACCCACCTAAAATCCAGCGCTTATTTTGGGCGACGACAGAAGGCGTTATCGCCGCTATCTTGCTAGCGGCTGGTGGATTGTCTGCGCTACAGGCGGCGGCTATCGTAGCGGGACTACCGTTTGCCTTAGTGGTCTTTGTCATGATGTATGCGCTACTGCGTGGTTTGAGTCGCGATCGTCTGATTCTATACAGAGCGCAACAAGGCTTTATTACGGATGAATCAGCAGACCATAACTCAGCGAATGAATTCGTTGATGAGCATCTGCTAAAAGGGCCACCTAAGATTGTTAAAGGTGACTAAGAAGTAGATAGGATTAAGACAGCTACTTAAGCTTTTAATAGAAGAAGCCCCAATTTAAAAGTAAATTGGGGCTTCTTTATTGGGTAAAGATATTTAAATTTGTTCAGAACAAATTCAGTTTGTCGAAATATTATTGCTGCAATGTTACTACGATTTCTATACATTCGGCAGTATTTACATGGTGTTATATTTAGTGATTCGTTCATACCTTGCTATGGTTACGCTCTTTTTTGGGGATATACCTATGGATCATGTAAAAGTTGGCAGGTTAGGCCCTTTCCCGCGGGTAAGTAAACCTGTTTTTTTAACTTCAGCATTACTTATTATTATATTTATTGTTCTTGGCGTTTTTTTTACTGAATCTGCCGGTACGTTGTTCAGTTTTTTACAAGGCTTTATTACCGATAAATTTGGTTGGTTTTTCATTATTCTCGTTAATGTGGCCTTAGGACTTTGTGTTTATTTGTCTATGAGCCGTTATGGCGATATTCGTCTTGGTGCTCAAACTGAGACACCACAGTACAGTCTATTTTCGTGGATCGGTATGCTGTTCTCTGCTGGCATCGGTATTGGACTTGTCTACTGGGGTACAGCAGAGCCCTTATATCACTTTATGGCACCGCCACTCGGTGAAAAGGAAACGATAGAAGCCGCCAAACAGGCGATGAATATTACCTTTTTACATTGGGGCTTACATGCTTGGGCATTGTACGCAATTGTAGCGCTATCTTTAGCCTATTTCCATTTTCGCCGTGGCTTACCACTATCGATTCGCTCAACCCTTTATCCTATATTCGGTAAAAAGATATATGGCTCGTGGGGTCATGCCGTTGATATCTTAGCCGTATTCGGTACGATGTTTGGTGTGGTGACGTCACTCGGTCTTGGCGTTATGCAAATTAACTCAGGGCTTGAGAAGTTATTTGGTATTCCTAATACTCTCACAATACAAATCGCTCTGATTGCTTTTATTACTGCTTTAGCCGCCTGTTCTGTCATGATGGGCTTGGATAAGGGTATCAAGCGTCTAAGCGATGTGAATATCGGTTTGACGGCTATTCTACTTGGTTTTATGGTCGTCTTAGGACCGACGCTTTTCATTTTTGATAGCTTCCTAGAAAATATCGGCAACTATCTTTCAGTGGTTGTGCCATTAGGTCTGTGGGGTGAGTCCTATGAAGGTGAGGCAAACTGGCAGTCAGCATGGACGATATTTTATTGGGCATGGTGGGTAAGTTGGGCACCATTTGTCGGCGTGTTTATTGCTCGTATCAGCCGTGGTCGTACGATTAGAGAGTTTGTACTTGGGGTGTTACTTATTCCTATGGCCATATTGTTCTTTTGGTTTTCAACTTTCGGCGGCGTTGCTATTCATATGGAGCTGCTCGCTGCCATTGATCCAGCGTTGGTTAGTCCTGGACTGGTCGAGGCGGTACAAACAGATTTTGGTAGTGCCATTTTTAAATTGGTTGAATACTATCCACTGGCGCAACCCATCACATTTATGATTGTGATTATGATTGTATTGTGGTTCGTGACCTCATCAGATTCAGCAAGTTTTGTCATCGATATGTTGACTGCAGGTGGTGATACCAATCCGCCAAAGATTCAACGTTTATTTTGGGCAAGCACTGAAGGTGTCATTGCTGCTGTTTTGTTGGCTGCTGGTGGATTGAGCGCGTTACAAGCAGCCGCTATCGTAGCAGGATTGCCATTTGCCTTGGTTATATTTGCAATGATGTATGCGCTACTGCGTGGTTTGAGTCGTGATCGACTGATACTATATAGAGCGCAGCAGCATTATATTACTGAAGAATCAGCAGATCACAACTCGGCAGATGAATTTGCTGATGAGCATCTGCTAAAAGGACCACCCAAGATTGTAAAAGGTGACTAAGAAGTAGATAAAAGTAAGACAGATACTTAAGCTTTTAATAGAAGAAGCCCCAATTTGTTTTTAAATTGGGGCTTCTTTATTGGGTAAAGATACTTAAATTTATTCAGGATAAATTCGGATTTTTGAAAATTATTACCGAAATGTTACTACCATTTCTATACATTCGGCAGTATTTACAAGGTGTTATATTTGATAATTCGTTCATACCTTGGTATGGTTACGCACTTTTTTTTGGATATACCTATGGATCATGTAAAAGTTGGCCGATTAGGCCCTTTTCCGCGGGTAAGTAAACCTGTATTTTTGACTTCAGCAATCTTGATACTGGCGTTCATTATTTTTGGCGCTTTATTCAACGAACAAGCAGAAGTAGTATTTAACCAAGCAAAAGCATTTGTCTCTTTACGCTTCGGCTGGTTCTTTATTGTCGTGGTCAATTTAACATTGGTCATGAGTATATATATGATATTTAGCCGCTACGGCGATATAAGACTCGGTCATCAGAATGAGAGACCAGAGTACAATATGGTTTCTTGGATTGGCATGTTGTTTTCAGCCGGTATCGGTATTGGGCTGCTTTATTGGGGCACCGCTGAGCCGTTGTATCACTTCATGGCACCACCATTAGGCGAGGCGGAGACAGTTGCCGCTGCCAAACAAGCGATGAATATCTCGTTCCTACATTATGGTCTACATGTATGGGCGCTATATGGCATGGTTGCGCTATCGCTTGCTTATTTTCATTATCGAGTAGGTTTGCCACTGGCTATCCGTTCGACACTTTATCCAATATTGGGTAAAAAGATCTATGGCGGTTGGGGGCATACGGTAGATACGCTTGCCGTATTTGGTACGATGTTTGGGGTAGTGACCACGTTGGGTCTTGGTGTCTTGCAGATTAACTCAGGCCTCGAGACGTTATTTGGTATACCCAATAATATTACGGTGCAGATTATTTTGATTGGCTTTATCACCATGCTAGCAGGGTTGTCTCTGTTTATGGGATTGGATAAAGGCATTAAGCGTCTGAGTGATACCAATATATTGTTCACTGTGATATTGCTCAGTTTTGTGATTATCTTTGGGCCTACGCAGTTTATTTTTAATAGCTTCGTAGAAAACATCGGCAACTATTTGCATCAAATCGTGCCGTTAGGTCTATGGACAGAGTCTTATAGAGGCGAAGAAAACTGGCAAGCTTCTTGGACGATTTTTTATTGGGCTTGGTGGATCAGCTGGTCACCATTCGTAGGGGTGTTTGTTGCGCGTATTTCTCGTGGCCGTACCATTCGTGAGTTCATACTAGGTGTATTATTAATTCCTATCACGATACTTTTCTTGTGGTTTACCGCCTTTGGTGGTTCTGCGGTAAATATGGAATTGATGGCAGCGGCAGATCCTAATCTCGTTAGTCCAGGTCTGATCGAAGCCGTTAAAGCAGATACAGGCAGTGCTATCTTTAAGCTCATGGAATCTTATCCACTTACTGATGCGGTGAACCTACTCATCGTGGTCATGATTGTACTGTGGTTTGTTACGTCATCAGATTCAGCTAGCTTTGTTATCGACATGCTGACCTCGGGCGGCGATACCAATCCGCCAAAGATTCAACGTTTGTTTTGGGCAGGTGCTGAAGGCGTTATCGCTGCTGTACTATTGGCAGCAGGTGGCTTAAGTGCATTACAAGCGGCATCGATTGTCTCAGGCTTTCCTTTTGCTATTGTGATCGTCGTGATGATGTATTCTCTATTGCGCGGTCTCAGTCGAGATCGTTTGATACTGTATCGTAATCAGCAATGGTTCACCACAGAAGAGTCAGCAGAGCATAACTCAGCCAATGAATTCCGTGATGAAGAGTTACTAAAAGGTCCACCAGCACTTGAGAAAGATGCTTAAGCTTTAGATTTTATTTTCTAGCTACAAAAATACCCAGCTTGTCATAAGCTGGGTATTTTTATGGATGTTCAATATTTTTAATAAAAAATCTTCCAATACAGCAGCTTTCAGTACAGTAGCTTTCGATATAATCGTTGATGGTGTGTCAAAAAGTATGCTGATTAAAATTTGAACAATTTTTGAAGCCTTGAAAGCCCTATAGAATCAGAGAACTTAGCATAGATTTCGTATTGACTTTTATCGCCAGCATACTTTTTAGAACACCACCTAATCGTTTTATAGATTAATTGCATTTGCCTTTTGTATAACCAACGGCTTCGGGGATATTACAGGCTGAGCAGGCATTACTAGCCGTTCGGTAGCTGATCACTGTTCCAACTTTCGTCTTTACACAGACGGGTTCATATTGTACCGTACAGATATTATTGGCGGGGTTAGCGGGCGGGCATTGAGTCAGAGGACCTTCAAACTGCTGACTGATATCAGGACTGGATGGGGTAGGTATTTGACCAGACGTGCCTACATCAGACATAGAGCTACAGCCAGTTAAAGCTAAGGCTAAAGTCAGTATCAGTAATGACGGTTTGAACGAAGATTGATTAATTGTGGAAAATCGACGAGTAGATATAGTTTGTTTCATAAGAAATGTCCTTATTCATAATATTCGATAGCGTCCTGTTATCGCTGATGTATTTGCCTACTAATGATAAATATTTAGTCTTTTATGGTAGCTCATTTGTCAGTAGCTATCTACTTAAACACCATACAAAAACCCCCAAGCTCAATTAAGCTTGGGGTTTTATTTTCTGCCATCAAATACTGATTTTACAACAGTATATCTAAATCAAAGACATCTAAACTGACGACATTCGCTTATTCAGCTGGTTTGTCGTCTTGATTTAGCTGTACGTACTTGTCAAAGTTTTGAGCATAATCCGTTAAGTTATCGCTTAGCATTTGGCGATACTGTTTGACATAAAACTCGATGATATCGTCTTTTTCTTTGGCGAAATCATCGCTTTTGACGAAGCCGATAGAGGCAACTGATGCGCTATAGCGTGCTGCAGCATACAATAAAGAAGCACCTACTTGACCTGAGTGCGCTTCAGGGCCTAGCTGACTGTTGGCGATACCGATGATAGCGTCAGCACGTTGATAGAATGCCTGCATTTCAGGGGTGATTTCGATGTTGGCATCAGCGTTTTGGTCTTGAATATTGTCTTGAGACATAAGCAACTCCTAATAATAAGTGTCAGTAGTTTTTAGTATATAAAAATGGTTGGTAAACGTTTTAAAGTAGTGACTCTTATAAACCAGAGTCTGCTTTTAAGATATCAGCTTTGTCTGTTTTTTCCCACGTAAAGGCAGTCTCTGAACCTGGACGACCAAAGTGTCCAAAGGTAGCAGTCTGCTGATACATTGGCTGTAGTAAGTTCAACATACGGGTAATGCCGTAAGGACGTAGGTCAAAGTGCGTACGAATCAAGCGGATAATCTCATCGTTACTTATCTTGCTAGTACCAAAGGTATTAACAGAAATAGAGGTCGGCTCAGCGACACCAATCGCGTAGCTGACCTGTACTTCACAGCGCTCAGCTAATCCTGCTGCTACGATGTTTTTGGCCACATAACGTACCGCATAAGCAGCACTGCGATCCACTTTTGAAGGATCTTTACCACTGAATGCACCGCCACCATGACGTGCCATGCCGCCGTAAGTATCAACAATAATTTTACGACCAGTCAGACCAGCATCACCAACAGGACCACCAATCACAAACTTACCAGTTGGGTTGATATGATAGCGTGTGCCAGCGTGTAGCAAATCAGCTGGTAGCACTTGCTTGATGATAGATTCCATCACGGCTTCTTGCAGATCTGACTGCGAGATGCTTGGATCATGCTGTGTTGATAATACAACAGCATCGATGGCGACAGGACGATTGCCGTCATACTTCAAGGTTACCTGCGCTTTGGCATCTGGACGCAACCATGGCAACTCGCCAGCGCGGCGCAGCTCCGACTGACGCTCCATCAAACGATGGGCATACTCGATAGGCGCTGGCATCAGTACTTCGGTCTCATTACTTGCATAACCAAACATCAAGCCTTGGTCACCTGCACCTTGCTCTTCTGGGTCGCTACGATCGACGCCTTGCGCGATTTCAGGAGATTGCTTACCTAGCATGTTGATGACTGCACAAGTCTCGCCATCAAAGCCTAGGTCTGAATGGTGATAGCCGATGCCATTTACGGTGTCACGAACCAGACGCTCTAAATCGATATTTGCCGTTGTAGTGATTTCACCTGCAAGTATGACTGCGCCTGTTTTTACTAAGGTTTCGCATGCCACACGTGCATGTAGATCTTCACGTAAGATAGCGTCAAGGATAGCGTCTGATATTTGGTCAGCCATTTTGTCAGGATGGCCTTCGCTCACAGATTCTGAGGTAAATAAGTTGTATTCACGCATAATGGGATCGCTTAATTGAATCAATAAGGGTAGGAAAATCAGCACATCTGGGTGCTGCTCTAATTAATTTTGACCACGCATTTACGCGGCAGATAATCGGTATTTCTTAATTTAAAATCGGTTTTGACTAAAATCTTTGCTAATAAATTTGACCAAAGGGTGAGCTGACTATCATTCAATCAATATATAAAATGATACTGCCTTGCTCTAATATGGTCTTGGCGGTAATGAGTTGAGTCTGTACTTGCCCTAATAGACAACGCTAATGTGCAGATTGCCTTATCAGAAGCAGGGTAATGGCCAAAATCTCTTAACGCAAAATAGGGTTATTCTACCTTGAAACGTTATAAAACTCTAGTGAGCAACACTTGCTCTACTATAAGAAATGCTCAACAAGCAGTTCACTGCAATCAAAGGTGGTTACTAGATAGCGGTTTATCTAGCTGAGTGATTAGCTAGCAGTAGCGTCTGCTTTAAATGAACAATACGTTACAACTCTAAAAATGCAGCTTTATCTTTGAACATACATTCTTCATAGACAGGGCAAGCGCCGCATTTGGGTGTACGTGCCTGACAGGTATAGCGGCCGTGTAAGATAAGATAATGATGGGCGTCTATGATGAAGTCTTCTGGGATGCGCTCGACCAGCTTTTTTTCGACGATAAGTACGGTTTTGCCAGTGGCAAGCCCAGTACGATTGCCCACGCGAAAGATATGTGTGTCAACAGCCATGGTCGGCTGGCCAAATGCCGTATTTAACACAACATTGGCAGTTTTACGACCGACACCTGCCAGTGACTCTAAGTCTTTGCGGTTATCAGGAACAGTGCTATCAAATTTCTCAATCAAATCACGGCAGGTTTTGATAACGTTTTTTGCTTTGGTATTATATAAACCAATGTTTTTGATATAAGGTTTGAGACCGTCTTCGCCTAATGCTAGTATCGCCTCAGGCGTATTGGCCACAGGGTACAATTGCTTGGTGGCAATATTGACACTGATATCAGTCGCTTGTGCGGACAAAATTACCGCGATAAGTAACTCAAAATTACTATCATAATTAAGTTCGGTGACAGGCTCATCAATAGTCGCTGCTAGCTTTTCAAAGAATGGACGCACGTCACGATTGGGCATTCGTCTAGAGGGCGGTGTGTCAGCTGTTTTATGTTTGACCGTTTTACTCATGGCATTTTGACTATTATTTTGATGAATGATTGTGCCAAATTATATGCTAGCGTTAGCATTCATGTTAATGATTAAAGTATCAATTTATTAACGCATTAATTGCGTAATCAGCTATTACCGTTATAGCGCTACTTGCAATGACTCAAGCTCGGCTTGTAAAGATTCGAGCTCTACTTGTTTCTTATCGTTTGCACGCACACTCAGTTGCTTTTCCAGTTTTTTGATTTTGGTACGGAGCTTGGCAGCCGCAATGGTATTTTTCGCTTGCGACTCACTGATGTTTAGAGACTGGCTTGCTGCGTTATTGAGCTTAGCCTCTACCATACTAACGACAGGTCTACTATTGCTCGTATCAGCAAGCTGTTCTGTCACACGTTTCAAATGAGTGTGGTAGCGTTGTCTTAAATCCTCTTGCTCTGCTATTCGCTCAGGCTCAGATATTTCCCGCTCAATCGTAACTAAGTCGATGCAATCAACAGGGCAGGGCGCGATACATAGCTCACAGCCCGTGCACAAATCTGTAAAAATCGTATGCATATGCTTGCCAGTACCAACGATAGCATCGACTGGACAAGCAGGAATGCATTTGGTACAGCCGATACAGTCATCTTCACGGATAACCGCACGAACCTCAGTCGGACGTTCAGAGGTGGCATCTATTGGCCACTGTGAAGGCACTGCCGTCAGCGTAGTGTTAGAAGTATCTATATCGAGAGTCTGAGCAATCGCATTGGTGACTGGCTGACCACCAGGCACACATTTATTATACGGCTCGCCATCTAATACAATTGCAGCGGCATATGGCAGGCAACCATCTGGATGCTCACATAGACCGCACTGCGTCTGTGGCAGACACGCATCCACACGTGCAATTTTTGCCTGTATGTCAGCGGACAAGGTATCAATGTGTAATGCATCGAATAAGATAGGTAGATTGACTAAGCGTATATTGGTGCTACTTTGCATTTAATTAAGGACCTTAATACCAGTCGTAAGAATTGGTATTAGTATAAATAGAGATAAAAGGTTGAGAAAGCGGTCTTTGTAAAACAGTATCTATAAAAGCATCTGCTCATGTTAGCGTGTTACTTCTCATTTTGGCGTGTTACTTACTAAAAATGAAGTTCGAAGTAAAACGCTTATCACAGGAGCAGCGATTTTAAAGAGATGAGATTGAAAATACAATACTATAGCGTAATGAGGTATTGATAGATAAGGACTGATTATAAATCTATATTTTGCTCTTTAGCTACTTGGTCAATCAAATCGCGAGCGATACTACCCTTTGGCGGAATTCTAGGTAGGTTTGAGAGATCAAAGAAATCAGCATGAGCTAGCTCATCTTCTTGCAAGATAATATCGCCACTGGCATACGATGCTCGAAAACCGAGCATCAAGTTAGAGGGGAATGGCCATGGCTGACTACTGACGTAGCGGATATCTGATACGCTGATATTGACCTCTTCTGCGACTTCACGTACTACAGCATGCTCCAGACTCTCTCCAACTTCTACAAACCCTGCGATCAAACCATACATTGGCGGTAGGTTTTGCTGTCCATGACGATGATGGTGAGCCAATAAGATTTGCATCTCACCCGTTACTGGATTTGGCCGAGTAATAGCAGTAATGACGCACGGTTGTACGCGAGGGTATTGGCGCAATCGACATACTGGACAAACCATGGCACGCTCGCCTTGGTCAGCATGTACAGTAGGGCTAGCACAGCGACTACAAAACTGTGTATCTGCTTGCCAGCTTAATAGTTGTATTGCTTGGCTAATCTGATCTGACAAGGCGACTGGCAAATGAGTCATCAGTTTTCGATAAGGAACAAAAGTGTTACCACTACTTTCAGCAATAATTGGTAGCGTCACGTTATGAGCAACTGCATAGTCATAAGTCATGGCGCTCGTCGCTTGGGCAGTAAAGCTATGAGCTATATTGGCATCAACCGTATCATCTGCATGGTTGCCAGTGCTATTGCTATCGTTTGATAACCAATGATTTGGTGCTAGGCTCTCGTGTAGCGTTACGTGACCAACCTGATAAGCTTGCTCATTTGAGTCATTACTATCAGACGATAGCTGAACCTGTAAAGGCCACCAACCATCTGGCATTTGACGGCATAAGATACTGTCATCACTTAATATAAAAGCATGGGCCATATAAAATTCCAAACATTATAAAGTAAGTCCGCATCGACGTAGACACAGACTGTTTTAGAGTAAAATATCATCAATTCTATGTAAACCAGATACCCAGATATCCATATATGTTGCCAGGCTGGTTCAGCCTCATGACCAGGCTAGTTCAACCTAATGACTGTAGCGCTTTCACGTGCCTGACTCGTACCTACATTATCTTGAATTATCTATACGTAAATGAGATGTCATGGCTAAGAGATAATAACCATGCCATGACAATAAGAAAAGTTAAGCAGCAAGTAGGTGGCTTAAGCTTTGCTGCCCCACATCAAGCGCTTGTTTGCTGACAGGGCGATTATTCTCAAAACCATCTAAGTGATGATCGACCGCCATGATAACATCAGCGATGCAGGCTAACGTACTGTCTTCGATACGTCGTCCGCCTTCGATACGCTTTTCAATGTAGTTGGCTAGCTGACTCAGCATGCTGGAAGGTGTGGGCAGTTGTAAGAAGCGTACTGCGCCTGCTACTTGACGCATCATCCCAGGAATATTTTGGATATTGAGCATATCGCGCTCAGGCTCCGCCAAATAATCATTGATGGCTTGCTCGGCACTAGCAATAGCAGTTCGGCTTTCTTGTATCAAGGTATCATTAGCCGTATTAAGCTGATGCAATGAGATATGCGGGTTATTCAGTGGCAGATAGATTGCCCCTGGTGTATGCATCTCTGCCATGGCAATGGCGGCGTTCTCTGCATGCATTAACGCTAGTAGCAAATGATCAAAATCGTCAGGGGAAGGTGCTTGCCAATGGCTCACAGCTTCTGCTGCTTCGCTAAGACTATTGGCTGCGTTGGACAGACCTAATAAACGTAATGCTGAACTAAGCTCAGTCAGCTCTTCGATAATTTGCGCGGTCTGCATATCAATAGGGTTGATTGAATCGCCACGTGCATAACTATCGACGTGTTCTTTAATATTATTGATCTGATTTTGAATAATTGTGTTTAACGTATCGGTAAGTTCGCGGTTAGGACCGAATAAAAAGCGTTTCATTTGTTCTAGCTGAGCACCTTCTAAATGGTTACTGGCATACTGTTCACGTAGTTGATGCGCTTGCTCGTTATCACGTTGACAGGCAAAGCTCACTAAATCTGCAAAGCGGGTATCCATGACTGGTAAATAGCTTTGAAATTGCTGCTCTAAATAGATAAGTGTGTGTTTTTGACTCAAGTTTAATGGTAATACTGCTGCGATATCAGTCACAGCAGCAGTCGCCGCTTGCCAAAATAAGCTATCAGTATTTGAGGCAATTAATGCACAAGCTGCACTCATAGCATCCAGCTTTTGCTGATCTGCTGAGTCAATTTTGCCATCTTGATTGAGTAGTGCAATGCTAAGGCCACTACGATACGCGTTGGTCAGCAGCTCTGTGTCTAGATTAAGCGTGCTTAGAGATTCAAAGTTTTGTTCAGGATTGGCGATGATGACACTACTGCTACCAAAAGCTGCAAAATAGTCTGCCGTAATAGGAGCTTCTTGACTATGCGCATTAAGCTTGTTGATTACAGGTATCAGTAGAGTAGGCTCTACCGATTCAGTCAAGAGGACAAACTCAACATAACGATCCAAGGTCATGATGGCTTCTGATAGATCCATGATCAAATCAGTATCGTTATTATCACCATTGTCATAAAGTCTCTGTAAACCACCAACAATGGCATCATTCAATGCTTCTGCACCGACCAAAGAAATGAGTTTGAAAATACAAGACAGCTGCTTTAATACTTCGATAGAATCTGACAACAAAGGCGCCTGACTACTATCATCATTGAACTCACCTAAATGAATCTCGGTATCTTTAAGCGTTGCTATAACCTCATCATGCAGTAAATGGAGTGATGGTAGGTTAAAATCAGTAACACTAAGCGTTGGGGCGGTTAGCTTCATTTGCGCAGACTGGTCCATAAGTATTTTTCCATAATGTACTGATGAGAATAGCAATATAAATTTGATTCAGAAAGTATTGGCTAGTGATGTTTTAACGCTTTCTATCATAATAATCAAGACTAAATTATACAAATGTCGGTTCAATAAAAATTCGAACGACAATTACATGCTAGCTTTTAGGGCAGGATAATCTTCTGCCAAAGCGGCATACCAGCTTTGGTCAGCAGTTTCATCCGCCGTTGATGCCAGCAATAAATTCGCTAAATTGGCGAAACTTGCATGAGCGGTTTGTCCGCCATCGGTATCTGTATCCTCTTCGATGGCAAGCGTGACCTGTCCACCAGTCATCGCCAGATAAACTTCGGCTAAAATCTCTGAGTCAAGTAATGCCCCGTGAAAAGTACGGTCTTGCTTACCAACATTTAGGCGACGCACGAGGGCATCTAGCGTGTTTTTTTGCCCAGGATACTGCTGCTTGGCCATCGCCAGTGAATCGGTTACTTGCACTCGATTAGCAAAATCATTCAGACCAACTTTTGCAAACTCCATATTTAAGAAGTTCATATCAAAAGTAGCGTTATGAGCGATAATCTCAGCGCCATCCATAAAGTCATACAAAGACTGAGCCACTTGATCAAAGGTCGGTTTGTCAGTCAAAAATGCTTCAGAGATACCATGAATACGAATGACTTCGTCATCCATGCCACGCTGTGGATTGATATAAACGTGCAGCTTTTCACCAGTAAACTTACGTCCGACCAGCTCCACAATACCGACCTCGATAATACGGTCGCCTTTTAGTGCATCAAGCCCTGTGGTTTCTGTATCCATAATGAGCTGACGATCTGCTTCATGACGATGTATCGGCTTTGGTAGTAGCGGCTTAAAATGTGGGTTGGCACGGCTAGTATCCCCATCGAACTTAGGGGCGTCAGATTCTACACTTGGCAACATATCATTGTCGACGGTATCATCTAGGTGCGTTTGAATATCTGGCATAGCTTTGGTACTCGTCGGGTTGTATGTATTATCTTGATGGCTGTTAGATTCTACAGCAATGTCTTTATTTATTTTAAGGGTGTTAGCAGCACGCTGACTATCTTCTCTTAGCGGCTCAGGTTCTAAGAGCTCTTCATCAAAATTATCGTCCATCATATCTAGACCCAATGGATCGAAACTTAGCCAGTCAGCGCTAGACGATTTTTGCAAGGTATCAGTGTCAGTATTAGGATTAATATCAGTCGCTATGTGGTCTTTTTTTTTAGCCGTATCTGCTTTACTGACTATAGCTGAATGGCCGCTGTTTGAGGTGACACCTAAGTTTGCCAGCTCATCTGCTTTTTCGTTACCAGCATGTCCAGCGTGACCCTTGACCCAATGCCAGCTAACATCACGCTGTTGGCAGAGCTTATCCAATTGTTGCCATAGGTCTTGATTGGCGACGGGCTTTTTACTGGCAGTTTTCCAGCCCTTTTTCTTCCAACCTTCAATCCATTCAGTTATGCCTTTTTTGACATAACTGGAGTCAGTCCAAATCTCAAGAGTATGCTCATGCGGGCTATGCGTCAGGGCTTGTATCGCACCCATTAGTTCCATACGGTTATTGGTGGTTTCTTTGTCGCCGCCGTATAAATCTTGTGTGCTGCCATCACTAAATATAAGATGTGCGCCCCAGCCGCCAGCGCCAGGATTGCCTTTGCAAGCACCATCAGTATAGGCCACAGTGGTGTTTGTTTTAGCAGCCAATGGATCAATCGCGTTGTCTTTATGAGTGTTTGGCATTGAATTACGGTTGTCTGACATAAAAGAGTATGGACCTGATAAGTGGTAAGCATAGGGTAGTACTAGAGCATCTCGTTTACGTTATTCGAACGATGATGATGACGTTGTGAGTATAGCAAATCTATCATAAATATGGGCAGTCGTGACGCACAAAGTCAGAAAACCGTTACGGTAACTTATAACATAATAGTAACGTCCTAGTTTTCTGTTAAAATAGCGAAGCTCACTGAAAGCCACTGGTTTTTAATGACTGAGCTGTCTTTGCTACCAAGATGCCTAAGCGCATTTTTCTTATACAGCTATCTAGTGACATTTTGATAATAGTACACTTAATAAAAGTTTTTAATGCATGATTGCAGGATAACCCCATTATGTCCTTACGCTCGAATTTATTTAATAAGAGACTGACGTATCTGATGCTCAGTGTAACTACTAGCAGCGCGATTTTTCTGAGCGCTTGTAGTGATACTAGCCTTCAAGCAGATACCGAAGTTGCGGCAGATCTGTCTGTCTTTGAGGGTTGTTATACGGTGAGTCAAGATGAACCTGCACAGATAAAGGTCAGCCAGCAAGATGACACTTGGGTGATGCAGATGAAAGAGCCCGTCACTGCTAAGCGCGTCTGGGACAATCCAGAGCCGTTAGAAATAATAGACAATAGCGACATACCGCAGTTTTTCTCTATTGATCCAGATAATGTCGATGCGGTTATTGGTCGTCCTGATCGAGTGCTTGTACTGGCTCATGTCAAACCAGCTTACGCAAATATTGATCCGCTCTTAGACAGTGAGTACTTGTCGTATATCTACCGAGGTGCCAACACGATCTACCGTGTGGAGTGTGATGAGGTGAATACCGATATTTTAGCCAATCCACATGCTAATCTTGTTATCGATAATGTTGATGATAGTATTTAAATAAGTATCGACTATAAATATCATTGTTGGTCGATAATATTTGTATAAACAGTATTTTGTTATAAACAGTCATACCATTAGAGTTAAGCGATATGAATTTTTTCAGTTACGTGGTATTAGGTGGGTTCTCTTATGCAGCTGGTTGGGCGGTAAGGACGTATGTATTAGACAAACAACCGACGCCTGAACAGCCTTATAATTTGAAACACCCTGCGATTTTGGCATATTTGGGTGCATTTTTTATTATCATGTTGATCGTCTCTTGGCTGCTTGGTCGCTATGCGCTTGGTCATGCTGCGATTGATTTGCCTTTCATTATTGTCAATAGCCTCGTTGCGACCTTCGTTTACTCGTTTGGTCTTAACCCAGAAAAAGCCAATTATGAAGTGCCTGATTAAAATATAGTATTGAATAAGTCAAAAATAACAAAAGCCACGACCGAAATATTAATTCGCGGTTGTGGCTTTTTCGATAGTGCAGTTTTTAATCGCTGAAAGTATTAATATTTATGAGGCTTTCTTCAGATTCGTACCAGTCTCGTCGCTGTCTTTCTGATCACTACTAGTTTTATCGTTATCAGTCTTATCCGTGTCGTTCTTATCTTCTAATTTATCCTTAGTAGCTGATTGTTCCTGCTTCCATTCTTTATATTTTTGCAGATCTTTTCGGGCCTGCTTTAAACAAAATTTAAGTACTAACGCATCATCGATATGGCCGATAAACGGAATAGAATCAGGAATGAGGTCAATTGGATTTAGCACATAGAGCGTACCAATAACGCCAGCTGAGATTGTCTTAAAAGGAATTTTACGGTAGTCACCTTTGTAATAGTCTTTGACAAGACTCATAAATAGCATTAAATCATCACTAAACGGCTCAAGGTAGCCGTTGTCCTCTAACTTTTCTTTCAGCTTGTCTTCTTTGCCCAGCAAGTATTCCAAATTAGAATCAAGTGACTTGTTTTTATCGGTTTTTTTATTAAACATAATTATTACCCTTTGTTTTTTGCGATGAATTTGTATTTACAGTAACAAATCTAGTCGACCTATATTGTGTGTCTCAGTAGCGAAAAAGTAAATATCGGTAAAGATCAGGCAACCATCAATGTCAGAAAAGCGTCTACAATATGCTGTCATAAGGTTTAAAAAAATCATAAAAATAAAAGCGATAAGGTAGCAGTAAGATATGGGGATTAAGCGTCAGTCATGGAAAGATGATAAAAATAATCGTGCAACTGAAACAACATCTGGGCTAAACCGTCGGCAGTTTCTACGTCGAATCGGTGTGAGTGCAGGCACAGCAGTACTAGCGAGCCAAGGTATGTCTCAAGCGCTGGCAGCCAGTCCTATCGAGTCTGGTCATAGTACGCAGCTGACCAAGGATGATCTGCCAACTTCGTTATTGGATGATAGCTCATCATCACAAACGTCACAGGAATTATTGACGCAGACAGGTTGTATCACGGCTATGATTGAGACGCGACTTTTTGCTAGCTCTAACGTTGGTGGTAGTGATGAGCGTAATCAATTGGCATTAGATCGTGTGGCTTGCGCTGGGTTTAAAGTAGAGAATCCTGCTATTACCAATCGTCAGTATTTACGCTTTGCGGGAACGGACTCACAGCGTGCTAGCGATTTTCAAAATCTTGCCACTGGGGCAATAGCCGCGCCCAAGTTACTGCTAGGTGTGCGCGGTGGTTACGGTGCCATGCGCATATTGCCTATGGTGGATTGGGCGACGCTAGGACGGATTATGAAGGAGCGTGGCACGATACTCGCAGGCTTTAGCGATGTAACGGCTATTCAGTGTGCGCTATTGGCAAAAGGGTCAATGAGCTCGCTTGCCGCGCCAATGCTCTATAGCGAATTTGGTAAAACCGCGCCCGATAAAGTCAGCTGTCAGCAGTTTGTTGAAGCACTAACCAATCCCAATCTAACTATCAGCATACAAGATGCTTCATTAACCAGTCAGCAGCTACCTGTCATACTGACAAAGGGTGAGCCGAAACCATTAACTGGTACGATTTGGGGTGGCAACCTAAGTGTCGTATCGGCGCTGGCAGGTAGTGAGTACTTACCGCGTATCGATGGCGGCATTGTGTTTTTAGAAGATGTCGGCGAGCAGGCGTATCGTATTGAGCGCATGTTATATGACTTATATCTCGCAGGTGTGTTCAAAGGGCAGCAAGCGATTGTATTTGGGGCATTGTCTGGTACGGGCGAGGACAGCTATGACAAACGTTATGATGTCGCCACAGTCATTCGTCAGCTGCATGAATTAACAGGATTGCCGATATATAGTGGTATGCCTTTTGGTCATATCGGCAAAAAATACAGCTTTCCGCTGGGAGCGACTTGCCAGCTTATACCTAATACAGATGGTGGCTATCAGTTATCATTTAACGATTACCCAACTATTAAAGCTGATGCTATCCAAGTAGAAGGCTTGTGGCAGACTGCTTAAACGTTAATCACTGTCCTTTTTAAATAGCCAACCGCGAAAACTTATCTTGATACTCTTTAGGCGTCAGCTCTGTCGCGCGTTTAAATAGACGCGTGAAGGAGGAGATATCATCATAACCTACTTGATCGGCAAGCGACTTTATCGATACATCGCCCAACTCA
Source organism: Psychrobacter nivimaris (assembly GCF_009812035.1). Lineage (GTDB taxonomy): Bacteria > Pseudomonadota > Gammaproteobacteria > Pseudomonadales > Moraxellaceae > Psychrobacter > Psychrobacter nivimaris. The sequence goes on along the minus strand of NZ_VZIZ01000007.1, from coordinate 171,468 downwards.
AGTAAGCGTTTGGCTTGTTCAATTCTAACGGCCTGAATATACTCAATCGGTCGCATCGCCACGCAGGACTGAAAGCGCCTGTTTAAAGTGCGCGGGGTAATATTTACCATGGCAGCCAGACTGCTGACCTGCAAAGAATGTTGAAAGTTCTCTTCGATATATTCTTGGACATGTTTAATTAAATGGTCGGAATGCGGCTTGTGTAAGGTCACATTGGTATAGCTATTTTGACTGCCTCTTTTGCTATCGATAATTTGGGTTTTTGCCACTTGCGTAGAGATCTCACGTCCGCAGTAGCGCTCAATCAATAATAACCCCAAATCATAAAAGGCGCTGCCGCCAGCTGCACAAAATATATTGCCTGATTGGTTTGTTGACTCGCTTCTTGAATGGGTCACAAACTGATTTTCTTGTAGATCCACCAATGGAAAATCTGCCTTAAACTTATTGGCATAGCCCCAGTGTGTGGTGGCTATCTTATGATCTAATAATCCCGCCTTTGCCAAAAAAAATGCACCGCTACAGTTGCTTGCTATATCGGCCTTGGTATTTGCAAGCCGTACTAAGTGTGGCAGTAGCTCACTGTTTTGTTTTAGCACCTTGTCAATAGAGTCGCCAATGGTGGGCACGAGCAATAAATCGCACTCTGTCACGTCTCGGATATCACAGTGGGCTTGCATGATTAAGCGATTACTGCACCTGATATCACCGCCACCCAAGCTTGCGATCTGCACATTAAATCGTGGCTCTACAGACTCATCCGAAAAGCGCTGCCAGCTGACCCCTGTGAATGAAAACAAGTCCAATGCGCCAGAGAGCACACTGCCAAGTACACCATCAAAGCCAAGAATAATCATTTTAAAAGGTTTGAAATAGGGCATAAGTCACTCTTTTCCTTTGCTGTACTGACCAAAATAGCCATTATTTGGTTGATTTTAACTGGTTAGATACTCTGTTTATGTCTTATTTAACCATAATTATGTCATAAATGACAATACGGACAGGTGTCAAATTAGACTAATATCAATTGATAACCACATTTAATCAGTTAACGAGAATACTATGGCCGCAGATACCCTCCTAAACGATTTTGAATTACCTTTCCAATTGTATGATGTACTAGGCACAGAATCACTCACCGAGCACGCAAAGTTCTCAGAACATAGCCGCGAGACATTTGATGCTGTGTTAGAGACGGCAAATAAGATTGCGACAGATTTATTTTTACCACACAACCATATCGCAGATAAGAACGAGCCGCAGTTCGATGGTAAAAAAGTCAGCATGATAAACGATGTAAAAGTCGCTTTTGATGCGTTCCGTGAGTCTGGCTTTATCGCAGGTCGTTATAGCTTCGAAGATGGTGGCATGCAGTTACCTGAGACGGTTATGACTGCTGTGGCAGGCTACTTTATGGCAGCCAATCCATCAACGACTGCCTATCCATTTTTGACCACTGCGGCAATCAACGTTATCTCGCATTTTGCTAGCGATGATATCAAAGCAGCCTTTATGCCGCGTATGCTGACAGGTGAGTTCACCGGCACCATGGCACTGACTGAACCACATGCAGGTTCATCGCTTGCCGATATCAAAACCATCGCGGTAAAACAAAACGATGGCTCGTACCGCGTCAAGGGCAGCAAGATTTATATTTCAGCAGGTGATCATGAGCTATCTGACAATATCGTGCATTTGGTATTGGCCAAAGTGCCAGGTGGTCCAGGTGGCGTAAAAGGCATCTCTTTATTTGCCGTGCCTAAGTATCGCTTGAACGATGACTTGTCTGTTGGCGAGCGTAACGATGTACATCTGACTGGACTGATTCATAAGCTTGGTTATAGAGGTGCGACTTCTACGGCATTGAGCTTCGGCGATGAAGGCGATTGTTATGGTTATTTGATCGGCGAAGAGCATTTTGGCTTGCGTTATATGTTCAAGATGATGAATGAAGCACGTATCGCAGTTGGTTTTGGTGCTTCTATGATTGGTTATCGCGGCTATCAGTATTCGCTAGATTATGCCAAAGACCGTACACAAGGTCGCATTGCGCCAAACAATAAGCCTGAAGATGATGCAACGGCCATTATTCAGCATGGTGACGTAAAGCGCATGCTATTGGCACAAAAAGCTTATTCTGAAGGCGGCATCTCATTATGCTTATATGGCTCAAACCTAATTGACCGTATCAATACCTGTGAAGACGAAACACTAAAAAATGAGCTAACTGAACTATTAGATTTGCTAACGCCAGTGCTAAAAGCATGGCCATCTGAATATGGTCCAAAAGCCAATGATTTGGGTATTCAAGTATTGGGCGGCGCAGGCTATACACGTGAATATCAGGCTGAGCAGTTTTGGCGTGACAATCGTCTAAATCCTATCCATGAAGGCACAAACGGTGTGCAGGCGCTAGATTTGTCATTCCGTAAGTTATGGCAAAAAGGTGGGTTAGGCATTCAAATCCTAAAACGTGAAATTACACAAGATTTAGAAAGCATCACTACACCTGAGAGCGCGCAACTTGCAGGCAAGCTGATGCCTTATATGGGTCAGTTGCATGAAGTGCTCGTGCATTTGGGCAAAGTGTTGCAGACAGAAGAAGCACTGACATTGACTGGTAATGCTCAAGCACTAATGAATATTTTTGCCTCAATTGTACTGAGCTGGATTTGGATTCGCCAAGCCAGTAAAGCCGAGCAGCTGCTAAGTACGACGCAAGATGTCGAGCAGCAAAACTTTTACAAAGGCAAGATACAAGCAGCCAAATACTTCATCGATTGGGAACTACCATTAGTTAAACGCGACATCGAATTATTAACCAACACCAATTCAGTTTGCACTGATATGCAAGCGGACTGGTTCTAAGGACAACTCTAAGGAAAGAGACATGACAAAGATAAATAAACAATGGCGCCTAAAAGCAAGACCAGTAGGCGAGCCGAGCGCTGAAACTTGGGATTATACCGAGACAGAAATACCGACGATTACTGATGGTCAGCTACTGATCAAGGTTGAATACATCTCTATCGATCCGGCGATGCGTGGTTGGTTGAACGATGCCAAATCTTACATCGCGCCAGTACAAATTGGTGAAGTGATGCGCGCCGGTACTGTGGGCGAAGTGATTGAAAGTAAGCATGAGAAATTTGCAGTAGGTGACTATGTCGCAGGTCACGACGGCGTGCAGTCATATGCAGTCAGCGATGGTACAGGTCTACATAAAGTTGATCCAAGTCTAGCGCCGCTGTCTTACTACTTAGGCGTCCTCGGTATGCCGGGGATGACAGGATATTTTGGGTTGCTAAAAACGGGTCAGCCAAAAGCAGGCGAGACGATAGTGGTATCAGGAGCTGCTGGTGCGGTTGGTAGCTTGGTCGGTCAGATTGCCAAAATTAAAGGCTGCCGTGTCGTTGGTATCGCGGGCGGCGCTGAGAAATGCAAATTCTTGGTCGATGAGCTTGGGTTTGATGCGACGATTGATTACAAAAATGAAGATGTGAAAAAAGCACTAAAGAAAACTTGCCCAGACGGCGTCGATGTATACTTTGACAACGTAGGCGGAGATATCTTAAATGACGTGCTTACCCAGATTAATCTACATGCGCGTATCGTTATTTGCGGAGCTATCAGTCAATATAACAACACCACAGCAGTAAAAGGCCCATCGAACTATTTATCATTATTGGTCAATCGTGCTCGCATGGAAGGCATCGTGGTGTTCGATAATATCAAAGAATATCCAATCGCAATGAAGGATATCGCTGGCTGGATTCAGTCAGGTGATATGAAAGTAAAAGATCATATCGTTGAAGGTATCGAGACGTTCCCAGATACTTTGATGATGCTCTTTAACGGTGAAAATTTCGGCAAACTAGTACTTAAGGTAGAGGGATAGATCATGACACTGAATACAAACGGAATTGCATCAGATGTAGCTGGCAAACGAATTTTGATCACGGGCGGTGCATCAGGCATCGGTGCAGCCAGTGCATTGTTGCTGGCCAGTCGTGGCGCAAAAGTCGTCATTGGTGATATGGCAGAAGAAATGGGCGAAGCAGTTGCCAAACAAGGTCAAGACGCTGGCAACAGTATCGTCTTCAAAAAAGTAGACGTGACCAGTGGTGATGAAGTACGTGCGTTGTTTGACTTTGCAGTAGAAACGCTTGGTGGCCTAGATGTTGTAGTAAACAACGCTGGTATCGACCACAAGCCTTCACCAATGCATGAGCTAAGCGATGATGATTTTGATCGTAATATCGCAGTGAATTTAAAGGGTGTTTGGCACTGTATGCGTGCTGCGGTCAATTGTATGATACCTAATGGCGGTGGTCATGTGATTAATGTCGCATCTATTGCAGGTCTGCGTTCAGCGCCTATGATCTCAGCTTATAGTGCAGCTAAACATGGGGTTATGGGTCTGACCAAATCTGCTGCTCATGAGTATGCTCGTGCCAATATCCGCTTTAACGCGGTATGCCCAAGCTTCATTGATACGCCGATGGTACGCAATACCATGGCAACGATGGATGAGCGTACGCAGCAAGCAACGATTAAGGCCAGTCCACTGCGCCGCCTAGGAAACGTCAGTGAAATCTCTAGTGCAATTGCATGGCTTGCCAGCGATGAAAGCAGCTTTATGAACGGTCATGCCTTTACACTCGATGGTGGTATGCTAGCGTAACCGTGATCGTTGAGCGCTCTTTGTTCAGTTCATTAGTGCTCGATAATCGCTGTTAGTTGTGACAGCGATTATCTGCGTTTAGTTATCTGATTTTAGATACACGTTTTAGATATATGAGTTCAGCGCTCAAAAATTATTGAAAATATAAAGTTTATAAAAATATAAGGAATAACGATGAAAGATTTATTTGATTTAACCGGTAAGGTTGCTCTAGTAACTGGTGCTAGCCGCGGTATTGGTGAGTCTATTGCTCGTCTATTGGCATCAAGAGGCGCACATGTGATTGTCTCAAGCCGAAAAATCGATGCTTGCCAAGCAGTCGCTGATAGCATCAAAGCTGACGGTCATAAGGCCAGTGCTTTTGCTTGTCACGTAGGAGACATGGAGCAAATTGACGCAATTTTTGAGCATATCAAAAGTGAATTTGGTCAAATTGATATCTTAGTCAATAACGCTGCAGCTAACCCTTACTATGGTCATATCTTAGATACAGATTTAGCCGCCTTTGATAAAACGGTTGAAGTTAATATCCGTGGTTACTTCTTTATGTCGACTGCTGCTGGCAAAATGATGAAAGAGCAGGGTGGCGGTGTCATCTTGAATACCGCATCGGTCAACGGCTTAGTAGCAGGCGATAAGCAAGGTATCTACTCAATTACCAAAGCGGCAGTCATCAGCATGACCAAAGCATTTGCTAAAGAATGTGGTCCACTTAATATCCGTGTCAACGCGCTATTGCCAGGTTTGACGGATACTAAGTTTGCCTCTGCATTGACTACTAACGATAAAGTCTTAAAAATGGCATTACACTCGATTCCGCTAGGACGCGTGGCTGAACCTGACGAAATGGCTGGTACCGTATTGTATCTAGTGTCGGACGCTTCAAGCTATACCACAGGCGCGACTATCGTTGTCGATGGTGGCATGCTAGCTTAATTAGCTAATCTATAAGACATAGGTTAGATAAGAAAGTAATTGTTCAAAACTGCATTAGACTCAAGAGCCGCATGAAATTTATTTTCATGCGGTTTTTTTGATTTATTTTTTAATAGAATGTCTAAGTAATCTTGGTTTTGCACTATCGAATAAATTGCTAATCTTAAATGAGCATCAACTGTATAGTGGCATAATAAATATGCTAATAGCTACTTGAACAATATAATGGGGTCACGCATGGATTCAGTTATCAATAATAAAATAAAAACGATTTCTCAAAATAAAACATGGCTGTTTGTGCCAGCGACTCGCATCGATAGAGTGGCGAAAGCCTTTGCTAGTGGCGCAGATGCGGTTATTGTCGATTTAGAGGATGCCGTGGCGCCAGGAGATAAAGCATCCGCACGCGAAGCATTACAGCAATATCACGACAGTGCAGGTTATCAGCCGATTTGGGTGCGTATTAATAAGGCAGGTAGCGAGGAGTTTTTTAAGGACATAGTTCTCTGTCAGAAGATGTCTCATTTGGCTGGCTTGTTATTGGCCAAAGCTGAGCAAGCAGAAGATATTAATAGCGTATATCAGCTTACCAATTTACCCGTGATTGCATTGATTGAGAGTGCGATAGGATTGTATCAACTCGATAGTATGGCAAAAGCAATCGGGTTAGCCGCGTTTAGTTATGGATTTTTAGATCTGTGCAATGATTTGCAAGTGCAAGTAGGAACGCCTGCTGCTGATATCATCGCCAATCAAATCCGCTATCAACTAATCCTGACGTCAAAAGTGCACCAATTATCGCCACCCATCGATACCATTTATCCTGACTTTAATAATGAAGTTGGACTGAGCGATCGAGTACAGTTATGGTCACAAATGGGGATGTCAGGAATGCTATGTATCCATCCCAAGCAAGTGGCAGTTGTCCAACAAACATTGCAACCAACAGATGAGGCCCTGTTATTCGCACAGCGTGTGGTTGAGGAGTACGAGCGGAGCGGGCAGGCAGTATTCAAAATAGATGGCGAGATGGTAGATGCACCTGTAATTGAGCGCAGCCGTCAACTGTTGGCAAAGTAGCAGACCAATCCGTATATAGTTAAATATAAGTAGTCGGTTCAGTATAATTTAGATACTAGGGCGTGTCCTCAATTCAATCGATAGTTATCTAAATGGGTTAAAAATGGCTAAATCTTGCCAAATGGCGTCAAATAGCTGACTAATATCTCGATATTATCTGCGCTATTTTCCTTGTTTGACTGCGATTTATCTCATTTTTATTATCATTCTTAAAATGAGGACACGCCCTAGGAAGCCGAGTGAAAGTATTACAAGCAGTATACTAAGCGAGACTGACACCGTACCTAATTTATAGAGGATTGACTATATAATGCTTTATCATAAACCATATCCATTCACATTCGATAACAGCATACTATGATTTTCATTAATAACAATATTAGCCTCAATGATAATGAGGTAGAGATCAGCGCCATACGAGCGCAAGGCGCAGGTGGGCAGAATGTCAACAAAGTATCTTCTGCCATTCACCTACGTTTTGATATTAACAACTCAAGTCTGAGCGATGAGTACAAGCAGCGACTGCTAAATAGCAAAGATAGCCGAATAACCAAGGAAGGCGTGCTAATTATCAAGGCGCAGCAGTTTCGAACGCAAGAGCGCAATAAAATAGATGCGCTTGAACGTTTGCAAAGCTTTATCACCAAAGCCACTTACGTTAATAAAACCAGAAGGCCTACCAAGCCAAGCAGAAATGCCAAACGTAAACGGGTGGATAAAAAGACCCAGCGTGGTAAGACAAAGGCTTTGCGCGGTAAAGTAGATTTTTAGAGAGTTTGTGATAGTAGGTTTGGTCGTTGAGAAGTTATACGGCAGAAAACTTATAGAACAAAAGCTATAGTAGGTTATGGCAACGTTTGAATTTAGAATGGTATAGGCGATTAATTACCACCTATACCATTATTCTAGATTAACGACTTATTTAGAATGCACCATTAAGTCCAACAAATAGGCTGGTTGAGTCATCGTCATTACCTTGTGAATGTGTGACACCAGCGTTGGCATTCAATAGACCAAAGCTTCTAGATAGGCCAAGTGTCATAGCAACGTTATCATCATCAGTTTCGACCATAGGCGTCTCAAAGCTGATATTTGGTAGCGTATTCAAACGTGCGGTTACCGCTTCGCGATTGTCACTCAGCTGTTTTTGGTAATGAATGTCACCAAATAGGTTGAGGTTCTCCATCAAGCTATGATTGGCTTTGAGACCAAGCTTGCCATATGTCGTAGAGTATTTCTGCTCATCGAACTGCATAGCAATGCCAGACATCTCTTTTTCTTTGAGTCCGTCAATTTTTACGCGGCTCGCTGTTGCACCGATATAAGGTGTGACAGCAATATTGCTCACTTGCATTGGGTAGCCTGCCTGCAAGTTGGCATAAAAGCGCTTGCCATCAGCATTTGACTTAAACTGCTGTTGATTACTGCCTAGTGTCACAGCACGTGTGACATCGACATCCATGTTGCCAAATCCTGCAGCACCATTGATCTGTAAACCACCAAACTTGTTGCTGTGATAGACACCAAAACCGACCTCTCCTAGATCAATATCACTCAAACCTGTGCCAACGTCTGAGTTTTCAAAGTCTTTTTGGGTAATGTTACCGTATAAGCCTGTCACTGCATTGGCTGAGTTAGGATGAGCAAAATCTACGCCAAGTAATACTTGGGTATTATTATCACCATCAAACCCTGCAATTTCTTGATTAGCGACTTCACCAACGGCCCATAGTGTACGGGCAGGTTTTTGCTCACTGCTTTGAATTTGGTTGACGTGTGACTGTAAGCGCTCATTGGTTGCAAGTCCAGTTGTCGTTGCAATATGTGGCAGCACACCGATTAAGCTAGGCGCTGTGACTACAGCATTTGCATAGTCAGCAATCAGTTGATGAGTAGCACCTGTTGGATGTATGCCATCAGCGAAGAAGTAGGTTTCGTTGGCATTTGCTTCTACAAGAGTATCAGGTCCACAAGTTAGAGAGCTATTGTTGTCGCCGCAAGCTTCATCGGTGACATTAGTGAAACCATACTGAGCAGGCGATGCAATGATCTCCTGAGTTAAGCTAAACATATCTAGCGGTATGATATTAGCGCCAGTATTTGCTGCGGCACTAAGCATAAATTGATTATATAGGCTAGTAGCACCAGTACTTTGCGCCTGTGCTACAGGCCCTTGATCGATAACTCTAGGGGTTAGACCGACATCGGGAATATTAGGTACCAAGATATATTTGGCACCATTGTCTTTTAATGCATTAATCGTTTCGGTTTGGCTAGCGACTGCTCCAAGTATGGTTGCTTGGGCATTAGCAGGATCTTCAGCCGCCGCAAGCAAGTCATTTGCACCTGCCCACACGACATATAATCCGTTAGGATCTACTGTGTTATTAGCGAGATAGCTATCGACTTGGCTATTGGCAGAAGCAATAGGAATACCGCCAGGGAAAAGCGCTTCTTCGCCTGCTCTTGCCCCGCCGATAGCGTAGTTATTACCAGTTTGAGGACTACCGAATACAACGGGAACAGCCGTGGTACCTAGCTGCTCAGTGAATGAGGTTGCCCAAGTGTTGTCAGGGTTGGTGGTAAACTGAGCAGGACCTGGTACAACTTGACTAAAATAGCCACCATCGGTCAGGCTATCACCAAAAAAGGTGACACTGTCATAAGCATTTGCGTGAGAAATACCAGCGATAGATAGGCTGACAGCCAGCATGCTTTTGGTAAAAGTTTTGAAAGGGGTATGGCTAATTTTAGAACGTGAAGTATTACGAGGCATAGTGACTTCCTTGTCATCAATGTAATAGTTTGTCAACCGAGTGTAACCACTTTTTAGAAAGCTAGCAATCGTTTTGATTGCAAGTTGCAAGAATATTGCCTTATCTAAGTAAGTTTTTAGAGCATAAAAAAGGGGGAGCAAGTACTGAAAAATCATACTGTCTCGCTCACATAATATTTTATTTCCTTCTATGTAATTATGCTGTAAGCACCTGATTTTTATTGAAAGGTATAAGAATTATCTATCGATATTGCTTGTTTAACCTAAGCAACTGCCCAATCATAAATAGTATCAAAGCAGCACTCCACAATAAGATAGTCAGACTAAATGCGTATAAAGATGTCACTGGCGGTAATAGCAAAGTATAGCTAGCAGTATCAATACTATAGAAACTGAAATTAAGCTTGTTTTTGTGGACGCAATAATAAGGCAAGTCCAAGCGCTACAAAAGCGGCGATACCAGATATCATATAACTGATACTAAAGTCACCAGTGACTTCTGCAAGATAACCTGCGGTTACTGGCCCAAGAGCTTGCCCACTTGAAAAAGCAAACGTCAGCGCCGCGAGTGCACTTGCCGCCGCCGCAGGCCCGAAATAATCACCTGCAGAAGCTGCCATAATGACAGGCACACTCCACACCACTATGCCAAACAAGATAATGGACAAATACAGCCCTAAACTCCAATTAGTAAGTCCGACTAGCAGATAAGCGATGGCAAGGAAGAAATAAGCCAGCGCTAGACCAAGGCGTCTACCAATATGGTCAGAAATCCAGCCAAACAACATGCCTGAGAACATGCTAAGCAGCCCAATCCATGCCCAAACACCACCAGCAGTCGCTTCACTCAGCTGATATGAGCCAACCATACTGGTCACGATGAAGGTAACGTAAACCATATAAGTAGCACCATAAATAGCAAAGATGACACCTAAATGTACGAGCAGCTTAATATTGCTACGTTCTAGCTTTTTCTTATTTTTAACAGGTAAGGTAGGTGCGCGCCCAAAAGGGCTTTGTCTGACATCGTCTGGATGATTGCGAATCAAAGTAAAAGTAAGCCAAGCTACCGCAATATTAATCACGGCAAAAATTAGCCAACCTGTCTGCCAAGACAATAGAGTAGAGAAGGGTAAGAGTTTGGGTACGACGAAGCCTGATAAAATGATACCAAAGCCGGGTCCCGCCATGACTAATCCTAAAGCAAGCCCGCGGTGCGAAGGAAAAAACCAATGAGACATGACGCTCATCATTGGTAAGACCACGCCGCCGCTACCGATACCAGTCAGCACATAGAGTGCGCAGAGTATTGGAAAACTGGTGGTAAAAGCCATACCGAGCATAGAGACAGCAATGAGGAGGAGACTTGCCGTCGCAGTCGTTCGAGTACCCAACCGAGGTAGGATAAACGGGCTTAGAAGCACTGCAACCAGATATCCTATCAGGTTGGTGAATCCCAAGATTCCGCTTTGAGTATAATTTAATCCTAAAGAGGATGACATTGACGGTAGTAACATACCAAATGCGAATCGTCCTAACCCAAGTCCGCAGAACATTGCTACAGAGCCTGTCGCAGCAACGATCCAAGCATAGTGTAATCTGCCTAGCTTAGGGGGCGCAGGGTTATCTTGATTTCCTTGATCTCGACTGTCTCGTTGAGTCATTCCATCAGGCTCTCCAACAAGTTGAAAACTCGCAGTATATATCGTCACTAAATTTAGATCGTAGGTAATGACTTCCTTGTTTTGAATAGTATCCATTTCACACTCATCCTTTTGTGCTTAATCCCTATCAGTCCTTTATTAAATATACTTATAGTTTAAGTATACTTATGTCCAATAAAATTAGTATAACTGCACCTGAACGTTCGTTCAATCAGTGTGTAAGAAATCTTTGAAATGTTTTATGGGCTACATTGTTGTATTCATACATAAAGAAAATGCCAGCCTATTTATATGGCTGGCATTCTGCTTATTATTTTCTGACGGTTACTTACTGACTACTGTTTTTTGGGTATCCTTTAATATCGACTTATTATTTAGCCAAGTCGTTTACTCAATTCAGGAAAACGCTTGATCATAAACAGCATTAATAGTAACGCCACAACTGCGATAGCCGCACCGGTGTATCCTACGCTAGATAGTGAAATATGCGTCACGGCATAACCGCCGAATAGTGCACCCGTACCAATTCCCAAATTAATAATACCTGAGAACATCGACATCAGCATGTCTTGTGCATTGACATCGACCATGATGACTTTGGCCTGCATTGAGATAATCAGTAGCATAAGCGCCGCGCCCCAAAGCAAAGCAATAAAGCTGAGCGCCCATACAGAGGTCACTGCTAGCAATAGTGCAAGCATAGACACGAGCATGAGTATGGTCGATATTAGCATCAATCTGGTATTGAACCGATCTCCCCAACGACTGAAAATAATACTGCCTACAATTCCTGCTGCACCGAATAGCAACAGTACAAAAGTAGCAGCGTTTTCACTGATATTACCGACTTGGCGCATGAATGGTTCTATATAAGAATAAGCCGTGTAGTGGGCTGTAAAGACTAATAAAATAAGCAGGTACAAACAGACTAATAGGGGGTTTTTAAGGAGTTCTGGAATCTTTCTAAAAGATCCTTCAAACATACTAGGTAACGTCGGTAAGAGTCTCGCTTGTAGAATAAATACAATTGAGGCAATGACGCCAATACCGCCAAAGGTAGCCCGCCAGCCAAACCATTGCCCAATTAAGCGTCCTAGCGGCACACCGAGTACCATTGCTAACGACGTACCCGTCGCCAGTACGCTAAGCGCCATGGCTTTTTTGCCTTCAGGTGCGACACGTATCGCGATTGCGGCCGTAATGGACCAAAATATCGCATGCGATAACGCAATCCCAACTCGGCTAATGAGCAGCACGTCAAAGCTCCATGCAAATACGGAAAGTACGTGACTGGCAATAAATACTACAAAAAGCCCCAAGAGCAAGCGTTTGCGTTCAAATCGACTGGTCAGTAGCATTAGTGGTAATGACATCGCTGCGACAATCCAAGCATAGAGTGTCAACATCCAGCCAGTTTCTGCCGTCGTAATAGAGAAGTCTTGGGCAATGTCGCTCAACAGCGCCACAGGGACAAATTCTGTGGTGTTCATAATAAAGGCACTAACGCCCATCAAAAATACTTGAAAATACTGAGTTCGGCGAGCGTTGGGGCTTACCTCAAGGTTATGTGTCATAAAATCCAATATAGATGCAGATACTACGTGTGATAGGTCAAAGTGGGGTAGGTTTAATTAGAATACAAGGGTTGCGCGGCAAGATAGCAAACCCAAGCCAATCGTGGAAGTTGTTTTTTGATAAGGATTGTTAATCGAGCGTTTGGTAAGGATGCTTGAGCAATATGAAACTGTCGCTAATGATACTTATTGCGTTGGGATACTTGCTAACGACTAAACTACAATTCATTTAAAAAGAAGCGACACCAGTTGTCGTAGAAGGTTTTAAACAGCTTTATTTTTATGTGAACTTATACTATAGTTATTAGGTCAGGCAAAATGACATGAGATAAAAACCAGTTAACCCTCGGAGCGCAACGCTTCACTTTTTAACTAAGTTTTTGAAACGCTATTTTAGCGAAGTCTTTCTAGTAGTGTTATTTACGTTTAATCCTAAACTTCTACGCCTGTACAAACCCAAAAAACCATCATTATTAATAAACAAAAAAAACTAAACAGAAAAAATGCTCGTTTGCGTTGCAAAAATATAAGCAATGCAACAGCGAAAAACTGTGGCTAAAAAGTCTATCAGAATTAAAAACTACCACCTTACCAAGTCGATTAATTTACTTAATTTTATAGATAATGACGTCATTCAAACAATGGCGAACAGACTCGGCTGGCTTGAAATCGGCACTCAGAATATAACAACAACGAAAAACTGCAGCTAAACAACCGAAATCAAAATAATAAGGATATAACGATGACCACATTAACGTATCAGTTTGAGAAAAAACAATTAGACAATATGCAGTGGTCGGGTGGCTCAAAGCTATCTGGTATAAAGGCACTAGCAAATGATGAGAAAGGCCGAGTACGAAAACAGCCATTGTTTTACCTCGAAACGGTTTCTATAGACAGTTATGAGGATGATATTTACTTCGTGAACAATACCGATGAGACGCTCAGATGGGTAGCACCCTTTAAGCTCTATCGAAATATAGGGGAAGCAAGAGCAAAGTTGGGCGATACCAGTGATGAAAACTTACGTAAAGTGACGCTTTATAGTGATGACATGGATAGCGTATATCAGGATGTACTGCCTAAGCAGGGCGTGCGGATTGGTAGCACTCATATCATGTACGACAGTGATGTGATGATGCAGTGGTTTATACATGTGCCTTATAAGGGGCCAGATACGAATTATGCGATCTGGCAATTTAATGTAGTGGAAAAGGGCGGGATTCGAGGAACTTATCCATTGCTATGGGATGATTTTAGTAAGCCCTCGCACATGGTGAGTTGTGACTGTTTGTTTGATCAAGCTGATATGCCGATAGAGGTCAGTATTTATGAAGAGCGCTGTGCAATGCTTGACAGGCTTGTCGGTTCATTTGGGGTGTCCAATGCTGTATTCATATTGGCGATCAATGATGTGCTCTATCGTTATGGCGTGGGCTGGAGCGCGCCCTATAGCGAGTCGGATATACAAGCGCAAGACATTGCGATGAAACTAACAGAACAAAAGCCAGAAAATGCAGAAGCGGTGAAAGCTATTGTCCAAGCGGTTTATGACTTTTGGTTTAACGAAGGCTTTGCAAGAAATATCTCAATGCAGGCTTGTGAGGAGCTTTTAAGCTTGTACCAAGCGCAGGTTGCTAGTCAAAAATCGGTTTAATTCATAAACTAAATTACCAAGAATAAGCCTAAATAATAATTAAAAAAGGAGAACCTTATGATGTTCCCTATCGAAAACAATGATACGTTTTTACTGTTTTTTCATGGTCTTGATTCAAGCAATGAGACTAGTAAATATACTTGTATCACGCGTGAGCCAAAATACTGTCAAACGGTCAATTACCGCGAGAGTTTTGCAGAAATATTTGAGATCTACGACGCCTTAATCCGCGAAAAAATGACACAGTATCCACGAGTGGTGTTGGCAGGGCATTCGCTTGGTGGTTGGTTTGCCAATCATTTTGCTCATAAATACAACTTGCGCGCACTATTGATTGCACCTTGTATCTATCCAAGTGAGGTATTGGCGGACCGTATCCCTGACGTGGCTGATATGAAGCTGTCTTTTCCCACGACCAATACCGAGATGGTACGAGTTATGGTAGAAGTTGGCGATGAAAGTTTGGACGTAGCAGTCGCCAGACGAACATTAGTAAATCTGCCAGACAGCTGGGAAGTCGATTACTTTGAAGGCGGTCATCATCGTATCGCTCGTAGTAGTGATATTTGGTATCACATAACTGATTTGTGCGAAGATCCCATCGTTTGGATGGATGAGACGACATATCATGGTGAAGACTGATAGCAAGGGCAGTCAAAAAACTGTCGCGACTGATGGATAAATAAACTGCTTAAAATAATTAATTGACATTAAAGACGATCGGTCATAATATCTATGCATGACGATTACTAAGCCAAAAGCCCGTCGAGGGCGTCCACCCAATGTTGAACGAGAGTTTACGGATACCCGTGAAGCTCTTTTGAGATCTGGGATGGAGATGCTGACAGAGCAAGGCTTTGCGACCACTGGTATCGATGCCATACTCAAACGTATCAATGTGCCTAAAGGTTCCTTCTACAATTACTTCAAAAACAAAGAGGCGTTTGGACAGGAAGTATTACGGCAGTACGCGTTGTATTTTGCTCGCAAGTTAGATTATTGTTTTTTAAACGAGCAAGTGTCTCCTATGCAGCGCATTAGTGACTTTGTTGAAGATGCTAAGTCGGGAATGATCAAGCATGAATTTCGACGCGGCTGTTTGGTAGGGAACTTGGGTCAAGAGATTGTCGTGTTGCCTGAGAGTTTTCGCTGTGAGTTAGAAAACATACTGCTTGATTGGCAGGAGCGTTTAGCGGCTTGCTTGCGTCTTGCAGTACAACAAGGACAAATACATTCTAATAGTGATTGTGATGAGCTTGCTGCTTTCTTTTGGATCGGATGGGAAGGTGCGGTTTTGCGTGCTAAGTTGACGCAAGATGTCAGTCCATTAGATGCTTTTTTCCGAGGTTTTGTAGCAGGAATACAGAAGTAATTTTTTATCTATATTTTTAGACGACCGGTCTAAATTATTTTTTACTCATTTATAGACGATTGGTCTAAATAGGAGCTACCATGTTTAATGCAATATTAATTGAAAAAAATGACGATGTTTATCAGTCTAATTTGACAGAGATACAGGATACGCAATTGCCAGAAGGCGATGTCACGGTTCGTGTGGCATTTAGCACGCTTAATTATAAGGACGGATTGGCCATCACAGGCCGTAGTCCTGTGGTACGCACATTTCCTATGGTTCCAGGGATTGATTTAGCGGGAACTGTGGAAATGAGTAATCATCCTCGCTACAAAGCTGGCGACAAAGTGTTGTTGAATGGATGGAGTGTGGGTGAGAAGTATTGGGGCGGTCTATCACAAAAGGCGCGATTAAACGGTGATTGGCTGATCCCGCTCCCTGAGTCGATGACTGAACGTCAAGCAATGGCGATAGGTACAGCAGGATATACCGCAATGCTTTGTATAATCTCATTAGAGCGTCATGGACTCACACCAGAGCGCGGTGAAGTATTGGTGACGGGTGCTAATGGCGGCGTTGGTAGCTTTGCCATCGCACTTTTAGCAAACCAAGGTTACTCTGTCACCGCCTCTACGGGACGTCTGGAAGAAGCAGAATACTTAAAAAGCCTTGGTGCAACGACGATCATTGACCGAGCTGAATTAAGTAGTCCGGGACGCGCACTTGGTAAAGAGAAATGGGCCGCTGCAATCGATTCTGTCGGTAGTCATACGCTGGCCAACGTTTGTGCTAGCACCTGTGAAGATGGTTTAGTCGCTACCTGTGGATTGGCTCAAGGCATGGATTTCCCTGCTACTGTCGCGCCCTTTATTTTGCGCGGTGTCAGTTTGCTTGGTATCAACAGTGTGACACGACCTTATGATGAGCGTGTAGAAGCATGGCAGCGTTTGAGCACAAGCTTGGATATGACACAATTGGATGCAATCACTAGAGAGATTGGACTAAGCGAAGTCATTCCGACAGCCAGCGAGTTGTTGGATGGTAAGGTTCGTGGTCGAATAGTCGTTGACGTCAATCGTTAGGCGTTAAGCGTTAATACTTCAACCCTAATATTTCGATGTTGAACCTCGTGTTAACACATGAATAAGTGGCGCATCGAAACGTCTAAGATTGAGTGCTCAACGTGAAAAAAAATTATTCACAAACGGTCACAAATATCGGTATTTATTTTTTGTCATCTGATGTGCTATCATCGTTGAACGATCTATCGTGGGTTTAACAGTTTTGTTATTGCCGACCATGACAATAGTCTAATGGCAGCGTAACAAACCTTGCAACTTCCAGCACGATATAAAACAACTCTGGTAAAGCGCATGAGCCTGTACTCCGACAACCTCATTTGTGCCTGATTTTTTGCCTATTTGGGCGTATATCATACTTTTTCGTCGGAGTTACAGGAGTCTAAGGTGTTCAATATCATGAGCCACATTGCTAACCCATCTAAATATACCCGTCGTTATCACCCACGCCATTCTTTAGCGCAATATATTATCAATCAAATAGAGTCGCTTGAGCTGCGCCCGCAAGATATCGTCAAGCAAATGGGCTATCCTCTTAAACATACCATACCTGCCTATGACCGCCTGCGCCATGTACTGTCGAGCAAATTCCTTGGGCTTGATGGTAGCTATATGGACAAACACTTTACCGCTGATGAGTTTTTGGCAAAACTGTTTGCCGTGCTTGAGATACCGTATCAGCCATTCGCAGAAGATATTGCGCAGATTAAATATGACTTGGCGAATCACTCTAACACGCTACCTAGATATAGCTTACGAGCGGAAGTAGATTTTACATTTACGAGTGCTGACAATTAGATGTCTCGTGGCGCGGCTTTACGTTTTGCGCAAGTACATCTGCCTAGCGGTTTTGCCAAATTAGACGATGCTGCACGTAAATCAGTGATTCAAGACAGCATCTGCGAGCATTATCAGCAGTATGAGGGCAGTTTGCCATACGACGGTATAATCAAAGCCTATCGACTGACTATTGAACAAGACAACCATGTGGTCGACCATGCAGAGTATGGATTGCCAAAATCTAGCAGTATCTAAAATGCTGTGAGTATATGAAGAGTGTAATAATCTAAGCTCATCGACTAAGAAGCCTTAGGGCGTGTCATCAATTAAGCCAAATGACACAAGAAACCAGATAAATAGCACTCAAGAAATGACGGGCTAACTTATCATAGCGAGTAGCAATCGCACGATACTGCTTAATCTTGGCAAAGAAGTTCTCAATTAAATGCCGTGCTTCATAGAGCTCTTTGTCAAAGTCTCTTGGCTGCAACCGATGACACTTAGACGGTATAACTGCGTTGCCTTGTACGGCTTTAATCGGTTCAATGACACGGGCATCAGCATCATAAGCTCTATCGGCAAGCCAGGTTTGGCTAATACTGACATCTAACAACACGTCTGACCCCTGCAAGTCATGAGCGCCGCCACCCGTCAAATAAAAGCCTGTAGGATTGCCTAGCGCATCTGTACGAGTATGTATTTTGGTCGTCAGTCCACCTTTACTGCGACCGATGGCTTGATCCCTTTTTTCCAGCACTATGCTGATGGGCTTTAACAATAGTGGCATCTAGCATGGCATATTCATCATCGGATTGCTCAGACAACTGATTAAAAACCTGTTCCCATACGCCTTTTTGTGACCAACGGCTAAAACGAGTATGAATCACTCTAAAGTCGCCAAAACGCTCAGGTAGGTCACGCCAAGGTATGCCTGTTTTATAGCGGTACAAGACGGCTTCTACAAATAAGCGGTTATCCTTTGCAGTAACACCAACGTCATTTGGTTGACCTGGCAGAATGTCTTTAATTCTCGCCCATTGGTCATCTCGTAGGGCATGGCGTCTTGTCATGAGGGTTTTACTCAGATTGCTAAATATAGAGTTACTATAGCTTATTCTAAAATAACTGTGCTAATTGATGACACGCCCTAGTATAAATTAGAAGACTCAGTATAAAAAAGCCTCACTTTATTGTGGGGCTTTTTGGTTTTTTACGTTATGTTTTCTTGTAAGAGACAAACACTGCTAAATATCAGTTTTATAAAATTCATTTTAAGCGTCAGGCTTCAGGCTTAGAGATGGCGCGCCATAAAATCACAAATAGCGCATCAAACTCTGCATTTAACGGTGTTTCTGTTTGGCGAATGGTATGCATTAAACCAAGTCGACTGATAAACCCCATAAACACATCAAAGAGTATGTGCAAAGGAACAGTGTCATTGAGCACCCCACGATTTTGTCCATCTTCTAATACCGCTAAAAACGCCCCAATTAACTCTTTGTTTTCATAGATTGCGATATTACGTATACGTGAGGCCGAGACAGAAGACAGAACCATCACCGCATCTGGATGCGAGTCTACAAAATCAAAGCAGACCCACAGTGTCTTACGTAGACGATCTTGTACGCTATCAATCCCTTGCAGATGATCCATAATTCGAGCGGCTAATCTGCCGAGCACAATATCCATAATGGTATAAAACAGCGTTTGCTTGTCTCCGAAATACTTGTAAAGCGTTTGCAAAGAAACGTTTGCAGACTTTGCAATCTGCGCCATCGTCACCTCATTGGCGTCAAATCCTGCAAAGACTTTACGAACAGCTTGTTCAATTTTATCCAAAGTTGCGGGCCGCATATCGGATAGGGGCGCTAGAGATCGAGTTTGCGTGAGGCTATCTGATTGATTAAAGGTTTTCATATTTATCGCTTCTTAAAGTATTGACTATTTGATACGTCCTATCAGTTAAATGATTTTCTCAATAATTTAAAGTGATTAAATCAATAAGTAATATAAATTACCATTTTTATTTAATTGATTGCGAAGTGGTTTTTCGTAGCCTAGTATAAGACTCATATATTAATAAATACAAAGCATTTATAGTATATCTATAACGGTAATATAAATTACCATAATTTACAAAATGGCTTAGATATAGTCAGTTCAATATAATTTCGATACAAGGAAACCGAGTGTAAGTTATATATTAGTATGCTTAGCGAGGATGACGATGTAGCGGATTTATATAGACTTGACTATATAGTTGTTATTCACTCCACCTTGTCAAGGATAGACATCATGAGTATCGAAAAACTTACCCCAAACTGGATGACCGAAGAGCATCAGATGGTGTACGACAGCGCCTTAAAAATGTTTCAATCTTGGGATCCTAAAGATGAGCAGTGGCGCAAAAATGGCATGATTGATCGCGCTGCTTGGGAAGAGGCAGGCGAGATGGGGTTTCTGTGTGCGGCGATACCAGCTGAGTATGGCGGCGGTGGCGGGGATTTTGGCCATGAAGCGGCACTTATCTACGCACAGACTGAGGCCAATCAATCGGGATTTGGCGGTATGGTGCACTCAGGCATTGTCGCGCCTTATATTTTAGGCCACGGTACTGAAGAGCAAAAACAAGCGTGGCTACCCAAAATGGCAACGGGTGAATATATCGGCGCTATCGCCATGACCGAGCCTGGTACTGGCTCTGACTTACAAAACATCAAAACCTATGCGGTAAAAGATGGTGATGACTACATTATCAATGGTTCTAAGACTTTTATCACTAATGGTCAGCATGCCAATCTTATCCTATTAGCATGCAAAACAGACCGTGAAAAAGGCGCACAAGGCGTCTCACTTATCATCGTAGAAACGGACAAAGTAGAAGGGTTTGAGCGTGGACGCAATCTCGACAAGATTGGTTTGACGTCGCAGGATACCTCAGAGTTGTTCTTTAGCAATGTACGTGTGCCACAAACCAACCTGTTGGGTACGGTAGAAGGTATGGGCTTTATCCAAATGATGCAGGAGTTGCCACGTGAGCGTTTAATCATTGCGCTATCAGGGGTTGGCTCGATGAAGCTGGCAATCAATTTAACCTTAGATTACGTAAAAGGGCGCGAAGCCTTTGGCAAACCTATTTGGAAGTTTCAAAATACCCGCTTTAAGATGGCGGAATGCTATGCCGATTATCTTGCTGCTAGCACCATGTGTGATGCGGCAGTAGATGCGATGTTAGATGGCAAACTGTCTGTACCGCATGCCTCATTGATCAAATATTGGGTCACCGAAAAACAGTGTGAAGTTATCGACGAATGCGTGCAGCTGTTTGGTGGCTATGGTTATATGACAGAGTATCCTATCGCACGTTTATATGCTGATGCGCGCGTGCAAAAAATCTATGGCGGCACCAATGAAATTATGAAAGAGCTGGCTTCACGCTTTATGTAGACGCTTATATTATAAGACTACGATAATTGTTGTTTATTTAAAAAATAAAAAAAGGATTTTTTATGACTGAGACTGCTTACATTTATGACGCTATCCGTACGCCACGGGGTAAAGGGAAAAAGGATGGTTCGTTGTATCAGGCATCACCGATTTGGCTGACGCGAACTTTACTAAAAGAGATGCAACAGCGCCACAACTTGGATACCAGTTTGGTCGATGATGTCGTACTTGGCTGTGTGACGCCAGTGGGTGAGCAAGGCTCTGATATTGCCCGCATTGCTGTTATTGATGCTGGCTGGGCACAAAGTGTGGCAGGTCTTACTCTGTCTCGCTTCTGTGCCTCTGGTCTAGAGTCCATTAATTTAGCTGCTGCCAAAATCATGTCAGGTATGGAAGACATGGTGGTGGCAGGCGGCGTTGAGTCTATGAGCCGCGTACCGATGGGCTCAGATGGCGGTGCTTGGTACATGGATCCGCGAGTCAATGAAGCGACGCATTTCGTACCGCAAGGAGTAGGTGCGGATACCATCGCAACGCTCAAAGGCTTTAGTCGTAGTGATGTCGATGCCTTTGCCACCGAGTCGCATCGCCGCGCTGCAAAGGCTTGGGAGAATGGCTACTACGACAAATCTGTCGTCCCTGTCACCGATATCAATGGCATGATGCTGTTGGATAAAGATGAAACCATCCGTCCTAATACCAATGTCGAAACCTTAGCGGGTCTAAAACCTTCTTTTATTATGCCGGGCAAAATGGGCTTTGATAGCGTTATTTTGGACAGATACACTACGATTGAAACCGTCAATCATGTGCATCATGCAGGCAACTCTTCGGGCATCGTTGATGGGGCTGCCATATGTTTGGTCGGTAGTGCGGCGGCTGGTCAAAAAGCAGGGTTAAAACCACGTGCCAAAATCACGATGGCCTCAGTCATTGGCTCAGAGCCTGCCATTATGCTCACAGGCCCAACGCCAGCTTGCCAAAAAGCCCTCGATAAAGCGGGCATGCAAGCTTCTGATATAGACCTTTGGGAAATCAACGAGGCATTCGCTGCTGTCCCGATGAATACCGCTGATGATTTTGACATCTCGCTTGATATCGTCAATGTAAATGGTGGTGCAATCTCCATGGGTCATCCGCTTGGAGCAACAGGAGCGATGCTAATGACGACCGTCCTTGATGAGTTAGAACGCCGCGATCTACAGACCGCTATGATTACGCTATGTGTGGGCGGTGGCATGGGTATTGCCACCATTATCGAGCGCGTTTAACTTTTTCTAAAATAGACTAAAGCACAATTAGATTAAGAAATAATAGATAAAGAATCATTTAAGGGATAAAAATGATGACAAATAACCAGACAGCAGATAGCGTGACAGCCATTAATGCACTAGAAAACTTCTCAGCTCAGCGTGATGAGGATGGTATCGTCACTGTCACGATTGACCAAAGCAAACGCAAAATGAATGTCATCGGTGGCGGTTTTACAGAGTCGTTCGCCACGATAGTTGATAGTTTTATCAAGGATGGCACAGCCACAGGCTTGATTCTCACATCGACCAAAGACACCTTTGTGGTTGGTGCAGATATTGATCAATTGAACCAGATAAAGACAGCCGAGCAAGCATTTGCACTGACTGAAGAATTAAAAGGTAGTTTGCGTAAGCTTGAGACCTCAGGCAAACCTGTCGTCGCTGCTATGACAGGAACCGCATTAGGCGGTGGTTTAGAGTTGGCACTTGCCTGTCATTATCGTATTGCCATTGACACGCCTAAGACCAAGCTAGGTTTGCCTGAGGTGAAATTGGGTTTGCTACCTGGCGGCGGTGGTACTCAGCGCTTACCGAGGTTGGTCGGTATTCAGACGGCATTGGAGCTCATGACGCAAGGCAAAAAATTAAGACTAGCAGCGGCAAAAGACATTGGACTTATTGATGCAATAGCTACTGATCAAGCAGATATGCTGAAGCAAGCAAAAGACTGGATTCAAAATAATCCAAGTGCGCAGCAGCCATGGGATAAGAAAGGCTTTAAAATTCCTGGCGGCGATAGTAAGCATCCAAAGGTGGTTCCTATATTCTCTATCGCCCCAGCCATGGCCAATCAAAAGTCACATGGCAACTACCCAGCGATTACTCATATCATGTCTTGTGTGTTTGAAGGGTGCTTAGTAGACATTGATACTGGGCTTGAAATTGAGTCGCGTTATTTTGCCGCTTGCGTACTGTCCACTGAATCTAGAAACATGATCAACACCTTATGGACGCAGCTGAATAGCATCAAAAAAGGTCAGTCTCGTCCTCAAGGGTTTGAACGCACAACCACCAAAAAAGTCGGTATTTTGGGTGCTGGTATGATGGGTGCAGGCATTGCTTATGTCACTGCCAAAGCAGGGATAGACGTCGTTTTATTGGACACAGAGATTGCCAATGCTGAAAAAGGTCAAGCGTACTCTGCTGATATTTTGGATAAAGCCATTAGCAGAAAGCGTGCTACCGAAGAGAAAAAACAAGCTCTCTTAGAACGCATTATGCCAACCGTTTCTTACGATGATTTGGCAGATTGTGATCTTATTATCGAAGCAGTGTTTGAAAACCGAGAAATCAAAGCCAAGTGTACCCAGCAAAGTGAGGCAGTGATTTCAAACACGGCCGTCTATGCTTCTAACACCTCAACGCTACCGATCACAGGACTGGCAAAAGCCAGCACTCGTCCAAACCAATTTATCGGTCTGCACTTTTTCTCGCCAGTAGACAAGATGCCGCTGGTTGAGATTATCATGGGCGAGAAAACCGACGATGCAACGTTGGCCCAAGCTTTCGATTATGTTGTGCAAATAGGTAAAACGCCTATCGTCGTCAATGACAGTCATGGCTTCTATACCTCGCGGGTATTTGGTACCTATGTGTCAGAGGGCATTGCGATGCTAGGAGAGGGTGTGCATCCGCGTAGCATTGAAGTTGCCGGACTGAAAACAGGTATGCCAATGCCGCCGCTAGCATTACAAGATGAAGTGTCATTAAGCCTCGCATTGCATGTCAGCGAACAGCAGCAAGCGGATATGGTAGCCGAAGGTAAGCCAATCGTAGTGCGTCCTTCTTATGACATACTAAAAACACTGGTCAATGAGCATGGGCGCGAAGGTAAGAAAAATGGCAAAGGGTTCTATGACTATCCAATAGAGGGTGATAAGCATCTATGGCCTGATCTGATAAATTTATATCCGCCAAAATCAGAGCAACCGTCGCAGCAAGATTTGGTTGATCGCCTGATGTTTATTCAAGCCAATGAATCTGCTAAATGCTATGAGGAAAATGTTGTGCGCTCAGTAGCTGATACCAATATAGGGTCTATCTTTGGTTGGGGGTTCGCACCGCAGCATGGTGGTACGCTACAGTTTATCAATGCAATGGGTGTTAGTGCGTTTGTTGAGCGGAGTCGTGAGCTGGCTGCGAAATATGGTGAACGTTTTGAGCCAGCTCAAATCTTGCTAGACATGGCAGTCAAAGGCGAGGCGTTCTCTGATGACTGATAGATATGTATCAAATCCTGATCAAATGAAGGACTGTCTACAAGGGTTACGAGTGATCGATCTGACTCGTAATCTACCTGGGCCTTTTGCCACGCGCCTGCTTGCGGACTTAGGCGCGGACGTTCTTAAAATCGAGCCCAAACAAGGCGATCCTGCTCGGGTATTTGGTGAGCTCTTCGCAGCTCTGAACCACGGTAAGACTACCGAAAAATATGACTTTCATGACGCTAAAGCGATTGGAGCTATAAAAGCACATCTTAAAGAAGCTGATGTGATGCTAGATAGCTTTCGCCCAGGTATTTTGGCAGAAATGGGACTAGATGCTAAGACCTTGCATACCATCAACCCAAAGCTAGTAATGGTATCTATTACTGGTTATGGCTTAGCAGGCAATTACGCGAAAGAAGGTATCTATTTAGAAGATGCTGACTCAAAAAATAGCTCTCAAGTGAATCATGACTGGTCCAATAAGGCAGGTCATGATATCAACTTTATGGCCATGAGCGGTGTGCTGGATCAGTTAAAAACAGCGCAGGGTGAGCAGGCCATGCCCAATATCCAGTTTGCGGATTTGGCAGGTGGTAGTGACACAGCAGTGATAGCACTGTTGGCTGCCGTATTTGCCGCCCAGCGTACTGGCAGAGGACGACACATTGCTATTAGCATGACGCACAGTTTGTACAATCATATGGTCATGCCAAAGGTCACAGGCAAACTGATTAATAGCCTTTCAGGAGATGGCTTAAACGACACTCTACTGCCGCAGCATGACTTTTTGGGTGGTGCCTTACCATGTTACCGACTATACCAAACCGCTGACCAGCGCTATATGGCGGTTGGTTCCTTGGAGCTGAAATTTTGGCAAGGGCTATGTGAGGTACTGGAGCTGCCGTCGCTTAAAGAAACACACTGGCAGCTTGGTATCATGCCCAATAGACCTGAGAGTGAAGCGGCGACCAACACAATCGCGGAAAAATTCGCCAGTCAAACGCTTAAGCATTGGCAACGTGTATTTGCAGCAACGGATGTCTGTGTGACCCCTGTGCTGAGTTTGCATGAAGCCAAAGCTCACCTTTTATTTGCGCATCAAGATGAACATCACGCAACGTCAGGATGGCAGCAAGTGAATTAATAATTAGTATGTAATAGCTCTGGAGAAAAGAGAAGAAGATATTGAGCCGCTGCTGGCTAGTATCGTCTTTTTAGTCTGTATTATTCTGACTGCCTGTCTAAACCAGAGTGATTGAACTTGTATATTTACAACTGTCTATCTAAAATTGCCTGAATAAGAGACAATACGCCCATAAATCCTAAAGTCTTAGGGTACTGAAAAATAGTAGCACGTTTAAAGGCTCTTAGAGATTGAGCAGCACAGACATTTAATAAATTCAACTTAAGCAAAAAGGCAGTTCTGAATGACCAAACATAACCCGTATAATTTTTTACCTTTGCAGCCAACAGGTAGAAACGAGACCAATACTGCTAATACCTATGCTCCTGAAGATATGATTAAAATATACGAGCAGCAGTTTCTCATTCAAGTGCCAGAAGAAGAGCTGACCGAGTTTTTGCCAGCGTTAAAAGCATTCTATGATATCGACAACCATACCTTAGATGTCAGTGCCATTATTTTTGATGCAATCGCAGACTCTGCTATCATTTATAATCATAAAATCAAAGTCGGCGAATATCAGATATTAGGTGAGTTGATAGAAGAGGCGATTGAATATGATGAAGATAACAAAAGTGATGAAAGCGCTGAGAGTGAAGAGATTCAAGCCTATACATTAGAGTGCCAACGTACATTTTTCATCAATGATGTAGAGATACCTTATCATTTCAACCTGTTCATTTATGGCGATGGTTATTCTACTTTGACCAAAAAAGAAACCGTACTAGAAAAAATGTACTGGTTTGTCAGAGGTAGATTTGAAGAGGATTTATTAGATGACGCTGAAGATAACGACAGCTTAGAATCTATTAATTCGCAACTAGCCAGTTTAGGTATTCGTGAAATGGATCTGACGACTGTGGATGAGATAATCAGCTATGTAGAAGGTAGCATCATTGACGATCCAATGGTGGACGAGCTTAACAAACTGTTAGATGATGCTGAGTAGTGTGGAAGATAAGTTAGTAGAGTAATCAGCAAAAGAACAGATTTGAAAAATTATATAGCTGAAAAACTAGAAAAAAGCCTCACTGCTCGTATGATGAATGGTGAGGCTTTTTAAATTTCTAACCTCATAAACCAGTTCTTTCGACATCATCCAAAATTACATGACGCGATACATTTCTAGGTTTTTACCCATCTCCCCTCAAAGGGTCAGTCGATTTCATATATAATGTGAGCTATTTCGTTATTGTTGATCCATTCAATTTAGGCTTTTTTCTTAGCAAAAAAAGCTTCATATCAGGTAAAACGGTGCTTTATGTTCAACGCTTCCTCGACTCGTTTAAATAAATACATCAGCGAAAGTGGTATTTGCTCTAGGCGAGACGCTGACCGCTTTATTGAACAAGGTAATGTATATATCAATGGCAAACGTGCGTCGGTAGGTGATCAGGTGGTCGCTGGTGATGCAGTAAAAGTCAACGGGCAGCCTATTGAGCCAAGAGAGCCTGATGATTTTATTTTTATTGCATTAAATAAGCCAGTGGGCATTGTGAGCACCACGGAAAGCTCTGAGAAAAATAATATTGTCGATTTTGTGCGACATAGTTTGCGTATTTTTCCGATTGGCCGTTTGGACAAAGATTCTCAAGGTTTGATCTTTTTGACTAACAATGGTGATTTGGTCAATAAGGTATTACGTGCTGGCAATAATCATGAGAAAGAGTATCTAGTTACAGTAAATAAGCCGTTAACGGATAGTGTTATCGAAGGTCTGGCGGGCGGTGTGCCGATGCTTGGCAAGATGACCAAAAAATGCCCAGTGACTAAAGTGGCGCCTAATGTATTTAACATCACGCTCGTTCAAGGTCTAAACCGTCAAATTCGCCGTATGTGTGAGCACTTTGGCTACGAAGTCGTCAAGCTTGAACGTACGCGGATTATGAATGTAAGTCTCAAGGGTCTTCCTGTTGGTGACTGGCGAGACTTAACCCCAAAAGAGCTGTCTGTGTTACTTAAATCTGTAGAAGACTCTTCTTCACAAGACAATCACTCAAACAAGAAATCTCGCAATACGCCACGAAAAAAACCTCGTGCTGATGCTTCATCAAAGTCAAAACCATCTACAAAATCGGCAGGTGCAGCAAAGGGGCGTAGCAAATACGCCAAAGATGATGCTAGAAAACCAGCAGGTTCTAAAGGTAGGGATGGACGTCCTACTGGTCGTGGTAAGCCATCAGGGGGTAATGGTAAGTCCGGAGGCAATGGCAAACCTACTACCAATGGCAGGCGTCCTTCAAAAGGAAGAGGCTCTTCACGGTAATAATTTTTCACAATGTGGCCACTATATTTATTTCTAAAATAGCAGTAAGCTAAATAAATTTAGTCTTAACGAGATAATATTATGTTTAAAATAAAAGTAGAGCGCATTGTCAAAAAACCGATTGATGAGGTATTTGAAGCACTGAGTGACCATGCCAGTTATGGCTCATTTAAAGCGGTGGGGGCTGCTAAGTTAGTAGCTGAAGGTAACGAAGAGCGCAATGGCGTCGGGGCTTTACGTAGCATTCAAACGGGACCTGTTAAGTTCTGGGAGCGGATTACGGCGTTTGAGCGTCCTACTCATATGCAATACCAAATCGAGAAATCTAAACCTATAAAAATGCAGCATGATAAAGGTATCATTGATTTAAAGGACTTGGGCGATGGCACCACACACGTGACTTGGGTATCTGAGGGTCGATTGATTGTACCACTGCCATTAGTCGGTCGCCTATTTGACCGTCAAATGCAGAAACAAGGAACCATAGGGTTTAGTAGCATCCTCAAATCCATAGAAAGCCGCTAATCTAGCGGCAATGTTGGGTTTTTTGATATTACTTTCTACTGGTGGCTTATTTTATCTGAGCCATCACTGTCAGTTTTAATTCGCTTTATTTTTAGCAGCTTCAATCTCGTTAAAACGCGCTAACTGCTCTGGCGTTGCTTTCTGTTGATATTTCTCTTTCCACTCAGCATAAGGCATACCATAAACAAGCTCGCGCGCATCCTCGTAGTCGATGCCAATACCACGCTCTTCACCAGCCGCTTTATACCATTTGGATAAACAGTTACGACAAAAGTCGGCAAGGTTCATCAGTTCGATATTTTGTACATCTTTACGTTCATCTAAATGAGCTAGTAAGCGACGAAATGCCGCGGCTTCTAGCTCAATGTTTGATTCTAATTTTGCCATGATATTTTCCTAATTGTAATTGAGTCATTTCAAAACTGAAATGATACTAACGATATAAATATTGCGCAACCTATGTCGTTCTATATTAAAAACGTGCACATCGAAACTCATCATAGCTTCGGCTCATTTGTTTAAACCTTTTTAATCATAATATTAAACCATGCTTTATTTCTATTCGTTCTTTGATCAATCGTAAGCCAAGTTTCTTCTTTGAACTTATGATTGATTTTTTGCTTTAAGGTTTCCCAGCATTCTTCATTCATATCGCAGAAAAAACGTCCATTATCAACGTACTCACTATTGCCATACTTGAAAGATGCGTAAAAACTACCTTTATCTGTCAGCGTAGTAAGCAAATTATCTACTAATTCAGGAAGCTCTTTAGAAGGTACATGAAGCAGCGAAGCACATGCCCAAATACTCGTAAATCGTTTATACCAATTTTGAAATGGAATTTGCTCGAAAGTTAAGCATTGCCAATAAATCATATTATTGTGATGGATTTTTGCCCGCTCAATCAGCTCTCGGCTACCATCAATAGCAGTAACATTGAAGCCTAAGTTAGCAAAGTGAATACTGTCACGACCTGAGCCGCAGCCTAAATCTAGTATGTTTTGCTGGTGTACTGGTCTAACAGGCAAGTTGTCTATAAAGGGTTGGTATAGTCGATGCATATCCACACTAATGGTTTGCTCAAAGAATGAATTTGCGTTGCTATTATAAAAATCTAGGGTATTTGATTGATTTATCATGGGCTATATATCGCTGTTCATTATTAGAAGAGACTACTTCCTTGTTGTCTAGGTTGCCAGACATGAATCAAATGTTCTTTTGAAAAGTTGAAGGACTTCTGCAAAAACTGTTGACGTGTCTTCTCATTTATACCCGTTTGATTGATTAAGGTTTCGCGTAATGGGTGGTGACTGCCAATCAAATATTCGTTGCGTGTATGCAGTCTTTTCAATAACTCAATATTAGGTACTTTAGCAGCTTTACCATCTATACCACGGTTGCAATTAGAGCAAGCAAGTACTAAGTTCCAAACCCCATCGACATTAACTGGCCGACAGCAACCAGCGGTTGCTACTTGGGCTTTTAAAGTATGCGGAAAGAAGTGGTCAACGTCTGCTAGCATCATGTCATTAGAAGCAATACTGATTTCTGTAAAGCAGTAAAAGCATTTGCTCTTTTGATACCCGTTTAATGCACCTCTTGAACTGGTAATATCAATGCGGCAATGTTTCGTATCTTTAGTAAATAATTGTTTGGTATCTTGGTCAAATTCAACCGAAATTAAACCTTTATTAATATTGAGCTCCCACGCTTTTTCTACCAAGTTCCAACGTGACTCTGTCTCTAAATTCAGATTTTTAGCTGAATTGTCAAATACATGAAATAATTTGAATAAGTTATCTGTTAGACGTATTCCTTTATTGTGTTTACGCTCGTCAACAAAAAACTCTTCATCAATTACATCATAAAAACGTTCTTGCACTGCTTTAGTATTGACTACATGAAATGCGTCCAAAACGTATTTAAATCCTTCTTTATTCGTGACATGAATGAGTTCATCTTCGCTAATCTGTTGATGGTTGAATTGAATGCAAGCATTGATAAACTTACTACTATTAAAAGTGCTTTGTTTAGGGGTATGTTTTAGATGTTCACATAGATGAAAGGCGTAGGGCAGCGCTAAATCTTCGAGCGAAATCAAGTCAGAATCTCTCTCTAAGCTGACATCGATTAGAGTTTTGGCAAGCGCGAATTTATAAGAAGCAGTGTTTCTACCAAACAGAATAATAGCTCGCCAGTAATTTTCTAGCGTGGGCTCAACGTCTATGAAGTTCATGAATGGCTCAATCTGTCGTTAATTAGAATGGACTGTAGTGATAGTCAACTCTAATAGTACTATAACTTTGACAATTGAAATGATATTTCCACTTTAGATGGTTAGTTCGAAATAGTCACGTTTTGGTCACGGTGCTGATTGTTGAGCTTTTAATATATTAGCTAGACTTAGCAATTAGACTGAATAGCTCATGTTGAAAAACGCTACAGACCTTGAAAA
The DNA here is from genome assembly GCF_009812035.1 of Psychrobacter nivimaris. Classification (GTDB taxonomy): domain Bacteria; phylum Pseudomonadota; class Gammaproteobacteria; order Pseudomonadales; family Moraxellaceae; genus Psychrobacter; species Psychrobacter nivimaris. The sequence continues at coordinate 140,488 of NZ_VZIZ01000007.1, read as the reverse complement.
TTAGACAAAAAAAAGCCTCACTGTTAAGTGAGGCTTTTTAAGTATTTGGAGCGGGAAAAGAGATTCGAACTCTCGACCCCAACCTTGGCAAGGTTATGCTCTACCACTGAGCTATTCCCGCTAATTATCAATTAACTATCGTCAGTTGATGAAGGCGTATTATACGCAGTTTTTTTTAGGTGTCAACACCTATGACGAAAAAAATTAAAGTTATTAAAATAGGCGTGTCTTCTGGCCATAGATATATGTTATAACGGTTTATTATAATATGTATTCCAAAAGCTTTGTAGTACATAAATAAGCTGGGACGCACTTTATAATTTAACCGTAATTACATTCACAGTTATCAATACTTACAAAGATAAGTCATAAGGATAAAAAATGAGTCAACAATATACCATCGCTGATTATTTGTTTGATCGTGTCGCAGAAGCGGGTGCATCTGAGATATTTGGCGTACCTGGTGATTTTAACTTAACTTTTTTGGATAACGTTCTCGCCTCTGACAAGCTGCGCTGGGTAGGTAATACCAATGAGCTAAATGCTGGCTATGCTGCCGATGGCTATGCACGCGAGCGTGGGTTTGCCGCCATGGTGACGACTTTTGGCGTAGGCGAGCTGTCAGCGATTAACGCAACTGCAGGTTCTTTTGCTGAGTACGCGCCAGTGTTGCATATCGTCGGTGCACCAAGCACAGCGCTACAAGATTCAAAGCGCCGTATTCATCATTCGCTTGGTGATGGCGTATTCAATCATTTTATTAAGATGGTTGAGCCTGTGACGGTAGCACGAGCGCAGCTTACTCCTGAAAATGCTGCTTCAGAAATTGATCGAGTGATTCGCTTAATTCTCAAAAAGCATCGCCCAGGTTACTTACTATTATCACCAGATGTTGCTCGTCAGCCTATCTATCCACCAACGACCAAGCTGATCGATAGCCAAGAAGACATTACTAGCCAAGCGGCATTATCAGATTTTAAGCAAGCACTAACCGAGTTTTTGCCAAATAAGACCACGACGCTAATGGCAGATTTGATGGTGCATCGTTTGGGGTTACAATCACAGCTCAAAGCACTGATTGCTGATACCGATATTCCTTATACCACGCTATCTTGGGGCAAGACACTGCTTGATGAAAATAGTGATCGTTGGGCAGGCACTTATGCGGGTGTTGCTTCGCGTCCAATTGTCAAAGATGCGGTAGAAAACTGCGAATGCCTTATCAAAGTAGGGGTGCAATATACTGACACTACTACCGCAGGGTTTAGCCAAGATATCAATGAAGATGTGGTCGTAGACTTACATTATGAGCGTGCTTCTATCAGTGGTAAGAACTTTGCACCGATTGCGCTAAAAGATGCGTTGCAAGCCCTGCATGAAGTGATGACCTCTGGCATTAACATCGTGCCAAAACCTTTCTGTGAAGAAGTTAAGCCGCACGAACAAAAAGGCAAAGACAGTGAGGCTATCCGCCAAGATGATTTATGGCATATTATCGCCGACCGCTTAGATCATAATAACTTGGTGTTTTCTGAACAAGGGACAGCCTATTTTGGTATCAGTGATGTGCGTCTGCCAGAAGGGGTGACATCATATGGACAGCCGATGTGGGGGTCAATTGGCTACACGTTACCTGCCAGCTTGGGCGCAGCGATTGCATCACCAGATAAGCGCAGTGTGTTATTAATTGGGGACGGTTCAGCATTGCTAACAATCCAAGAGTTGGCGGTCATGATTCAAGAGCGCATCAACCCTGTAATCGTCTTAATCAATAATGATGGCTATACGGTAGAGCGCGCAATTCATGGCGAAAACCAATACTATAATGATATTCCTAAATGCGATTGGCAAATCATGCCGCGAGCGTTTGGCGCGACAGAAGAAAATAGTGTACTACTCAAAGCAGAGACAGCAGGCGAGCTAAAATCTGCCCTCGAAAAAGCTGCAGCGACGACCGATAAGCTTATAATGATTGAGGTGATTGCAGACAAGCATGATATCCCACCATTGCTAGCAGACATCAGCGCGGCATTAAAGCCAAAAAAGGACTAAGTAATTCGTAAAAGCTTACTGAATAAAAGTAACAGCCCCATTTAGCAACTTAGCTAGATGGGGTTTTTGCATTTTTTTATCATAGGAATTAATTAATCAGCGATTGCTCTTATGTCAGTTTGCAGACTTTAGTATCATGGCGGATTGGGCTACGTTCAGCCTTTATAGTCAACAGGAGATGGACCCGTCGTGATTTGGTTAAAAATGCTTATCGGCGCATTGATGGTACTGGCGATTCAAATGTTCGCCCAAACCCGATTTTTCTATTTGGCGGCACTTGCGCCACTATTCCCCACTTTTACGTTAATCAGTCACTTTATCGTTGGTACTGAGCGCAGTCCCGCTGATTTAAAGGTCGCGCTGATATTCAGTATGCTTGGCGTCATACCGCATTTGATTTATACCTTTGTGGTGTTTTTTAGCATCAGTTATATGAGCTTATATAAGGCATTGCTATTAGGCGTAGTCGCTTGGACGGTTGCGGCTGCGATTCTGGTACTGACATGGCAATACATTCAAGGTTAAGTAATATTAAGACGTAAACTCTTTTAGCGCAGCAATGGTATTTCGTAGGCTTCACTTTAATATTTGAACTTTTTTTATTGAAGGATTTTTATGGATTTAGTATTGGCTGCTAGTTCTGATGGTGATGCTAATATCATTACAAATAATTGTCATTCATATTTTGAATAATGGCCGCTTATGATAGGCTCACTGGTGTAATATCTACTAACAGCAAGATAACGAAAACCCCATCGCAATCAATTACTATTCTTAATAATAAAAAATAGGGCTCAAAAAAAATGGATACCTTAAATATCCTGTATCTCGTAGGCGCAGTACTAATTTTCGCCAGTATCATGGCGAGTACATTATCGGCGCGCTTAGGTGTACCATTGTTGTTGCTGTTTTTGATAGTGGGTATGTTGGCAGGCGAGCAGGGTATCTTGGGTATTGAGTTCTCTCAATATGCGCTAGCCAATTTCGTTGGGCAGGCAGCCTTAGCCTGTATCTTGCTAGATGGTGGTTTACGTACGTCCTTTAAATCGTTTCGAGTAGGGCTAAAACCTGCGATTACGCTGGCCACATGGGGCGTGTTGGTCACGGTCATGGTGCTAGGGGTCTTTGTCACTTGGCTACTTGATGTCGATTGGCGCTTTGGTCTACTGATGGCAGCGATTGTCGGCTCAACCGATGCCGCAGCGGTATTTTCTCTATTACGTAATGGCGGCGTCAAGCTTAACGACCGTGTGCAAGCAACGCTTGAACTTGAGTCTGGTGCCAACGATCCTTTAGCTATTTTATTAGTCACTGGTTTGATTGCCTTAAATGTTGATCCTGATGGTCAGACAGTATTCGGCTTTTTAGTTTTATTGCTACAGCAGCTGAGCTTTGGGCTAGGTATGGGCTTATTGTTCGGTTATTTTCTATCCCGATTATTGCCTAAAGTACATTTAGCAGAAGGTATGTACGCGATCTTAATCCTCTCCGCTGGCTTGGCCGTGTTCGCTGCGACCAATCTTATTGGCGGCAGTGGATTTTTGGCGGTATACCTCACTGGTGTGTTAATCGGCAACCACAAGGTGCGCTCGACAGAGCATGTCATGCGAGTGATGGACAGCTTTGCTTGGCTGTCTCAGGCAGTGCTTTTCGTAGTATTAGGACTGCTGGTCACTCCATCAAACGTCCTCAATGTCTGGCATTATTCGGTTGCGATCGCGCTCTTTATGATCTTTGTCGCGCGTCCTATTGCCGTCTATACCAGCGTAAAACCATTCAAATTTAAAGACAGAGAGATTGGGTTTATCTCTTGGGTTGGCTTGCGCGGTGCAGTGCCTATTACCTTGGCAATTTTACCCGTCATGGCTGGTATAGATAACGCCTTTATGCTGTTTGATATTGCCTTTGGTGTCGTGGTTCTGTCGTTGATTTTGCAAGGCACAACCATTCCTACAATGGCCAATCTATTTAAAGTACGTATCCCAACCAATAAAGACCCAAAAGAAGAACATGAGGTTTGGGTATCGGATAAGGCCAGTATCACGCTGTATGAGTTTGAGGCAAAGTCGGGCGCATTTGCCATTGGGCGTCATCCTATGGGTATCTCCAAAGGTATCAATCCAGATGAAATCAGTGTCTTTGCGCTAGTGCGTAACCAGCAAATCGTAGTAGTCGATGACAATACAAAGCTAAAATATGGCGACAGTGTCTGGTATGCGATGAGAGGTAATCACGCGAGCAAAATCGCCAAGATTTTTAATGACACGACACTAGATCGCAAAGCTATCGATGATTTCTATGGCGATTGGTTGCTATCACCGAGTGTCAAACTTGGAGATTTGCCGTTTTTTACAGGAATTATGGCGTCTGAGACACTGGTAAAAACACTCAAAACGTCCGATGAAGACAGCGCAAAAAACATGTGGGAGCAGACGGTGGCCGAGTACGTTAAATCACATTTAGGGACCGCGCCAGTGTCGGGCGATACCGTTGTGGTGAGTGACGAGTGGTCATTGGTTATTAAGGAAGTCGATGACAAGGGGAAGCTAAGAACCATTGGTCTAAAGTACCAACAACCGTCTGTAGTAGTGTAATAAATCTAGTGGTATCTTATAACAAGTTCATCATCTTATTCAAAAAATCAGCCGCTTGTTTAGGCTGATTTTCTCGATATGCCCAATGGTGCTCGACATCATAGCTTGCCTCATCAGGTAACAGTATTTTCATCAGTCCCATACCTTCATAACGCTTCGCTAAATCACGCGGCAAGTAGCCAATATGGTGGCCTGCAAGGATAAGCTGCGCTGTCGCCTCCATATGATAAGTAGTCGCGCTTAATGTCTTGGGGCGAATATGATTGATATGGTGCTCTACCACATAGCCTCTTTTTATCCACGGATAGTTCTGTTCTAAATCCTCAAAAGTTAACCCTTCTGAGTTGTAAAACAATCTATGTTCGCGACCACAGCAGACCACTTGTTTTTCAACAAATGCTGGCTTAAAGGTCAGTAAAGGTGGAAAGCTGCCAAAGTATCCCACGCCAATGTCACTCTCATTACTTAAGAGCTTTTCTAACATGCTCTCAGGGCTTTGTACGTCGATAGAAAAGTGTATTAACGGGTTATTACGGTAGCTATTGGCTAGACGTTGTCTAAGCGCGTCATAAAAAAACTTGGGCATTTGATCAATCAAGCAAAGCCTGATGTGCCCGCCGTGAACTGAGTCTAATTGTTTAATATAATGCAGCTGATGTTGAAAGCTGGCGACTGATTCGGTAAACCCCAAACATGCCTCGTAAACAGCGGCACCGTCCTCTGTTAGCTTAAATCCTGCTCGACCACGGTGACACAGCGTCATTCCTAAGCGATCTTCTAAGTGGGTTAAGTGTCCACTGATCACAGAAGTAGTGACATTCAAACGCGACTGAGCGGCCGTCACGCCTTGGCACTCTACGATAGCCATAAAGCTGCGTAGTGTTTTGATGTCTATCTTTATCAGTTCATCCAATATCAAAAGCGGCTCCTTATTTATTAAATCAATATCATCTTTTTTTAATTGATACTTCTTTTCATAAACTTCTGATAGTGACCTATAAGCGCACTTTACTACGAAAAAATAGAAGTTTACTTCTAAATTTTACCATGGTTCCTTCTCTTATATTTATGTATTGTCAATGGCATGTAGCAAATTGTGTACTTAAACCAAATAGAACAAGGAAGTAACTTATGACATTCAATCAACCATTAAGCGGCAACGATATGCCAAGATTTGGCGGTTTCGCTTCTATGATGCGTCTGCCAACTCAAGCCGATGCTGAAGGGTTAGATGTGGCGTTCGTTGGCGTACCTTTGGATATTGGTGCATCCAACCGTAGCGGTGCAAGATTGGGTCCTAGACAGATTCGTGATGAGTCAAGAATGATTCGTCCCTACAATGTGGCCACTCGCGCTGCGCCCTTTGAGTCATTACAAGTCGCTGACATCGGCGATGTGCCTATCAATACCTTCAACCTGCTAAAAAGTGTTGATATCATCGAAAAATTCTATACCGATAAAATCGTCAAACACGGCGCGATTCCTCTAACACTAGGCGGCGATCATACTATCGCATTGCCTATCCTGCGCGCACTTGCCAAAAAACATGGCCCTGTCGGTATGGTACATATCGATGCTCATGCTGATATCAATGATGATATGTTTGGCGAAAAAATCGCTCATGGCACACCTTTCCGCCGCGCTGTCGAAGAAAACCTCATCGATGGTAATCGTGTGGTACAGATTGGTCTACGTGGTACAGGCTATAGCGCAGAAGAGTTTGACTGGTCAACCCAGCAGGGCTTCCGTGTGGTACCTGCTGAGGAGTGCTGGTACAAGTCGCTAACACCGCTTATGGCTGAAGTACGCGAAAAGCTAGGTGATGGCCCTGTCTATTTGAGCTTCGATATCGACGGTATCGATCCTGCTTTTGCCCCAGGTACCGGCACTGCTGAAATCGGTGGTTTGACCTCTACTCAAGGTATCGAAATCATTCGCGGTATGCGCGGCCTAGACGTGGTAGGCGGTGATTTGGTTGAAGTATCACCACCGTACGATCCATTTGGTAATACCTCGGTATTGGCGGCGAATTTATTGTTCGAGATGCTATGTATCCTGCCGGGCGTACGCTATGACGACAAGGTTAAGGCGGTTTACTAATCACCATCAATGATTACCTCTATAATGAGCAACCTTTGCAGCCAGTAATTAGTGACTAATAATCGGTATGAAAGAAAAAATACAAAGGTTATTTTGAGGTATTGATAATTATCTGAATATTCAGCGAAATTTTTTAGGATGACTGACCCATGACCCAATTGACGCAAACGCCTTCTTCTTTGTCTGACACATCATCACTGACCTGCGGTGAGCTATTGGTGCAGTGGCTAGAGTATTATGGTGTAGAGACTGTTTTTGGTATCCCTGGTGTACATACGGTAGAGCTGTATCGTGGTTTGCCAAATACCAATATTCGTCATGTGACACCGCGTCATGAACAAGGCGCTGGGTTTATGGCAGATGGCTACTACCGTGCTTCTGGCAAGATTGGCGTATGTTTTATCATCACTGGCCCTGGTATGACCAATATTATGACGGCGATGGCGCAGGCATTGGCCGATTCGATACCGATGCTAGTGATCTCTAGTGTCAATAAAGTCAAAGACACGGGTAGTGGCGAAGGGCATTTACATGAGCTTCACGATCAGCAAGGCATGATTAGCAAAGTAGCATTGACGAGTAAGACCGTTTGGCAACCTGAATCGTTACCGAAAGTCATCGCAGAAGCTTTTGCCTTATTTAATGGCGCACGTCCTGGCCCTGTACATATTCAGCTGCCTATCGATGTCATCACCGCTGATGCGAGTCATGTTGCTAAGCCCCCTAAGTTAGATGCTGTAGCAAATAGCGAAGCTAGTACAAATAGCTTGAGCCTACCGCAGGTCACAAGACCATTGCCTAACCCTACGCAGTTAGACCTAATCGTACAGTCATTACAAACCGCGAAAAACCCTGTAATACTTTATGGGGGCGGCTGCGTCGATGTCGATCACGATGCACAGCGATTGGCAGAGCTGATAGATGCACCAACGTTTTTGACGATTAATGCCAAAGGTTTGCTGCCACCTGGTCATCCGTTAAGTTTGGGTAGCAACCAGTCGTTAGACGCAGGCCGAGCCGTGATTACAGAAGCAGACTGGATATTAGCGATTGGTACTGAGCTTGGCGAGACTGACTACGATGTGTTCTTTAACGGTGAGTTCAAAATCAACGGCACGCTAGTCCGTATCGACTGTGATGCCCAGCAATTGCAGCGTCCATTTAGAGCCAATATCGCGGTATTGTCTGACGCACAGATGGCGATTAGTGGTTTATGTAGTCGCTTAGAAGGTCAGACATTCGATCATCAAGCACTGTCACGAGTAAACGAGGCAAAGCAGGCCATCTTGAAGGATGTAACGACAGATTTTGCGGGTCAAAATGCTTTACTGAAGCTAATTAGAGATGAGGTAGAAGACGTCATTTTCGTTGGTGATTCAACGCAGCCTGTCTATAGCGGCAACCTTGGTCTTGAAGCCTTAGCGACACGTAAATGGTTTAATTCATCGACGGGTTTTGGCACGTTAGGCTATGGTTTGCCTGCTGCTATCGGGGCCATGGTTGGCTCAAATCTACCTGTTGTTAGCCTGATGGGTGATGGTGGTATTCAGTTCACGATTGCCGAGCTTATCTGCGCAGCCGAGCTTGAGCTACCATTGATCATATTGCTATGGAACAACCAAGGCTACGGTGAGATTCGCCGTTATATGGAAGAGGGCGGCCTACCACTGATTGGCGTCAATATCAAAACGCCAAACTTTGAGCCATTAGCAGCAGGGTTTGGCGCTGGCTATCGCAGAATTACTGATAAGCAGCAATTGCTAGACGCATTAAAGGCAGACATAAAGGGTAAACAACCAATCATTTATGAGATTGATGAAGCAGATGACTTTCTAAAAGAAATGGCTGAGACAGTGACTTATTTTAATTAACAGTAATACGGTCTTTAATGCTACGGATAATAACGAGACCGATAGTCACAGGTCTAAAAAAAGACAAAAAAATGACAAACGCTGGTTACGCAAGGAAGCACGTTCATGACGCCCAATGCTAGAGAAATGTCAGAAAGTAGACATGAGCACATACCGCATTTGTTGACGGCGCTTGCTGCTGTCGTTGGTACGACCAATGTATTGACAAAACCTAGCCAACAGCAGTCTTATGTGCAAGGTGCAATTGAGGCTATCACAGACGCTACCGTCGCAGTTGTGATACCGCACTCTCTTGTGGCACTATGGCGCGTCATTAATATCTGTGCCGCTGCCGATGTGATTATCATTGCTCAAGCAGCCAATACAGGCCTAACAGGTGGCTCAACGCCGAATGGAGATTATGACAGGCCGCTAGTCGTAATCTCTATGCAGTTATTGGGCGGTGTGCATTTACTTAATGATGCAGCAGAACTGGTTGCTTTGCCAGCCGCTACTTTGCAGCAATTAGAGTCCACCCTTGCGCCACTAGGGCGTGAGCCACATTCAGTACTGGGCTCTAGTTGCATAGGTGCATCGGTGATAGGCGGCATCTGCAATAGCTCGGGCGGGATGTTGGTGCAGCGTGGACCTGCCTATACTGAGATGGCGTTATTTGCCAGACGCAATACCTCAGGAGCGTTTGAGTTAATTAATCATCTGGGACTGGATTTGGGCACACAGCCAGAGGAAATGCTAGAGAACCTGCAAGCTGGCACGTTTAATAAGGTCTCAAACAGTACGAGCAACAGTAACGCCTGCACCAACCATCATTATCAACATAAAGTCCGTGATTGTGAGGCAGAGACACCTGCTAGATTTAACAACGATCCTAACGGCCTGTATGAAGCGTCTGGTTCAGCTGGCAAGGTCATTGTATTTGCGGTAAGGGTAGCGACCTTTGCCAAGCCCAAGCAAGAGCAAACATTTTATATCTCGACCAACGACGCTGACACCTTGACCACACTCAGAAAACAATGGTTAAAGAGCGAGTTGAAATTGCCCGTGTTAGCTGAGTATATGCATAAAAACTATAACGACATCACGATGTACTATGGTCGAGACACTTGCTTGAGCATGCGTAAGCTTCCTGCTAGCAAGATAGGGTCGCTGTATCGACTGCAAGCAAAGATTGGCTACTATCTGGATAAGTGGCATCTCCCAAAGACGCTGCCAGATCGGATATTACAGATGACATCTAGGTTTATGCCGCCGTCGTTACCAGCCACTTTGACCACGCAGGCACTCTCATATAACTACCATTTGATTATAAAAGTCGCAGATGGTTTTGTTAACGACTTTGATAATGGCATTAATAAAGATTCAGATAAAGATACTAATAAAAACGACGGCGAAAATATCGCCGCAGCTAAAGCTTTTTTGCAAAATCATATACAGCAGTATCAAGGTGCGCTGCATGTGTGTACAGAGCTTGAATCGCAATCGTTATTGGTATTTCGCAGTGCCGCGACCGCTGCCATGTTTCGTTATCATAATTTAAATCAAGATAAATTTGGCGAGCTGCTATCGACCGATATTGCCTTACCTAGAAATGCCGTAGATTGGGACGAGACTCTACCTGAACATTTGCAAAATCAAGTCAGCAAAAATTTTTATTTGGGGCATTTTTTCTGTCATGTCATGCACCAAGACTATTTATTGAAACCTAAGACCAATGCCAAGCAATTCAAGGAAGACCTGCTGGCATTTTATGATAAGCGTCATATTGAGTATCCTGCTGAGCACAACGTGGGGCATGTGTATCCTGCTAAAGCTGAGCTACATTATTTTTATAAAAAACTGGATCCAACCAATTTGCTTAACCCAGGTATTGGTCAGACAGAGAAATGGAAAAACTGGCAATCATCGCCCATCAAGGAGAAGTTAAATGACGAATACTATTGATAAATCGCAGCAGCCGATTTTAGGAAACAATACTGTCGATCCAGAAACGCCAAAAGCAGGACAGTGGCGTGCAGCAATGTGGAAGTTCCTATTGTTTTCAGCACTGGGTATTGCACTTTTTATCATACCGTTTGAGTGGGATGGTAAGGTCACAATTTTATTAGGTGTACTGACCGATACGCTACAAACCGTGTTAGGTGGATTTGTGGCCTATATTGCGATGGCGATAGTGACTATCTCCGCTCTTGGTGCACTGGCAGTCAAAGCGTTAAAGCCCAAGTTGCATGAAGATTCACTGGTAAAAAAGCTCTTTGATGTTGATTGGTTTTGGCTGTCCACACGTTTTTTAGGTATGTTGTTTGTTTGGATGATTTTCCTACAAGTCGGCCCTGAGTTCATTATCAATCGTAATACAGGCGGCGTCATCTTCGAAGATTTGATTCCTATTCTGATTCCGTTGTTTTTCTTCGCCATTTTATCGCTGCCATTTTTGACTGATTTTGGCTTGATGGAATTTTTGGGCACTTTAGCCAGTAAAGTATTTATCAAGCTTTTCAAACTACCTGGTCGTTCTGCTGTCGATGCAATGTCTTCTTGGTTTGGTGCCGCGTCTATCGGCTTGCTAGTCACTATGCAAGAGTATGATAAAAGCTTTTACAGTCAGCGTGAAGCTGCCATTATCGCGACCACATTTTCAGTCACTTCTATTGCCTTTACCTATGTGGTTGCCAAAACCATCGGCGTAGACAATAACTTCGTCTTCTTTTATCTGACCATTGCGCTAACCGGTTTTATTGCTGCGATTATTATGCCGCGTATACCACCATTATCACTTAAGCCTGATACTTATCATTCTGGCAAAAGCATGCTAGATGAAGGCATCCCTGCTGAATATACAACGTATAAGTGGGCAGTCAATCGTGCGGTTACTCGCGCGCATTCTATGCCAAGCTTAGGTAAAGTGTTCAAACGCAGCGTACAAAATCTGTTTGATATCTACTTTGGACTGATTCCTGTTATCTTTGCGATTGGTACCATCGGTCTTGGCTTAGCAGAGTACACGCCTGTCTTTAATTGGCTTGCGACACCACTTGTACCACTACTTGAGTGGTTACAGATTCCAGAGGCGGCAAAGGCTGCACCTGCCATGATTATGGGCTTTGCAGATATGTACTTGCCAGCGCTCGTCGGTAAAAGCATTGAAAGTGAGATGACACGATTCATCGTTGGTGCTGCTTCAATTACTCAGATTATCTACATGTCTGAAGTGGGTGCGCTGATTTTGAAGTCAAATATTAAGCTAAATGTATTAGAGCTATTTTTAATCTTTATCCTTCGTACGCTTATCAGCTTGGTAGTAATTACGTCTGTGGCGCATCTACTGTATTAGTGGCGTGTCTAGTATTCATAAGGCATCTAGCCTAACGATAATATACAAATGGTCGGTTTTTCTGTAGGCAGTTACACCGACCATTTAGCCAATCACATTACGGACGTTACGTACATAAAGACAATTTGATCAAACATATAAGGCGATTGACCATTATGGAAATGCTGAACTCTACAGAATTAACCAGAGAAACTGCCATACAAACGGCTCAAAACGAAGTTGTATTAAATGCCGCTTATATCAATGGTGACTGGGTTACGATTAAAGCCCTCGCGACCGATTCTGGTGATGCAAGCTTTGATAATAGAAATAACCATGCATTGTATGATCCAAATTCAGGCGAGGTGATTGCAACGACGCGCTTATGCACCAGTGCCCATGTAGAGCAGGCAGTCGAAGCGGCTGATGAAGCCTTTGCTAGTTGGTCACAGACTAGTGTAAGCGAGCGTGCCCGCTATCTAAATGCGATTGCAGAGTCTATGGAGCAGCAATTCGATACCTTGGTTGGACTGTCTGTATTAAACAACGGAAAGCCCATTGAGGAAGCGAAGATAGACGTCGGGGACGCCATTGCTTGCTATCGCTACTATGCCAACCTCATCACAGAGCAAGCAACATGGTCTAAAGTATCAACGCTTGAATCGGGCATTCGTTTGTTAAAGACATACTCGCCAGTGGGTATTTGTGCGCTGATTACCCCTTGGAATTTCCCAATGGTGACGACTTCTTGGAAATTGGCCCCTGCGCTAGCGGCAGGTTGTACCGTGCTATTGAAACCGTCTGAGGTGACATTATTACCAGAGCTTATGCTAGGTAATATCTTATCTGAGATTGGCTTGCCGAAAGGGGTGGTTAATATTTTACCAGGTGCTGCTGAAGTGGGCACTGCTATGACCAGCCATCCGCTGATTGACAAAGTGTCTTTTACTGGTAGTAATGTCGTCGGCGAAAAGGTGATGGTTCAAGCAGCAAAAGGCATCAAAGATATTAGCCTAGAGTTGGGTGGTAAGTCTGCTATTGTGGTCTGTACAGATGCTGATATTGATTACGCTTGTGATTTAATCATCGGCGGTATATTTACCAATGCAGGTCAGATATGCTCGGCCACGTCGCGTTTGGTTGTTCATCAAGATATCGCTACACAGCTGTTTGAGACGTTAAAAGTTAAAACGGAAAGTTTGCAAATTGGTGATGGTTTTGCGACAGAGACGCAAATGGGTCCATTAGTAAGCGAGCAGCAATTGAACCAAGTTAAGAAATACTTTGATATTGCGACAGCTGAAAATCTGGATTGCTTAACTGGCGGTGAGTTAGTAGAAGCATCTGGCTATTTTGCGATGCCAACTGTCTATACGGATGTGCCAACGACCAGCCAATTATGGATGGAGGAGGTGTTTGGGCCTGTATTAATCTGTGCAACCTTTACTGACGACGCAGAGGCTATTCGCCTAGCCAATGATAGCAAGTTTGCTCTAGCAGCTACCATCGTTTGCGCCGATGAGACTGCCGCGCTTGAGATGGCGCTACAAATCAAAGCGGGTCATATTTGGATTAACGAGCAACAAATCGTACTGCCAGAAGCAGGATGGGGCGGATTTAAGCAAAGCGGTATCGGCCGTGAGTTGGGCGGTGATGGTTTGTCCGCTTATCAGAAGACCAAACATGTATTGTTGACCGATTAATTGGTTTTTTAACTAGTTTGTCACTAGCCACTGTAGAGACTATTTACTAGCTATCAGCATGACTGTTGAATTATTGTAGAGTGATTGTTGATAGCTAAGTCGCGCCCTAGCATTACGTTTGTTTACCAGACCGTTTCTTATATTAACTTTACTGTCGCACCCATCTAGGATAAAATTGAGCAATCATTCAAGTTTTATAGCCGTGCCCATTTTTATATGAGGTCACGGCTTTTTAAATGGGGCACATTATGTCACGCACCGCACTTTACAACCGTCATGACGCCTTGGAGCGTGCGCTACAGCTTTTTTGGCAAAAGGGCTTTCATGCCACATCTCTAAAAGATATCGAGCAAGCGCTCGATATGCGCCCAGGCAGTATCTATGCCGCTTTCGGTAACAAAGAAGGCTTGTTTCAAGAAGCGCTAGAATACTATGCGCGTCTAGGATTGACTGAGCTTGAGCGAGTGTTGAGCCATCATGAAACGCCTTTATTAGGCCTTGCCGCTTATATACGTCAGCTTGGCGGGATTCGTGATAAAGCGTTACCGAGCCGAGCCTGTATGTTGGTCAAAAGCTTACTAGAGCTGGGTGCGCGTGAGCAAACAGCGTTAACCAAGGTGGAAATGCTGCTGGCAGGTATGGAGGCGCGATTTATAGAATGCTTTAAGGAGGCGCAGAGTGTCGGTGAGATGGATAGTGAGCTTGATCCGGTTAGACTTGGACGCCGTCTACAGGCAGAAGTCATGGGATTGCGTGCCTTTGCACAGCGTGACATAGAGAGCTCGACGGTACACGCCCTTGCTGAAGATATGGCCTTATCTATAGAAGCACTGCGACTCGATGATTCGGTAAATGCTTAGCGGTATTATGGCTGGGTTTCAATATGGTATATATCTTTAGACGCTTACTTGGTAGATTCGAGCTGCTTGAGGGTATGATACCCACCATGTATACGAGTAAAAATAGTAACAGCGCAGGCAGTAGCAAAGATACCAGCAAGTAGCACAAAATGCTGAGGCCAAATGCAAAGAGCAATAAAAAGAGCAATAGTTTCGGTACCTTCAGTAAGACCATTAAGATAATAAAAGCTCTTATATTTAAACTGCGGCTTGTCTAATTGAAACTTTTCTGCAGAAATCGCAAAAGCCAAAAAGCTCGAACCTGTCCCGATAAATGCCGCTAATAACAACGCGCCTGCAATGGCATTTTGGGCAGGATTGGCCAAAATAAACCCAAGTGGCACAGCGGCATAAAACAAAAAATCGAGGGTTATATCTAAGTAGCCGCCAGCGCTAGAGCTTTGCTGGGCATAGCGTGCCATTGCGCCATCAAGTCCATCAAAGATACGATTCAATATTATCACTGCCAGTGCGCCATACCATAGCTCAAACGCGAGTAGTGGCAATGCCAACATACCAACCAAGAATCCAGCTACTGTAAGCTGATCAGCCGTAATACCGAACTTATGCAATGTCGCTACTATCGGGGTTAGCAGCGGCTTGATGACGGGCGTAATAAACTTGTCTAGCATGCGAGCTGCCTTTTATATTTTGCTTGTTTTGATACTTTTTTTGGGCATTTAGCGTTGATATTTGACTCTGATGTCCAAAACTATTGTCCTACATAGATAACTTTACCGTTGGCTGCTTTGGCATCGCTTTGGTCGTGCGTGACCATAATAGCAGGCAACTTATGAGTACGAATCTGATCGAATACCAATTGCCGCGTATCCATTCTCAATTGAGTATCAAGTTTGCTAAACGGCTCATCAAGTAGTATCGCTTTGGGCTCACTTAGCAGTGTGCGTAGTAGAGCGACACGTGCTTGTTGACCACCTGATAGGTTATCAGGATGACGATCTCTCATCCCCTCTAAACCCACTTGCGCTAAAGATTGCGCTATTTTTTCAACACGCTGTTTTTTGTTTCCTTTTGGCATGGCAAAAGCAATGTTGCCTGCGACTGATAGATGCGAAAACAGCAGTGCGTCTTGATACAGCACACCAATACGTCGCAAATGCGCAGGCAGGTGCGTCACGTTCTTATCGTTTAACCAGACAGTACCAGTCGCGGTAAAGTCATTCGCCAAAGTGCCTGTTAGCCAGTTCAGTAAGCTGGACTTGCCACTACCAGAAGGGCCCATCACGGTTAGGATATTGCCACCAGCGATGTGCTCATCGATACTCAGTAATTGCTCGCTTTGACGAAACAGTTGTAAGTCTTTTATCTGTAGAGATGATGGCATCAGGATCCCTTTATTTGTGTTTTTTAAGACTGATTATTTTAATATTTGATAACGTTTGCTTTTGTTTATGACCAGCCTACTACCGAGCGCCACTTCTAAAAAAATGTTTGGGTAGCATCCAAGCCAATATAAAACCGATGAGCGGTAGCGCCATTTGCATGATGGCATAGACGGCACTAGTGCGCCTACTGGCTCCATTTGCCAGTGTCACCGCTTCAGTCGTGATAGTGGCAATACGTCCACCACCTGCCAATAGAGTTGGCAAATACTGACCAAAGCTAATCGCTAGACCAAGAGCAATGGCAATCAAAATAGGAGCAAATAGCTGCGGCAGCTTTATCTGAAAGAATACCTTAATAGGTGCAGCGCCAAGGCTAGCGGCCACATGAGCAAAACGAGGATCTAGGCGTCGATAACTACTGGCCAGTGATAAAAACACGTACGGTAGCACGAATAAAAGATGGGCAAACGCCACATTAAAAAATTCTGATTGATGATTGGCCAACTGCTGTAACCATACTAAGCCGAATAGAAACGCAATACTTGGCACCAGTAGCGGTAAGTAAATAATAAAACTGGTGAAGTGTGACAATGGCCTAGCACTCAGTTGCTCAGCTTCCAAGCATAGCAACGTCAGAAAAACAGCAAAGGCAGTACTAACGGCACCAATGCTAAGTGTATTGACCAATGGTGTGCTCATTTGAGTAAAGGCACTTTGAAAGTGTAATAGCACGAATTGCTCTGGTAGCATCGCTGGAAACCGCCAAAATCCTGCAAATGCCCATAAAACAAGGCCAGCAAGTGACAGTAGCATAAAACCAATCACGCCTACGGTAAGCATAGCGGTGACTTTTTGCCAAATAGCATCTGCATAACGACGTTTGCCATTAACTGATGAAACATTAAATATTGCCTTGACAATTTTTTCGCCGCCCAGCCAAAAGGCGACTAAACCTGCTGTCAGTACGAGTTGTAATAATGCGCCTGCTGATGCTTTGATACGCAATGTCAGGTCAACATCGTTGAACCATTGTATGATAGAGACAGCAAGCGTTGGCGGTGTGTTAGGGCCTAGTATCAACGGCATCTCAACGCTCGCACTGGCATAGGCCAACACGGCCAAAATCGGTAAACGCAGAAAAGGATATAACAGGGGCAAGACCGCCTTAAAAAAAGCAGTAATTGGGTAATAACCAAGATTGAGTGCAACGGTATACTGTTGACGCAATTTTTTGCCAAGCTCAGGCTGAGCAAGCGCGCCTAAAGCCATTAATAGCAAAAACGGCAGCTCCTTTAAGGTTAAACCCAAGATGATGCTGATACCGTATGGATCATGCGGAAACATACCATCGGGTGCCATCTCCCAACCAGTTAGCCACGGAGAGATGAGCCGTGCAAACATACTTGACGGCGCAATCAAAAACCCAACGGCAATGGCTGCGGCTGCATGAGGAATGACCAAGATAGGGCTTAATAAATGCTCAATACGCTGCAACCAAACACTGTTAAAAAACGCAGCCAATATCATCAGGGCAATGACAAAAGCAAGTAGGGTGCTGATCAGTCCCGTAGCAAGACTTAATGCAGCCATCTGCGTGATACCAGGCGTTTGCCATAGAACTATAAACCCTTGCAGGTTTAAGGTTGTTTTTTCTAGGGCAGGAACCCAGCTCAGGGCAGGCAACAGTACACAGATGAGGCCACAGAGTACCGGTAGTATTAATATGAGAATTAAAAGTTTGGGACTAAAAGACACGATACGCGTAAACAGATCTTTTTTCTCAAGCGTAATAGGTCTAGGACTATCACCTTTTTTCGTTATTTTATCAAAACCGTGGCTCATGGACTCACCCCATAATGTGCTTGCCAGCCTTGCTGGATGGCCTCTACCCAGCTTGGATGTGGCTCGCTTACCGTGCGTTTGACACTGTCAAAGGGCAGGGCGCTTGGATGAGGCTGCTTGGTTTTGAATAATGCTTGTTGTGCAGGGCTAAGCGTAGATTGAACCAGTACGCTTTTGTCACCCCATACCGAAGGGGTTTGTTTTTTTGCTTGGGCTTCTGGACTCATTAAGAAGTTGGCTACTAATTGTGCCGCCTGAGGATGGCTAGCGTTATAAGGAATGGCAACAAAATGAGTATTGCTTAAGCTGCCATCACTCATGGCATAGCTGCGAATGCTTTGGGGCAAGTCATAACGTTGTACCGCTGCAGGAACCTCTGGTGCCGAAAAGGTAAAGGCGAGACTCAGCTCCGTATCATCGACCAGACGGCGCATCTGCGCGCCTGTCTGTACAAACTGCTCGCCACTGCGCCATAAAGTTGGATGAAATTCATCCAAAAACGCCCATAGTGGGTCTAATACGAGCGCAGTATTTTCTTCAGTAGCCGGTAGACCTAATTGAGCGCTAGTATTCTTACCGGTACTGGCATCTTGTTGTTCATGCAGCATCACTAAGACGTACTTTAAGAAACTCATACCCAAAAAGTCAGGCGGTTTGGGATAGCTAAAGCGGCCAGGGTTTTTTGCTGTCCAAGCGGTTAACTCATTTAGAGTCGTTGGTGGTTTACTGGTCGATAAGCTATCGTAATAAAACGTCAGAGAGGCTTGTCCCCAGGGTGCTTCCATACCATCGGTTGGCACGCCAAAATCGAAATTAACCGTTGGATTATTCTCTGGGTCAGTCAGCACAAAATTGGGCAACTTGTTTGCCCATTGTTTGAGTAATAACGAGTTCTCACTCATGGTGGCAAAGTTAGCACCATTAATCCAGACCAAATCAACACTGCCTTGATCGTCATTATGAGCGGATTTTTCGGCGAGAACGCGACTGACCGCTTCACTGGTGTCGCTTAATTTAACATGCACTAGATTAATATTGTATTTGTCATCGACTTGATCAGCGACCCATTGTAGATAGGCGTTAATCTGTGGATCACCGCCCCACGCATAAAAGTAAACGTCTTGATTGCTACCTTGGGCTTCTATCTGCTGCCAAGGTGACAAGTCTTGGTTAATGTTGGCAGTAGTTGGCGATGCAGTGCTTGCTGATATACCAATACAAATACTCATCACCATAGCGTAGGTGCTATAGCGCGTAAGACGTTTGAGCATCGGTAAAGCGGTAATAACGTGCATTCAAGTTTCCGTTATGATTTAAATGTTAGTAAAGCCGGTAAAGATCTCATAGCCTGTCATATCAAACCAAACAGATACTACGAAATCTAAACCAGCTTTGTTCGGCTTTTTTAGAGCTTTCCTACCAGTCGCATCATTTAACGATGCCTACCAGCAAGCTGCCATTAACTAACTGTCATTAATTAACCGCGACGCCAAGTATGGTATTTCTCCAACCAATTCAATACAGTCTCAGGGGCGTGGGCACGTTTCCACTCACCAGCGGCGTATTTGTTACCTTCAGCCCAAGTAGGGTAGCTATGAATGGTGCCCAAAATTTTATTGAGACCCAGACCATGTTTCATTGCTAATACAAACTCAGCGATTAGGTCGCCTGCATGTTCAGACACTACCGTCACACCCAATATTTTGTCTTTACCTTTTGGCGTGATGACTTTGATAAAGCCTTTAGCGGCACCATCTGTGATAGCGCGATCTAGCTCTTCAAATTCAAAGCGAGTAATCTCGTAATCGATGCCCTTATCGATGGCTTCTTGCTCATTGATACCGACACGAGCGACTTCTGGGTCAATAAACGTAACCCATGGAATCACGCGATAATCTACTTTGAACTTCTTCAGATTGCCAAACAGCCCATTCACTGCGGCGTACCAGCCCTGATGGGCAGCGACATGAGTAAACTGATAAGGCCCGACGATATCACCCGCGGCAAAAATATTGGGATACAACGTCTCGAGATATTCATTGGTCACGATGGTACGATTGGTTTCGATACCTAACGCCTCTAAACCATAACCTTCAAGGCGTGCGCTACGACCAACGGCACAAAGTAGCTCATCATACTCGATATCGATTTCTGTTTCATTGTGTTTGACGATAATGTATTTTTTGCCATCACGTATCTCGCAGCGCATCGCTTGATGTGAGGTCAAAATATTAACACCGCTGTCAGTGAGCGACTGATGAGCAAAAGTAGAGACTTCAAGGTCTTCTTTACCCATGATTCGATCGCTCATCTCAATTTGCGTCACGTTAGAGCCTAAGCGAGCAAAGCTCTGCGCAAGCTCACTACCGATTGGGCCACCGCCCAGCACTACTAGCTTTTTCGGCGCTTCTTCTAGCTCAGCAAACTTAGTCCATAAAGTGTCACTGGTTACGTAGCCTGTTTCTTCTATACCTGGTAGAGGCGGTACAAATGGACGGGCGCCCGTGGCAATGACAATGGTACGCGCTGTTAGGGTTTGCATGCCGCCGTCGTTCAGTTTGATTTCTACTGTCCACGGGTCGACCAATTTGGCATAGCCTTTGACCACATCGACGCCCAGATTGGTATAACGCTCAACACTATCGTGCGGTGCGATATCAGCCACTACTTGCTGTACACGTGCCATCACTTTTTTGAACGAAAACTGCGGTACAGTGTTCTCTAACCCGTAGTTTTCACCATGGCGAATTTGATCAGCGATTTTTGCGCTCTTAATAATGGCTTTACTAGGTACACAGCCATAATTGAGACAATCACCACCCATCTCACCTGCTTCAATCAGCGTGACTTTTGCTTTGACGGCAGCAGCAATGTAGCTTGTAACCAATCCTCCAGCGCCTGCGCCAATCACAATCATATTGCGATCGAACTTTTTAGGTTTGATGTGGTCTTTATAGACACGGCGTTTTTTAAACATGTTCAACACTCCTTTTGCTATTAATGGGAAGAAACCTAATAACGCAAACGAGACAATTAAGTTGAAAGACAAAATACCCGATAAGCTGTCTATCTGTGCCAGCTGTGTCCCTGCATTGACGAAGACAAAGGTCCCAGCCAGCATACCGATTTGACTGACCCAGTAGTAAGTCCATGTTTTAATAGACGTTACACCCATCAATAGGTTAATCAAAAAGAATGGAAATATGGGTACCAGACGTAAGGTAAATAAATAAAATCCACCTTCTTTTTCGACGCCTGCATCAATAGCTGCCAACCGCTCAGGAAAGCGCTGTTTGATGGTGTCACGCAGTAAATAGCGCGATGCCAAGAAGGCAATGGTAGCACCAATACTCGATGCAAATGACGCAACGAGTAAGCCCTGAACCAAACCAAATAGCGCACCAGCGGCTAGCGTTAAAATCGCAGCGCCTGGTAAGGAGAGGGCAGTGACGACGACATATAGTAAGAAAAATCCACCGATAATCAACAGCGGTGACTGCGCTTTGTATTCATTAAATTGCGCCATCGACCCTTTTAAGCCATCAAGCGTCAATAATTGATTTAGGTCAAAATAAAAAAAGCTTGCCGCTAATATCAATATTAATAGTATTAAAAATATTCTTTTAATCATGAAAAGTCCGGCCAAATAAGGGAGCGAAGGCTAAAATCGTAGTTATTACTCAAACAGTAGAATACTCATTGTCTAAGTAACAGAATTCGAGTAACTATATTTAACAAAAATTGGCGATCAAAGCTAATTGTCTGAATCGCCTAACTACGATAAAAAAATGAAGTCGGCAGTCTTGATAGTATATACATTATGTCTTGTTGTCTGACATTTATACGACTGAAGCAATAAGCACTGCTGCCAACAGTTATACTGGAGACGTATTTTTACCCAATGTTAGGGAGTCATAGTCTCTCATTAGGTATAGCGACAAACAGGCTGCCAACATCGGCCAAGCGGCAAAAAATAATAAGTTCTCAAAAGGCGTTAAATAAAGACCAAAGGATGCAAACGTAGAGGCGGCATGTAGCAATAAAGTGATGCCGTATGTCCATTTTTTGAACAAACCCATGACGAACGAGAAGATAAGAATAATTTGTAAGCTACCAATAACGTAAACAATAGTAATGCCCAAGTTTTCCAATGCATAGAATTTAGCAAACACATTGGCGGCATGCTCAGGATTTACAAATTTGTCGACTGTCCAAAAGAAGAATACGATGAAAACACCAAGGCGAAGAAATAATAGTGAGATTGGCAAGTGTTTTGGCATGAATTATCTCTTTTTGAGAAAAAGTAAAAGTGAATTGGAACAAATTAAGCAAATAAAACGAGCACGATGGCACCGAACTATCAGGTAACAAACATAGGTAAAATATGAATAATATTGAGTGATTACTCAAAAAAAACAAAGTATTACCACCATATGTGCTAAAAATGCATTGTAGTAGTTATTGAATAACTGTTCAAGTTGGTTGTATCTATGTTCTGGCAATTATGGAGCTGGGTTACTTTCTTTAACTAAACCAGCAATGTTAGGTTAAAGAAGCCCGATTTGTGTACGTTTGATTGAGTCTATCGACACATTTAACGTTTATTTTGCGCTATAAAGATTCGCCTAGCCCGTATAAATGCAAAAAGCCCTTTATAGAACGTAAATTCTATAAAGGGCTTTTGAGGGGATGCTTATAACACTATAGTAAAGTCAACAGCAGTAAAATAATGCCTTACCACATCAAATCATCTGGAATCACATAAGCAGCATAAGGATCGTCTTCTGCCAATGCTTCCTCAGCAGTGTCGTTGGACACAACCATAAAGCCTTCCATTTTTGAATCAATTCGATCAGCCAATGGGCGAGGTAATAGCGCGTAGCTCTCTTCCAAACGTGCGATAACCACATGACCAGCCACGATTTGATCGTAGAGTTTCTGAGTGATAGCGATTTTCTTTACTTTGGACTCATCGACAAACTGATAGCTAACTTCACCTTCTGTCTCAGTAATCTGATGCTGCTTAATCATTTGCACGATATTGGCTTTTAATGCTTTCTCTTCCAATACGCGTTGTTTTTCTTGATTAAGCTTTTGATCCTTTTCCAGCTTTTGAGCTTGCGCCTCTGCCAACGCTTTTTTTGCTTCGACGCTTTCTGAGTCACCAGTACGCTTGGCATGTTGCGTTTGTTTGCTGATTTTTTTGGCCTTTTTGCTATCAACCAATCCAGCCTTTAATAATTGAGCCTGTAGGGCATTTTTTGCCATAATCCAATCACCTAAATAACGATACCGAAATCATAAATGCTAAAAAATACATTGTAGCAAACTTTGCTAGCGCATGTGGTCAGACGACGATAAGACTTTATATATAGTTAGGTATTAGTCTGCGGTGAGCTATGCACGATGCTGTCAGTAACAAATTGCAATTATTGCAAAAGGGTCGCACACATCGCTGGATGAAGCCGTGTAAATTGGTTATTATCAAATGAATGGGTAAATTTACTTAATAAGATAATTTTTGAAAGGGTAACTATTATAAGGTAAATGAAACATACCCCAGTCAGAGTACATAAGCCAGAGAGCATAAGCTAGAGACTATAAGTTAAAGGACATAAGCCAAAGAGTGTAGCTTGGTCAGATCTAACAAGCTGTATAGGATTAAATAATTAAATTTAAGGATAGATTATGACAACATCACAGCACATTTTGGCCTGTATCGACGGCTCGGCAGTGACTGAATCGGTTTGTGACTATGCAGCGTGGTATGCCAATAAATTAAACGTACCTGTTGGATTATTGCATGTCAGTGACATACCGGCATCGACCAGACGAGATTTATCAGGTGCTATAGGTATAAATAGCCGTCAGTTTTTGTTAGAAGAGTTGTCCCAGCTGGATGAGCAAAGAGCAAAAGTCGTCAACAGCTATAGCAATGCATTGGTACAAGATGCAAAAAGCCACATTCAAAGCAGTTTCGCTGATGTCAATGTTCGCGTTTATCAACGCCACGGCAAACTGCTTCCTAGCATTGAGCACTTCAAAGAAGAAAATCGTGCGATTGTGATGGGACGCCGCGGAGAAGATCATAAGAAGAGTCGGATCAATATTGGTAGTCAGATCGAGACAGTCGCTCGTGGGTCAGATATTCCTATATTGATTTGCTCAGAGAAATTTGAAGAGCCAAGCTCTTATATGATTGCCTTTGATGGTAGCAAGACCTCTATTAAAGCGGCACGAATGGTGTCAAAAAGTCCACTACTAAAAGGTCTAAAAGGTCACATCGTGATGGTTGGCAATCATAATGACGCCGCCAAGCAAAGTATGAGCGCCGCCGCCGCACAGTTAGAAGATGCTGGGTTTGTCGTTGAAGCACATCATTTATCTGCTTCTGATGCGGTGGACGGATTGTTAAAGTTTCAGGTAGAGAACAATGTCGACATTATGGTGGTGGGGGCGTACGGACATTCGAAATGGCAGCAACTGTTTCTCGGTAGTACAACGACAGAAATTATCGCTAGCACGTTATCACCGGTCATTCTAGTGCGGTAATAACGTCATGTATTTGTGTTTATCGTCTAGGGCGTGTCCTCAGTTTTATATTGTGGGTACGCCCTAATCATTTAATACTTTTGGAATATTTTATGCTAATTAATGCAGATTTTTCACAACGTGCTTCACTGACCCCTGAAGCACATCAATGGATTAAGTCACCACAAAATGGTGTGGAGCGTGTCATGCTTGATCGTGTAGGCGCGGAGAAGGCTCGCGCTACCAGTCTTGTGCGTTACGCGCCAAACTCTTACTTTCCGCATCATCTACATCCAGGCGGCGAAGAGATTTTGGTATTATCAGGCACTTTTTCTGCAGATGACACTCATTACCCAGCAGGTTGGTATCTACGTAATCCACCGTCTTCAGGCCATAAGCCTTATAGTGACGAAGGTGCTGTCATTTTCGTCAAGTTGCGGCAAATGTCGTCTGACGAAACGCAGCATGTGGCTATCAACACTTATGACGATGCTAATTGGCAACAACAAGGTAGTCGTACTGTCTGCCCGCTTTTTTCCGATGGGGTAGAGCACGTTAGTCTACAGCGTATCGATGCAGGCGAGTTGCTATGCACTGAGACAGTTCATGGCGGTGCAGAAATATTAGTTGTAGCAGGCGAGCTAATAGAGGGTGGACAGTTATATCAGCAGGATAGTTGGATACGCCTGCCGATAGATATAAATGTACAAATAAAAGCAGGGGTAGAGGGCGCGACGATATACCTAAAAACTGGACATGTTAATCATGTCATTGGTTTGGAGGTTGAAGAAATTTAAATAATGCTTATTAATTATATAGACAAAATATAAAAATAATTTGGTACTTCTAGTTCTTAATCATGACGTACCAAATTATCTGTATTAGAACTTACTACACTATGAAAAACTCTTATCTATATATGAATATCTTTAGGTAAAAGTATCAAAGATCACTTGTTTTGATAGCATCTTTGCTCTCAAAGTCAGCCAGCATATCCGTGATCAGCTGATCCTTTTGATGCCATATTTGCTCTACCCATTCAAACATCTTTGCTTTTATAGCCTCATCTGTTTCATAGCCGCCGTTTTTGATCGCCGTAAACAGGTCCTTGGGTATATCAATATGTCGCACATCGACGCCTAAACGCTTGATATTGCCTTTCCATAGATCGCTATAAGTGGGTACACCGTCAGGGTAGACGATCGTCATGTCCAAAATTCCATCGATCTCTTCCCCTAAGGCACTCATAGCCAGTGACAACCCGCCAGCGCGCGGCTTAAGTAAATGTGTATATGGGGATTTTTGCTTATCGTGTTTGCTAGGGGTAAAGCGAGTCCCTTCTAGATAGTTCAATAGCGTAAAGGGCTTGTCTTTAAGTAATGCACATGCTCGTTTCGCTTCTTCGATATCTTTACCCTTTAGAGCAGGGTTTTTAGCGATGGCTTCTTTAGAGTGTCGACGCATCATAGGAAAGTCGAGAAAGTAGAAAGCTTGACCAATGACAGGGATATATATGAGCTCAAACTTGGTAAAAAAGCGCGTCAATGGTAAACGTTTCTCGCTGATATATTGCACGATACTGGTATCAACCCATGACTGATGATTGCTCACCAGTAGATACTTACCGTTGGTATGCACATCATCAGGTAAGTTAATGCGCCAGTCTTTGCGCGGTAATACGTTATCGATCAATGCATTGTTGCTATTGATCCAATAGTTCGTCACATCGATAACGGCTTTGTCAGCGATGGCAGCACCGGTGATAGCCTTGGTAGCACCCATTACCCAGACAGGTAAACCAGCTAACATACTATTAAAAGTGATAACGCTGGTTGCTGTCGTCAGTGAGGCAGCTTTGCCCAATTTTGGAGCGCGTTCATGTAATTTTTGAACGATTGATTTCAATCGCATATCGAATCCTTTTACTCATACCTATGATGAGATATTGATAATGTTGCTGCATGATTTTAGCAGAAATTAATATCAGTGTACGAGTGTTAACAACAAATAATAAATAGCATTGGTGAATTAGAACGTACAATTATATCAAGATTTTGCCAAAGCGAAATACGAACCAGACCATAAACACAGTCTGTTTTATTTATAAAAACTAACCGATGAAAAAAGAAATATAGCTTGCTCAAAGGTAAAATGTTTGTAGATGATATTTTGAGTTCAAATATAGCCCTTATATGCTGGCTAGTCTATGAATTTTGTACAGAACCTCTTTTTATAGATTCACAGTGCTACTCGCACATTAGTACTGAGCAAATACTAAGGAAGTTAGATATGAAGCGACTACGTTTGATAGCAGATAGGTTATCAATAAATAAAAAAAGGGCGTATCAAGAATTATCTCAATACGCCCTTTGCAATTTAACTGGTTAGATATTAATCAGCCAAATAATCGAGTGAATCAACACTCTATATTTACTATATCAATTAGCCGTGCATACCACGGATAGGGTAGTTGTTTTCTGGGTTTCTAACAAAAGCCAAACCGTTTGCCAAGGCTTCAAGATCTGGTCTAGAGAACGGTGCGTTCGAGATATCAACGATATGTACTTTTCCTTCAGCATTGATAACGAATACAGCAGGTTCAGCGAAAGGATGATCAGTTTCTTTTTCTGAACGTGGGTCAGAGATATATAGACCTAGCGTATTCATCTGTTCGATAGTCAGACCATAAGCCATAGGGAAGCTAACATCTATTTGATCTAGATGACCTTCTAACTGCTCTTTGCTGTCTGCAGATACTGCGATGATATCGACACCAACGTCATAGAAAGACTGTTTTACTGTCTCTAAGGTATTTAGATATTTTGTGCAAATTGGGCAATGCTTACCGCGGTATACAACGACCAGTTTCCAATCATGACCGTTTTCAGGTTTGCCTAATGAAGTCATTTCACCATTTAATACTTGTACTTCCATTTCAGGAAACGTAGTACCGGCCTGAATTTTTTGAGCATAATCTGTTGACATAGTTTTTATCCTTTTTAGTAGTGTCTTTATAGTTAGTTGGTATTTAACAGCCTTACATCAGCAGTCTTAAGTGCAAAAGTATTGGATGTTTACAGTAGTCCCAAGTAGTAATAGGAAAAGTTAACATTACCTTTAAAATCGACCAATAAGACTACTTAAGTAAGCTAGTAAGTCATAGACAAAGCGTCTATTTTTTTGCTTCTTCAGTTGTCTGAGCGTCTAGTTTATCTTGAGTTTTTAGCTCAAAATCAGAGGCATCATGACGTTCGTGTAATTGCTCAGCAGGTTCACCCCAAGTGCGGTTTACCTTTCGACCACGTTGCACAGCAGGACGCTCTAAAATCTCAGTTGCCCAGCGGCGTACATTTGGATAGCTCTCAACTTGTAGGAACTCTCCTGCATTGTATGCTTCACCTAGTATTAGATTGCCATACCAAGGCCAAGTGGCGATATCTGCAATCGTATACTCATCGCCACCTAGATAGCGATTGTCTGCAAGCTCACGTTCTAGTACATCTAATTGACGTTTTACTTCCATCGTGAATCGATTGATAGGGTACTCAAACTTTTCTGGCGCATAAAAGTAGAAATGTCCAAAACCGCCGCCTAAGTAAGGAGCAGAGCCTTGTAACCAGAAGAGCCAATTCATCACTTCAGTACGTGCTGCTGCATCTTTAGGCAGTAGTTTTCCGAATTTTTCGGCAAGATAAAACAAAATAGCGCCACTCTCAAACACACGACTACCAGTCTCTGTATCCAAAAGCACAGGGATTTTTGAGTTTGGATTTAGCTCAACGAAACCTGATGAGAACTGTCCGCCTTCACCAATTTGAATCAGGTGCGCGTCGTACTCAGCGTCTGTCACACCTAATGCCAATAACTCTTCGACCATAATGGTGACTTTTTGGCCGTTAGGGGTGCCCATTGAGTAGATCTGTAACGGATGTTTGCCGCGAGGTAGTTCTGCTTCATGCGTTGGGCCAGCGATAGGGCGGTTGACGCTTGCCCACTTACCGCCGCTTTCTGCATCCCATGTCCAGACGCTGGGTGGCTCGTAATGATTAGAGTTTGACATAATGATGATACCTTTTTATATACTGTGCTCAGTAGGGTGTAATTGGTAAATCAGATCCAGTTTATTGTTTTTATTCTGGCATGTCTGCTAGTTGCTTTAAGATGTTTTTGTAGTTGTCTACACCTTGCGCGCCGCTCACCAGATGCCGACCGTTGAAGATAACGGATGGTACGCTTTGAACACCTTGCTGCTTTGAATGCTGTACGGCTTCACGTATCACATTGGCAAAGCGTTGATCTGCGATAACGGCGAGTGCTTCATTACGATCTAGTCCAATATCTGCTGCGACATCTGCCAGTACGGTACTGTCAGCCACGTTTTTATTATCAACGAAGTGTGCAACGAATAATGCTTGTTTTAGGTCGTGCATACGTCCTTGCTGATCAGCCCAATGCAGCAACTGATGCGCATTAAAAGTATTGTAGGTACGGAAATCATCGGTAAACTGAAAATTAAATCCAGCTTCTGCACCTGCTGCTGTCATTCTAGCTCGGTTCTCTTTAACGTCCTCAGCAGTCGTACCGTACTTCTCCATAATATGCTCACGATAGTTTCGTCCTTCCGGCGGCGTATTAGGATTTAATTCAAATGGGTGCCAGTGAATCTCGTGCGGCGTGTTGGTTTGTTTTAATGCCTCGGCCAATTGGCTATAACCGATAGCGCACCAAGGGCATACAACGTCTGACACGATGTCTATTTGTAAGGGTTTTTTTGCCTGTTCCATAGGATCTCTCATTAGCGATAAATTAAAATGAAAAACTGCTGCCCGAAGATGTTTCGAACAACAGTATGAAAACATCAAATGGACTGTGTCAGCGTTAGCTGAAAAACGTATTAGTCAGCTTTGTGCCATTCAAATTTTTGGAATGGCTTGTCGACTGGGGTATTAGCTAGGTGGTTCGTATAGTTGCTCATTACTTTTTGAGCAGCACCAAGAATAACTTCAAGAATCTGACGCTTAGTGTAGCCAGCATCTAAAAACGCTTGAACCGCGCTGTCATCAACGTTACCACGACCACGTACTACAGATAGTGTGAAGTCACGTAGCGCTTCTAGACGTTCAGTTGGTAGTGGCGTCTCATCACGTAATGCATCAGTGATAGCGTCATCTACTTTCATGCTCTTAGCAATACCAGTATGCGCAGGCACACAGTAATGGCAAGCATGCTCAACGTTGATAGTTTGCCATACAACAGTGGTTTCTTCATCATCAAAGCTGCTGTCTAAAAACAGTTGATGTAGCTGTTGATAGCCTTCAAGCAAGCCAGGCGCTTCAGCCATCACGGCATGTAGGTTAGGTACCATGCCAAATGCTTTGATAGAAGAATCAAGTAAGTCTTTGCTTTCTGCTGGGGCTGTGTCTTTATCGTGTAGAGTAAATTCGGTCATAATATAATTCCTAATAATAGGTTTGAGATTTGGTCTGTTTTAGAGTTTTCATGCCCGCTTCAAAGCAATCGCTGATTACATTCAATTATTGGCTTGAGTAGTTACTCAAAATTAGCAACTTTGCTTAGTAAGCGAGTCAATAGAGACTACTATAAATGATATTGAGCAGTCGCTCAATAATTATTTGAGTAATCGTTCAAGTAAATTGTAATGGCTAAATTACATTACTCTGCTTAATTCATACTACTCTATTAATATCAATATCTTAAGAAGGTAACACTGTGTAAGTAGTAAGAAAAAACAACGATAAAAATATTTTTTAACTTTAGTGGCTCTGTAGTACGAACAAGACTTATCGAAATGGAGCTGATCGACTTCATCCATTGCATGTAGAGAAAATAGTATTGATATGATGCTTATTATATCAATATATAACATTACTTGAACGACCGTTCATTTGTGGTTATAGTGTATGTCAGACAATAAAAATGTGCTTCAAATCAGATGCTTGTTTTTGTTATCTCATTACAATTTTTATAGTTGTCAGCTTTTGTAGTCATTAGACGACTGTCTTCATATAATAGGATAAAGTTATGCTTAAATTTTATTTCCATCAAACGCCAAACCCAATGAAAGTAGCATTGTTTCTTGAAGAAACTGGTCTGCCTTATGAGCTTGTGGCAGTAGATACTCTAAAAGGTGAGCAGCATACACCTGAGTACCGTGCTATCAACCCAAACGGCAAAACACCTGCCCTAGAAGATGATGGCAAACGCGTGTTTGATTCTACGGCTATCTTGATGTATCTTTCTGAAAAAACAGGCAAGCTGGCAGGACAGCCAGAAGATCGTAGCGAGATGCTATCGTGGCTAATGTTTGTAGCATCTGGATTGGGCCCTTTTTCTGGTCAATCTGTTCACTTTAGACATAAAGCGCCAGAAAAAATCCCATATGCAATTAATCGCTACCTTCGTGAGGCTGAGCGTCATTATGAAGTGCTAGATACGCACCTAGAAGGCCGTGAATATATGGTTGGTGATAGCTACTCAATCGCTGATATTTCTACTTGGGGCTGGATTGATAAGGCGACAGTTGTACTAAGCGAAGGCGGCTTGGATAATTATCCGAATCTAAATCGCTGGTTTGATAGCATTAATGCTCGTCCAGCGGTACAAAAAGCCCGTGACATTCCTAAAGGTATTGATTTCAAAACTGAGTTTGACGACGTTGCTGCACGCGCGCTTTATCCGCAAAACTTTGATAAAAATAGTTAATCGAAGCAAAGAGACTCAATAAGTCTTATAATATAAAAAGTGATTAAAACCAGTAACTAAGGTTGATTCTACAAACTTTGCCTTAAAATAGATTTTAATGACTATGTGCAGAATTCCTCTACCTTTAAAGTAGAGGGATGAGTATATCATTATTTTTTAGTATAGCTTAAGATGTTATCATACCTTATGCCCAAACAAATCTTAAAAGCTTATAAAGTGAGATTATATCCAAATGACGAACAGCAAGTATTCTTTGCTAAATCATTTGGATGTACCCGCTTTATTTGGAATAAGATGTTGTCTGATAAGGTTAATCATTATAAAGCAAATAAAACGATTCTAAACAACACCCCTGCTCAGTATAAAAAAGAGTTTGAATGGCTCAAAGAAGTAGATAGCTTAGCATTAGCTAACGTGCAGCAGAACCTTCGCAGCGCCTATAAAAAGTTTTTCGAACAAGGCACAGGCTTCCCTAAATTCAAGAAAAAAGGTATCAAAGACAGCTACACCACTAATAACCAAAAAGGGACGGTTGCACTCACATATAACAGTGTCAAACTCCCCAAAATTGGTCATATCAAAGCAAAAATACATCGCCGCATTAATGGGCTTATTAAAAGTGCCACTATCAGCGCAACCCCATCTGGTAAGTACTTTGTCAGCCTATTGGTTGAAACAGTAGTGGAGCCGCTACCAAAGACTTATTCTAATATAGGCATTGATTTAGGATTGACCAACTTTATTGTCTTATCAGACAGTACTAAAGTTGCTAATCCTAGGTTTCTATCGAAGCTGAAAGACAAGCTTGCGCGTGAGCAAAAGATTTTAGCCAAACGTAGAGAGGTTGCTAAAGCTCAGCAGCGTAAGCTGTCAGACAGTCGTAATTATCAAAAGCAAAAAGCTAAAGTCGCGAAGGTTTACGAAAAAATAACCAACCAGCGTCTTGATTTTCTACATAAACTCTCATTCAATATCATCAAAAACCACGATGTCATTGCTATAGAGGACTTGAACATCAAAGGGATGGTTAAAAACAGAAAGCTTGCCAAAGCTATTAGCGATAGTTCATGGTCAGTCTTTACCATTATGCTTGCTTATAAAGCAGAATGGTATGACAAAGCGCTTGTGAAAATAGACCGATGGTATCCGTCATCTAAAACATGCTCAGGCTGTGATTATGTCCTTGGTAAAGATGACCTTAAACTCAGCGATAGATTATGGGACTGCCCAAGATGTCTACAGACCCGTGATCGAGACATTAATGCCAGCATCAATATCTTAAATCAAGGATTGATATTGGTTCAACAATCAAAAACTGTCGGTGCGATAGGGTTAGCTTAGTAAATTCGCTTAACCGCTGATACAGAATAGCGTATTAAGTAAGAGCGTTACCTAAGAAACCTCTACCTCTAAGGTAGTGGGTAGTTCATGGCAAAGATATTAAGGTGAAAATTATGAGTGCTCCGATAAAGTTCAATCGTGAGGATGTGATCGAAAAAGCAAAAAATCTCTATTGGGAAAAAGGCTATCACGCAACATCCATGCGAAACTTGCAAGATGTGGTAAATATGCACCCAGGTAGTATTTATGCAGCTTTTGGTAGTAAAGATAAACTATTTACAGAGTCGCTAAATCGCTATGCTGCAGATGGCGCCAAGAGATTGGCCGACTGTATTGAGCAAAAAGACACAGTGTTAGATGGCTTAAAACATTTTATCCATACGGTGATTGTCTGTAATAGCGCCACTGCGCCTAGTGGTATGTGCATGATCGTCAAAACAGTCGCTGAGCTTACTCAAAACGATAGTCCAGATTTGCTCGCACATGCAACGAATATCTTAGAAGGTATAGAGGCGTCATTTGCCGTGCTCTTTGGACAAGCCATTGATAGCGGTGAAATTAGCGCAGAAAAAGATCCAGTTGAGCTGGCGCGTTATTTCCAAATTCAAATTATAGGTCTCAGGACTTATGCGCAGGTCACTAACGACAATGATGCAGTAGAGAAATATATCGATGATATTTTTAAAAATATCGTATAGCAGGGCTGGATAAAAAGCAGATTTTTTAGTGTCGATCACGCTGTTGCTTTTTATAAGATGCTACTTGATAAAATACAATTTGATTAAATACCAATGATTTGGTTTTAACAGCTCGCGCACTTTATCATTGACCAATCATTATAGTATTACTAAAAACTCTGATGGCTAGTACATTAGCAATCAGGGTTTTTGTTATCTATTACTGTGCTTTTGGATTGTCATTGATGAACTTTAGTAGAAGCTCAGCCAATGTTTCGCCTTGGTCTTCTTGCAGGAAATGACCACCGTTAGTGATAGTCGTATGATTTTGGCCTTTGGTACCCGGAATCAGCTTTTGCATGATGCGATCGCCGCCACCAGTTACGGGGTCGGAATCACTAAACAGTGTAATAAATGGCTTGCTCCATTTGCTTAGCACGACCCAAGCTGCTCGGTTGTTTTCTGAAGCAGGATCATCTGGTGTCGTGGGCACTAGGATAGGAAACTGTCTGGCGCCTTCTTTATAGGACTCATCAGGGAAGGGTGCATCGTAAGCATCCAGTACGGCTTGAGGCAGTGTTGTTGTGGTACCGCTTTTGATGGTGCCTGCTACATTAAATTGCGGCGTCTCTTGAGAAAACTTCTGCCACTTACGAAAACCTTCGCCAGGATCATGATCTCCAGTCGGTAGCATCGTGTTGCCTGCTGCGACGCGATCGAATTTATCAGGATGCGCTGCTACTAAGCGTAGGCCGATTAAACCGCCCCAATCTTGACAAAACAGTGTGATATTTTTTAAATCTAATTGATCAAGTACCGATTGCATCCAATCGACATGGCGCTGATAAGTGTAATCAGTACGCGATGCAGGTTTGTCTGAACGTCCAAAACCAGGAAGGTCTGGCGCGATAACGCGGTGTCCTGCTGCTGTTAGTATTGGAATGACTTTACGATACAGATACGCCCAAGAAGGTTCGCCATGTAATAACAAGATAGGGTCGGCATCGCTTGGGCCTTCATCAAGGTAGTGTACGCGCAGCTCGCCACCCTCTGTATCATCGACCATCAAATAATTCGGTTCAAAATCGTAATCTTGCAAGTTAGCAAAATACGAGTCAGGTGTCCTAAGTTTTTTCATATATCATCCTTGGTTTAGAAAAATAACAGTGCATTCTGGCACAGGTGTTAGACAGTCTATTAGAAGTGAGTCTCTGAGTGCTACTCGACTATAACTTGTAATTTTAGTGATAAGGCTATCTGCCTATAGTCTATATTGATTAAACGTTCAAAATGAAAACTATACCCTACATGCATTCGTTGCTGCAAACATTAACGGTGGATGCGTCAGTAGCATCCACTATATATAGGATAAGTTTTGATATAGGATAGGTTTTGAGTTTCATCTTATAAGGCTAAGCTAATCGTGACGCCAATATACCTTTACCACAACATCTGTACGACTAAGCTCAAGTCGGTCTTTCAGCAACGGGCGCAATGCTTTGGCAGTATTTGCTTCTAGTGCTCCCCAAACTTTATCAATCTTTAGAGGGTTGTTAGTCAAATAGTCGCCTAACTCTCTGTCGATTAGCGTGGCTAACTCTGCTCCTGAGTTTGGTTGATTGGTTACTATAGGCAATACGGTAAAGTAGTTATTACTACTGTTTTCAGTATCGCAATTGAGGCAACTGCGCATTTTTACAGTATCGAAATAACTTTGATCGCCTGCATCTTGCGTCACGCAAATGACCAATGGTGGTGTAGGGTTGTTCCATAGCTCTAGCAGTCGTGCTGCCGTTGGCATTGATGTTTCATCGACAATCAGTACCGCTTGACCGTCTCGTAAGTGCTCTACTTTTTCCGGAAACTCTCGTTTTGTGACAACGGTCTCGCCTGCTTGGAGTGTTGCTGCCCAGTTGCCGCCCGGTGTATTCCCATGCAAAAAAACATCGACCCAAGCTCGTATTCCATTATCAGCTTGCCATGCTTTTCTCAAAGTGTAATAGCAGTGAGGACGAGCAGGGCGTACGTTTTCCTTTTCGCTATCATTAGTTTTATAGTCACTAGCTTTATTGCCATCAGTGCTGTCAGTCATCAATGCATCGGTCATTGCATTGTGTTCTAAATCAAACAAGTACGCGTAACCCGCTTCGTTGGTAGGTACTGACATCGAGCTTGTTGCGCCCTTAGCATTACTTAACTGAGCGGTATTAATTAATGGCGTATCACTATTTAATGACGGCATGCTCAATTCAAGGCGCAGCATATTTTTGCTGACTCTATAACTGTTTTGTACATCAAATACTTGCTTGGTCAGTTTGATTGTTTTTTTGCCTAGCTTTTTATCTGCTCTTTGTTTTAGCAAGATATATTGGGCTTGCAAGTCATCAAGCTGGGAGATAGGTGCGGCAAAAGCGATAAAGAAAGTCTGGTCATCAAGCGAGGTGTTGTGAGCGCCAGCTGGTTGAATCTCTGAGCTTTTTAGAAAAGTCTGTATAGCAATACCTTCAGCATAAATATCAGTTATCTGCGCATCGACCAGATCTAATTCGGTGGTAGATAATGAGGTAAATGCACTCAAGAATCCAAGCAGTTCATCGAGGTGCTCTTCATTAATATGAGCGACCACACTTGCTATTTCAGGGTCGTTTAGGGGGGTGTATTGGCTGTTTTGGTTATCGATGTTTTCTGTAGAAGCTAAAAGAAGGTTGGTCATATAAATACTCGCAATCAACAGAGCGTTGAAATTAAAGTGAATGAGTTTATAGTTAATGATAATTGTTTTTGTTATCATTTACGAGTAAAATCAATTTTTATTGTGGTTTGATCATCAAAAATCGGTCTATAACCGATGGCCGATAAACCATCATTTTTATGACATATTATTTTTATCAACAATGAGTGCTTATATGCTACGTGCAAACCAGCTGACTATCAGCCGTCAAGGAAATACTCTATTAGACAACGTGACTTGTGAGATTGATACCAATCAACTGGTGGCTTTGGTTGGGCATAATGGGTCTGGCAAGTCGACCTTGATCAAAGCGCTAGCAGGTGAGATGGCAAGTAGTAGCGGCAATGTCACATTAGATGAGCACAGTATCAATGACTACGGCAGTAAGGAGTTAGCGCGGCAAATGGCATATCTGCCGCAGCAATTGCCAGAAGCTGCTGGATTCACGGTGCGTGAACTGGTTATGTTGGGACGGTATCCGCATCAAAAATGGCTACAAAAGCCCACCCAGATTGATAAAGATAAAGTGGCACAAGCATTAAAAGTGACTCAAACCGAAGCCTTCGCTGATCGAATCACGGCCACGCTGTCAGGTGGTGAGCGCGCTCGTGCTTGGCTTGCCATGTGTCTGGCACAGGATACCCGTTACCTGTTGCTCGATGAGCCACTTGCTGCCCTCGATATGCATTATCAAATCGAGGTCATTCAGCTCATTCGTCGTTTGGTGGACGAGCAAGGCTTGAGCGTGGTAATTATTATTCATGATATTAACTTGGCAGCGCAATATGCCGATCGAGTCATCGCGCTGAAAAATGGCCAAATATGTCACAACGGCGATATCGCCAGTACCATGCAACCTACCGTGCTACACGATATTTTTAATGTCGATATGCAGTTGCTCAGTCATCCTATTACTGGACAGCCTGTCGCAGTCGCTTAACGTCTAGTTTCTGCTCCTTCTTTTTAATTCGCCTACAAAGATACGCTTCTATGCCTCCCGTTTTTTATACAGATAAATTATCAAAACATCCAATAGTTACGTCAGTATCAGTAATGACATCACTGAAATGGTTCGCCCTCGCATTGTGCTTGGTATTGACGGCCTGTAATAGTCAGACATCCACTACCTCAGAAGCAGAAGAAAGTGATAGCGATAGGATGAATATCGTGTCTCCCGACTGGGGTAATGCAGCGACTTTGACGGCGATGGGGCATGCACCAATTGCAACAGGTGATGTCAGGGTTTGGGACAGATGGGTGGGTAGCCCCAAACTGCCAGCGTCGATCACAGACTTAGGCATACGCTATCAGCCTAACGCTGAGCTAATCGCTCAACTGCCTGTCGATATGGTCATAGATAATTATTTTTATGAGCATGCACGCAACTTATACGGCGATGTGCCTGCAGAATCTGTAATGTCTGCGGCAAAAGGAGAGACAGCAATGTGGGCTGACTATACCGAACCGACGCGGGAGCTTGGCGTACTGATCGATAACCCGAAGATGGCTGAAGACTATATTGTACAAAGTCAGAAAGACATACAGCTCGCCAGTCAGCAATTCAAGGAGCGTTATCCAAAAGCCAAGAAATTCGCAGTGGTACAGTTTGCGGATGCCAATAACATGCGTATGTATGTGGCGAACAGCCTATTTCAGCCTGCGCTAGAGCAGATGGATAGAGAGCTTGTGGTATTGGGCAAAGGCAATAATTGGGGATTTGTGCCGATACGGATGGGAGATTTGGCGCAACTAGATGATGAGACTTGTCTATTAATTATCGATCCACTAAGCCCAATTACTAGAGCTGAAATTGATGACAGCTTGATTTGGCAGCGCCTGGGTTATGGCAATACCCGCTGTGTGGGCGAGCTACCACCAGTATGGATTTATGGTGGGATGTCATCATTGGTTAGCCTAGCAAATAACTTGTCAGAAGTTTCATTAAAAGGCGGGGAAGTACTATGAGCGCCAATGCAGATACTCACAACAACCAAAACAATAATATCAATAACCACATCGACAGTTCTCATAACGACAGTGCTCATACGATGACATTAGCTTCTCAAGCAGCAACAGTTCCAAAACCCTCATCAACGTTATCATCTTCGCAATCATTGAAACAGTCATCATCACCACTGAATCAGCCACCGAACCAACCCAATCCCCAAACTTCTTTATTTGCCAGTATGTCTTGGCGACTATGGACCATGCTCATCGGACTAGCGGCTTTGTCATTATGGAGTAGTTGGGCGCTGCTAGATCAACAGTGGACGCGCCCACTGAGTGACTTGCTTATACCAAGCTCGCAATTGGATATTGCCAGTATGGCGATACAGCTGCATCTAGTGGCGACCAGCGTGGTGGCGTTGTTGGCTGGCGGGCTATTAGGCGTGGTCAGTATTTTACTACAGCAATTGGTAAAAAACCCCTTAGCATCAGATACCACGCTAGGTGTGGGCGTGGGTGCACAGTTGGCCATGCTTATTGTCACGTTATTTTTGCCAAGCTTGGCTATTTATGGCGGAATTTACGTGGCCTTTGTAGGGGCTATCATTAGTATGGGTCTGGTATTTGCCTTGTCAGCACCCAGTCGATTTAATCCATTGATTTTGATATTGGCCGGTTTGGTCGTCAATATTTTGCTGGCCGCAGTAGCCAATGTTCTAGTACTGTTTTTTGCTGAGCGTAGTAATGGCATGCTGTCATGGGCGGCTGGGTTTTTGGCACAAAATAGCTGGCATACCAGTATAGCGCTAGTCATCACTGCTATTTTGATGGCGGTCGTATGTCTGCCATTACTAAAACCATTAACGCTGATGAGTCTAGATGACACGCAGGCAAAACGTCTGGGTGTACCTATTAATGGGATTCGCGCACTTGTTGTATTGGTGGTCGCCGTTGTGACCGCTTTAGTGGTTAGTGAAGTGGGCTTGATTGGTTTTATTGGTCTTGGTGCGGCAAGTTTGGTCAATGCGCTAGGTATTTCTGCTATTGGTAAGCGTTTGGCTACTGCTTTTGGGTTGGGGGCGCTGCTGTTGTTGTTGACCAGTAATGTCGCGTTACTGCTTGAGCCGTTACTTGATATGCAGATTCCAGCTGGTGCCATGACAGGTATCTTGGGTGCACCGCTGATTATTTGGCTGATTTTGCGTCAGCGTCGCGAGCGGATAGAGACAGTGACACCGATGCTTGCAGGTAAGCATACATCCATTGCCTTTTGGCGATGGGGCGTTGGCGTGCTCGCTATTATCATGTTTGCCTGTTTATTTGTACAAGATATCAATGGTTGGGGGTTAAGTACGGACTGGGCGCTTACGCAGCAGTACCGATTACCTCGCAGTTTGAGCGCTGCGGCCACAGGCTTGATGTTGGCGGTCGCCGGTGTGCTACTGCAAACTTTAACGCGTAACCCCATGGCCAGTCCTGAGGTGCTGGGGGTCAGTTCAGGCGCGGCACTTGGGGTTATTTTAGGGTTTTTATTACTGCCAAGTTTAGGACTATCTGCAGGAGCAGGGACGTTGCTGGTTTCAGGACTGTCAGGGGCGATGGCCGTGCTGCTATTGATTATTTGGCTAGCACGCAGGGTCAGCTCAGGTTATTTATTATTGGTAGGTATAGGCATTGCCGCCATGATGGATGGGGTGATGCATATGGTCAAGCTCTCAGGAGATCCGCGTCTAGAAGCGATGCTCAGCTGGCTTTCAGGGACGACTTATAGCGCTCAGCCTAGTACAGTATGGTATCTCATTGGCATTGCCGCTATCTTATTTGTACTCAGTCTATTGCTGATTAAGCCTTTGCGAGTTCTTGGGCTAGGTACAGGTGTGGCGCGTAATTTGGGTGTGGCGGTTACGCCAGTGACTTTGTCGTTATTGGCATTAGTAGCAGCACTTAGTACGGCCAGCACGCTTGCCGTTGGCCCATTGAGCTTTATTGGTTTGATGGTGCCGCATTTGGCTACTTCACTGGGAGCTGTGAAGCTTGAACGACAATTGCCACTAGCTGCACTTTTAGGGGCAGGGGTAATGGTGATAGCGGATTGGATTGGCCGTTATGTTATTTTCCCTTATGAGCTGCCAGCTGGTACGATTGCTGCCATTATCGGTGGTGGGTATTTCTTATGGCTCATTCGTAAGGTACCAGCCTCAGCAAAAAGGTAGCTCATGTCTGCAAGCATTGAATTTGAATAGCCGGCAATTTTGACTTCATTCAGCAGAGGCTTATCTAACCTTATTTGATCAGTATTTTGATAAGAATAATGATGCTAAGTTTCAGCGAGATTGGATGACGTGCTCGGCAGGCTAACAAAATAATAACTAGGAGCAAGTCATGCCGACCGTCACCCAATTTTATGGTGCCACTGCTTAATGAGCAACGCTCCTATAAATAAAGTACTTATAAATAAGACATCTACAAATGAGTCGCCTATAAACGAAGCCTCTCAGAGTAGTAGTGATGGCTTGAGCAACAAACAAGTACAGCAGGTATTACTGACACTATTACTCGGCGGTACGGTCGTCAGCTTTAGTAATAGTGCACTTAATCCAGCGATTCCTGTCTTTATGTCGGTGTTTGATGTCGATATTGTGATGGGCGGCTGGGTGCTAAATGCTTATGTATTGGCCATGAGTGTGGGGCTGATGCTCAGCGGCTACCTAAACAAAAAATTTCCTTTTAGATATATTTATTTAGCGGCAATTTTTGGGTTTATGCTAGGCTCAGTCATTGGCATGCTAGCCTATATTATGAGCTTTGTTATCATTGCTAGAGCCATACAAGGGCTGAGTGGCGGTCTGATTATTCCACTATCTATTGGCATGCTATATCAGATTTATCCGCAGCAGCAGCATGGCAGAGTAATGGCGCTATGGGGCATCGTTATTATGATGTCGTTGGCGTTTGGCCCTTTGGTCGGTGCTTACTTGGCTGAGCAGTTTGCATGGTGGACACTGTTTGCCATTACGTTACCACTTAGTATGGCGGTCATGGCGATGGTGTGGTGGTTAATACCGGACATGCGCTCATATGAAAAAAAGAGCCCTTTCGATACCATCGGGTTTGTCAGCTTACTCACTTGGCTGCTTGCGATGATGGTTTGGCTGAGCACGCTGAAGATAGACTTCACTAGTGGATTGTTCAGCAGCGACGGGTTATTAAAGATAGCCACGTTGGGTTTATTGTCTGTCGGATTTCTACTGTCCGCGGTGGTTTGGTGGGCCTTTGAGCAGCGTCAAAAATATCCATTATTAAACGTACGCTTGTTTAACAATAAAACCTATTTGCACAGTAATATAATTAGCATTAGCCAAACAGTCGGTTTGATGCTGTGTCTCTTGCTATTGCCCGTGTTAATCCAAGATGTAATGGGTGAGAGTGCCTTATGGACAGGTATTGTCCTGATGGTCGCGACGCTCGTAGCCAGTGTCACCACGCATTACGCTGGCAAGATGGTAGATAAGCAAGGTGCCCGAGGGATTGGCATCGTAGGAATTGCGATTAGTGCGCTGTCTACTTTGATGCTGGCATGGTGCTTGTATCAGCCTACGCTTTGGCTATTAATGCTAATTATGAGTGTGCGAGGTATTGGGGTAGGTTTGGCGTATCTGCCGACCACTACCGTTGGTTTTAGCAGCTTACCCAAAGACGCGGTCACTGAGGGAGCCGCCCTTAATAACATCAGTCGCCGTATCATCTCTACTATATTTATCACGCTGTCCACCCTTTATATAGGCAGTCGAAGTGCGCAGTTATTAGCAGCAGGTAGTAGTGACGGCATGGCAAGCGCGATCCAAGAAATACTGGTGGTCATCGCGATGATTTTATTATTCACAATCCCTTCAGCGTGCAAATTACCACGATCCCCATAAACGAATACCCCCTATCGGGGTTTAATTTAACTTATCAAGACGGAAATATCATTGATTTTTGGCACTAGGCATTAATCGCCGCAGAACAGTGGGCATCATTAATCAATTGTCCTTTTCACCCACTGGATAAAAGTAAGTTAGGTTTCCCTGTATTTATGCAGGGTATCAGCGCTGTGACTATGTGCAAGAGTAACTAAACACAAGGCACTCTAGCACCCAATATTTGCTATCGCTTCGGTGAGCAGATAGCGATTATTCGTTCAGGCGATATTGCCATTATCGATAGTGATGGTGTATTTATATTATCTGTGATGTAGCATAGCAGCTATTATCAGGTCGTCAAAATAAGTATAGAGAGGATGAGATGGAACTCCAACGCTTCTTTAAGGCCTATCATAACAATGAGCTAGATAAATTATTCAATGACTAATGAAATTATCAAAGATTAAATAGCCAACTATACCTGCGAAAACAACACAAATAAACGCTACTAACAAGATATAGATACATATGGAAATAAAAACGATTATCATTTACAATGCTCTTCACAAAGTTAGTACACA
Source organism: Psychrobacter nivimaris (assembly GCF_009812035.1). Classification (GTDB taxonomy): domain Bacteria; phylum Pseudomonadota; class Gammaproteobacteria; order Pseudomonadales; family Moraxellaceae; genus Psychrobacter; species Psychrobacter nivimaris. The sequence goes on along the minus strand of NZ_VZIZ01000007.1, from coordinate 98,338 downwards.
CAGTATTATTAGCTAAATATTACTCATATCACTGTTTATTTATCCAACTAAGTGAAATAACCTAAGTGAAAAAATTATGAAAAGCCATCATCAAGTTGCTCTATCTGTTCTTACCCTCTGTATTAGTCAGCAATTATATGCACAAAACAATATCAATGAAGCAGATGCCGTATTGGATGCGCAGACATCAGCGGAAATGGCTTCAAGTACTGTGTCAGATGAGACGCCTAATGTGACTTTAGATACTATTAATGTCACGGCCAAAGCCAGAACGGGTACAGCACTGGCACAGAAAATTAGTGAGATGCCAGCAGTCACCCAAGTAATTACTGAAAATCAGATTCAGATGCAGGCAACGGGTGACCGTACCACTGGTGATATCTTGGCACAATTGATACCGAGTCTGGGTGCCAGTAGTGGCTCAACTAGTAACTATGGTACGACCATGCACGGTCGCCCTGTACAGTTCTTATTGAATGGTGTGCCTTTAAGCAGTTCACGTAGTCTTTCACGCGAGCTCAATAGTATCGATCCTGCGCAGCTTGAGCGGGTAGAGGTACTCTCAGGTGCCACCAGTATTTACGGTGCTGGTGCAGCAGGTGGCCTGATTAACCTTGTGACCAAATCTTTGGTAGGTTATGGCCCTATCAGACAGACTAGAGTCGGTGTCAGTAGCAGTCGTGGTTTTGAGTCAGACTCATTGGGTTATCATGTAGGACAAACCTTAGGATATGGCGGCGAGCGAGTGTATGGTCGATTAGATGTTGATTATGATAATAAAGGCGGCAAGTTTGATAGCAAAGGCAATCGAATCAGCCCAGATGCCAACCAAACTGACCAGCAAGATACCGAATCGCTAAGTGTAAATGGTAGCTTGGGTGTAGAGCTCACTGACAGCCAACGTCTTGATCTTGCAGTGACTTACTATAAAGATGAGCAAAACACCGACTATGGCCCGGATTATGGTGATAATTTACAGGTTTTGTTAAAACCTAAGGATGCACCACCGTCTTTAAAAGCCATTGATGGTGCCAACGTAGAAAATGAGCCATATACCGAAAAAAGCTCAGTAAATTTAAGCTATAGCGATGATGACTTTGTAGGCTCAGGGTCTAGCTTAAGCTTGACAGGCTATTATAGAGATGAGAAAGGCCGTTTTTATCCTTCTGGTAAAGATTTCCCTAAACAAGCGGGCAAAGTCTGGGTAGCTAATGGTCTTACCGATAAGAGTACGCTAGAAGAATTATTGGGCGGGGCTGTCGTCGTCACTCAGTCAGAAGCTGACATCGAAGTAATGGGCTTACGTGCCGCCATGCAAACCGAGACGGAAGTCGCAGGCAAAAAGACTCTACTTAGCTATGGTGCTGATTTCGAGCGCGAAAACAGTGAGCAAACTTACTATGGTCAAGACCTAAATACGTTCCTTGCTAGCAATGGTTTAAGCGCCCAAACCAATGGGCTTACCTACAATGGTGGTCCAGATACTACCATTGATAAATGGGGCGCTTTTGTCAATGCAGATGTAGATATAACCGACAAGTGGCATACCAGTGCTGGTGTGCGTTACCAAAAATTGAAGTCAGAGACTGATACCTTTACGCCCATCTATGAGCAACTGCTTGAAGAGTATTTTAATAGCTCTGCTATCAGTGGAACAAGTGCAGCTTACGGCATTGACTATCAGGCAGGCGATGTAGAAAACGGCAGCACAGATCACGACAAAACCTTGTTTAATCTCGGTACTAGCTATCAATTAACCCCAAATGATCAAATCTTTGCTAATTTTTCACAAGGGTTTACCACAGCGGATATCCAACGTGCGCTGCGTGATGTGCGTGCAGGGTTTGTAGTTAATTCAGACAACGTACAACCGATCGCGATCAACAACTACGAGTTTGGTTGGCAAGGTAAACATGGCGATACAGCAGCACGCTTGAGTGGTTTTTATAACGAATCAGATAAAGTCGTGCGCTTTACTGACAGCTATACCGTAGAAGTTGTCGATACCGATGAGCGCGTCTATGGCGTAGAAGGGTCGCTTAGTCATGATATCAGTGACAAGTGGCAAGTAGGCGGTAGTGTGGCGTATACTCGTGGTCAGTATGACAAAGATGGTGATTGGCTAGAGCTCGATGCAGTACGTCTAACACCGTTAAAAGGTACCGCATTTGCTCAGTATAACTTCGATGAAGGCAGCAATATTCGTCTACAAGCATTGGCAATCGGTGGGGATGATAAAGCCTTTAAAGACCAACAACAAGACCCTGACTCTAGTGCCTTACCTGTCACTGGTTATATGACCCTTGATGTATTAGGGCAAGTAAATATGCCAGTCGGCCGAGTAGATTATGGCGTTTATAACTTGCTTAATAAAGACTATCTAACGGTCTATCATCAAACCACATTTGGTGATTTAAACCGCTTACCTGCATCAGGAACGACTTATGGCTTAAGCTATACCGTTGATTACTAAAAAGCGCAACACATTAAAAAACCCTTCAGGCTATGAAAATTTAGCGTGAAGGGTTTTTTAATGTTCATAACTCTCTAAAGTATTCATCTGCTCCAAAAGTATTTGTCAACGTTTTCCATTCTATATTTGATGAGGTGCAAAAAATTATTTTTTGGCATTTTATGATTGACTTATAGCGTATCAATGCTAATCTAACCTCTCTTTGGGGAGTAGCCTGCTTTCGTACTGCGAAAGCGTTCGTATCAACATACTTGGCCACATGCCATGGTGCGAACACCTCTCGGTTGGCGAGACCATCGATATATCTACACTGCAGGTCGGGGGTGTGGCTATGTCGTGGACTCTATACTCGACCAGAGAAAATCACATGAATCCTATCGCACTTCTATTACTTGCGCTTTCTATGTCTACTGATGCCTTTTCTGTGGCAATCAGTAAAGGCACAAGTCTTAAAAATCCTCGTTTTACCGAAGCCTTCAGAATGGGTGTTATTTTTGGCACCATTGAAGCGATCACGCCTATTATTGGTTGGTTAATTGGTCATTCTGCCACCTCTTTTGTAGACGCAGCGTTCATTGAAGCATGGGATCACTGGGTCGCATTTGTCATTCTTGCTGCTCTCGGTATGCATATGCTGTATGAGGGCTTCAAGCCAAGTAACGAATCAGTAGAAGCACCGCGTAGACATTCGTTCTTTAAACTTGCCATAACTGCGTTTGGTACTAGTATTGATGCAATGGCTGTCGGTGTAAGCTTGGCATTTATAGAAGTCAACATTTTATTAGCAGCAGGTCTGATAGGCTTGGCCACTACGGTAATGGTCACGCTAGGCGTGATGCTAGGAAAAGTATTGGGCTCCTTAATCGGTCATAGAGCTGAAATATTTGGTGGTGTGATGCTAATTGCCATCGGTGCATGGATTTTATTAAGCCATCTTCAATAATTATATAAAACTGTCTACTACGAACAGATAGTCATTACGTGTATAAGTTTATTACTGACTTGTAAGGGCAAAGCACTTGTTTACCTAAGAAAAGCCTATCTATATTAATAGTTAGGCTTTTTGGGTCTAAAACTAGCACATTACGCTGTAGCGGCTCGCAAGAGGTCTGAAAAAAATCAGCACTACAAAACCATCAATAATTATCCGTTGTCAGCGAAGAGGCTTGAATAAAGTGCCTATATCTATGCTTACACACATAGTTGTTATTTACTAAAAAAACAGCAGACAATAAAAAAGACCTCCAATCTCTTGAAGGTCTTTTTTATTAATACTTAAATTTGGTGGGCCCAGTAGGACTTGAACCTACGACCAAAGGATTATGAGTCCGTGTCTAAACGTATCACTCAGTTTACCGCAATATCATTTACAATATAGTTATTTAAACAATATCAGTAACTTAGAGTGCATCACCTCAAAATAGTATCACTCAGTTTATGGCAATTTACTTTATATGTGATTACTATATGATTACTTTTTATAAAATAGATTAGTAATCACATGGAAGCCAAGTTAACCACTGCAAAAATTGAGAAACTAGAACCGCAGGACAAACAATACTTCGTTTGGGATGTGAGGTTCACAGGTCTGGGCTTACGCATTTCACCTGGTGGCAGCAAAGCATTTATTTATCAGGGTAGGGTTGGCGGTACCGGCACACCTAAGCGTATCACTTTGGGTAAATTCCCTGTTATGAGTTTGCAAGATGCAATCGATAAAGCATCTGAGGTTAGTAAGCAGTTAGCATCTGGTATTGATCCAAGTCGCACCAAGGCTGACAATCTAGCCAAGAATAAGGCTTTTGCTCGTGACCAAGTACGCAAGCAGCTGACGTTTGGCGACCTGTTTACGCACTACATTAATACTCATAAATCTGAATGGTCAAAGACTTATCTTAATGATCACTATCAAGCAGCACGTCCGTATCTGACAGACAAGCCTTATATGGCTCAGCCAATCGGTAATATATGGGAGGTGTCGCTTGCTGAGCTCACGCCTGATTTTGTAGAGTCTTGGATTCGTAAAGAGAATGAGACGCGCGCTACTACAATGGCTAAAAACTTTCGTATGTTCAAAGCCTGTGCGAACTGGGCAGAAGATACAGACAAATATGCTGAGCTAATACCAAATAAGACTTATAACAGCCGTAAGGTAAATAAGTCAGTACAAAGTGTGCGTGCTCATAAAGGTTCGCTGCAGAAACAACAGTTAGAAACTTGGTTTAGTGTAGTTGGCCAGATTGGTAGCGTTCAACGAGCTGCTTTAATCTGTATGCTAATGAACGGATCTCGACCGGGTGAGATGCTGCAGCTTAAATGGACTGACATAGATTTTGAGTGGAATACGATTAAGATTGTCGATAAGGTTGACCAGTGGGAGCGCGTAATACCGCTGACGCCTTATACTAAGCAAACTATCCAAGCTTTGCCGCGTATCAATGATTTTGTTTTTGGGAGTAAGGTAAGGCAGGAAGGGTATATTGAAGTTACTAAGAAGTATCGCACCTTGCTTGTGGAGAACGGCTTGCCGAACTTGCCGCCTAAAGCTATGCGTAAGTCATTCAGAACACTGTCTGAGTGGGTAGATGTACCGCGTGGGATTGTCAATCAGGTTATGGGTCATCGTCCAAGTGCTATCGATGAGAAGCACTATGTTGACCGTCCGATTGATTTATTGAGAATGTGGCATGGGAGGATTGAGCAATTCATACTGAAAGAGGCCGGTATAAATACCGACCATCTTTATGATTAAAGGTCTAACAAGTTACGTATGTCACGCATACGCCAGTAAGGTGTGCCATTGATGCGCTTTGGTTGTATAGGCCCATTGCTTTGACTGGACCAGTTACGCAATGTGGCTGCGCTATAACCAAGCATACTAGCAGCGTAGATATGATTCACATGTGGTGCACCTGCATAGATGGCGGTGTGAAGTAGCTTTTCACCGTCATACTGCAGCTCTTTAAATGCAAAGTTAACGAGCTCACGACCACGTTTACCAGACTTTTTGAGTGCTTCAAGGTCAATATCAGTTTCAATCGTTGCCATTGGTAGTCACCTCTTTATTGATAGCAATCATAATATCACCATGCTTTGGCTCACTTGGCTCAGGCAGCTTTTGACCGCTAGCTATGTACTTGTCTAGCGCGTCTATCGCTGTGCTTACAGCATCAATAAACGACTCATTCTGACCACCGCTTATCTCAGGCATATCTCGCAAAAATACTCTGTATCGAGTTCCGCTTATTTTACTGGTCATTTCTTTAAACTGGGCTGGATAAAGTTTGCTCACTTCGCCACCTCGCTTGCGTGTAATCGCATCTGCTCTTTGATTGTCTCAAGATTGGCTATAATCGCGTCTATCTCAGCCTTAGACTCAAATAACTCTGCAACAGGTTTGTACGTGCATCCCGAACGAGGATCGTCGCAAACTTCTTTAGCTTCATCTTCAGTGTAAAAGCCTGCTTCGATTCTATTGTTTGTGTAACCACAACTGTCAGGTCGCCAATAAACGCCTGGCTTTTTTATTACAAATAGCTTATCACTCACAATCGCTCTCCTTATCCAACTTCATACCCATCACAACGAATGATCGCTCACCATCATTGGCATACATAAAATTTTCGCCATCGTCTTTAGTGTGGACATGCAAGATAGTTTCACCTTTGGTCGACATACCAAACAGCGACTCAAGCACGTAGATGCGCTGAAATTTACTACTACGGTCTTTTGGCACCAACTGACCATAAAAGCCATTCTGTACATAAAAATCCGATGCAGTGACTTCACTGGCTGGATTAAATGCTTTGGCCGCTTGCTTGATCATGACTACTTGCGGCTTGAATCCATCAGGTATTTCAACATCAGTTTCAACCGGAGGTATGCTGTCGTTATCCAAGCTTCTTGCAATCTCATAACGACAATAAGCTCCATCATCTAGCTTGCAAGGTGCTACATGCAAGCGGTGGCCATTTGTAGCATAGGCATTGCCATTAGCGACGTGTATGAGCTCGAAATGTTCGTTCGATATACAATCGTCTTTTAACGCCAAGCACAGCCAATTAAAGTCGCTTTCTTTAATAAACTTATCCATGTTTACTCTCCAATTCAGCACCGCACGTCTCACAAACGCTTAGCAATTCCAAATCAATTTCTAGCAGCTCAGCGGCTATGTTCTCGCGCTCGATTAGCGAGTTTTGCCAGTTGGTTGTGTCGTAGCCTTTAAGCATTGGCATTGTTGAGCCAGCAGTTGAGTACCAAATCCCCAGCTCTAAATTGTATTTAGGCTTGTCGCTAAAAAATATAGACCGGCCATTAGCATTGATTGCTGCGTAATGAAAATGACTTGTCACATACTTATGGTCAAACACTGACTGGTCGAGCTGCTTTGGTTTTGGCTTAACTAGCCCAAGTCGTACAGCGTGTCTCGCTAGTGACTCTTCCACAGCGACTGAATTTTGCTCACACCAGGCATCGTACTCAGGGTCAGGTAGTGCGTGGTTTAGCTCAGTGGTTAGTTCATCAAGATAGGTTAGCGCCTTATCCATTTTTTTGATTTTCTGACGCATATCGTAGTTTTGGACTTCTAGCTTTCTAACTTTATTAGCCAGTCTTTTTTTACTTATTTTCATAGTTACCATCCTTCACGCATAAATGCGTATGTAAGAGTTATCAAAGTCAACATCGTCGTGTCCTTTCGACATCTTGTCTGCCATCTGTGCAGCAAGGTCAACGATATTCTCTTTCGCTATTTCAGTTTCTGTGGCCCATTCGAGCTCAGCAGGTTCAATGCTTTTATCAAACTTAAAGAGCTTGACACCTACCAAGTAGCGGCGCGGATTCTTAAATATCTGATAGCTATTCTTTAGCCAGTCATCACAGCGGATCACGTTTTTGCGAATAGTCTCATCGTCTGTCTCACGCTTGAATGTGAGCTGCATATAACCAGTGAACGACTTAACAAACTTGCCATCATCGCGCTTCTGCTGGACGGCTTGGTTGCGCTTGCGCTGTGCTTGCTTCTTGCGACGGTCGCGGTTTTTAGGTTTTGCCATGTTTAATACTCACGCTTCAAACAAATCAGGCTGAGCCTTGATTGTGGGTTTAGTTTTTGGTTTGGTGCTCACAGCCGATAGGTCAGGGCAGAACGTGTTGCGGCAATACTCAAAAGTTTCTTCTAGCGATAAATTGGTATCGAGTAGCCCTAGTAGCTGCTTATCAGTGGGGTGAATTATCCCAGTAGCGTCTTGCTTGTTAATGTAGATGCTGATAAATACGCTTCTATCACTTAGACAAATCAGCACGCTTTCTTTGTTGTATTTACTAATTTCACGCTCAAGCCAATAGGTTTTTTCATGTTGGCCAAGTACGTGGCTGTAATAGCCTTTTGATATATTGCAGCTATAGATAGCACCGTTTGGCATCGTTACTTTGCTCTCAAAAGAGCCTTTCATGGTCACTCCTTAAAAATTAGGGTGTTTAGGACAGTGGGCATCGTCGCCTTGGTGCGCCCGTACTCGGACACGCATTTTATGAGCCATCACCTCACCAACTAGCTAATACCTACCGGCCTAAACGATTGACGTGATTTCTAAAAATTTAAAACTGACCGTCAAAGTGGGGAGCAAATGGAATATCGTCATCTACTGGACCAGGTGGCGTGCTTGAATGCGTTTGGTTGTTCGGCGCATTATTATTTTGATAACTGTTATTCTGTGCCGGTGCTGATGTACGCTGATAACTGGCACCGCCATGTGGGGGCTGACCTGTCGTCTGATTGTTATAACCCCCGTTGCCGCCACTATTTTTTAGCTGCTCATCTACTTTATTTTCAGAGTTAGAGGAGTAAGTCATCATCCGTTCTTTTTGCGTTTCAATCTGCTGAGGTGCTGCCTGATCTTTCTGTTCCTGTAAAGACTGACGCTTCTGGTTGAAGGCAGCAAATAACTGTGTCTTTGTTTTCTTTTCACCGTTATAAATCTCAAACTCATTGATAAATAAGCCAGTAAAGTATTTACCCATTAGCTCGTTGGCAACCGTCATTTGAGTTGGTACGTTTCTACCAGCGTTGGTATCCCACTTATCAATATTGGCCTGCGTTGGCGTAAGTGTATTGACACCAGTGACAGCCATGATGCTTTGCAGTTGGTTGTAAAAACCATCAATGTACTCGCCATTAGTTTTCAAGAACCATAGGGTGAAGTAACCTTTTTGACCGTCTTTGTTGAATACATCGAAAGCCATGCCAGTTGTACCAGTGTTGGGCGATACCACAAATTCAGCGCGACCAATCTTTACTAATTGCTCGCTATTGCCGTCAAAGAAAGCACCGCCACCAGTGTTGGCTTTAAGGGCTGCTGTTTCGTTTAGCTGGATAGTTGGAAAGTTCATAAATAAATCCTTAATTAATTGGTTTCTAATACTTGATTAGGGTTTTTGATTAAGCCGTAGTAGTCGCAGATAGCGTCGTCTACAGCGTTTAAGTCATTCGATATCAGTTCGCTACTGAACATTTCATGCGGTGTTTTGACAGTAGTGGTGCCATCATTCTTAGTCATGAAGTGGTGTTCGCCGTTGCGGATAGCTGTCTGCAGTACGATAGTCACCATGCCTTCAAGTACAATTTTTTCATCTAGCATCTTGCCCATCGTTTTAATCTTGGTTTTACCATCGACTTCTTCGATGTGCGATAGAATGTAAATGCGCTGATTTGGGTCAGTGCAGTTGATAGCTGTGTTCAAAATGTTCCAAGCATTCTGACCGATCCGATTAAATCTCTGGAATACTGAGTTGCCACCACCTTCATCAGTGACACCGCGCATGAACTCGTTTGCCATGACATATTGAAAGTCATCAATAATCACAATTGGTGCTCTAAACGTAGGTAACCGGTCATTGATTTCATAAGCGTTATCAGTGTTTAGCTTTCTGAAATTCTTTCCAGCTCGAAAGGGAAGCGGCTTACCCATGACATTAATCACGCCACATAGGTTTGGGTCCAAATTGTGCATGCTGTATGACTTACCTGAACCGCTATTGCCTAATACTAAAGTTACGATAGCCATCAGATGCTTCCTCCTAGCTTGCCGCTGCCTGATAGCCTACCGCTATAAATAGCGTCAAGCTCTGCATCGGTAGGGTCAAAAAATATAATAGATTTGTCGCTTGGTGCATAAGTAGGCACTGGCTTAGCAGTTAGGTCGCTTGTGCGTATTGGTACAAGCGATTGCGTACCAAGCCTTGCGAGTATAGCCATGGCTGCTTTATGTCTTTTGCTACTGTTAGGTGAGCTCATGACCGGCTCCTTTGAAGTTGACGATGGTCGTAGCGAGATCTACCGAACTCTTTGCGCGCATCTTGGTTCGCTGCCCATGAGCCGCCACCAACTGGCCTACTGTTTACGCCTCGCATACGGTTTTTCTTTGCTACTTCAAGCTGCTTGTTTAGCCTGTCAGCCATGCGTTTATCTACCACAATGTTCAGCCTATAAGTGCTGTCAGAGTCACCCATAACCTGATACTCAATCGTTTCTTGGCCGTAGCCCACAAGCGAGTAAGCATCTTTTGTTATAAATACCTTTTCGCCTATCTTGAGCTTATGACCTTTTAAACTGGTAGCTGGTGAGACAACCGTGTCGCTATACATACCAAACCGTGACCCATCTTTCTTCTTAGATACGTCTTTAGTAAATAAGTGGCCATAGCCTGCAATCAGTGTGCGCAGTGGATAGGTTAGCTCCATAGCCTTGGTATCATCTACGCTGACCTTCTCCCAATGACTATCAACAAACTGATAGATGTTTTCGCGGTCCAGCTCTACTTTAAAAGCATCTAATCTTTTAACCCGGCAAGCATAGAAAGTCTTATTACCGTCGTCGTCTTTAGCAATCACTTGACCACCAAAAGTACCGTTAGCGTACTTAACAACAGATTTGATATTAACTTTGGTAGATAAGCTCATTTGACACCTCCAGCAGCGTATAAGCGCATTTTTGCCAACTTCACATTGGCGTCTTGGTTTTGGCGTCTGAACTCTATGAGCTCAGGGCTATCGATTGAGTTGATACGTGGCTCAATCGTTGAGGTAGCTACATCTTGCTCAGCTTGGTTAAGTAGGTAGCTGGTACAGCCAGTGATGTTGCCTACGATTGAAATAGTCACTGCTACTGCCAGTCCTCCAGCAATGTGAGCTGCTACTGACTTTATTTGGTTGAGTAGTTCTATTGGTTGTGTCATAATCCATTCACTCCTTTGTGAGTAAAGCCCTGTGTTCTTGGTCGGACGTTCAGGGCTTTTTTTCGTCTAAAATTTGGTACTTCGGCTAACTCGTTATTAGCTGATAAGGTAATAATATCGTAATCACGATATAATGTAAACCGTTATTACGATAATAAGTAACGTAAATACGATATTAATATGTAAGTTAATGTAAAGACGATATTTATAGACACAAAAAAACCCGCTCAATGGCGGGTCGGGTGCAGGATAGGCGATAAAAAACCCACTGTTAGGTGGGTTTTATCGTTCTAGGTATTAGGCCATCTTCAATCTTTCATGTTCAAGGCTATCAAAGTGTGATGAGGTAATAAACAACTCATTGCCAACTCGCTTTTTTGCAGCACTGTAGTTTATGTCAAACTGATACTGAGCAAATTTTTTATATAAGTCACTAATTTCAGGGGTGTTGTCGTAAGTAAGCAACCAAGGCAAATCCGTTTTGGCCAATTTTTCAGAAACGGCCGCATGGTCTTCATGATTATAAAAATTAGTGTATAAAGACTGGCCTTTATTATAGTAAGGAGGGTCTACCATAAGAAGGGGCTTGGGCAGTGCAAGACTCTCTAGCTTTTCAATGAACTCAATTGCATCCATATTATAAATATGAATCTTATCTTTAATAGCAGCAATCTGATGAACTTTTTTTATTAAAGCTACCTTGTTGAAGCGACAATCCATTCTATATGCACCATCTTGCTTCTTTCCGCCTATTACTCCAGCTTTGATGATACCAGATCGATTGGTACGGTTAAGGAAGAGGGTAGAAAACGCAAGCTCTAAAGGATCCACAGTATCTTTAATATCTTGTATGGCTTTTTGCTTGTACCACTCGTCCATATCAATTTTGGCCAAACTAATAAGACTAGCGAGCTCTTCTGGTTGATTAACTATACAGTTCCATAATGAGGCGATCGATTGATCAATATCATTGAGGTGCAGTTCTTCAACCACATTGCTCGTTAATAACCTTAGGGCAAGACCACAGCCTCCAGCATAAGGCTCAGCGTATTGGCACAGCTCCATATCATGGCACGCAATAACATCGCGAGTCATATCATATATACTAGCTTTTCCGCCTGGATAGCGGAGCGGGGAAAGTGAGCGTTTCATAATTAACTCAATGACTGGTAATCTTAGGAATACTGTCAATGGCAGTATTAAGCTTGTTAAAAAAATCCAAGGCTTCAGGTTCATTTATTATACACCAAAGCCTCCCTATACTATAATGATCTAAGTCTTCTACATGATCCTTGAACCAAACTTTAGCCTTTTCTCGATTGTAAATATCTTCGTGTTTTTTTAGAAGCAAGTTCGATGCTATAAAGTTTGTAGTCAAGCCTTGTTCTCTCATAAAAAGCTCTATGAAGTCGTCTATATTATCATCACACACCAATCTGTTTAATAGAGAGTGTATTAGAGCTTGTACAGTCTTTTCTCTATTTTCAGTATTTGTATTTTGCTCAGATGTAGCTGGTAAAACAACCGCATTGCGATTTTCATCTATGAATTTCTGTTTAGAGTTATTATTAAAGTCATTATCAAAAATTACTATTGTAGATTTAAAGTATTCGTCAGCATTACATAATTTCATTAAAGTATCACAACCAAGCTTAATCGAAACTAACTCGAATTTATCTGATATTCTTTTGTTGTGATTAGATTCACAGTAGTTTATTATCTCCTCAAAAAACCACTTCGCTTCATCATCCTCAAAATATATTTTTGGCTTCAGTTTATTGGTTGTCTTAGTTGGACTCGTTAAGAACATATCCTGCTCTATAATGTCGTAATCTAAATTTTGTTCTAAATAAGGCCTTTTAGTGTCTTTTAGGTATATAACAGAATCATAGGTATGTCCTGATTTTTTCTGATTACTATTATCTTTTAAGATACTTCGCAACATGAATAAAGAATGTGTCGTTGCTATAAGCTGAATCCGCAATCTTCTACATTCTTTTTTTAGCATTTCTATCAATTTTTGCTGAGCGTGGGGATGAAGTCCAGCGTCTAGCTCATCTATAATAAGCACCCCTCCCTTATAGTCAGCATCATTATCTCTTTCAAGAGCATTGAAGGAAGCTAAAGCAGTTATTATCGTCATTAGTGAATCCTGACCAGTGGATATGCCCAAAGGATTATGTCCAAGATCAGGTACTTTCATTTTTTTTCTAGTATTTTGGACCCCAACATCCATCATTTTTGTGTCGATAGAAAGCATGCTATCCATAACTAAATTATACTTATCTAAAAAATATATTTTATCTTTTTCTTCAAATGATCTATTTTCTGTAGAACGTACAAGACTCATAGAGAACTCTGCACTTGGTGCTACCCTTGTCATACCTAAATATATTGTAGGTAATGGCACTTTTGAATCTTTGCCTATTCCATGGTCTATTACATCGAGACCTGAAGCGCTTCTAGGTATAACCCTATATCTGTCATCGTTGACTTTAGTTATGCTACATATTTTTTGAAACTCATGGATTTTATTTCCATCTGTAATTTCATATTTTATATGTACATAAGGTTTTTCACTTCTTTTTTCTTTGTATTCGTTGTCATCAATGTGAAATATCTCATTGAATTTAGCTTGATACGTCCAACCAAATAAGCTGCGGTGTTTTTTCTCAGTAAAGCCAGATGCGTTTGCTAGAAGACCTAATATTGTCGATTTCCCTATTCCATTATGGCCTGCTATTAAAGTTATTCTCTCTGAAATAGGCAAGAACAACCCTTTTAGTTTCCTGAATTTCTTATCAGTAAACTCTATACTTACGATTCTCGTTTTATATTTTTGTGGATAAGCCATTTATTCGTCCAACTTTGAAGTATTTAATGAGCGTATTTAAGATCAATTACTCTTGGTAAGTACAGTTTACTGTTTACCACAAACCCTCAACCCAACCTGCACAGCTTCACTCAAGTCAGCACCTTCCTTAATACTATAAGGCACATTAGGTTTCATGCCATCGCGCTTCAGAGCCTTAGCAGCGGCCTTATTGAGCGGTGTACCGATAGATGAGTCTTTACTATAGCCTGCAGGTTCAAAATACACCTCAATGCCAAAATCAGGGTAATAGACACACAATATCTCGCCTGATGTGGTGAAAGGGTAAGGCGTCTTGTGATCAACACCCCAAAACACTTCATTTACCACAGTATTACCAGAAACGAACTTACTAGCGTAACTTCTATCTTGGGAAGGAGTGCAGGCAGCTAAGAACAGTGCAGCAGTGCCAATTAACCACCTGGACATATTGATTCGCATAACTACATCCTTGTATCAATCCCAATCCAACGCCTCACGATACACGCACCATCCCAATGGTAGCGTGTCGACTGGCTTGGCGTGTTTTAGGAAGTGGAGAGTCCATATATACACCCAACCATTAGTATTCGACATATTTACCAATCACTTTGCCTACTAAGTTGCAATCGCCCATCGGCATCATTCGTTGCTCATGCCAGTTTGGATTGAGCGGCCTTAAATACATATCTTTTGATGTCTCACCTATTACTAGCTGCTTGAATGTGGCCTCTGTATCGTCATTACATTGAACTATCACAAGATCGTTATTCTTTAATGCAAATAATCCCGTTTCCGGTTCTACGTAGATAATATCGCCTGGGTCAAACTTAGGAAGCATGCTTTCACCGCGCACGATTAAAGCAAAGCCATTTTTTGATAATTTGGCTGGCCTTGATACTCGCCCTATGGCGTCATCAAAGGTTACAGCCTCGACATTAGACCAACTGCCTGCGGCAACCCAGCTCAATATAGGTACCATACTTGGATTTTCTGTCATAGCTACACGCTGAGTATCGACAGGGATGTTTAACAAACCATCCTCACCTTTACTTTGCATCTGGTCTATTTGTGCTCTTAATTCATCAATAGATGCGGTTTTAGGTGTATCTAGCATTTCACCGTGGTTGTTAATCAACCAGTCTGCACTCACACCAGTAGATTTGGCTATATCGTACAAACTTGATGACTCTTTGTTTCTGCCATTCTCAATATCCGATATAGCACCTTGTGATGTTTTAACTTTCTTTGCAAGTTGCACTTGGGTTAGCCCTGCATGTTTACGGGCTTTTTTAACCCTATCTCCAAGACTTTCGATATTCATTTCCGCACCCCTTATAAATTATCGTAATTATGATACAAATAAATATCGTTTTGACGTTTGATTAAATAACGTAATTACGATATTATGATTATTATTAAACGTTGGAGCGATATTTATGATTAATACTATTAACTGGAAAGCTATTGTTCGAGACCTTTTAGAAGGTCGGACGCAGCTAGAACTGCAAGAAATCACCGGCGTTCATCAAGGCGTTATTAGCGATCTTAAGAGCGGCAAACCTAAACCACACCTTACATACGTCAATGGAGCAGCGCTTCTAAAAGCCCATCAAGAACTATGTCAAAACGAACCAGAGGAAGCCTAATCATGACAACCAAGTCCACAAATCAATTATCGCTTGAGCAGGCTGCATGGTCACGCAATATGCAAATGCAAATCCTGCAAGCGATTGACGCTACAGGGCAACAAACTGTAGCTGACTGCATCGGCATTGATACCACTGGCATCACTAAAATGAAAACAGCGCATGGCACAGCAAAACACAGTGACATAGAGCGTCTTTGTCACCTGCTTGCTGCTTGCGGCTTAAAGGTCGTCGATAAAGATATGCAGTGCTATGCCAAAGAGCATGTTAGCTGGCTGTTTGGTATGGCAAAGCTCGGAATGAACCGATCAATAGATGTTGATGATTTTTTACATGCAGATGCAGCTATGCAAATAGCAGAGGGCACGTACCAGCCAAGGAGTGAGCTATGACTTGTAACGACTGCCCAAACCAATTAGCTGATAGCGATATGTGCTGTCACCCATCGACCAAGTATCACGGCACCGACTTCGACGATAGAGCAAACGACGAAGCAGACCGTCACGCACAGATGATGCAAGAGCAGCGAACCAGACAAGGAGCAGGAAAATGAAAAGTGAGCACGGCGCATATCTCGAATTAGCAATCGATGCTCAAGACGAGCAAAAGAAACTCAAGGCTCAAAACATGAAAACCATCAAGAAAGAAAACGACCGTAAGCAATCAGTAAATATGCAATTTTGGCACAGTATGAAAGAAATCATCTTCATGATTGCTTGTGCAGCCATTGCTATTTATACACTTATTCATTTCGCGGGGTAGGTCATGGAACAAAAAGAAATGCAGTTTCAGCCACTGAGTCGTTACCCGAAAACTAGCGGAACGCCTGAATACGCAATCAAGGCATTTAAGCGCAAAAACGGCTTTATAGATTTGGATGACCCGAAGCAAAAGCGCAAATTCGTATCAGGCGATAAACCTATTTTTAATCCGGCCATGGACGGTGAGCGCGAAAGAGGTATCAAAAAAGCCAAAGCGGAGCACGAGCAAGCTCTAAAAAACCTCAAGCAAGGCACCGCCAAGACACGGGTTAAGAAAAAGAAATCAGTAGGCAGACCAAAAACAGCTACAGAGATGCCGACCGCTAAGGGTCAAGAGGTTTTAGAAATACTGCGGGACAAGGGTTTTTACGACGTATCTGACTGGAGTCTGTCGCAAGTTTATCTAAGCAACATCATTGGCCAGATTCGCGAGCTGGGTTACACGGTAAATATGACCACAGGTAAAAACCAAAAAGCTGTGCGCTACGCGATGGACAAGCAATAAAAAACCCAAATCAGCTCTAACTGAAATGGGCTCACTACTTAAAACGCTTACTAAGAAGGAAATTATACGATGAATATTCAAATGATGCAAACAACAGACAAAACAATGAGTAGTCGTGAAATAGCGAAGCTAGCCGATAAGCAACATGGTCATGTCATTCGCGATATCGAGCTGCTTAATGAAACCCTTGCTCAAGAATCACTATCCATAATTGGAGAGTCGTTTTACACAGCAGATAACGGTCAGACCTACAGAGAGTTCCTACTGACCAAGGAGCAAACTATCGATCTGATGACTGGCTATAACAGAAACTTGCGCATTCGCATAAACCGTCGTTGGGCAGAACTAGAGCAGCAAATTGCGGCACCAGTCGTCGCACTACCACAAGACTATTTATCAGCGTTAAAAGCACTAGTCATGAGTGAGGAGGCAAAAGAGCGCGCCAATGCTGAAATCAAGCAACTACAGCCAAAAGCAGCCGCATTAGACGCCATTAGTCACTCAAAAGGCTCAACTGGTATTCGTGAGACTGCAAAAGCGGTAGGTATGGGCCAAAACGAGTTTGTAGCCTGGTGTACTAACCCAGACAAGCCTATGAGTGCACGCTTTATGTATCGGGACCACTCAGGCGCCCTTAATGCTTATTCGCACCGTATTGATCAAGGATTTGTCACACAGAAGCTATCTTGCTTCATTGGTGGCGATGGTCGTGACCGTACAGCGCCCAAAGTTAGATTCACGCCTTCGGGAGTCACTCAGATAGCCAAACTACTACAGCAAGAACGTTCAAGAGAATTGGAGGCCGTGTAATGCACTATTACAGCTTTAACATCAAAGACTATCGTAAAGATACTCAACACTTAAAACCGATGGAGCATTACATCTACCGCATGCTAATAGACCTCTATTACATGGACGAAAAACCAATACCTAAAAAAACCCATTGGGTTATGCGTCGCTTAATGTTGGATAACCCAGAACACGAAACTATGCTTAAAAACGCCTTAGATGACTTCTTTTATGAGTGTGATGACGGTTTTAGGCACAAACGCATAGATTGTGAGATCACTAAATACCATGGTAATGCTCAGAAAAACCGTGAAAACGGCAAAAAAGGGGGCAGACCTCGTAAGAATAACCCAGAAAAAACCCAGTCGGTTTCTAATGGGTTGCCAAATAAAAGCCAAAATAACCCTAACCAAGAACCAATAACCATAAACCAAGAACCAAAGAATAGTAATAATAATAGCGCGAGTGATTTTTCAGTGATTGATTCGATTGCAGATTGGGTTCATCCAGAGCTTACTGAAATTAATGCCATGCTCATGCTAGGAGCACCACCAGTACCAGCCATCAGTCAAGCAGACTACGATTATCAATTGAAAAAATTCAAAAACTACTACGCTGAGGAAGAGCAAAAGGGTTCATACATCAGGACTGAGGGCAGACGCAAGGATGTGCTCACGGATTGGATCAAGCGCGATTACATACGTCAGCAGAAAATTAAAGCTCAGTCACAGCCAGCTAGATTCAACATCGACAATGAAGATTGGAGTGGTACCACTGCTAGCAAATCAGAAGGCCATGACAGTGATCTGCCAGCCGTCTATCACCCTAGTCACAGCAAACCAGCAACTCAAGCTAAGCCAAACCCCAGTACATCGGTCATGGTAAACGGTTTATGGAAAGAGCCGTTGCCCGGTATGAGTGTCCAGCAGACTTATGATCATATCAGCCAGCAGCATATGCCAGGCGAAATGCAAGATGAGACCTACGACAGGCTGTTAAATCAGATGCAGGAGGCGGTATGAAGCAATTAACGCAAGAGACATTTAATGGCATGCCTAAATGGGTTAAGAGCGCGCGTATAGATGCAAAAGGGAAGCTGGTTGTTTACAGCCTAGAGAAATCTTTAGTCACTAGAATTTTAAACAATGAGATTCTATTGCCGTGGAACTGCGGCATATGGGACTCAGGGTACGACACTACGGACTGGAAAAACAGTGCGATAGATAGAGTTGTGATTGAAGTTAAGCCTGGCTATACATGTGGTGACTGCGGATATCATCACGAGCCGCACCAGTGCCGGACGACATTTTGCGAAGGCTGCGACGCTCTACTTAGTTAAGGTGATGTGAGCATGAAAACCACAAAAGGCCTCAACGTCTTAGGACTGCAAAAGTCGTTTGATACAGCGATTTATGCTTACCAAGGCTGGTCTGGTCGAGTGAGAGTGGTTGAGGGCGACCCTTCCTGTGATGACTACGCTAAGTGGGATGAGCAGGGCAAAGCTAACGATCATGAATATGGTGATATTAATTTAAAGGATGGTAAGTGATGAATAAAAACATACAAGCATTAGGCCGCATGAAGACGGGGAAGATGAACAACACTGAGAAAGCCTATGCCCAGCATTTAGAAATGCAGCGGCGCGCAGGTGAGATTTCTTACTACTCTTTCGACAATATCAACCTACGACTAGCAGACAACACGTTTTATAAGCCTGATTTCTTGGTCATGCGCTCAGATGGTCAGTTGGAGATACACGAAGTTAAAGGTCATTGGACTGATGACGCTTTAGTGAAAATCAAAGTCGCTGCTGACAAGTTCCCGTTCAAGTTTATTGCAATCATGAAGCAGACCAAAAGAAATGGCGGTGGTTGGGATATTCGAGATTTCTAAAGTATAGAAAAATATAGGTGCAGCCATGATTAACAAAGACCAAATCTATATCAATAATGAGACAGGGCAGCGCGTCTTAGTGCTACGAGTTGATGATCACTACGTGCATTACCAGCAAGACGGTTTTATCAAACCGTTATTCAAATATGAGTTTTTAGAGCAGTTTACATTGGAGTGTGATGCATGAATAAAATATTGAGTCAACGATTTGCCACGAGCCCACGCTTAGAATTGCAGCATGGTGATTGGCTAAAGCAGGGTATGGGTGCCAAGACAGTTAAGTTTGATATTGGTCAGGGTGGTTTGCCTCCTGAAGTAAATTGGGAGGATAAAGCTGCTGCTATTGGGTTGATCAAGAGCAAAACAGGTAAGGCACTAGCCTCTCTCTTGGTATGGGGCGACAATGAGCTATATGATTGGTCAGAGTCGTTTGATGACGTGATTAATCACTTAGCAGCTAACATGATTAAATACTGCTTAGAGGACGATAGAGGCGCACCTAAGTCTAAATATACACTGTATGAGTTAGCGTACAAAATGGCACGTATGACACTGCATTTTGAGCTATATAATTTGTGGCCCCTATATTCAGTTGAGGGCCGCTTACTTTTTAGTGGTATCGATATGTCAGCGAGCTCATACAGTCAGATATGGTCCAAGTATCAAGAGAGGATGCTGCATGATATTGATTACCTGATAGGGTTTATTAATCAAGACGTAGATAATTATCGGCATAACTTGACCCTTGCTAACAGTTGATGCTATATTTCGTAGTATGGCGAATGCCAACCAAATTTAGGGTGTTTCGATGATAAAGCGTATAGTTGAGCGATATTGTTTGAAACAACTTGGATTAATCACTCGATTGCAAGAAGAAAGCAACGAGAAGATGTCCGCAGATCCTACCTATGTCGAAAGCTACGGTTACCACAAGCAAAAACGCTCACTGGTAATAGCAGCGACAAAATATAATACAGCTATCGATTTATTCTTGAAAGATTCAGAGTTTAAGAAAATAGAAATAGAGTTGTAGCAATAGGCCTTATCTAACTGATAAGGCTTTTTTTTGTGCCCATGATTTGCCCGATGCCGGAATACCGATATCGGGCTTTTTTACGTCTACGATTTAGCAGGGATGCTAACCATGTGTGATCTAACTAACCAACAGGCTTATGATTATTATCATGAGGTAACCGAGTCGTGCGCCAAGGATTATTGGCTGCAGTTCCTGAAGGACCGAGCTAATAGAGGCGTAGAAGGCGCCCAAGGTTTTGTAGATAAGATTGAGCTTTGCAACAATTAAGTGCCTATAGCTCAGCGGTTAGAGCAGAGAACTCATAATTCTTTGGTCGCAGGTTCAAATCCTGCTAGGCGCACCATATTTTATTAACCACTTTTGCCTCCCTTGATTGGACGAGGCATTTTTTACATCTGCGGTGAGCCTTTAACGAGGAAGCAAGCACCCAAGCCACAGCGGGCAGATCAACTAAGACTGGCAGTGAGACACACTGTCGCCAATTGCAGAGGTTTACATGTAGAAAAGCAAAGGCTTTGACATGCGCCTAAATTAAAGCACTCACGTACTACCTATCAGATTTAGCCACTGGTAGCACATGCCAACGAGACAACCGCTAGCAGATGGCAACTGCGACATACGATAAGTTATCAGCCACCATCTTATTTGCATGTGATGAAGATGCTAGTTGATGACACCTTATCTATTCACTATGGATAAAACCAATAGGTGTACGCTTCTCATCAGGATCCTGTTTGGGAACAGCTTGTAGTAAAAAGCTTAACTGATTGCAATGTTGAATTAGTCGTGTAGTTCCACCATCAATTGTTGTGCCATGAAAAATAATCATTGACGGTTGACCAAACTCTATTGAATCGACATAGAAAGTAACTGAGCTGCCAAATGAAGCTGCCATAATCATTACTTCCTGTTCTTCATCTAGATTAGACTCAAAATCTCTAACTTGGCGCTCTAAGGTTTCTCTGATTTGAATAACAGGGTTTCGGTGGCGTTCAGTCGTTTCTCGTTGTTCTCGTAAGATACTCATCATACGTTGATCATGACTAGGTCCTGTTCCATATGAATAATTAGACATTGTGTATTCCTTTCCTACTGTGAAATGAAACTATATCTTATAACAATTTTTTAGACTTTAACGTGCTTAATATTTACGAGGTGAGCATGATAAAACGACCAATGCCACCAACTAATGACTTGCGACCGCTAATGGCAGCCCCTGAAATACATGAATGGCTACACGCTACGATACTCAATCCTGATCATGAATGGTTCAACGAAGACCACAGACACTTGATGGAATACTCAGTAACTGAAATAGCCTTTATGTGGGCCCAAAGCGAATACGTGAAAGCAGGTAAGCAGGTGTTAGGTCAGTGCGAGAAAGTCATGATGATGGCTGGTGGTTGGAAAAAGACACGTCAGGAAATGTGGTTTGAAGACACGTTAGGTGATGTGCCTGAGTACTTGGTAACTCTTGATGCCAATTATTGCCGTGATTGTACCGACGCTGAGTTTGCTGCATTAGTTGAGCATGAGATTTATCACATGAGGCATAAACCAGATATGTTTGGTGACCCATCATTCAAAGCAGACGGTAGACCACAGCTCGAATTGATAGCTCACGATGTTGAGGAGTTCTTTGGAGTCGTCAGACGATATGGCGGTGATGAAGCAGTCAGGCGCATGGCTGAGCTGCAAGATTGTGAGCCGCAAATAAAATACTAATTACCTTTACTTAGCGATACGAGAGAGCATTTATGGCGACCCTTAACAATAAGGTTAAGGCCTTTATTGTACAAGGGCTTGCTACCTATATGACCCCATCCGAAGTAGTGGAAGCTGTCAATCAAGAATTTGATGGACTGAAAGTTACAAGACAGCAGGTATCGAATTACGATCCGAGTAAAGCAGCTGCAATTAATTTATCGCAAAAATGGAAAGACCTGTTCAAGCAATTCCGTGATGACTTTAACAACGACATCCAAGCAATACCAATTGCTAATAAAGCCTATCGATTGAATATGCTGGACCGTATGGCGCGTGATGCTGAGAAGTCAAAGAATAGACCATTAGCAGCGGCACTAGCAGAGCAGGCAGCCAAAGAAATGGGCGAGGTGTTCACCAATAAGCAGAAGGTCGATAACACATCTAGTGATGGATCAATGGCGACTAAACCGACAGTAATTAGGCTGGTTGCACCAAAGGTAGATGAAAATGGGCGAGCAATTAAATGATGAAGTCTATGCTGACATAACGATACCGCCAAAACTTATACCAGTATTCAGTGCCAAGTCGCGCTACAAAGGCGCTTACGGTGGCCGTGGTAGTGCTAAGACACGTACATTCGCATTGATGACAGCCGTAGAGGGTTATCGACTAGCCGAAGCAGGCGCTAGCGGCATAATCCTATGCGGCCGTGAGTATATGAACTCACTAGAAGAGTCGTCATTAGAGGAAATTAAACAGGCTATTAAGTCAGTCGGTTGGCTCAATGATTACTATGAGATTGGCGAGAAATACGTTCGCACTAAGAATAAACGTGTTGCTTACGCCTTTACCGGCCTACGCCATAATCTAGATAGCATCAAAGGTAAGTCGCGAATACTACTCGCTTGGGTAGATGAAGCTGAGAACGTCAGTGAGGCGGCATGGCGTAAACTGCTACCAACCGTACGTGAAGATGATTCAGAAGTTTGGATAACTTGGAACCCTGAAAACAAAGGTAGTGCAACAGACAAGCGATTCAGACAGGTTGAGCACGAGTTCATCGTTGAGATGAATTACAACGATAACCCATTCTTCCCTGATGTTCTTGAGCAAGAGCGACTTAATGATCAAGAAAACCTTGATGATGCGACCTACTGCTGGATTTGGGAAGGTGCTTATCTTGAAGCGTCAGATGCTCAGATATTTAACGGTAAGTTTATTGTTAAAGAGTTTGAAAGACATCCAACATGGAATGGGCCATACAACGGCTTAGACTTTGGGTTCTCTACAGATCCAACAGGCGCCACAAACTCATGGGAACATGACGGCATACTCTATATCGAATACGAGGCATGCAAGGTTGGTCTTGAAATTGACGATACGCCAGACTACCTGAAAGATAATATACCAGGCATCGAAAACTACGAGGTGATAGCTGATAACGCTCGACCTGAATCAATCAGCTACCTGAAGCGTAACGGCATACCAAAAATTAAGGCATGCGTTAAAGGTAAGGGCAGTGTTGAGGATGGCATTGCTCATCTAAAAGGCTATAAGCAGATTGTCATTCACCCAAGGTGCACGGCAACCGCCAAAGAGTTCAGATTGTACAGCTACAAGACGGACCGATTAAGCGGTGAGATCTTGCCAGAGATTATTGATAAGCATAACCATTTGATTGACTCACTCAGATACGCACATGAGCGCACTATGAAGCGTGGTGCTAATACTAAACGACATAGAGCCACTGCTGGCAAACGGACGTATAGATGAATGATATAACTGAAAAGCCGCGTTACCGTGTCACAGCAGGTAAGGCGCTAAGCCAAGAGCAAGCAACTGACCTACGAGGTAAGACCTTTTACCGCTACCTGATTCGTACTGACACTGACGAAATACTTAAAAAGGCCGGTATCAGTCGTCATGCGCTAAAGACATTACTCACTGACCCAGACATTGACCAAGCGATTGATAGACGTGAAGAAGAGTTAGGCAGTGCTGAGTACACGATTACGCCAAGTGAGGGCGCTGTTGCTGATTTTATCTATGGGCAGTTAGACCTGCATCTTGAAACGATATTACAAGGCTCATCGCTTAGTAAGTGGTACGGTTATGATGTGATTGAAATGCTATGGGGCAAAGATAGCAATGGGCGTAATGCGGTCACCTCGATGATGTCAAAACCTATTCAATGGTTTGAACCATTATCTGGTGGTGCTCTGCAATGGTTTCCGAACGATGGTAGTCAGCCGATCATGATTAGTGATCAAGCTGACTTTTACTATCGCTATCTATACCAGCAGCACAAGCCGACATATCTAAACCCTAAAGGCAAATCATTATTAAGCCGCGTGTACTGGCTGCATTACTTTAAAACCAATGGCTGGCGTTTTTGGTCTAAGTTCTTGGAGCGTTTCGGTTCACCCTTGCTGATTGGTAAGACTGACGCAAGCAGTGATGCTGACGCCCAGGACTTTGCTAATGCACTACTAGCAGCGCATAACTCAGGCGTCGTGACTATCGGCGTTGATGAGGATGTGACGGCGGTAACTGGTGGCAGTAACGGTGAAGCGTTTGTTAGCTATGACTCAGTGGTTAAGCAGAGTATTACGACTTACTTGCTAGGTCAGACGCTTACCAGTGGTACGGATAAAGGCGGCACTTACGGCCAAGGCGTAGTACATCAAGAGCAGCAAGAGATTATCTTTAGCAGCGACCGTAAGCATGCGCTTAAAGCCGTCCAACGATTCATCGATGTTATCTGTACCGCTAATGGGTTTGAAGCGCCTGAGTTTAAGTGGGTGGCTAAGAAGTTCATCAACCAAGAGCAGTTAGACGCAGATAAAAAAGCGCATGAGATGGGTGTTCGCTTTACTAAGTCATATTTTGTTGATGAGCATGGCTATAACGAGCAGCATATCTCGCACATGGATTATGGTGATGGACAAGGCGCTATTGAGTTACCAACGTCGACACAAGCCAATCGCTATACGTCAATGGCTAATAAAACGTGGCTGCCATTTAAAGCGGCTGACGACGATAGTGAATTTACTGACGAGCAGCAAGAGCTTGAGCAAGTGGCAGATGATGCACTAAATGCGAGCGTACAGCCGTTTGATGCTGATGCGGTGCTATCGGCTATAAGTAACGCTACGGACGCTGACAGCTTACGTGAGGCGTTATTTGATATGGTCGGCGATAGCTTGGCTCAAAGTGAGTTTACGCAGTTGGTCAATACGGCTTTACAGGTCGCTGATGTGCATGGTTTTGCAGATGAATCGAGCGAGGTTTGATATGAATTTCTTTCAAAAGATATTTGCCAAAAAAGAAATAATCAGAGCGCGTCGTTATGATATGGCTTGCAGCGAAATAGACAGATGGTTAGCAAGTGACCCCAAAGCGGTAATGATTATTGAGCATATCACTAACTACGTTAACGATAAAAACGCATTGCGACCAGATAAGTTGCGTATGCAGTTAGAGGCCATTGAGCAAGAACAAGATGACCTATGGGTATCAAGAGAGTTGAATAATGAGCGTCAACGTAGTGATTGGAATGGGTGTGTGCCGAAAAGCAAGAAAGCACCACCTAAGCCACCGCACAATCCCCACAAGTAAGAGAGCAATCAATGGCAACGACAACAGCAGGATTTGACGTACAGTTTATCGAAGCCATTGCTTACGCGCTCAATCGTAACGTGGTCTTACCAGATGAATACTACGAGAGCATGACACCGATACAGCGTCAGCAAGCGGTATCTATTGCAGGATTAGGGCAGACTGAGCAGATTAAGCATGTGATGGGCCTTGTTAATGACCAACTAGATAGTGGCGGAACATTCGCAGACTTTCAAAAGGCAGTCAAAGACGGTGATATTGATATCAATCTGCCAAGGCGTCGGCTCGATAATATCTTTAGAACTAACATACAAGGCGCTTATGGCCGTGGTCGATGGTATCAACAGCAGCAAAACAAAGATGAACGCCCGTACCTGATGCGCGATGGTATCAATGATATTAGACAGCGACCAGCTCACAAGGTACTAGATGGCGTAGTCAGACATATCGATGATCCATTTTGGCAACAGCACTACGCCCCTGACGGGTATCGCTGCCGTTGTATTATGCGTTCGCTTACTGAGTCCCAAGCTCAAGCGAAAGGCATTACCGATGATGGTGACTTGCCCAATGTACCAAATGACAAAGATTGGATTGGCGGCACACCTGCACAGTACACAGGCAACATGAACAAGCTAGTCAACGACAAGATAGCTGAACTCGCTATCACGTACTACAAGCAGTCAGATGCGATACTGGCAGCGAGACAGCGCATTGAAGCGGCTATCACAGCGATGTTAGCGCAGCCAGTGCCGGAGCTTGCTTTGATGATTGATGAAGCTAAAGAGCTGATTGAGGAAGAGAGCGAATGAATAAATCACGAATACTCAGAGCTATTGTGCTGATAGCTGATATAGCGCTGACCATTTACACCAAGCGCAAGCAACACAAACAAGACCGCCGATAAGGGCGGTCTTTTTAATGGGTGATGATATGAATAATTTAGCAGTCATAGCTGGGCGTCTTGTAAATGTCGATAACTTACTATTCATCGATGCTACACCGAACGTCAACGGCGGTTTTGATATATCTATCGTGATGGCGGGGAATATCATTAAAAAGGTTGGAGAGGTTGACGACCAAGGTGAGGTCATGGCCTACATGGGTGCGCTACATAACGAAATTAAAGGCAAAAAACATGAACTTACAAGCAAAGATTAAGCGCGACATTGACAGTCATGCGCTCATGAGCTGCACAGGGCTTGAGCATCAACTTGCGTCTATCGACTTCAAGGCGCTATCACGCTATGACGATGATGATAGCGAAGCAGCTTACACGGTTGAGAATGGCGTAGCGACTATTGATGTGCGCGGTCTGCTGGTGCCTGAAACCTCAAGTGATTATCGCTCATGGGGTGTCACAGGCTATGCAAACTTAGCTGACTACATACAGCAAGCCAATGACGATTACACAGTGACTAGCATCGTCTTAGACATTGATAGTGGCGGTGGTTATGTCGCAGGCCTTGACGGTATCACTGAGACCATCTACCAGTCTGCAAAGCCGATTGAAACGTTTGTTAGTGGTGATATGTATTCAGCCGCTTACTGGTTAGGTGCTAGCACAAGCAAGGTTACAGCGTCTAAGCAATCAGGCATTGGCAGCATCGGTGTTTATGTGGTCCACACTGAGGAAAGCGGATGGCTTGAGCGTTACGGTGAAAAGGTTTCATTGTTCCGATCAGGCAAGTGGAAGGCAGCATTCAACTCATTCATGCCACTGACAGACGATGAAAAGCAGCGCCTACAAGAAGGCGTCGATGAGTCAGCAAGTATCTTTTTTAACCATGTAGCAGCACAGCGTAATGTTGATGCCAAAACAATCAAAGGCTGGGAAGGTGACGTATTCACCGCCGTTAAAGCCAAAGAATTAGGTCTAATTGATGCAATTGCCGATAGCGTAGCAGTGTCAAGCAGCACCAATCAGAGCAATACAAATCCAAAAACCGAGGGGGAATCAATGGATTTACAAGAGGCGCAAGCCAAAATTAAAGAGCTAGAGGCATCCGAGGCCAAAGCTGTACAAGAAGCTGCTGACGCAAAAGCTGCTGCGCTTGTAGCGCAAAACGCATTGGCAGAGTCGCAAGCATCAACACGCCAAGCTGCTATCGATAAGCTAGCCGCCGATACTGGTCGTGAGTTTACAGACGAGCAAGTAACTGCGTTTAAAGCAATGGACGACGCACAGTTTGCTGTAGCTGAGTTTATGGCTAAACCTGTTGAAGTAAAAGCGCCTGAGCTACCAGATGGTTTGGATAAAGCGCAAGCAACCAATGGCCGTGAAGGTGGCGAAAGTAAAATTCTAGCAGCTGTTGAAGCAGCTAAAGCACAAGGAGCTAAATAATGGTTGATTTCAACTATACAACTGAGCAGCCGTTAACGGTCGATGTCGCACCTATCACTGATAGCGTAGTGCCTACCACTGCTACAGCGTACAAACGCGGTGATTTGCTAGTAATTGCTGCTGGCACCAATGTAGCGACTCACAGTAATACTGAAACAGGCGCGCAAACTGATTGGCATGTCATCTGTCTTGCTGACGTAACTGCTGAGCAGGCAACAGCTAAAGCAGCTGCAGGTATTGAAATGCCTGTATATGTTGCGGGTAAGTTTGATGTGGATCAGGTCAAGCTGAACGGCACAGCACTCGATGCGACTCAGAAACTAGCGGCACGTGCATACGCTAATCGCTCAACTAAAATCACGCTTAGCGTAGTTAAATAAGGATAAATATTTATGGCTACTTTTAATATTGAAGGCGTTGAAATTGAAACAGCATCTTTTGAAGAACTTGGCGCGGTTTATGATTTAAGCAAGCCGGTCGATACTTTTTTACGTGACCGCTACTTTAGCGATGAAGAATACTTAAACAACGAAGACCATGTACCAGTAGGTGATATCAAAACCTATATTCCGCTAGCACCTGCTGTGGTGCCAACAGCTCAAGGCCGCGTGATCAAAGATAAGGTCGTATTGAATGTTCGCCAAATTCCAGCGCCTTACTTTAAACCAGCATGTGTTGTAGAGCCTAGTAGCAAAATTAAAGCAAAAATGCTCAAGCTATTGCAGAGCATGCGTGTGATTGCTACCAATGCCGCAGGTGTACCGCCTACCATGCAAGATGAATGGGAAATGGCTGCTGCTGTATCGTACTGGACCATCCGTGAGTCACTAGCTGCTCGTATCGCTATTATGTGCCGTGATGCTTTGCTGTATGGCAAGGTTGTTGTAGAAGGTGATGATAATGCAGGTGTAACGGTTGATTATGGTCGCCACAGTGATTTGACGTTTAGTCCGCTTATTGCATGGGACCAAACAGGTGCTACGCCGTATGAAGATATTCGCGGCATGGTTAAGGATTTGGTTAAGCATGGTAAGCGTCGCCCAGTTGACGCGTTGATGTCTAGCCGCGTTTTTGATGCGATGGCCGACAACGAAACCTTCAATGACAAGTTCACAGCATCAAAAGACAGTACAGCAACTCGTGTGTTTGATGGCAGTTTTGGCGGCGAGACTAAAGCAACCTTGCGTGGCACACTTGACGGTATTGAGTTCTGGACGTATGACGCTGATTTTGATGCCGAAGATGGTACGAGCGACTTGATGATTCCAGAAGATGGTTTTTGGTTAATCTCTGAGCGTGCTAACAAACTGTACTTCTGCATGATTAAGCATCGCAAGAACCCTGCTAAATTAGCAATGGAGCTGATGCCGTACCATGTATTTAGTGATGATCCTTCAGTTGATAAATTCATCGCTGACTCAAGCCCTCTACCTGTACCAATCAATAAAAATGGTGCGTGTGGCGGTACTGGTTTTATCACTCTTTAATACCAACTAACTTTAATAACCCTGTCTAATCGCAGGGTTTTTTTTGGAGCAAATTATGTCTAAGTATATTGCAAAACAATCGGTAGGCCGTTTTAAGACTGGTGAAGTGGTTGAAGGCTTGACCGAAAAGCGTGCCAAATTCTTACTTGAACAAGGCGTCATCGTAGAAGCTGAAGCCGTTGAAGGCGAAGATGTTGATACTGGCGAAGGTGGTGAAGTGGTTGATTTAGACAAACTCACCAAAGCCGAGCTAACAGCTTTGCTTGATGAAGAAGAAATCGACTACAACGACTCAGATACCAAAGCTGAGCTAATCGCACGCTTTCCAAAGGACTGATTATGTACGCGACTCATGACGATTTAATAAGCCGCTTTGGTGAGCTTGCTATAGCTGAGCTTGAGTCGATGCATAACGACGGCTTGCTTGCAGTCACTAACGCGCTAAATGACGCATCAGAGAAGATGAACAGTTACTTATCAATACGCTATCAAACGCCATTGAATAAGACTGAGCATTTAAAACTGGTGTGTGCTGATATTGCTCGCTACTTGCTCTATATGAACGAGCCAACCGATGAGGTTGAGTCACGATATAAGGAAGCGCTTAAATGGCTGCAAGATGTTGGTGCTGGTAAGGCTAATGTCACATTTGCTGAGCCATTGACGGCCGATGAGCAGCAAAAGACTTATGTTAAGCCTGCGGTACCAATCGGTAGTAGCTATCCTGGTCAAATATTTGGTGACGATGTTTTTGCAAAGATGCCTAATGTGAGGTGACTATGTTTGATGCAGAGTTATCAGGTGGTGACGAGATAATCAGACGGCTAGGCGACTTGTATTTTGACAGTAAAAAAATGCAAAAGTTTAGTCGTTTGGCTGGTGCTGAAATGGTCCATCAGACTGAAGAGCGTTTTGCTAATCAGCACGATCTACAGCGTCAACCTTGGTTGCCATCACAAAGAGCTATTGCAGACAACGGTAAAACACTGCGCGATACTGGTCGATTGATGGCGTCACTCACTTATATAGCGCTACCTGATGGCGTCAAGTGGGGCACAAACGTGGTTTACGCTCGCATGATGCACTACGGCGGCAAAAAGGCGCTATTCCCTCACTTGTGGGGTGATATACCTGCTAGACCGTACTTAGGCATGAAT
The DNA here is from genome assembly GCF_009812035.1 of Psychrobacter nivimaris. Classification (GTDB taxonomy): domain Bacteria; phylum Pseudomonadota; class Gammaproteobacteria; order Pseudomonadales; family Moraxellaceae; genus Psychrobacter; species Psychrobacter nivimaris. The sequence continues at coordinate 67,834 of NZ_VZIZ01000007.1, read as the reverse complement.
GACAACGACCGCGCTAGCGTGCTTAACATCATCAATCGAATTATGGACGTGGACTTATGAGTAATTATTTTGCAGTAGGTCTTGGCCTAATCGAGCACTTAGAGGCTAAGGCTGACGAGTGGGGTGTTAAGCATGTTGGTGTGGCTGCAACAATCAATCAAATCAACAAGAACACGACGCCTGCCTTGTATGTAGTCAATACCGCCAATAGTCCAGTAGCTAATGGGTCGATAGATAGTCAAGACATACAGCAATGGACGGTAGTAGTGGCAGTCAGTAACCAAGCTTCACAAACTGACTTTAAAGCACTCATGCAGTCATCAGGTGAGCTTATTAGTCAAGTTATTAACTATATGCAGGGTTATCAGTTGGATGACTATCACGATCCGTTGGAGCGAACCAGCACGTCAGGACGTATTAAATACTTTTCGACTATTGCGCTAATACCGTTTACTTTTCAAACCAAATTTCAGCCTTAGGGGGCAATAAATGGAAAACCAAAATCAATCATACGCTTTTGAGGGGCGCGGTAAAGTTTACCTAACGCCTGTTACGGGCGGTACAAGAGGCGAAAGCTTTTGGGTAGGCGTTTCTGACACCGCTGCTTTATCTCACAGTGTAGACGGCGGTGAAGACCTATACGAGCGTCACACTGGCAAAGATGAGCTGTGGGATACTAGCGATGGTACGACCACCACATCAATGAGTTTTAACATTAAAGAGCGTCGTATTGATGCGTTAACGGCAGCGTTACAAGCGGTTGTTGAGACGGTAGCATCAGCTGCCGTGGCAGACGAAGCCCATACCGCTAGTAACGTCGGCTCAATCGCTTTTTTAAAGCATCAAAAAGTATCAAACGTGGTCATCGAAGATAGCACTACTGGCACAGCGCAGCCATTAGCTGAGGGCGTTGATTATAAGGTTGATGCTGATTACGGTCGTATCGAAATGCTAACAGATGGTTTTGTGCAGCCTTTAAACGTGAGTTATGACTACGGCGAAGTAACTGTTGTCAAGCCGATGACCAGTAAAGTTGACCACTATGAAGTGCGCGTTGAGGGTCTGAACAAAGTCGGTCAAAAAGATAAGCAGTTGATTGAGGTCTACAAATTTAAGCCAAATCCCGTAGATACACTTGATGTGCTTAACGAGAGTTTTAGTGAGCTGACGCTTGAGGGTAATTGTTTATACGATGCCTCTGATGATCGTGAAGCCTCGTACCGTATCGTGAAGCTGTAACTACATAGGTCTATGTGATTTCACATAGACCTATTTTTATTTAACTAAGTCATTGCGTGTCGATGGCTTACTCAAATAAAAAAGGATTAATTATGCGTACTAATACACAAACCAAGCTGACGAATACAACCACAGGCGCGGTTATCGTCTTATCAGACAGTCTTTACCCAGAAGGTGAGCACGACTGGTCAGCTATCGTATCAAATACCAAGTACGCGCTAGATGGCACGATGATCGTTGAGCAATCAGAGCGTAAAGCTGGTAGACCTTACACGATGCAAGCACCCGATAGTCATGGTGTACTGACTAGAGAAACGGTTAATGCGCTCAAATCTGAGCGTGATAAGTTAGGCGCGACCTTTTGGCTGGATTATCTAGCAGATGAGGCCGTAAAGCGCGTGAAGGTAATGTTTGACACGACAGGCGAAGCGATTGAGGCTAAGCCAGTAAAGAACACGACCAGTCCAGAGCTGAACGACTATTACAACGTAACGCTTCGGTTTTTAGAGATACCGAGCGTGTAAAATGGTATAATTGGCTACAATTTACAAGGAGTTATAGCCATGAGTAACTTGAGGTATGCGCTAGGGTACGAGGTTGACGGAAACTTAAAAATACTAACTGAGAACGACAGTATTTTATTTGCTAAGCACTCGAACGGCAAAAGCAGCATCAACCCAGACATGAACAAAGTAATGTATTTTGACGATAAAGAATCAGCCATAAAAGAGGCTGAATCACAAGGCCATGAAGTAAATGGATACCAATTAATGATGTACACTTGTGATGAAAACGCCCCTACATACATTGATAGAAATGGTGAAGGTTATGAGTGAATTTGTCATAAAAACCCCAAGTGAAGATAGTAATTGTACTCAAAGCATTACAACCTCTATCGATGATGAGCATATAACTCTATCTGATACTGAGTATGGCTGTCAGTACATAACCATACCGCTAGATAGGTGGCAAGAGCTGAAAGATGCTGTTGATGCTAAGCTGTCAGCTCGAAAACCTAACTTAAGTATTAGGGATCGGATAACAACAGGGTTTGAGAGTGCGATACAAGCGCAACTTAAAGAATAAACCCTAATTAGCAAAACCACAGCCCACTCTCGTAGTGGGTTTTTTTATGCCTAAAATTTGACGGATGACGACATGGCGATTACTCAAAACGATTTAGAAATCTTAAAGTCTGAGATTATGGCTGACACGCCTGATGGTGGTGGATTGCCAACGGGTGTTGCTGTCATTGATGGCGTATCTAACAACTTATTTCCCGATGTGTCGGATATTGACCGCTTACTTGGCCGTGTGCGTCTGCGTAAAGTCTCACTCGCAGTAAAGACAGCTAATGCTGAGCTATTGCAGGCGACTCGTATGCTATTTACTGAGCTACCTGATAATCCTAATATCAGCGTATTTGCCTTTAAAGCAACGAGCTTTGCAGATCGTCGCTCAGATGCTCAGAACAAGATTGAAAGTTATTTAGCGTTTGGTACTAAATGGGCAGGGCACTTGCTTGAGACGCAGCTTGCAGGTCAGCGAGTTATCCAAATCTCACTTGATGCAAAAGACCCTGTGCCGGCAGTCGGTCAACCACTTGTGCTCGTACAAAACGAGGGGCAGTCTGATGAGTATTATCAGTATCTCAGACCGCTTAAAGTTGACACGGTAGAGCGTCGCTTTCAAAAGTCGGCTAGTGAGACAGTAACACGCACAGTCGCAACGATTGAATTTGGTGACACGTTAAACAAATCATTCAACGGCTTAACAGTGCAAGAGTTTTATCAGAACACATCGACTACTAGACGCGCTATCTTACGTGAAGCTCGTATTGCTGATGCTGCTAAGTATTACAGCGCATCACGTTTAGCTGAGCCAGTCGTGGCTATGCAATCGCGCCAAGTACGCCTTAACTCTATTTACACGCAGGTTGTACCAAGCACGCAAGTTGAGACGCCTATTTTACAGCGTGATCCAGCCAACCAAGTAGCGACTCAAGCGCGTGGCGATGGTGTGATTAATATTAATCAATCGGTTAATGTCACAACTAATACCGCTTTTAATTTACCAAGCGGTATCGCTGTCGGCACCTTGAACGTGATAGTTGGTGCAATTACGCTAACAGACCGCGACGGTGAGTTGGTTGGCACAAACGGTACAGCTTACGCATCTATCATATACGGCACCGGTCAAATTACTTGGTATAGCTCGCTTAATCTTGGACAGACTACAGTAACCGGCAGCTATAAACCTGCAAGCGAGTTTACTCGTGTAGCACAGACTGATTATCAAGTTGTCGATGATAACGCAGGCTATAACTATGTGCGTGAGCTTGGTGCTGAGCCTTTGCCTAATAGCCTAAAAATTACTTACACAGTAGGCGGTGATAACTATCTCGTACATGACGATGGGCGCGGCAACTTAGTTGATGATGATGGTAATGGTCGCGGTACAGTGCAAGGTAAGACAGTATTGCTCACAACTGCTGCTATACCTGATGCTGCTAGCTATATCATTTATAGCTTTGGCGTCGATTTAGAGACCGTTAAGTATGGCAATCAAGCGTTACCTGCTGCTTATCACGTTATTAGCGTGGCAGATAAAGTGAGTGGCAATATCACTGTCACATGGGCGACAGGAAAGACAGCGACAGTCAGCAATGGCGTTGTCACTGGTGATGCAACAGGCACCTTTATCGATGGAAAATTAAATATTGCGCCAAATGAGACAGTAGAAAAAGGCACTGAATTTGCCTTGTCTTATCAGCGCATATTGAACGCTAATAAAATAGAAACCAACCTATCTTATACTGCGTCCAATGGATCAGGTAATTATGGCGGTGTTTTGGATTTTGAAGCATCATTTACGAGCGCCGAAGTAGTTTTATATCTTGGTAGTGAGTTGAAAGTGGTGTTATCAATACCCGAGTCAAGCTCAACTGTTGTTATTAAGGATGTACTACGCCCTTTTTATACGACCGAAACCTATCAGCAAGGTAACGCTATATTTACCCAAAGTAATATTGAGGATTGGATATCGGTCAAAAATGCTTCGTCCGATTCTAATGTTTGGAAGGCAGCTTTGGTCAGTGGAACGGTCAATAAGTCTTCAGGCCGTGTGGATTTGCTCATCAATGTATCGAGACAATCAAGCGGTGTTGAAGTTATTACTAGACCAGGTGTTTCACCAGTCTTTAAAAGCACAGTAGTCACTAAAAATATGCAAGAGTCTGATGTGCTGATAAATGCTAGTGCAGTGACGGCACCCACAACTGAGGCTGCGACATCAACAGGTACAGCAACAACACTACATATCGGACTACCTCAAGATACGACTGACGCAGTGGTTAATGGTTCGTTATTTTTGGATGCGCTAGGCATTAGTCTAAGAGATAGCAACAGTAAAGTGAAAAGTGGTGACTTAGTGGTAGGTAATATCGATTATCGCTTTGGCGCCGTATCGGTTGATACATGGCAAGCAGGGCAAGCCAACATAGTGAACCTCAAGTCAATGTTGCGTGAAAATGACCCCGTACCGCTTGCTAACTTGATTTTTAGAACGCCAGTAGCACCACTTAAAGAAGCGTCTTTGCAGATCAGTGCCGAGCTTGCAGATGGTACGCCTATATCGCTATCAACAGATGAACAGGGCAATATCACTGGTCATAGTTTTGCACACGGTACTGTTGATTTTAAAGCTGGTGTGGTGGCGCTGTATTTTTACGAGCGACTAGGTGTAACTGCCAATCCTAGTGTGGTTAATGAGCCGTGGTATGACGCAAATAACATCTATACGTTGTCATCTGGCGATAACACGCAGTATATCAATCGCCCTGTTTACGTTAAGCCTGACTCAATACGTTATAACGCGATTGCTTACAGTTACTTGCCGCTTGATAAAGAGCTTATCGGACTTGATCCAGTGCGCTTGCCGACTGATGGTCGTGTGCCGTTTGTCCGTAAAGGTGACTCGATAGCTATCACTGAGCTTAAAACAATGCAGCTACCAACCAATGCGCCAAACGATACGTTTGATTTAGGCTTTGAGCGTTTGTCTGACGTGAGCGTGGTTGATGCCAATGGTTTAAAGGTTGACACAGACTATCTCGATGTTGATTTAGATGCTGGCGCTTTGACGCTAAACGGCATGTTTGATATGTCGTTTTATACTGCGCCGCTGACTGCTAAATATCGCATTATGGATATTGCGTTGGTTATTGAGACTGATATATCAGGTCGTGTGACGCTATCAACGCCTATTACTCATGACTACAGCACGGCAGCGGTTTTTAGCTCGATGTTACTTGCAGGCGATATGCAAGCGCGAGCGTTTAACGTGTTTAGTCAAAAGTCATGGACAAGTATATTTAGTAATACGCTGATTGGTGATGCGGCAACGGCACAATTGCAGATTGTTAATAATCCGATTGTGGTGACTAATCGTGATGCAATTGAAGAACGCTGGGCGCTAGTGTTTACGAATGCCACCTCGTTTAACATTATCGGTCAAACAGTTGGTCAAATAGGTGCAGGCTCAACGACTACACTGACAGCGCCAATTAACCCAATGACAGGTTATCCGTACTTTACTATACCGTCAGCAGCATGGGGCACAGGTTGGTCAGCTAATAACGTAGTGCGTATCAATACCGCCGCCGCTAAATACCCAGTTTGGATAGGTAACGCTATTCAACAACATCAGGGCAGTAGTAAAGATAACTATGATTTTACAATCGGCTATCATGCCAACATTGACCGCGAGCGAGGTGAGTAATGCAGTTAAGTATTGATGCGAAAAACGCAGCCTTACAAGGGATTGCCGACAAGCTAAATGTCGGCACAAACTCTGTCTTATCAATCTATGTGGGCGCAACGCTTGCCGCTGAGATTGCGCTAACAAATCCAGTGCAGCAATCAATAGCTAATGCGGTGATGACTTTTAGAGTACCGCCTAAAGTGCTGGCGATAGCATCAGGCGTGCTGACATCGGCAAAAGTGCTGGCGGCAGATGGTACGCTAATCGCTGAGCTTGATGTAGCAACAGAGGTCACGCTTGATAAGTCGCAAGTGTATCAAGGCGGCTATGTCACGCTGACAGCGCTAACAATGGGTATCTGATATGGCAACAATCACAGGCAGGGCAAAACGCTATGACGGCTTGCCGATTGACTATGTGCTGATTTTTCGATGGAAAGATGGCAAGTGTTTAGGTAAGTCGATACCTAATAACGCGGGTAACTGGTTATATAAGTACGACACAAACATGATAGTTGGTATTACCTATGTCGCTGATGGTTGTGAGCCGATAACGCATGGGCCGTATGAGTTTGTTGTTCAGGTTTAATACGTGGGGCACTCTACTACCAATCTTGGTGCTGTGTGCTGTGCAACCAAATCCAAATCCACCGACAGGCACTGATGGTTATACGATGTGCTTGTATGGTGATACTACCGAAATTAAAGCTTAGGAGAGAGAGATGAGTTTATTAACACCAGAGCGCGTGCCAGTTAAAGTTTACCGCTGGGATGATGCTGATGCGCCAGCGCTTGATGAGACTCCTAATTGCATGGCGACTATCTTTAAGGCGTGCCTGGTCACAGGCTACGGCACAAAAGAGGGTGCGGGTTGGACAATGCCGTTTGAGGATACCACTGCGGGGGTTAAGGTGCTACGCCCAGAGGTTGGCCCACACACTGATTTTTATCTGCGATTGTCGGCAGACACTGGTAGAGAGATGGCGGCGCAGGTCTATCTTAATATGACTGACGCAAATACGGGTGATTTGAAGTTAGAGGGTAGCCGCCCGTTTGCTTACGCTAAGGCTTCGGTATCAAATAAATGGATATTAATAGCTACACCACGCGGTATGTTTTTTAGCTGCGAACAATCAGTAAATGGAGGTCTTGATAAAAAAGGGGCGTACTTTTATGTGGGGGATAGCAAACCTGGTCCACAAGCCTTCCGATCCGTAGCGATACAACACACAGGCGGTACTTCGAGTGATTTTTCGGATATTTTAGGCAATAGATCGTCACGTCTTTACAAAGATAAGGCTGGATATGTTTATGGGAAAGCTATGAGAGGTCAGTCTTTAGTTGTTGATACAATATCTTTTAGCTCACTTTTTGACGGAGATACCGTACTAACAAACCATGAGTATTCCTCGCCAGTATTTTTTATCGCAAATAAGGATATATCTATACTGCCCGGTTTGGCAATACCGTCTTGCGGTGCCAAAGACCCTAATTACACAACAAAATTAATAGAGACAGATGGTTTTGTAACAAACGCAATTGTAGTTGGCACAGGTGCATACACAGATATGAATATGTATGTTAGCGCTGATTTTTGGAGCTACTAAAATGTATTTAGGCATTAATACGGTTCTATCCGGCACAGCATATATTGCAGGGGCGAAGGACGGCATCGTTACAGCGCTAGGCAAGCCTGCAAGTCGAAGGGTTTGGTTGTTAGATGCTCAAACAATGGAAATTGCAAGGGTAGCAACATCGCTACCAAACGGTCATTATATTTTTGCGGGTCTTAATCATGATAGTGAGTACCTAGTAATGGCACGCGACTACAAAAAAGAGTTTGAGCCGTTTGCGTGGGACTACGTCAAACCTGCTGACGATTTAACTGTCGCTGAGCAACAGGCATTATGGACATCATGGCAAACTAACTAAGGCGGGTATATGGCAAGCTCATTACAATTACGGCTTGAGCGTGTCATTAGCGCTAATCGCTTATCTAATGCGCTTGAGTTACCGCTTGATCGTAAATTAGGAGATTTATCGCGCTACACGTATGCCTATGCTGATGCGCTACCGCTACGATTAGAGCGTAAGATTAGCGAGCAGCCTAGTGCGAGCGCCTTATATCTTGCGCTGAGTCAGCCGCTTGGCACGCTTGCGCCAGTGCTGTACGTTACATCAAGCGCGCTACCCTTGCCGCTATCTGAGCGCATCAGCAATCAGTCGCCTAGCAATGCGCTACCGTTAGGACTTACGCGCAAACTTGGCACGACCACAGGTGGTTATGTACCACCTGTTACGCCGCCAGTCAATGATGATGTATCGGTCGCTATCGCAGCAGTAGCAGAGATAGCGCCTGCCGCGTCAGCATCTATAACATCAGATGCGGTAGAGGTCAGTGTCTCGGTCGTTGCTCATTGCGATCTAAGCGCTACCGCAAGCGCATCGGTCGATTATGATGCAAACGTATTTAGAGGGATGGTCGCTGACGTATCTAGTGATATGCAAAACGCTAAGCTACAAGGCGTTGACAAAAGCGGGCAGTTTGAGGATAACGAGCAGCTAGTCAGCAGTACAACAGCAGACTGGCAGCAATCAAAACTCATAGGCGCTGACAATCAAGCGCAATTTGAAGCAAATAAACGCCTCGATACTGATACAACGCCATTGTTTGAGTCGTCAAAATTAGTCGGCACCGATAGTCAGCAGCTATATGAGTCGCAGCGGTTTATCGCTGATAAATCTACGCTAAAAACCGAGACAGCAAAGCGCATCAGTCACAGCAACTGGTACAGTTTTGAGGCGATGCTCAAGCGTCAAATCGAGCGCACGTTGGGCGCTGAATATGCCGAGCTGGTAACAGATAATCTCGATACGTCTAGCGAGTACAACCGCTTTACTGCACTTAGATGTGATGCGCTCATTGAGACAGCACGACTGCCGTATTCAAAGCTACGCTATGTACCGCCGCCACTATCACAGACCGTCATACTCAAAAAGCAAGAAATTATAGTTGATTGTGGCACTGGTGATGTTAGTGTCTATGCTTACAATGACGAGCTTGCGTTACCGATGCACAGGCGTATCGCTGACAGGGGCGCATCTAGTCAGTTAGCAATACCGCTGACCATGCCGCGTGGTGTTTTGCAACTACCTGCCGAAGTGGCTAATGCGCTACCCAACAGACCTTGCAACAAACCAACGCTAGGCGTCAATCCATCGCCTGACGTGGTTATGTGCCAGCCTAAAGTGTTCGGTCGGTCGCCTGGCATAGCTATCAGTAGTCAAGCAACACTTAACGCTATTGCTTATCTTGAGTTGTTAGCTAGCGAGAAAGACGATCTTTACGGCAAAGGAGTTATATTTGTGACAAACAGTGTGTCATTAACGCGCTCAGATGATGGGCGTGAGATTAAGCTGCTAGGCTTTAGCGTGGGCATTGATAGCAACAGCTATTGCTGGACGTTTAGCGCCACCGTACCGTTGTCAGAGCTATCTAAAGTCGATACCGCACATGAGCAGCAGATAGGTGTTGAGTTTACGTGTAACGGCAATCTATGGCGATTTATCTTAGATGGTTGCGATGATAGCGCGTCATTTGGTGAAAGCTCGCTAACAATCAAGGGTAAATCACGAGCGATGTTGTTAGCGAGTCCGTATTCAGCCCAGCGCGGCTTTAAATACGATACAGCTATGAGCGCAAGACAAATAGCCGAAGATGAATTAAACCGCTTTGGCGTACCGTCAGGCTTTACGCTTGATTGGCAGCTCGCAGGTATCAACGGTTGGAATATTCCAGCCAACAGCTACAGCTACTCAAACAAGACGCCTATCAACTCATTGCAGTGGATAGCCGAAGCCGCAGGTGGTTTTATCAATGCTCACATGAGTGAGGATATTATCCATGTGCTTGCTAATTATCCGGTCCCATCTTGGGAGTGGAGCGATCAAACACCGTTGTTAACCTTGCCAATGTCGCTTATCACCAGTCGCAGCCGTGGGCGTGTCAACAAGCCTACTTACAATGGTGTCACGCTGTACGGTGACAATGACAATGGCATACACGCCCTGATTAAGCGTACAGGCACTAGCGGTGGCTATCAGCCGCCAATGGTAACAAGTGATTTGATGACTGACACAGCAGCCGCTATTAGCCGAGGCAAGATGATACTGAGTGACATAGGCGATATCGGTAACATCGGTATCTCAATGCCACTGCATAGCGATTTTGGTGTGTTAAAACCATCAACCTTAATCGGTGTCAATGATGGTGAGTCGTGGGTTGGCATGGTCAGGGGGACAACCATCACAGGTCGTCTATCAAGCAATCGAGCATTAGAGATTGACCAGTCTATTGATGTTGAGCGTCATTTTGATAAGGAGTCTGTCTAATGGCTAGCGGCAATCTATGGCAGTTATTTAAAGGCGTCACTGAGCAGGGAGCCAAGCAATTGGCCACTGTCATTGACCGTAACAGCTCAAACTATACCGTCACTATGCAAGGTGGCGGTAATACGATTGTGCAATCAAGCGCGGCTTACGAGCTGCAATCAAAGGTTTTTATCAGAGAAGGGCAGATAGTCAGTGATGCGCCTGACCTGCCTTTTACAGAAATAGAGGTTTAGTATGACAGATAAAAAAGATGATATTGATTACAGCTTTGAGCTGACGTATAGCGTTTGGAACGGAGATACGAAAAAATTAGAGAAGCAAAAAAAGGATGTTGGTGTTAAGCGCGTCAAGGTTAAAAACCTAAACGAAGTGACACGAGCATTTACGCCTTTTGTCGCTGAGTTTGAGCGTATTGTAAAAGCAAATAAAGGCTTGCCTGAGAGTGAATTACTGGCGCTGATTGGCAGCTATACAGACGAGACGGTCATACTGGCATCGGTACTAACAGACCAAACGCCTACCTTTTACCGAGAGCTTGAGCCGCTTGAAATGCTGCAAGTGATGCAGGAGGTCGTCGCCCATAGTGGCGATTTTTTTATGCGTCAGATTTTCATGCCCCTAAAAAGTCTGGGGGCACAGTTAGCCTTACTTGGTTCGACAGCTTACTACCATTCTACAAAATCGGACTCAGAGAGCACGATGTCTTAGATATGGCGTTTGGCGAGTGGTGGGAACTGTCTAAAGCAATGGCTAAAGATAAGCAGCAAAGCATTAAAGATATGGCTATTGCAATGCGAGTATCACAAGCAGATGCGAAAGGCTGGAAAGAGTTTATGAAAAGCTAGCGTAACAATGCTTAATCAACTAAAATTGAGTAAATATAATTTTGGTGATTGGTTATGAAAAGACTGTTTGCATTAGGTTTGGTGGCGATACTTAGTGGCTGCGGTGGTGGATATGACAGCTTGCCACCGCAAGTAAGCAATGGTGGTGGCGGTACTATTGGCGCAGGCGGCACTATAGGCTCTGGTGGTTCTAAAGAAGATGGGGAATGGCGTTATTCGTCAGTTGATAATAGCGCGGGTGAGGTGTTCAATGCGAAAGCGGAAAATAATGCGATAAACACATATCCTGATCCTGAAGTTAGTGGATTAAATGCAAGGCCATTTATTATTGCTGAAAGACAACGACTATTACCTGGCACTGTATCGGAATCGATAAAGATATTTGCGGGATCAGCAGTGGCTTGTGTGCCAACGTGCCAGATACCTATAAAATTTAATAGTAACAGGCAAAGTTATTTGATGCAGTACAGCACTCTTGATGAGGTTTTGGTGCCCGTTAGCGCAGAAGTAGGTAAAGATTTATTTGATAAATTTACAAAATCCAATTCAGCAGTAATAACACTGCCTATTATTGGTCTTAGTGACAATGTTGAGTCTGAATTTAACCTCAGAGGTTACGAGGCAGATAGAATGAAACTAAATATAGATAGTTTGTAACTACGTTAAACACCCGCCATTTAATCGGTGGGTTTTTATTATAAATTAAAAGGAACAGGTCATGAAAACTGAGGTAGAAAAAATATCACCTGATATAAATTACATGACGCTAAAAGAATGGCCGAAAGCTCATGAAGTATGGGGCGATGATGGTTTTGAGCGCATTAATCAATTGCTAGATAAAGCAGTGCATTTGGTTGGCAGAAAAGCGCCCAACGAAGCGCCTCACTATGCTGGACTGTCAGAGAATAAAAGCAAGGCAGGTAAAACACCAGTCGTCTTTATCGACTGCGATAGTTTAAACCGCTACCACATTAGCGAACGTCATATTAAAGATGGCAAGCTGCCAAAGCCTGATAGGGCAAGCGCCTTTAAATAATAAAACGAATAAATCAACAAGCTCACTTTAATTAGTGGGCTTTTTTTATGCCCATAATTTGAGGTGCACCATATGGCAGGTGATTTAGATTTTAACGTGCAGTTGCGCGTGCTCAATGAGCAGTTTAACCGTGGTATTGATAGTGCGCGCGATAAGTTTACGCAATACGCGCAGTCAGTACAGCGCAACGTACAGCAGATGAATACTGATACCGAGCGAGCATCTACAATGCTAGCAGGGCTTGCCAATGTTGACTCTAGCCGTTTGACTAGCGAGCTACAAGCCACAGCTGACCAGTTAAGACAGATGGGCGCAGGTGCCAACATATCAGGCGACCAAATTGAACAGGCCATGGAAGCATCAGCACTGCAAGTTACAAGGCTTGGCAGACAGCTGGAAGTAGCAAGGTCTGAAGCATTAAGACTAAGCCAGACAAGTGCAAGTCCTGAAGATATTGAACAAGCAGCGGCTAATGTCAATCGATTAGAGCAAGAGCTAAATCAGGCTCGTAGTGCTAGTGTCAGTCTTGCTAACGAGCTTTCGGGCGCTATGAATAGAGCAAGCACAACCGCAGACAATGCACGCAATGCCTTATATCGTATGGCTAACATACGAGTACCTGAAACTATCCGCGGTGAGATTGACCAAATCAACCGCACACTGGTCAACTTTCAACAGAACAGCGGAAGACCAGCGGCGGAGATTGAACGAGCAACACGCGCAGCCGAGGAGCAGATCAGACGGCTTGAGAATGAGCTTAACGGCGTTGATGACACAATAAGACGCACGGATGTTAGTACAAACAGCTTTAGCGGCAACGTTGGTAAGCTCAGAACAGCCATGAGCGGATTAACAGGGCTATTGGCGGCAGCTGGCATTGGTATTGGTGCGGCTGAAATTATCGAGATGTCAGATGCGTTCGTCACGTTAGAAGCTAAAGTAAAACTGGCAACAGGTGAAGGCGCAGCATTCGTCACAGGCTTTCAAGGTGTGACCGATATCGCAAAAGAAACCTTCACCAGCATTGAAAACACAGGGGAGCTTTTCGCACGTATCACACAAGCTTCTGAGTCGTTAGGCTTGGCACAAGGCGAAATACTGTCAGTCACCAAGACAATCAATGAAGCGATCAAACTATCAGGTGGTAGTGCCGCCAGTGCGGACGCTGCAATCATTCAGCTAGTACAGGGCTTGCAATCAGGCGTAGTGCGCGGTGAAGAGTTTAACTCCATTATGGAGCAAGCGCCGCGCTTGGCCACGGCAATGGCTGACGGTCTAGGAGTGACCAAAGGCGAACTGCGAGCAATGGCCGCTGAAGGTAAGCTGACAAGTGAGGTGGTCATTGATGCGGTACGCTCACAAACGCAAACCATTAATGATGAATTTGCGACACTACCAACGACTTTTGCAAACTCCGTTCAGAACATGAAAACGACGGTGTTTGAACTCGTTGGCAGCTTAAATGAAACGGTCAATCAATCTGGTCGATTGGCTCAGGGCATACAGTACATTAGCGATGCTATTGATAATATCGACCCTGCGACAATGGCAGCCCTTGGTCAGTCGTTTGATTTTGTATTAGAGCAGTCCGCCGCGTTATTTACTCTCGTTAAAGACATTTACGGCGCGTTTAGTGACTTAACCTCGATCATTAACGGTACGGTTGCAGCGGGTAATGATGTCGGCTTAATCACCAAGCTTATGCAGCAGTTTGCAGTAACTACAGGGGTAGCGATTGACGGCATACGCGGTCTATCAATCGCAGCTGACAGTGTTTTTGGCACAATCAGCGGCATTATTGGTAGCGTGTTGATCGGTATTGCTAAGCTCAACGGTGAAACCTCGACAATGGGCGAAGCATTAATCGCCAAACAAGAAGAGCTATACGCACGATCAGAACAAAAGATGATGGACTTTAAATCTAAGTCTGGCGAAGCATGGGCTGAGATGAATAAGACAGCCCAAGACAGACTTGATGAAACCGTGGTGGAAGTCGTTAAAAATTACGATGAGATGGTTGCTAAGGGCGATATATCAGCAGCAGCGATGGAAGAACAATATATTAAAGTCGCAAAAGCTAAGATTGAAGCCAATAACATGATTATCACTGATGATATGCGGCTTGAATTAGCGGGACAAGGGTTGCAGGCGTCAATCAGTGATACAAACGATGTGATTGTTGAGTCATCTAAAGGCGTACAGGCTGCTTATCTTGGCGTTGGTCAGAGCTTTGCTGAAGTAGCACTTAAAGCGCAAGTTTCTGGTACATCAATGCGTGAATCGCTGACGGACGCAGTACCAAAAGCACAAACCATTGGCGCAGTTGACGACATTATATCGTCTCTTAGTGCACTTGGTAGCCAAGGCAAAATATCTGGTGAAGATATGGCGTTTGGTATCAACCTTGCCAATGAGCGCTACAAAGAGATTGAAAGCAACTTTGCAAGATATGCTGCAAAAACAATGGCCGACAATGGCGGAATTGTGACATCTGAGCTTGAAAAAACGGCAGCATTACAGGGGCTTGCAATACAGGCTAATGAGACAGGTGGTGCGATAGTCACACAGCTTGATAAGTCAACGGTTGCTAGTGGTCGTACTAAAGATGAGATCGACAAGCTAGCAGGGGCAGCAGGTGTAGGTCTGTCCGCAGGATTTATTAAATCCAAAGAAGGGCTTGATGAGTTAGTAGATGGCTACGACGACTTGGAAAAAGCGGGTTATGACGCAGGTGGCGCAGTAATTAACGCGCTAACCGAAATGTCCAACAAGGCATCCAATACCGCTGAGATAGAAAACCTCACTCTCACATGGAATGAGCTTTACAAAGAAGGGAAAATCACAGGTCAAGAACTTGCCGACGGCTTAGAGGGAGTAAAAAACCGAGTTGACATACTCAAGGACGGCATCAATGGTGTGACTGAGGCATACGGCTTCTTGGGATTAAAGACTCGTGAGGAATTAGCCAAAGACGCTCAAGCCTACACAGAGTCTTATAGCCTCGTTATGAAACAAGGCGAGCTGACAGCGCAGCAGCAAGAAGAAGTCTTTACAAAAACAGCTAAGGCCAACATCGCAGCAAATGGCGGGGTTATTGATAGCTTTACTCGAGCGCAAGCAGCAGCCAAAGGGTACACGGTTGAAGTTGACGAAAACGGGCGCGTAGTGGTCGAAAAGGCAGGTCGGGCAGTTAGTGCAAACGATAATGTCACGCGCTCAGTCAATAACATTCGTACAGCTTACGATGGCATATCTAGTAGTGCCGGCGGTGCAGGTAATGCCATGGTACGCGCCGCAAATGAGGCGTCATCAGCTTACGATAAGTTGCAGCAGAAAATTAAGTCAGTCAAAGAAGCTCAGGAGCTTAAAAACGCTGACGAGACACTTAGGAACTTACGGCAATATGGCACTGAGGATGCACCCATCGAGGGCAACCAGTTTGGCACAAGGCTTGGTGTTGAGAACTTCTTGAAGTCGCAGGGCTTGTCTGAGGAATCAGCTATCGAGGAAGCGCGTAAGCTGTACGCCAAGCAGGGCACATCAAGCGGTGCTTTGAACTTTGGTGAGCTGCAAGGTTTTAGTGACGGCCAGATGCTAACGGCTGCTGATATTAATCGCTATAAGTCTGCTTCAGTGTACTTGGCTGAAATTGCTGAAAAAGCACGTCAAGTAGATCGTCAGCGTGACAACTACGAAGTGGCAAGGACAGCGACGGCTCAAATCACAACGCAAGAGTACAATCGTTATGATAGTCAGCCAAGCTCAAGCAAAACAATTAATGTTAACTTCAAACTTGGCGGTGCAACGGCATCGATGAGTATGCCAGAGAGCCAAGAAGCATCGCTTACAGCTCTACTGCAACAACTACAAGACAGTAAAGCAATCGCAGGTTACTAGCCACTCATTGAGTGGTTTTTTATTATCTAAAATTTGAGGAGTTTGGCTGGTGACGTATTTGATTAACTAACTATTTAAAAAAATAAATATTGAAAATTGGATGGCATCTCTTGTAGAGTAAGAAAGTTATCAATAATGAGTACTCAAATGCATAAAATTGGAAGAAATTCTAATATTGACAAGATAAAAGGGTTGTTAATATTCTTAGTTGTATTTGGACACTTTTTAGAAAAATATATGGGGTGGCATGGCGATCTATCTAGTTCTTTATTGAAATTTATCTATGCTATTCATATGCCTGCTTTTATTTTTATTTCAGGTATGTTTTTTAATATAGAAAAGTGGAAAGAAAGTTCTTATAGATATTTTTCTATTTTTTTAGCCTTTCAGTTTCTTTATATTATATTTGATTATATTGTTAATGGTGGTGATGTTTCTAGATGGTTGAGTACGCCATATTGGATAATGTGGTTTATGTTCACATTAAGTATCTATTGCTTAATTACGCCCATTCTCATCAGACAAAAGCAAGTTTTATTTATTTCGGTATGTTTGGCTATTTATATAGGATTAGTTGAGACAGATAACTACCCCTATTCAATAGGTCGAACTTTATCGTTCTTACCATTTTTCATTCTTGGTGTTTTATACGGTAAGAAGATATACAGTGCTTTATTTGAAAAATGGTATGCAGTTATCATTTCGATAGCGGTATTAATTGCACTTGGAATAGCGAGTTATTTTATTGATATGCAACCTTCTTGGTTGTTTGGTGTAGCAAATATTAATGATTATTATGACAGTGTCGTTTTTGGAATTTTCATAAAAATTAGCTTATTGGCAACATCAATATTATCTATTTTATCTGTAATGAGATTGTCGAAAGTACTGCCAAGTTTCTTTGAAATATTTGGGAAAAGAAGCTTATCAATTTATTTGTTTCATGGCTTTGTTGTTATTTTAAGCTCCAAGTACGTTTATTTCTCTCAACCGGATTGTTTAATGCTAATAGTATGTTTTGTATTATCCCTGGCCACTTGTATTATTTTAAAAGAACAGTTTTTTGGGAGAGTTATCGCTCGATTATCTAAACCTATAATGAAAATATTTAAATAGAAATATATTTTCAAGTCATAAGCACCTTCGGGTGCTTTTTTATTATCTAAAATTAGGGGGCGGTATGCCACAGAACACACCATTTTTAGAACTAATCATACTAAAGCTAATGGTATTCCTTCCGAAAGTATTCGCAGCTGTCATCGGTGCAATATTTGGATTGATGCTGTCAGGCGACATCGGCAAAGACGGCAAGATACAAGTAAATATGTCAGTGATAATCAAATTTACTATTGCTGTCACAATCTCGCTGTTTGGCGGGGCAGCTCATATCGAGTTTATGGGCTATCAAGATTATAGCGTTATGACACAAGGCGCAATCATGCTCGTTTGGGCTGTTTTTGGCATGTTGGCTATAGGTATTGTTTATCAAGCCATAGCCTTATGGCAGGGCAAGACGATTGCCGAGGTAATCAAAGAGATCAAAGATGCAGCGTTTGCGATTTTTGGCAAGTAACAATCAGCATTAAGTACGGCCCCAAATTTGGGGCTTTTTTAATGTCTAAAATAAGGTGAGATATATGCAAGAATCTACAATCAAAAACCTACAAGCGACTATGAAACTACATGGATTTTATGGTGGTGAAGTTGATGGTACATGGGGCAATCAATCGCACGCGGGTTTTTATGCAATGGCTGAAGCGGCCACACACTGCCAAGCGCATAGCGACAAAGACGCGGTGAACGATGAAGACAAACCAGTTGAGTCGACAGGTAAGTACAGTTTGTCCGAAAAATCACTAAATCGACTAAAGGGCTTGCATCCTGATTTAGTAAAAATCGTTGAACGAGCTATCGAGATTACGACTATCGATTTTAGTGTAGGCGAAGGTCTGCGCTCAATTACACGGCAAAAAGAGTTATATCAGCAAGGTGCTACCACGACAATGAATAGCCGTCACTTAACTGGGCACGCTGTAGACCTAATTGCACTTGATGAAGACGGCAAAGTTTCGTGGGATTGGAAGTACTATCATCCATTAGCTGCGGTAATGAAACAAGCTGCCAAAGATGTAGGCGTTTCGATTGAATGGGGCGGCGATTGGTCAAAATTTAAAGATGGGCCACATTATCAATTACCGTGGTCAAAATACCCAAAGTAAAAATATATAAGCCCTGCCTTAATTGGCGGGGCGTTTTTTGCGCCTGGAATTTGGTCTGATCCATTTTAAAAGTCTCAACAACGATTACTATTTGATTACTTTTTACATGCTGACGGAAAATAGCAGACAATAAAAAAGACCTTCAATTGCTTGAAAGTCTTTAATGGTATAGCTTATATGTGGTGGGCCCAGTAGGACTTGAACCTACGACCAAAGGATTATGAGTCCTCTGCTCTAACCAACTGAGCTATGGGCCCTAACGTTAGACGCACAATGATACCTGATTTTTTTAATTTTTCAAGTAAAAGATAGGCAGTAATCAAGATATTTTTTATTGAGCCGTATTTTTGTATTACAGGTGACCACCAGCTATGGTTAGACTACGACCTCCATCCACAGTGATGATCTCTCCTGTGACATAATTTGCCTGCACAAGATACAGCACACTATGAGCAATCTCATCAGGTTGGCCTATTCGCCGCATAGGGATAGCATCGATGATACTTTTCTGTTGCTCGTTATCAATAGCTTGGTCACTAGTAGGGTCAGGTAAAATGTTGACCCCAGGAGCAACCCCGTTGACCCGTACTTCTGGCGCCATCTCTAACGCTAGCGACTGTACCATCATTCGATGCGCAGCCTTTGCCATGTTATAGACAGTATAGTTGTTAAACGGTCTATCATGCGCGTGTATGTCCAATAAACTGACAATACAGCCTTGTTGTTGCTTCAGATAAGGTAGTAGGGCTTGGCTTAGTAATAAAGGGGCTTTCGCGTTGGTCAAAAGCAACTCATCCCACTGTGCATGATTGATACTACCGAGTGGGCTAGGATAAAACCGCGAAGCATTATGCACCAGTACATCAAGCTGTTCAAACGCCTCTACGATACTTTTAACGAAGCTATCTAAAGCCATACCATCGTTGACTATCGTTAAATCAGCAACGATAACTTTTGCACTATTAGCACGGATGTCGTTCAGATGGTCAGCCAAGTCATTAGCGTCTTGTTCACTACGATGACAATGAATAATGACGCGGTAACCTTGCCTATGAGCCGCTTTAACAATAGCCGCTCCAATGCGCCTAGCACTACCTGTGACAAGCATCACTGGCGCTTGGTTATTCATATTTTCTGCTTGGTAGGCATTAAGTTCTTGGTTCATAGCAATACTACTTTTTTCTCTAGGGCCCTTGTCTATATCGTTATTGTACTTGCAAGTGTTCAATCCTGCTTTGGCGTAAGGCTGCACCAATAGCGGGGCCTTTGAGATCTGGCGCAATGTCAGTCATGCTGACAGCGTGAAAGCTGTTTAGTGCCAACATCATTTGGCAATGCTGTGTTGCTAGCTGTAACACATGACTGCACACTAGCAGTTGAGAGAGCTTGTCAGGCTCTTTATGCGCACCGCAGGCTTGGATTAGATCAATTTTTTCAGCCGCATTTAGGTTGTTTATTGTGCTTAGTTTTTCAGCTTGCTGAACGAATAAAGTCGCGAACTGAGTATGTGCTTTTGGGACTTTGGCTTTATTACCGATACCGCTAATATTTTTTATAGCGGTTGATACGTTAGAGGTAGACTCAGAGTTTTCGCTATTAAATAATGATGAAGACAGGCTAGTCATTAGTAGCGCCCAACGCTGTGATAAATTCAAACGCATCTGTCCTGCAAAGTATAACGCAGTCTGCACTGTTTCTCTTATTTGGACATTGTCCCAAGCATGATGCAAAGGCGCGAAATACTCTATGAATGCACCAATTTCAAACAGTTTTTGCCAATAGACTTGCGGTGATAGTTGCATAGTCGCACGGCTTGATTCTTGCCAGATACGCTCGGCACTCAAATGAGCCAGCTCTCCTGTATCGACCAATTGACGCATCAGTGTTAAAGTGTCATCCGCGATGCTGAACCCCAAATCGTAGTAACGGCTATAGAAACGCACTGTTCGAAGTACACGTAATGGGTCTTCGCTAAAAGCATTAGATACATGACGTAATGTCTTGCTTTCTAAGTCTTGCAGTCCGCCATAGTAGTCGATGACCTGTCCGTCAATAGGGGTATCATCGGTTAAGCTGGTAACTTCGATTGCCATCGCGTTGATGGTTAAATCACGACGGCGCAAATCATCCTCTAGACTAATATCAGGGCTGGCATGTACGCTAAAACCTTTGTAGCCTGAGCCTTGCTTGCGCTCTGTACGTGCCAACGCATACTCTTCATGACTGGTCGGATGCAAAAACACAGGAAAGTCAGCGCCCACTTGTTGAAACCCAGCATCAATCATCTCTGTAACAGTAGCGCCAACGACGACAAAGTCCTTGTCCTTGATAGGACGCTTAAGCAGTCGATCGCGTACAGCGCCGCCCACAAGGTAAATTTGCATAAAAGCCTCTTATTATTATTGAGCTTTATATCACTAGCCCAATTTCTATAAATCAAAAAAACAGCCAATGCTTTATAAGTTGCATTGACTGGTTTTAGTATAGCAGAAGGGCTCTGTCAATGGATGACAGAGCCCTTCTTAATATGGTCAATCCTTTATAAATTGGGTAGGGTGTCAGCCTCGCTCAGTCTACTATTTGTAGTACTTTCACTCGGCTTCCTTGCATCCAAATTAACTTGAACCGACTACAGTGCATTCATACTGGGTATGATATATGACTATTTTTCGTTTTCTAGGTCTTGCGCTTCAGTGACGGTCAATGCAGTCATATTGACGATACCACGTGCTGTCGCTGATGGCGTCAAAATGTGTACCGGCTTATTAGTACCTAATAGGATAGGGCCAATAGAAGCACTGCCAGTCGCTGTTTTAAGCAGGTTGAAAGCGATGTTTGAGGCATCAAGGGTTGGCAAGATAAGCAGGTTCGCTGCACCTTTCAATGGGCTTGATGGCATATCGTTTAGACGAATATTTTCGTTAAGCGCGGCATCACCTTGCATTTCGCCTTCAAACTCAAAGTCGACGTTCATATTGGTCAATAGCTCATGAACCTTACGCATTTTGACAGCGCTGGCACGATCTGAAGCACCAAAATTAGAATGAGACACTAGCGCGACGCGTGGCGTGATACCAAAGCGACGTAACTGATCCGTTGCCAGGACAGTCATTTCAGCCAATTGTTCAGCCGTTGGGTCTTCATGGACATAGGTATCGGCGATAAAGATATTACGATCTTGCATGAGTACCGCATTCATTGCATAGAAGTCGTTCATACCTTGTTTTTTGCCAATGACGCTTTCAACGTATTTTAGATGCAATTGGTAATGGCCAAAGGTACCACATACCATGCCATCTGCTGCACCGTTTTCGACCAGCAAAGAACCAATCAAAGTCGTCTTACGGCGAACATCACGACGCGCAAGCTCAATGCTTACACCGCGGCGTTTGTTCTTCTCGTAGTAGCCCTGCCAGTAGTCTTTGTAGCGAGGATCATCATCAACGTTGACGATGGTAATGTTCTCGCCAGCTTTTAGACGTAGGCCTAGCTTTTTGATATTGGCTTCGATAACTGAAGGGCGACCAACCAAGATAGGTTGTGCTAGCTTCTCATCAACGACGACTTGCACAGCAAGCAAGATGTTGTTGTCTTCACCTTCACAGTACACAATACGTTTTGGATCGGCTTTAGCACGAGCAAAGATTGGCTTCATCACAAACGCAGAGTTATAAACAAACTCAGACAGACGCTGACGATAGGCTTGCATGTCATCGATAGGTAGCGTGGCAACGCCTGAATCCATCGCTGCTTTGGCCACAGCTGATGCGATTTCAATGATTAGATTTGGCTCTAGAGGGCCTGGAATTAAGTAGTCACGACCAAAGCTCTGCATCTTTTCGATGTTTCTAGCGCTAGTAGTTGGAGTAGCTTCAACGTGTGCCATCGCAGCGATTGCTTTTACGCAGGCAACTTTCATCTCTTCGTTAACAGTGGTTGCACCAACATCCAATGCGCCGCGGAAGATATACGGGAAACATAGCGCGTTGTTTACTTGGTTTGGATAGTCTGAACGACCAGTTGCCATGATGACGTCTGGACGTACCGCATGGGCCAATTCTGGCATGATTTCAGGTGTTGGGTTGGCAAGTGCAAAGACGATAGGGTCTTTTGCCATACGGCGAACCATATCTTCTGATAGTGTACCTGGCATTGATAAGCCTAGGAACATATCGACATCGTCCATGACTTCTTCGATAGAAGTAGCCGTGATATCACGAGCATAACGCTGTTTGGTTTCATCAAGGTTTTCACGGCTAGTACTGATGATACCGCGTGAATCTGAAACAATAATGTTGTTCTTATTAACGCCAAGTGCGCAGATGATATCTAGGCAAGAAATGGCTGCTGCGCCTGCGCCTGAACAAACAATTTTAATCTCTTCGATTTTTTTGCCAGTAATCAACAAAGCATTTAGCATGGCTGCAGCAACAATGATTGACGTCCCATGTTGATCATCATGGAACACAGGAATGTTCATGCGCTCACGTAATACGCGCTCGATTTTGAAACATTCTGGTGCTTTGATGTCTTCTAAGTTGATACCACCAAAGGTAGGCTCAAGCGAGGCAACCGCTTCGATAAATTTGTCTGGATCATTTTGAGCAATTTCAATATCAAAAACGTCGATACCTGCGAACTTCTTAAATAGAACGCCTTTACCTTCCATAACTGGCTTCGATGCCAATGGACCGATATTACCTAGACCCAATACAGCAGTACCGTTAGTGATAACACCAACTAGGTTGTTACGTGCCGTGTATTTGGACGCAAGTTTTGGATCTCTTTGGATCTCAAGACAAGGTACAGCAACGCCTGGAGAGTAGGCGAGTGCTAAATCACGTTGGTTGGCTAGCTGCTTAGTAGGAGTTACCGAAATTTTACCTGGGCGTGGAAACTCATGGTAATGTAAGGCAGCTTGTTCAAACTGCTCTTTTTCTGTACTGAGGTTATCCGTATTCGAAGTGGTATCGTCATTCATAATAATTGCCATGGTTGGAATAAATTGGAATAAATTAAATGGTGATAAAAAACAACGTCTAACCCTCCAAAAATCATTGAATGATAATAACTGAAAGGGTTAAAAACGTTAAACGACTCACGACCATCAGAATCATGGTCGACGATCAAAGATCAGGTCAAAAAAGCAAACTAGCTAAAATATTCATTCTAGCATTATTGCCAATTCACTGCCTAGTCAACAACGGTGAATTGTGCGAATAATATAATAAAATGATATTCGTTATTTATCTCGTTGATAATGCCAAAAAATGCGTCTAAATATCAACCTTAATTTCATAATATTTCAAAATATTACAGAATTGAAAGGTGTTAAGACGGGCAACTACTAAGATGAGCAGCTACTAAGACGAGCAACTAATAGGCACTTGCGGTGTATCCGGTGCAGGCGCACTGCTATCTAAATCATTAGCGATATCTTGCACGCTATAAGGATTGGCTAATAAGCGAAACACTCGATCAACTTCTTCAAACTGACCTTGGTCTGCGGCAGTAATTGCACGCTGCGCCATGCTATTACGAAGGACATAAACAGGATTGTTGGTCTGCATGTCGTTGACTGCCTGCTCAAGTGGTAGCTGCTCAATCTGTGCCAGATAACGTGCTGACCAGTCTTGCCATACTTGTTGCGCATCGCTGCTTAATTCAGTGGTCATAGTAGCCAACAGCTTTTGCTCATAAGGATGATCTGCTGGTGCGACCAAACCGAGTAGGGCGCGAAAGCTATTGGTATAGTCGAGCAAGTTGTCTTCTAATAGCGTCAACCATTCAAAGGCCAAGCCGAGGCTTTCTCTTTGATGCGGTAAGCCAAGCTTACGGCACAGACCTTGCTGATAGTGCTGCATAAAGGTTGCTTCATAAGGCGCTAAACAATCAGCGAGCGTCTCACGTGTAACGCCTTCTAGGCGCATAAAGTGTGGCAGCCAAACGTTTAGGTTCCAATGTCCGATAGCAGGTTGATTCTGATAAGCATAACGACCCGTATGGTCAGAGTGATTATTAATCCATGCAGGATTGAAGCGCTCCATAAAGCCAAACGGCCCGAAGTCCAGCGTGCTACCCGTGATAGAGAGATTGTCTGTATTCATCACACCATGTGCAAAACCAATCAATTGCCAGTCCGCAATCATCCGAGCTGTGCGCTCAACGACTGCTGTCAAAAATGCCGCTACAGGTGCGTCGCTATCACGGTACTCTGGATAATAAGTATCAATCATATAATCAGTAAATGTATCGAGCAGGTCAGGTGCAAAGCTTGCAATCCATTCAACATGACCAAGGCGGATATGGCTGTCAGCGACACGCATCAATGCCGCACCTGTTTCGATGCGCTCACGGCGCACCCGTGTATCAGAGACCACAAAACCTAAGGCATTAGACGATGGTATGCCAAGCTTTGTGAGTGCATGACCACAGAGATACTCTCGAATGGTACTGCGCAGCACCGCGCGTCCATCACCCATGCGTGAGTAAGGTGTGAGACCAACTCCTTTGAGGTGCAAGTCTTGTGGTTGATCATCATTATCAAGTACTTGTGCCATGAGTAATCCGCGCCCATCGCCCAACTGTCCTGCCCATTGTCCAAACTGATGACCTGCATACGCCATGGCTAATGGTTTAAAACTCGCTGGCACGTATTGGCCACTTACGATCTCAACCCAGTTGGTCATCAACTCTTTATCTTCTATCCAGCCAAGCTGCTGTGCAACTTGGGTATTGAAGTGACCGGCACGAGGATTGTCTAGTGGCGTCGGTGGCTGCTCATGATAAAGGCGCGTGTCTAGGTTGACGTAAGTGTTTTGATAACGCATACAGGCCGTTTCCATTAAAATATAAAAGTGAGAATGTCACTATAGCATAGCTCTCATATGTCATCGTTGCACTCTGTCCGTCTCTTGTAATATCTATCCAAAAAATAAAATTATCTGTCCTCAATCAATTGATTCTAGTGGACGAGATTTTTATTGTTTTTAGATTACAGGTCGTCACAGTTTAGCCGATGTATTTGACCATTTATTATGATAATAAAATTATTAGAAGTAGCTGGAATGACATAAGCGATAAATTATAAGCAAAAAAATCCCCCTATCTAGGACGGATAGGGGGATGGAGAAGCTTCAAAATTATAAAACAAATCAGAGATTAATTAAGCCGCTTTTTCGTTTGCACCGATAGAGCGGAAGGCAGTTTTTAGATTGCTGTTATGCTCAAGGATTTTCTGTTCGATTTTGGCATAATCATGCTTTAACTTATCATCAACTTCATGCAAACGATCAGCAAACTCTGTTTTCTTAAGCTCGATAGTTTTTGCTTTTAGCGCTTGCCATTCTTCAACAGTCTGCGTAAAGGCATCATATTCAAACTTAATACGGTCTTGGAAGCTCTTCATCGCATGAGGAAGATCAATGCCACTTACTGCTGCTGTATCGATTTGCTGCTGAGCCTTCTTAAACTGCATTTGTACTTCTGCATGTTTGATAGTCGTATCATCAACAGTACGCAGCTCAGAGGTTAAACCAAGTTTTGATAAACCAGCAATTAACCATTTGGTTGGGTCATATTGCCACCATTTCACGCCATTACGATAGTCGTATTGGAAGAAGTGATGGTAGTTATGATAACCCTCACCCCACGTAAAGATAGCCAAGAAGAAGTTATCACGAGCACTGTTGGTATCCGTATAAGGACGTGTACCAAACATATGACAGAACGAGTTGATAAAGAACGTAAAGTGATGCGTCAATACCAAACGTAGTAGGCCTGCAATAACCAACGTACCCCAAACATCCCCAAGCAACCAACCGATAGCGGCAACCATACCAACGTTCATGGCAACTACCCATAAACCGTAGTATTTATGCTGAATCTGTAAGACTCTATCTTTAGTCAAATCAGGAATGTTTTTGTAGTCGAACTTGCCGCTAGGGTAGTTACGTAGCATCCAGCCAATATGACTGAACCAGAATCCACGCTGTGCTGAATACGGGTCATCTAAACGATCATCTACATGACGATGATGAGTACGATGTCCAGAAACCCAGTCAAACGCAGAACCCTGTACCGCTAGGGTAGAACCAAGCAATAAAAAGTTTCTGACAATTGGATGCGCCTTATAAGCACGATGCGCCATTAGACGATGGTAACCTGCCGTAATACTGATACCAGTCCATACCATAAAGGCACCAAATACACCCCAAACAGGTGCGCTCACTTGATGAGTGAACAAGTACCATGGCGTAATGATAGCAGCAGCAATCGGCGTCGCTACCAAAATAGTCGCTGGAATCCAGTTGATCGGTGCTTTGGTAAATTCAAACTCGCGCATATCAATGCTTTGCTCTTGCGCAGAAAGATCCGCTTGCTCAGAAGCTTTCGCATAATTGCGTTTGGCAACAGGCTGCTCATCAAGCGCCATTTGCGCTTTTTTCTCATCAAAACGAGTTTTAAAACGCGTTACTTGAGTGCTGGCGGTCTTTACAAGCGTGTCACCAGATTTGATAGCGAAACGTAAGCCTTTAAGCGGTAAGCCAAGTGCTTTTTTTGCAATCATATAATATCCCTAACGGTATTAATTTAAGCCACCATAGTACCTTAAAATGCGTGTAAAGTGAACACTTATACACTATAAAAATATTGCTAAATAACAATAACTTGTATGGATTATAGAATGTATTGGTCAAAAATATGAGTGACTTATCAGACATGAAGGAGAAGTGTAACAAGGAGGGTAGATATGTAGGAAAGAATGCGTTTAACGAAAAACTGATTAAATATCAAAAAAGTACGGATAAGTCAATTAAGGCAACAGCAAATGACTTGGAAAATCCGTAATGATGACATCGGTCTGCCATTTTATGAGTTTCTCAATGGTGGGAATATCATTAACCGTCCAAGCACTTACGGGCAATCCATAACGGTGGCTATGCTTGATGACAGCTTGGGTCAAAAGCGGATAATGAATGCCCAGTTGAATACAGCCAAGTTGCAATGCGGTATTGGTCGCGCTTGCCAACGCTTCTGGCGTACGAATAAGCAAGCCGCGAGGCATATGAGATAATAGTCTGTGACGTTGCAAACGGTTGTGTAACTCGACATCGAAGCTCGTCAACACAACTGGTAAGCTGGCAAGAGGTGTATTAATAAATGCCTGCCGAAGCGCTGCAATCAACACCGCGTAGTTGGTACGGCTATGCGTCTTAATTTCAAGCTCAATAACGTTAAACCCGCTAAGCGCAGGTGCCATGCTCGCCAATGTCATAATAGGTTGGCCAAACTGCAATTGGCACTGAATCTCAGTCAGTTTTAACTGATCAATACGTGATTGCCGACCGCACATACGCTCTAGATCGTCATCATGGAATACGATTAAGTGACCGTCAGCGTTTAGTTGTATATCAAATTCTATGCCTGCTAAGCCTCTTGACTTGAGGTTTTGAGAGTATTGAAAGCCTGAAAAGGTATTTTCTAACGCCTCACCGCGTGCGCCTCGATGACCTAATAACAACGTATCTCTAAAATTTATCATATGCACCGATTATTGATGGTTTTTATGCCCAATCATATAGCGTCATATCAACGACGTCTAACAAAAACTGCGATGCAATCCGTACTTTTTTAAATATGACTTTTTAGAGTCCAAATCTGCGAATGTTTGTTATGTTTTTGCAACCAAATGCAGGTTTTTTCCACAATGAGGGGCACTATTTGTATATCCATGGGCTACACTAATGACCATTTGATTTAAACACCGTATAATGATGTGGTTTTCATATCTGTAGCAGCTAGCGTTGCGATTTGAATGTTGAACACTGTCAGTCAGTGGCGGTACGAACCTGTAAATTGGGAGTAGAGTTAGTATGAGCGTAGCAAATATAAGTTTGAGCAAGTGGCATAAAGTTGCTGGGATTGGATTGGTATGTGGTTTGGCGCTTGCAGGCTGTGATCGCTCAGATAAAGAAGACACTACTGAGCAGGCAGAGCTAACAGAACAAGAGACGGTCGATGCTGAAAATAGCGTTGCGCCTGCGATCAGTTGTGATGATCCTATGGTGCAAGATCGCCTTAAGTCAGCTCTAAAGAATACGCTCAGCCAACAAGCACAGTCATTGGCTGCCAATTATGCAAATGATGCTGAAATCAGTTTAGCAAACGGTGTGGTTAGCGAAAAAACCAATGGCGTTGTCATTGACGTTCAAAACGCTGCTATCTTGCAACAAGCCAATGAGAACGGCATGACCACTTGTCAAGCAAGTGTCAGCATGACGCTACCAAGTGAAGACTTGTATCAAGCCAGTCAGGTACAAGCGGCCAATAATCAGCCAAGTCTACAATCACGTTTAGCGCAAGACAATATCCGTATCAATAACAATATGCTCGTTGATGACGCTTTCACTTACATCGTCGGTACCCAAGGCGGTCAAGTGCGTACGCGTATTGCAGGTCAACCTGCTTTGATTACTGTTGTTGCAGATGTGATGGCAGGTTCTGTCTTTAAAACTGCAATGGATGAGCAACGTGCCCAACGTGCTGCTGAGCGCCGTGCAACACAGAACAACGATACGACTCAAACAGCCCCAATCCGTCAGCCACGAACTGTAACGCCAGTTGAGCCAATCCGTCAGCCAAGAACCGTAACGCCAGTTGAGCCAATTCGTCCAACTGAACCTACGCCGCCGCCAACCATCAACAAACCTGCTGAAAGTCAGAACAGTTCGACTGCAAACACCCAAGCAGCTGCTGCCGAGCCTAGCAAGCCTGCAACACCAAAAGCCGTACCTAAAGATGAAACCATTGATATGGTCATCATTGAAGACAACAGCGCGACTTATTAATTGGTCATTGTAATAAGAGGTAGCGATATCCAGTAAACCGAATTGTTATCGCTCAATAATAAAAACCCCGCAACAATCATGTCGCGGGGTTTTTTGTGTTTAAGCTATTTATTGTCAAATACTTAGTTTGTATTATTGACTGTCAGTGAACGTCTCCAATGCTTGACTGTCCCATAACACCTCAGAGACTTTTTCTGGGTCTGTACAAAAGCGTGCAGCGACAAATAACCAATCAGATAAGCGATTAATAAAGCTGACGGCAGTACTGCGAATCGCTTGTGGACGCTGCTGCTGCAAGATCACAGCTTGGCGTTCAGCACGGCGACATACACTACGCGCCACGTGTAATTGACTCACCAATATAGAACCTGTCGGCAAAATAAAGTCTTTTAGCGGTGGCAATGTGGCATTCATCATATCTATTTGCTGCTCTAACCATTCAATATGAGGGGCATTAACTCCTTCATACTCTGGCATAGCAAGCTCGCCGCCTATATTGAATAACAGGTGCTGAATGATGACCAAGGCTTCAGAGAACTCTTTTTCTATAGATTGCCCTTTATTGTGCTTTAATTGCGCACGTACCAAGCCGATATGTGAGTTGAGCTCGTCGATGTCACCCATGACGCTAAATAGATCGTCCGCTTTACTAAGGCGGCTGCCATCAGCCATACCAGTGCTGCCGTCATCTCCAGTACGTGTGTATATTTTGCTTAAGCGATTGCCCATCTTTACATCCTTAACGGTTTTTATGATTGAATAGCGTTAGTTGCACGCTCATTGTAGTATTTTACGCCTGTTTTCGCTAAGATAATGGGTTACGTTTTATATCACGACGTTTTTTGGTCTGAATTTTTTATTTTCTTGATTTATAGTTACAGTCGTTGGTATGGCTTATTCATACACGGCGGCTGAGATTTCCCATTTCTCTATTTTATTTACGTTACAAGGCTTTTTTACTATGACCACACCACTTGCAGATGCGATGTCCCAACTTGCCATTTACGATTCATTGACTGGCAGCAAGCGTCAGTTTGTACCACTCAAAGCAGGGCAGGTTGGTATGTATGTGTGCGGCATGACTGTTTATGACTATTGTCATATTGGTCATGCGCGAGTGATGGTCGGTTTTGATATGGCCGTTCGTTGGTTGGCACGTTTGGGTTACAACGTGAATTACGTACGTAATATCACTGATATCGATGATAAAATCATTGCCCGTGCTGCTGAAAACGGTGAAGAGATTGGTACATTGACGCAGCGCTTTATTGAAGCAATGCATGAAGATGCGACTGCGCTTGGTTGTGAGATGCCAAATGCTGAGCCACGTGCAACCGATCATATCGATGATATGCAGGATATGATTGAGACGTTAGTCACTGGCAACTACGCGTATGCAGGCGACAATGGTGATGTCTACTATGCTGTTGATAGCTTTGACGGTTATGGCAAATTATCGAAGCGTAATCTGGATGATATGCAGGCAGGTTCGCGAGTCGAAGTTGAAAATGATAAACGTAATCCATTTGACTTTGTACTATGGAAAGCGGCAAAACCTGACGAGCCGCAGTGGGCATCACCATGGGGTCAAGGGCGTCCAGGCTGGCATATTGAATGCTCAGCGATGTCGACTAAGTGCTTAGGTAGTACCTTTGATATTCATGGCGGTGGTCATGACTTACAGTTCCCGCATCACGAAAACGAAATCGCGCAGTCTGAGGCAGCGACTGGTTGTGAGTATGCACGCAACTGGATGCATGTTGGTTTTATCAATGTCGATGGCGAAAAAATGTCTAAATCATTAGGCAACTTTTTTACCATTCGCGATGTCATGGCAAAGTACTTACCCGAGACGGTACGTTTTTTCTTATTATCGAGCCATTATCGCAGCCAAGTTAACTTCTCTGATAGCGCCTTAGATGAAGCGCATAATAGCCTAAGTAGACTGTATAATGCACTAAAATTGGCTGAGCAGCAAAAAGGACAGTCAATCATAATCAATGAAGATTTAGTGGCTGAAGCTTACAATAGCGCGGTTGGTCAAGACTTCATCAAGGCGATGAATGACGACTTTAATAGCTCGACGGCTATCAGTGTCTTATTTGGATTGGCTCGTGATATCAACAAAGCCATTAAAGCGGAAGACGTCGATACCGCATGGCAATTAGCCCAGCAACTAAAAGCATTGGCTCAGGTATTAAATATTTTACAGCAGCCAGTGCAGCAGTTTTTGCAAGCAGTGATTGGTGATCAGGCAGAAGATGGTCTAACGGATGCCGTTATTGATAATTTAATCATCGAACGTGCAGAGTCTAAAGCCAACAAAAACTTTGCCCGTGCTGATGAGATACGTGAGCAATTAAAAGAGGCGGGTATTGAGCTCGAAGATAGCCGTGCTGGCACGACATGGCGCCGCGCTTAAAATAATTTTTTGCCGTCTATATGGTAAATAGCTACAAATCTCGTAATAAATTAAGTCAGCTTTAGGCTGGCTTTTTTTTGCTTACTGAATTAGGTTAAAGCAGCAGCGATATATTTTTTATACTTTCCTTTTGTAGACTGATGGCTTTGAAAACATGAATACACTTAAAGACAATCCTATGAACCATCATTGTGCCGTTTTGCGCTCAGATGATAATCATCAAGTAGATGTAGAGAAAAGTCGTTTTAAAAGCCATGTGCTGCAAGTATTGTTGGGCTTTTTGATTGTCGCTATAAGTGTCATCTATTCACCCGCTTATGCAGCAAATAGTGAAAATGAACAGAGCACGAGCGAGCCGGAAAAACAAACGCCTAGTAAGCCTGATAGTTTTTCTGAATATGCCGCTCAGCAAGTCAATGCGCTTAAAGATGAAAGTGTTAGTATTTCTGGTATTACTGAAGAGATCTTTGATCCTACTGAACGTAACGCAGTAGAGCAGGCAGGCAGGCTACAAGGGGATACGGCACTGACCGGAGAATATAGTGAGAGCTACTATATTCTCGATAAACTAAATGCTGGGTTGCCACCGTTATCTGAGCCAGCTAACTTAGAAACACCGCTTGCAGCCTTAGAGTTTTTTCAATCAGCATTAATGAAACAGCAGTATGATTTGGCCGCTTACGCACTAAATATGAACTTGATTGATGAGAAAAGCCAACGTAGTCGTGCGCTTGATCTCACAAAACGACTGGATTTTTTATTGTCTGAAAAGGAGCTATATGTATTCGATGATATGCCAGATCGTCCCGATGGCTTAATTGAACCACCGCTTGGTAATAATAGCAGTGTCATGGGTATTGCCAGACGTTCTATTCAGCTTGGCTATATTGATTATCGCGAGCGCCGTGTTCCTATTTATTTGCAACGAGTACGAGTAGGGGATGAAGCCCCTGTTTGGGTGTTTTCGGCGCAGACAGTAGGCAATATTGATAATCTCTATGAGCAGTATCATCCAGCTGAGTTCGAGCGTTATTTGCCCACTTGGTTAAAGCTAAAGTTTTTTGGAATTGCGCTATGGGAATTCTCAGCGCTGATATTGTTCTTTTTATTAACCATGGGGATGGGTTGGCTACTGAGTAAAGGTACTGCAAAAATCATCAATCATTATATCGATGAAGAAAAATACAGCGTGTATGTTGGCAGTACCAATGGCGTCGCAGATTTGGTTAGCAAGCTAACAGTACCATTAACCTTTACCATCAGTTTTTCACTGGTTTTTACCTTGGTTTCAGGTGGTTTTCCTTATTTAGATGCAGTTGCCTCATCTACGCGTCCATTGATTTGGATTGGACTGGTATTTAGTACTATGTGGTTGGGTATTCGTATCATTAACTTTTTTGCCAATCGCTATCAAGACATGCAGATTGAGAATCTGGCTGCAGAGCATTTTGATAAAGAACGTCGTCGCCGTACTTATGTATCAATATTCCGTCGTGTGTTTATTTTTGTGATGATTTTGGGAAGTTTCTGGATAGGTCTTAGTGAATTTGCCAATATGGAAGGCCTTGGCAAGACGTTACTGACTTCAGCGGGTATTGCAGGTGTGGTTATCGGTATTGCAGCACAGCCGATATTGGGGAATATCATCGCTGGTGTACAGGTGGCAGTGACGCAGCCAGTGCGGATTGGTGATAGTGTGATAATGGATGGCAATTTTAGTACGGTCGAAGACCTGCGTTATACTTATGCCGTGTTAAAAACATGGGACGAGCGTCGATTGATCGTGCCGATGCGTGAGCTAATCACTGAACGAGTGGAAAACTGGTCGCATACAGAGGTTCATCAGACCTGTCCTGTGTTTTTGTATATCGATTATGGCGCAGATATCGACGCTATCCGAGAGGCATTTATATCGATGGTCAAGGACAATAAGCTTTGGGATAATAAAACAGAACCTGAGATGTATGTGGTTGATGTGACCGAAAATACTATTCAGCTGCGCGGCGCTGTTTCATCGGTAGGGCCTATAGAAGCATGGACGCTGGCCTGTGAGATACGAGAGAAAATGCTTGGTTACCTGCACGCACAGCAGAACAAGTATCTACCTACAGAGCGCTTTACGTTAACAAAAGATGACTAGAAATTGGGAGTAGCGATGAGCTTTGCGAACTTGAATAGCTTTAAAAGCGAGGTATTCATGGTTTGAAGCATGATTGTCATCGATAAAGACTTACTTGTGTAAAATAATCTGACAAATATAGTGTGTCAGTGAGGTGCTTATTTGTTATAATGTGGCGTTATTTTTATAGGATAACTGAGTGGTTAGCGATGAGTCAGCACTGTGTATGCAGCTGCAATGATTGATACGCTTTACCCTGAGCTCCTACCCATCAAAATAACCACCACTAGGGGTCTGTATGTTGCGAATTGTCGATGAAGCCTTAACCTTTGATGACGTTTTATTATTACCAGCCTATTCTGAAGTTCTGCCAAAAACTGCTGATCTGTCTACTCGTTTGACCAAAAATATCACACTTAATCTTCCGTTAATCTCTGCGGCAATGGATACGGTGACTGAGTCTGAAATGGCTATCACTATGGCACAGCTTGGTGGCATGGGTATTTTGCATAAAAGCATGGATATCGAAAAGCAGGCCACACAAGTACGCCGTGTCAAAAAATTTGAAGCGGGTACCGTCGTTGATCCTATCACTGTGCATCCAGAGATGACGATCGGTGAATTGCTACGTTTGACTCAAGATAACAATATCTCAGGTGTGCCTGTGGTCGAAAAAGGCACAGATAACGTTGTGGGTATTGTTACCCATAGAGATTGGCGTTTTGAGACCAATTTATCGTTGCCAGTTAGTCAGATTATGACACCTAAAGAGCAGCTAGTAACTGTGCATGAAGGTGAAAGCAACGAGAATATCAAAAGATTGTTGCATGAGCACCGCATCGAAAAAGTCATCGTTATTGATGATAATTTCCGCCTGCGTGGTTTGATTACTGTTAATGATTTTGCCAAAGCTGAAAACAATCCAAATGCATGTAAAGACGAGCAAGGTCGCCTACGTGTTGGCGCGGCTGTTGGTACAGGTGCCGACACGCAAGCACGCGTTGAAGCATTAATCGCTGCTGACGTTGACGTTATCGTCGTTGATACTGCGCATGGTCACTCAAAAGGCGTGATCGATAAAGTATCTTGGATCAAGAAAAACTACCCGCATGTACAAGTAATCGGTGGCAACATCGCAACAGGTGAAGCTGCAATTGCTTTACGTGACGCAGGTGCTGATGCAGTAAAAGTAGGTATCGGCCCTGGTTCTATCTGTACCACGCGTATTATCGCAGGTATCGGTGTACCACAAATCTCAGCAATTGATAATGTTGCTAGCGCCTTAAAAGACAGTATTCCATTGATTGCTGACGGTGGTATCCGCTACTCAGGTGACATGGCAAAAGCAATCGCTGCTGGTGCATCGTGCATCATGGTTGGTTCACTCATGGCTGGTACCGAAGAAGCACCAGGTGAAGTTGAGCTGTTCCAAGGTCGCTACTATAAAGCGTATCGCGGTATGGGTAGTTTGGGTGCAATGTCAGGATCAAACGGTTCTTCAGATCGCTACTTCCAAGATGCAAAAGACGGCGTAGAGAAGCTAGTACCAGAAGGTATCGAAGGCCGTGTTCCTTATAAAGGACCAGTTGCGGGTATCGTTAATCAGTTGGTTGGTGGCTTACGTTCATCAATGGGTTATACTGGTTCTGCTACTATTGAAGATATGCGTACCAATCCGCAGTTTATCAAAGTAACCTCAGCGGGTATGAAAGAGTCTCATGTGCATGATGTGCAAATCACTAAAGAAGCACCGAACTACCGAGTAAACTAGATCGTTCCGTAAAATGCTTATCTTTTATGGTTTTAAATCGTATTAATGTTAGCTGAGACGTAAGGCTGCAGCGAGCTTAAGATACAAACAGCCAACAATGCTCTGTTATTGTTGGCTGTTTTTTTTGTAAAATACAGAAACAGATTATTACAACAATAGTATTGCCTGCGTATACGTTTGGCCTTTTATTTTTTTGACTTGAGGAAAACATAATGAGCTATTTTGGCACTGATGGAATTCGCGGAAAATTTGGTGAATTACCAATTACACCAGACTTTATTTTAAAACTAGGCTACGTCACTGGGCTTGTCCTCATAGAAAAAAATGAAAATCCTACGCGTAAGCCAAGTGTGGTGATTGGTAAAGATACGCGTCTGTCAGGCTATGTGATAGAGGGAGCATTACAAGCAGGTTTTAATGCGGCTGGTGTTGATGTCTATATGCTTGGTCCATTGCCGACTCCAGCGATTGCGCATTTGACCCGTAGCTTTAATGCAGATGCTGGTGTGGTTATTTCAGCCTCGCACAACCCTTATTATGATAATGGCATCAAGTTTTTCTCAGGTGATGGCAAAAAGATAAGTGATGAGATGCAAACTGCAATCAATGATAAATTGACGGCAATTATGAACGACGTTGGTAGTGATGTTGCCATAATGCCTATTCTTGATCCTGCAAATTTAGGTAAGAATAATCGTATTGATGATGCTAAAGGTCGCTATATTGAGTTTTGCAAAGGCAGTTTTCCTTATCAATATGACCTCAGTCATCTGACGGTAGTAGTGGATTGTGCCAATGGTGCAGGCTATAGCGTAGCACCTAGAGTAATGCGCGAGTTGGGTGCCAACGTGATTGCCATTAATAATACGCCAGATGGCATCAATATAAATGCTGAATGTGGCTCTACCCATCCTGAAAGCTTACAAAAGGCTGTGCTTGAGCATGAAGCAGATGTCGGTATTGCACTAGATGGTGATGGCGATCGTATCGTAATGGTTGATGAGACGGGTAAGTTAGTCGACGGAGACGGTATTTTATATGTGCTTGCTACCCAAGGTAAAACCAAAGCTGAAGGCGTAGTGGGTACACTCATGAGTAACATGGGGTTAGAGTTGGCACTAAAAGATGCAAATATTCAGTTTACTCGTGCAAAAGTGGGTGATCGCTATGTGATGCAGGATTTAGAAGCCAATGGTTGGATATTGGGCGGTGAGCCATCTGGTCATATTCTCTGCTTAGATAAAAGTCGCACAGGGGACGCTATCATTGCTGGTTTGCAAGTACTGGCAGTGATGCAAGCCAAAGAGCGTGCGTTGAGTGAGCTTGTTGAAGGTTTTGAAGTGTTACCGCAAAAGCTAGTCAATGTACGTTTGTCTCAAATGCAAGATCCATTCAAACATGAGGAGTTGGTTGCTGCTTTTGATAAAGCACAGGCAACACTAGAAGGTCGAGGTCGTCTATTGATACGTCAGTCAGGTACAGAGCCTATGATTCGTGTGATGGTGGAATCAGATGATGAAATAGAATGTGATGTAATGGCTAATGACTTAGCTGATCTTATAAAGTCGGTACTAGGCTAATAGCATTCTAGGCAATAACTGGTATTCAAAATAGTAACTGGTATTTAAGATAATGACTGGTATTCGAGACAACAACATTATAGTTTTCAAATAAGGAGCTGCCATGAGCATGGACTTTACCGACCAACGCCTCTCATACGAGAAAGGTGAGCTTGACCAACAGTCAGTACCAACGTCACCATTCGAGCTTTTAAAAGCTTGGATGAATGAAGCGTTAGTGCAAAAGGTGCAAGAGCCTTATGCAATGAGTTTGGCAACATGTGGCGCAGACAATAAGCCTAGCGTCCGTATTGTGTTACTACGCGAGATTACTGAGACGGGTATTGTTTTCTATACCAATTATGAAAGCGCAAAAGGCCAGGATATTACAGAAAACCCTAACGCTGAAGCGTTATTCTTTTGGCATGAGCTGGAGCGTCAAGTCCGTATCAGCGGTAGTATCGCTAAAATAGATGCTGATAAATCTGCTGCTTACTTTCAAAAACGTCCTCATGAT
Source organism: Psychrobacter nivimaris (assembly GCF_009812035.1). Lineage (GTDB taxonomy): Bacteria > Pseudomonadota > Gammaproteobacteria > Pseudomonadales > Moraxellaceae > Psychrobacter > Psychrobacter nivimaris. Next base: position 30,208 of record NZ_VZIZ01000007.1, on the reverse strand, counting down.
AGTCAAGTAGGCGCTTGGGTCAGTCAACCGCAAAGTGGTGAAGTGGCCAATCGTGAAATCATGGAGCAAACGTTTGAACAGCTTCAAGCAGCGCACCCTGACAATACTACTGTACCAACGCCAGAGTTTTGGGGTGGGTATGAGATTACGGTTGAAAGTATTGAGTTTTGGCAAGGTCGAGCCAATCGGATGCATGACCGAATTGTGTATACGCAGAGTAGCGGCGATGATAGTAAAGTCAATGAAGGCAATACAAGCTGGACGACCAAACGTTTATTGCCATAGTTGTTATAGTTTGAAGCTATAGATTATACAAAACTAAAAAAGCCACTCTAAATCCAATTTCTTTGGTATCTAGGGTGGCTTTTTTACGTTAGCTATTGACCTTAATTAGCATCATCTCGTATTTAACTTTTTATTTAACCTTTCATTTAATATTGGTATCGACATCCACTGAGACTGACATGCCAGGGCGTAAGCGTGCCAGTTCAGGCTGATCTTGGTCTAGGTCGATGCGTACAGGAATACGTTGAGCGATTTTTATGTAGTTACCAGTCGCAGGGTTGGCTGCACCTGCACTAAACTCACTGCCAGTCGCTGGCGAGATATTACTGATGTGACCATTAAATTTGGCACCGCCAAGCGCATCGACATGAATGGTCGCAGGCTCACCGATTGCCATATTGGCTATTTGAGTTTCCTTAAAGTTTGCAATTATCCAAATGCCTTTTGGTACGATATACATGAGCTGCGTACCAGCGCTGACGTATTGACCTTCTTTGACACTGACTTGGCTTAGCTGGCCAGATTCAGGCGCAGTGATGATAGTATTGTCTAGATTGATTTGCGCTTGCTTGACGCCTGCCTCAGCATTTTTAATATTTGCGTCCAGCGATGAGCGACTGCCACTGGTCTTTTCACGGTTTTCTTGAGCGGCTTGCAAATTAGCCTCTGCTTGCTGTACACCTGCCTGCGCTTGAGCCAATTGCGCCTTGATATGAGCAACTTCTGCTTTAGATACCGCACCAATAGCATCTAAACCTTGATAACGGTTAACATCTTCACGTGCACTCTCCACATTGATTTTGGCACTATATAAATCAGCTCTACGTGCTTCAATTTGTGCTTGGCTGGTTTGCGTATCTTGCTCATTAGTAGAGCGGTTAGTAAGAGCTACTTCGGTATTCGCTTGTGCTTGTTCGAGCTGCTGCTGAAAGGTTCGATCGTCAATCTTTATGAGTAAGTCGCCCGCTTTTACGTTGGCGAAATCTTGCACAGCTACTTTGGTGACATAGCCAGAAACTTGCGGGCTAATAATAGTCGTCTGACCTTTAATAAAGGCATTATTGGTTTGCTGTACCGTTGGGGTGAACGGTGGGAGCTTCCATGCATACAAAATCAATGCTACGCCAATGACAATCAATAAAATTAATAAGCCTAAGTTTAGATAGGACTTTTTCTTGGGCGACCAACCAGTAGTATCGGGTATTGGCTCTTTTGGTGGCATTGGTGGCATTGGTGGTTCATTGCTATCTGAACTGTTTTCTACATCACCTTCTGCTGTCTTAGTTACTGATGGAGAAGAAGTTGTAGCAGACTCTTCTTTACTTATATCGGACGCTATAGGTGTGTCTGTTGCTGGAGCGCCAGTGGCCGTCTGAGGTGTTTGACTAAGCTCATTTGGTTTTTCTTGGCTCATGACGTGCTCCTAAATTTTTAATAAATATTAAAATAGACTGGCTATAAATGAATGGGGTGAAACATGATTAATAGAATAAACTGAGTTATTTTGACTCACGCATTTTTGCAATAACGGCAAGCTCTTTAGCAAGTGGATTGCGCTTGTGGTAACGGTTATAAAAATAGTTGATCAATAAAATGGCTGTAACGAAAGTAGCAAAACTGGCCATTAAAAAGAACAGATCGCTATAAGCGGAGACAGTTGCTTGGCGCTGAATCCCTTGCAACACTTGGCTCATCGCGGCCACATTCGCTTGTGCTGCGTCCGTCGTTTGGTTTGACAATATACTACGAGTACCAGCAATTTGAGCGCTGAACGTAGGATTACCCAAGTTCAGTGAGCTGACCATATCTGCATAATGCACTTGTGTACGAATGGTCGTAAATGCCTGAATAGCCGCTGCACCTGCCAATCCGCCAACCGTTTGAGAAATACCAAAGATAACCGAAAAACTAATGATATAAGCAGGGCCACTAGCAATAGCCCGCAAAAATCCTTCAAAAACCAAAGGTCCCATGAAATATACCGCGGCAAATGCAATCAAAAACTGGCTAATATAAAACATATAGGGGGCAGAATTAATAGAAACCCCAACGTCCATCCAAGAGCCCAAGGCAATCAATGCCACTGCAAAAATAACGGGACGGCGCAAGTCCATCGGGTTGGTACTAAAAATACTAATCACCAAAGCCAACACACTGGCAGCCATTATGACAGCATAAAAAGTAACTAACTGATCGTTACCATAGCCCAAATTGGCAAGTAACCCTGCAGCACCAACATTTTGCTCAGATAGTAAAATTCGCATGACCGCGCCGGTAATCATAAAGGCAATAATATTGCGACTACGCATCCAGCGGACTTGTAACATTGGGTTCTTTCGATGTGTTTCAATCCATAGAGCGATGCCAATCCCAACGATAGCAATCATCAGTGGATAGACAAGCCAAGGCGTCGTCCACCATAAAATCCTACCTTGCACCAAAATAACAGCCAATGCCGCCAGCCCGCTCGCAAAAAAAGCAAAGCTTAAAAAATCGAGTTTCTCAAATACTTTTTCTGTATTGCCTGGTGGTAGCTCCAATATATTAATCAGTCCAAAACAAATCAGTGCCAAACCAAATTGAAATAAAAATAAATTCTCAAGCTGACCATCGATGGCGAGATAGGGCGAGATGATTCGTGATAATGGAATACCAAACTGTACCAAGCCAAAACCCAATATTAAGCCACTAGTACGCTTGACGGTTGGCATACCTTGCAGACAGTAGAATAACCCCAAGATGGTCATGCCACTTGCGACCATACCACTAAGTCCTCTGGCGACAATTTCTAGGTAATAAGGCTCAATTCCAATATTAGGCGTATCTAGCAAATGACTACTGATTAGCCACTGTAGACTCGTGGCGGCTAACAAAAAGAACAGAGTGATTTTACTAAAAAGTGACATGCCAAATTGTTGGCGAATTTTGTACAGCAGAACGGTGATACAGGCATTGGTCATATTGTAGCTGACAGATATCCACCCACCTTCGGCTGGCGTTAAGCCCAGTTGACCTTGAATTTGAGTAAGATTTGCGACGAGCAGACCGTTTTGAAAGCTAGCAGTGAGACCAACGAAAATTCCAATCAGTAAGTAAAATAATTTACGGCGTGCAGGATGATCAGGATTGGCAGGAGAGCCCACCATTATCGGTTGTTCGTGGGGCTTAAACTGATATTCGTTACTCATGGACGTACCATAATCTGTATAAGGAAATAGAATGGCATAGAACAGATTCCAGACGCAAAATCAGGTCAGTACGATGAATGTTCATAGCTTAAAACGCAGTGGGGTAGCTGATATAAATGCTGGTCAAACTTGAAAGATAACCTAAGAAATGCAGGGCATATTTTATCATAACTTCTACAGCGCTTTTGTCATTGGCGCTGCTGAATAAAGATATAGCAGTATTCCGTGCAATGTGACAAACATTAAAACAAACGATGCAACAAGCAAAAAATGCTATACGCATAAAAACAGCTCTATACAGAGCTGTTTTTGTGTATCGAAAAATTGGTCAGTCAATACATAGTATTGTGGCTAATACCGAGGTATCAATTAATACTAAGTACTAATAATACTAAGTACTAAATCGATTCATCATATTTTGCTTCTAGCTGCATCGCACGCTGATAGCTATCAAGACCGGCCAGCTTTTCAGCATACTGTTTGATATGCGGATAGGCGTCAAGTTTCTGACGCTTAGCAAGAATAATCAAATCGAATGACAGCATAAAGTCGGCACCGCTTAGCTTATCACCTACAATAAACGACTTACCTTCAACCGAAGTATCCAGATATTTAAATAGTCTGGTTTTTTCTGTTTCGATATAGCCATTTAAAAACTCATTGTCATTGATGCCTGCTTTGTTAGTAAATAATTCAAGCATTAATGGCAACATGAGCGAGCTTTCTGCAAAATCAATCCACTGTAGATAATAGCCATAGTCTGAGCTTCCTGTAGCAGGGCGCAGACGCTCTGGCGCAAACCGTTCAATCAATAACTCAGTGATAGCACCTGACTCAGCATAAATCTGTCCATCCATTTCGATAACCGGAGACTTACCGAGTGGATGTACCGCCTTTAGAGAATCTGGTGCTAAGTGAGTTTTGGCATCGCGCTGATGACTAACGACTTCATAAGGAACGCCTAGCTCTTCTAAAAGCCATAGCGTACGTAATGAGCGTGATTGATTGAGATGATGTAAGCGAATCATGGTATCGACCTTATTGCGTAGTGAGTTTGACTAACCTTGCAGCTTCGCCATTAGACGCTTAGCAGCTTCTTCTGATGATGCAGGGTTTTGACCTGTGATTAGCAGACCATCTTCAACAACAAATGATTCCCAATCAGCCGCTTTTTCGTAGTTACCGCCATTGGCTTTCAATGCGTCTTCTACTAAGAACGGTACTACGTCTGTTAAGCCAACTGCGTCTTCTTCAGAGTTAGTGAAACCAGTCACTGTTTTGCCTTTTACTAAGTACTCGCCATCGACTTTAACGTTTTTAAGCGCTGCAGGAGAATGACAAACAAAAGCAACAGGCTTATCTTGCTTAACAAAAGTCTCGATCAGATTGATAGAGTTTTCATCTACTGCCAAATCCCACAACGGGCCATGACCACCAGGGTAGAATACTGAATCGAAATCTTCAGCGTTCATATCAGCAAGTTTTTTGGTATTAGCCAAATGCTCCTGAGCGTCTTTATCCTCTTTAAAACGAGTGGTGTCTTTGGTTTGCGTGTCTTCTGTGTCACTACTAGGATCTAGTGGTGGTTGACCGCCAGCTGGAGAGGCTAGAGTTACATTTACGCCAGCGTCAAGAAATGCGTAGTAAGGCGCAGCAAATTCTTCTAGCCAAAAGCCAGTTTTCTTGCCAGTATCGCCTAAACGGTCATGAGAAGTTAGTACCATTAAAATGTTCATAATTATCCTTGTTTATTATTTATGTGTTAGTAACGATATAGCCAACAGTCATAAGTTTTCCGTTGCATCACTAGCTGTTTTCATTTAATTAGCCTAAATGCAAATAATGACTGTTAGCATTATTCCTGCTTTGTAATCAATTTTCAGTAGTGATATTAGCAATTTATGTTGTTAAGTAGTTATTCACAACGATTGCTAACTGTCAGTAGCTACTTAACTAGCGAATGTTTAACCAGTAACTATTTGACGTCAGATACTTTGATTACAGTCTTACCAAAGTTATCACCGTTTAACATACTGACAAATGCATCTGGGGCATTATCTAGACCGTCAATAATGTGCTCTTTGGTTTTTACTTCGCCTGACTCCACCCATTTGCTCATGGTTTCTAAGAACTCTGGGAAGTGATCGCCGTACTCTTCAAAGATAATGAAGCCTCTGACAGTTAGGCGTTGGCTTAAGATAAGACCCATTAACATACCTAGGCGATCTTTGCCATCCGGTAAATCAGTTGCGTTGTACTGTGATACCAGACCACATACTGGAATACGTGCGTGGTCGTTAAGTAATGGCATTACCGCATCAAATACTTTACCGCCAACATTTTCATAGTAGATGTCGATACCATCTGGACATGCTGCTTTTAATTGCTCAGTGAAGTCATCGGCTTTGTGATCGATACAGATATCAAAGCCAAGCTCATTGACCGCAAAGTCGCATTTCTCTTTACCGCCTGCCACACCGACAGTGCGCAGACCATATTGATTACCCACTTGACCGACAGTGGCACCGACCGGTCCAGTTGCTGCTGCCACAACTAAAGTCTCGCCTTTCTGTGGTTTACCGATATCAGTCAGACCCATGTAACCGGTGAACCCTGGCATACCTAACACGCCTAAACCATAAGAAGGGTTTGACATGTTTTTGTCCAGTTTCAGGACGCCTTCGCCATCACTGACACTGTAGTCTTGCCAGCCTGAGTTTGATACGACTAAGTCGCCTACCGAGAAGTTGTCAATATTTGACTCGACCACTTGCGCTACGGTACCACCCATGATGACGTCACCGACTTCTAATGGGTCTGCATAGCTTTTTGCATCGCTCATACGTCCACGCATATATGGATCTAGTGACAGATATACCGTGCGTAGTAGCATCTCGTTATCTTTTGGCGTAGGAATGTCGCTAGTCGCCATGTCAAAGTTGTCAGCAGTTGGCTCGCCATTAGGACGGCTAGCCAATTTGATTTGACGGTTTGTTTGTTGATTCTGTTGTTTGTCGAAGCTCATTGTAGGACTCCTTTATATTTATTAATTGTCATTATTATAGTGGTGTTAAGTGTAGCAGCTACTCAGCATGGAATAGCTACTACTATAAATAGCATAACGATATGTACTTATTATTACTGTCGCGATTTTTCTTATAATTGTTCTGACAGTTCTTACTAGAGCGCTTATGAAGACGCTTTGCTAGTTACAGCGCGCTGCAAGATACGACGTGATACTTCTAGGTCGTTGGTACCATGTTCACCAAGCTTAACCATGTTATGCACTTCAAGCTGCTTGATGATTGGATCAATCGCTGATTCCGTCAAGTCAACGTCTTCTAGGCTAACTGGCAAGCCAAGCTCGCGGAAGAAGTTTTCAGTGTAGACAATAGCCGTTTCGATGATGGCATCGTCGTCTAGGTCAGTATCGGTAATGTTCCATACGTTACGTGCATACTGAAGCAGTTTTTCTTTTTTGCTTTCTTTGAGCTCACGCATGACTGATGGCAATACGATGGTTAGCGTACGTGCATGATCGATAGCGTGTAGTGACGTCAGCTCATGACCGACCATATGGGTTGTCCAGTCTTGTGGCACACCAGTACCGATCAGACCGTTCAATGCCATGGTCGCTGTCCACATAATGTTCTTACGTGTTTCTAGGTTTTCTGGATCTTGCTTAACAACTAGACCTTCATCAATAAGGATTTTAAGCAAGCTTTCAGCAAAGGCATCTTGTACTTTAGCGTTTACTGGGTAAGTCAGATATTGTTCCATTACATGAACAAATGCATCAGCAACACCATTCATAACCTGACGTTCAGGCAGGGTAAGTGTTTTGATTGGATCTAGAATCGAGAATTTAGGGAAGGCAAGTGGGTTACCAAACGGTAGTTTTGCTTGACGTTCACTATAGTTGATCACGCCGCCTGAGTTCATCTCAGAACCTGTTGCTGGAATAGTCAATACCGCGCCCAAGTCGACAGCAGAATCAATGTTTTTGCAATAACCAGTTAAGGCATCCCAAGCTTGGTCACGTGAGACAGTGCCGTCTTCTTCAGTCAATGAAGATACTAGTGCCACAAATTTGCTGCCGTCAATCACAGAACCACCGCCAACTGCTAATAAGAAGTCGATGTTGTGCTCATTAACCATATCAGCGGCTTTAAGTAGTGTGGTGAATTCTGGGTTGGCTTCAATGCCACCAAATTCAAATACCGTACGGTTACCGCTTGCCGCTAGTGCAGTCTTTACTTCGTCTAAAGTACCAGTACGCTGTGCTGAACCACCACCGTACGTAATGAGGACACGCGCATCAGTAGGGACTAGATCGGATAATTGCTCGATTTGACCTTCACCAAAAACGATACGGACTGGGTTGTAGTATTGGAAGTTATTCATAAGATTCCTAATTAGTAATAAAAAGTGATTAGTAAAAACGGTTCAATTAAATGGTTTTGACATGGGATATTGTCTGATATCAATGAATGAATGATAAGCAATGCTCGTATAGACATTCATTCTTAATATTTGCGCATTGTACACCAATTAGACCAGTCGTCTAGTTATATTTACAAAACTCTCGTATAACTGTCTAAGCCGTATTCAAATGTCTTTAAGAAATTCGTTTAAAAAAGAGAAGGCAATGAAGCACACTGAATACTCAAGCATAGTACTGACAGCTACTATCTATGAGCGTTATGAATATTCAATGTGCCTTAATGGTTACGTTAGAAGTGCAGTCGCTAGAAATCCGAACAGTTGACGATTAGCGTCCCATTTGGGTCGTGGTCATCTGCCAAATTTCTGCTAAAGGGGTATTGGTTTGGCTAATCTTTGCAATCAAGCTTGCGCCAAGCCATGCAAAATACCAACGCTTGGCCATACTCTCAGCCGAGATGTTATCGTGACGAGGGACGGACTCATCGAGCCAGCCAGCTTTGATCTGCTTAGCGAGCCACATGGTCGTCTGCTGATAGCCAGTATCGAGTGCCTTACGCATGGTTTCTGACATATCGGCTACCTCTGCGCTGAGCTTCACTACCAAGCATTTCTCATGGTCACAGCCATTCTGCTGGGTGTCATACCAGTTTTGAAAATAATCATATAGCTTTTGCTGTGCACTGACATCTTGTGCATCGATGACATCCAACCGAGTCTTATATAAGCTAAAGTAATGATTAATAATGGCTTCACCAAAGGCTTCTTTAGAAGCGAAATAATGGTAAAAAGAACCCTTTGGCACACCTGCTGTATCTAAAATTTGCTTTAAACCAACAGCGGTAAAACCTTTTTTGGCGATTAATTGGTAGCCAGTGGCAAGTAAATGAGCTTTAGTATCTGGTGTCGTTGCGTCTGTATTAGACATAAACAGGATTATCTCCCTTAGTAGTTGCTTGTATTAGCGTATGCATTAGATAGTCAGTTAAAACAGTTAGCGTTCATTTGAACGTCACGTTGATGGCGTATTGTAATAGGATATAGTTATATGTGTTACGTTTTATCAACAATATTCACTGACAAAATAGTCTTGTTTTATTAGTAGCTATGGTAGCATTAGACCAGTCGTCTAGCAAGGTAGGTTTTGTTGTTATCCGTTACCGTTAGTATTTATTGCTAAAGATCATTTTTCATTAGAGCTTTTTTTAATTGATGACTATTGATTGATAGCTTGGTAACGATTTTAGACTTACTACTTGCCAGATATTTTCTCATTAAGATATCGCCGACTTAACAATTTTATTTTAATAATCGAAAACCAATACTTAACATAATAAATTAAAAATAAGGATGATTATGTCAACCAATACTACGAGTGCATACAGTGATTTCCATTTGCAGTTCATCGCTGGTGAATGGCAGACCGGTAAAGACGATAGCACCAACACCAATACCAACCCATATAACGGTGATACGCTGGTAGAGATTCAGCAAGCGACCAAAGATCAGTTAAACGAAGCCTATGATGCGGCGACCCAAGCTCAAGAAGCGTGGGCCAAGCAGACACCAGCAGCGCGTGCTGCAGTGCTGTATAAAGTCGTAAACATACTCGATCAGCGCCAAGAAGAAATCGTCGATTGGCTAATCAAAGAGTCGGGCAGTACCCGTATCAAAGCCATGGTCGAGTTCGGTGCGACGCGCGCGATTACCCTTGAAGCAGCGACATTCCCTAATCGTGTCCATGGTGAGATTCGCCCATCAAATACCCCTGGTAAAGAAAACTTCATTTATCGTGAGCCAATCGGCGTTGTCGCTGTCATTAGCCCATGGAACTTCCCATTACATTTAACGCAGCGCTCAATCGCGCCAGCCTTAGCACTTGGTAATGCTGTCGTGCTCAAGCCTGCTAGCGATACGCCAGTGACAGGTGGTTTGCTATTGGCCAAAGTATTTGAAGAAGCGGGTCTACCAAAAGGCCTGTTAAACGTGGTTGTGGGTTCAGGTAGCGAGATAGGCGATGCAATCGTTGAACACAAAGCATCAAGTTTTGTGTCATTCACAGGATCAACTTCAGTGGGTAAACACATCGGTGAGCTAGCTAATGGTGGTGAGCATATCAAACAAGTGGCACTTGAGTTAGGTGGAAACAGTCCATTTGTTGTACTCAAGGATGCAGATATTGATCAGGCAGTAAAAGCAGCCGTGTTCGGTAAGTTCTTGCATCAAGGCCAGATTTGTATGGCTATTAACCGAATTATTGTTGAAAATGAAGTGTACGATGAGTTTGTAGAGCGTTTCTTGTCTCATGTTAAAACGTTACAGGTAGGTGATCCTAACGATCAAGGTACTGCTATTGGCCCAATCATCAATGAGAAACAAGTTCAGTCACTTAGAGATAAGATTGATGAGGCACAGAAAGAAGGCGCAAAAATGCTCTTGAGCGGTGAAATCAATGGTCAATTAGTCCCGCCCCATGTCTTTACCGAAGTTACTAGAGAGATGGATATTGCCTATAATGAAATATTTGGACCATTGATAGGAATTATTCGAGCCAAAAATGAAGAGGATGCTTTGTCGATAGCTAATGATTCTATGTATGGCTTATCTAGTGCGGTGTTTACCGCAGACATGCAAAAAGGTTTACGTTTCGCTCGTGGTATCCGAGCAGGTATGACCCATATAAATGATATTCCAGTAAACGATGAAAGTAACGTGGCTTTTGGTGGTGAGAAAAATTCAGGTATCGGCCGTTTCAACGGTGAGTGGGTACTAGAAGAATTCACCAGAACACATTGGATCTCAATGCAAAATGAGCCACGTGAATATCCGTTCTAATTGTCCTAAAATGGAATGCTAATAGCTAATAAAAAAGACCGCTTTGATAGCGGTCTTTTTTGTGTGATATTTGGCAACTTACTGAGAATGACGTATTTGAAATTGGTCAATTCCTTATCTGGCATGAAAACCAAGTAACCCTTCAATCTCTTCCATCGTCATTCGTCTTACCAGTGCTTGTTCTTCTACCGACAGGCGGTTGGTGTGCTCTTTTATCATTGTATGAATACTTCGCGATATCTCAGAGGTGGTCGCGTAATACATTTGAGGCTGCTCTTTTGTCAACCTCATCAAGAAACGATTGATAAGTTTACGCTTTTCATCTGATTTATTTTCTTCAGTCGTAGTATTATTTTGAGTCATGGTGTTCTCCTAGAGGTAAGCCATTTAAGCAATCAGACACATGAGAGTCAATGCTTATAAGTAGTTTCTGGGGCTGAGCGCATTGCCTTACAAGTATTAGGCTCGCATCATAGTTGTATTTTCAATACGCCCTAACTATGTTTTACACTGTATATGATATTTCAAGATTAAAAATAATAAATTAGCGCTAAATAGCTAGAAGGATAGAGTATGTCAAATCAAGCAGCGAACAGAAATGTCACATTGGTGCTATTTCATAATGACTTAAGAGTGGCGGACAATGCCACTCTATTAAAAGCATCTGAAATCTCCACTGATGGAAGGCTGCTATTGGTTTATGCCTCATCGTTGACAGATGTATTAGACGATAAAGATCATTACGATGCCTATCATTACGACAGTATGGGGCAAGCTCGTCAGCAGTTTTTGCATGAGAGCTTGGCTGATTTAAATGCGTCATTGATTCAGCAGGGTAATAGGTTGCTTTATTTACAGAAAGGCGATGAAGCATTAGACGTCTTTACTCAGTTGAATGATCTAATAGCGCAGCAACAAGTGACAGATATCTGCGTCAGCCAGACGGCAGACTATAATCAAAACAAAGTATATAACCTTATACAGGCGAAATATCCAGAGATACAGTGGCACATTCAAACAACATCGACTTTGTTTGATGAGTTACCGCTAGAGAGCTTACCCAAAAGCTTTACGCAATTTCGTAAACAAATCGAAACCGATTATGATTTGCTGCATGCAGAAAAAGATATAGCAATTTATCCAACACCAGAAACACTTGCTCCATTACCTGACAATATGCATAGTAGGAACGAGTACTTTTTTGAATCTCAGTTGTCTAATCAGGCAGGGCGTGATAAGCCATCACAGCCGTCATCCAGTTTTAGAGGTGGTGAGTTAAATGGCCTCAAGCACTTAGATGCCTATTTCGATTCCGATGCGCCCAGCACTTATAAAACTACCCGAAACGCGCTAGATGAGTGGGCGCATTCCACAAAGTTCTCCGGTTGGCTGGCAAACGGCTCACTGTCTGTAAATATAATATTGAATCGTCTGCGCCGTTATGAGCGCGATATGATCGCAAATGACTCTACCTATTGGATATGGTTCGAGCTGCTGTGGCGTGAGTATTTCTATTGGTATGCTGTCACCCATCAGCAAAAGTTATTTTGGTTTAAGGGCATCGCTCAGCACGCGCCTTCAACTCAATTGATTGAGAGTCTGTTAGCGCAATGGAAGAATGGTACAACACAATATCCTATCGTCAACGCATGCATGAACCAATTGCGTACGACAGGTTATATGTCGAATCGCGGACGACAACTGGTTGCTAGCTGCTTTATCCATGAGCTAGGGCTTGATTGGCGTTACGGGGCAGCTTACTTTGAGCAACATTTGGTTGATTATGATGTCGACAGTAATTGGGGCAATTGGCAATATCTGGCAGGCGTCGGCGCTGACCCAAGAGGATGCAGACAGTTTAATCTCAACAAGCAAACTCAGCAATACGATCCAAACGGTGAGTTTATCCGTCAGTGGCAAGGCAACCCTCAAAAGAGCGATTAATGTATGTTGAAAACTCCCACTCAACACGTGACAACCGTTATTAGACTAATCATAAGATAGGTTTAAACAATGAAAAAGCCCAGTCCTTATCTCACTTTTGCAGGTGCTATTCCGTTTGTCGCCTGTGCATTTTTACTGATGATAGACGTTGTTACCGTGCCTGTACTTGGCTCAGTAGCCAATATATTGAGTGCTTATGGTCTAGTGATTGCATCATTTATGGCAGGCGCACATTGGGGCAATCATTTGAACTTGGTTGATGACAATAAGTGGGCTATTAGACTTCCACTGTATAGCAATATCATTGCGCTTGGCCTCTGGCTTGGTTTTTTAATCTTATCCGCCAGTAGTTTTATTTGGCTATTAGTGATTGGGTTTATAAGTCTGTTGGTTATCGACTATAATCTGCATCGAGCGCAGATTATCAGTCATGCTTACTTCAAAGTAAGGCAGTATGTCACGGTGATAGTGGTCATATCGTTAGTCATCGCGGCATTACAGTTGTAAGTGAAATTAACTAAGTCATGGCTAAATAATAGCTAAAGAACAGCCAGCTTGATTTCTCTATTTTTATAATTGGGACATTTATTTTAGAGATTTCCGTAGGCACTGCACTTTAATGGATAGAATGTTTCAATAATCAGAATAAAGAATTATAACATTCATTTTAAATGAATGTTATAATTAAAGCCATCTATATTCCTCTAAGAAGATGGCTATGCAATCTACCAAGTTACCTAGCAAACCACCAACATCTCCGCATCCTATCCTTAATTTAAGCTTTCGCATATTTTTTAGTGCTGCTGCGCTATTTGCCGTAGTAACGATGTTGCTATGGGCATTTGTGTTCACTGGTCACACCGATATCGATGCACAGGTTTTGAACCCGTTATACTGGCACGGCCATGAAATGGTGTATGGTTATGCTCTGGCAGTGGTAGCCGGGTTCTTGCTAACTGCGGTAAAGACATGGACAGGGGTGATGATGCCGCATGGTTATAAGTTGCTAGGTATCTTTGTCTGTTGGTTACTGGCACGTCTGAGCTGGTTGGGTTTTGGGCTTGGCATAACGCTCATAGGTGATAGTATATCGTGGCTATATATAGCAGCCCTTTTTGATGTGGTATTTGTCGCCTCGATGGCATATGTAATATGTCGAGCAGTATGGCAAGTTAAGCAATACAAGCAAACGGGTATCTTGGCAAAACTGGCACTACTGACCTTTGGCAACGGACTCTGCTATTGGGGTATTATCAATGCTGATATGAACACAACTAAGATAGGCATTTATTTTGGGTTCTATTTGATCATCGGGTTAATACTAACGATTGGCCGACGCGTAGTACCATTTTTTATTGAACGTGGTCTCAGTATGGGTATAGGTATGGAAACGTCAGAACCCGTTAAGCTACGTAATAGTAAAGGACAAGATATCGCAAGCTTAGTGTTTTTCTTCGCCTTTTTTATCAGTGATGTGTTTTATCCAAACCAGTATTTGCTGACGGTTACGGCGCTCGGTGTGGCAGTCATTAATATCGTTCGTCTGATAGGGTGGTATCATCACGGTATTTGGCAAAAACCATTACTTTGGTCATTGTATATTGCGTTTTTGGGCATGTGTTTGAGTTTCTTATTATACGCACTACAGCCTTGGTTGGGTTATCCGCACAGCCTCGCCATGCATGGATTGGCGATTGCAGGTATCGGTATGATGACGGTGGCAATGATGACGCGAGTATCTTTGGGTCATACGGGTCGCAGCATTCACCAACCGCCCAAAACGGTAAATCTTATGTACGGTTTGATGGTATTGGTATTTGTTAGCCGCGTACTGCTACCATTAGTAGATATGAGTCATTACCTAGTTTGGATTATGATTGCACAGGGTGCTTGGATTGCTTGTTTTGTGCTATTTTGCATCAGTTATCTGCCCATGCTGGCACGTCCTCGGCCTGATGGTTTATTTGGTTGAAGCGGGCTAACGATACTGTTTACAAATGCTATGTCTAAACGTTATTACCAAAAATGCGACTTACTTTGTCTAGGGCGTGTGCTCAATTCAAACGAGTGTCCTTTAAATGGGCTAAAAATAGCTAAATTTTGCCAAATATCGTCAAATAGTTGGTCAATATCTCGATATTATCTGCACTATTTTTCTCGTTTGACAGCAATTTATCTTATTTTTATCACCATTTTTAAAATGAGGACACGCCCTAGCTTAATATATAAAATTTGTAAAAATAGGAACGCAAGTACATGCGATTGACCAATTATAGTGACTACGCGCTACGCTCATTGATTTATTTAGCCGTAAGACCAGATCCATCACTATTGGCTAATATTAGCGATATTGCTGACAGCTATGGTATTTCTAAAAGTCATTTGACTAAGATTATTCATCAGCTGGGTCAGCTTGGTTATATAGAAAGTGTGCGTGGCAAAAACGGTGGCATACGCTTGGCACGTGCGCCTAAAGATATTAATTTGGGCGTATTGATCAAACAGATAGAGCCTGATTTTAATTTGGTAGAGTGCTTTGCCGTACCAGTGTCTCATAATGATAGTGAGCAGGGCGCTCATCCGGCGGATTTGCCAGTGACATTCATTGAGGAAAAAAAGAATAAATCACTAGGCTGCGTGATTAGTCCAGCCTGTCAGCTTAAAAGCGTGTTCTTTGAAGCGCTCACCGCATTTATCAATGTGCTTGAGCGTTATACATTAGCAGATATTCTGAACAATGAGGATGAGCTGGCTACTTTGCTATTTCGATAATAGGCTTCGATAATCTTATATTCTATAAAGTCATTAGCTCAGGAAACGGGTCGCTACGTTAATAAATACAGTAATAGCGACCCATTTTTATATCTATAAAAAATATATGTCTAAGGTGTGAGAAATTAGGCATTTTCTAGTTTTGGACGTGCTTTCTTAACAGCTTTCACCAGTGCTTTCTCAAACCCACCTTCTTTGAACTGAACAAGATAAGAATGCGCTGCGCAAAAATTGCGAACGTCACGCCACTCATGAGCCAAATTGGTCGCCCAGTCGCAGTATTGCGCGCCAGCGTTTGGTTCATTTTTCAGTGCTTTTTTGGTCGTGGGATGCAGTATCAGCTCAGGCAATACAGCTTCTAATAACTTAATTGGTGGACTCATAAAAGTATCATCTACGTGCAAGCTTTGGCTGGCAGGATGATAGGCCAATAGAGAGCCTGCATGAATCATCTCA
Organism: Psychrobacter nivimaris; assembly: GCF_009812035.1. GTDB lineage: Bacteria > Pseudomonadota > Gammaproteobacteria > Pseudomonadales > Moraxellaceae > Psychrobacter > Psychrobacter nivimaris. The sequence continues at coordinate 14,285 of NZ_VZIZ01000007.1, read as the reverse complement.
TTGGGCGAGATATAGTAAATGCCCTCTGACATTGAGAACTTGAGCTCAGGATAGCGTGCAGCGACTGCGTCACTTTCGACCAAATCATCTGCCCAACTCACTTCTGGTATTTTTTTATGATGACGACTGCTGCCATAGAACGTTGCTTGCGGAAAGTCCTTTGCCATTTGTGCACAGTGCACCGTATGGAATGGGTGAACATTGAGGACCGCTTCGACATCTTGACCGTTATTGGTTAGCGCCATTACTTCGTTTCGAACCTCATCTGTTAAGGCGTAACTGTCCAAAAAGATAAAGCGTCCTGAAGATAACTTGACCAGCGAGCACTGGGTACCAATATTTAACACGCCACCGAGACGGAATGTTCCGCGTATGTTCCAAAATCCCGCGCCTAAATCATGAATGTGATCAGTCATTTATAATTTCCTCATCTAGTAAATTAAATAGAACATATGAATAAAACAAAGCTAATTTTTCACTATAAGCTTCATCTTTCGAGTTGTTTTAATAGTATGTTTGCTAAAGGTTCACGCTTTTATGATTTTTCAAGCTCAGGGCGAGCCAAATCAATCGCTGAGATAAGTGCTGCCTCAAACTGACCTTCCTTAAATACCACTAAGCCTGAATGTGCACCGCAAAAATGACGAACATCACGCCACTCATTTGCCAGCTCTACCGCCCAATCACAATAATGCTTCGCCGCGTTTGGCTCATCTTTGAGCGCTTTTTTGGTAGTAGGGTGTAAGCCTAGGTTAGGCTGCACGGCATTTATTAACTTGGAAGGGGGTATCTCAAAGGTATCATCGATATAGATGCTTTGGCTAGCAGGATGATAGACCAATAAGGAGCTGGCATGCACCGTCTCGTCAGGTGAGATGTAATGGATGCCTTGAGGTATAGAGAATTTGAGTTCAGGGTAGCGCGCAGCAACGGCATCGCTTTCGACCAAGTCGTCTGCCCAGTTGGCTTCAGGTACTTGCTCTGAATGTCGGCTACTGCCATAGAATGTGGCTTGCGGAAAGTCTTTGGCCATTTGAGCACAGTGTACTGTATGAAACGGATGAACATTGAGGACAGCTTCGACATTTTGACCATCATTGGTCAATGCCATTACCTGCTGACGAATATTGCCAGTTAATGTATAGCTATCCAAAAAGATAAACCGTCCTGATGATAGTCTTATGAGTGCACATTGAACCCCAATATCAAGTATGCCGTTTTTGATAAAAGAGCCTCGAATACTCCAGAACCCTGCGCCCAAATCATACATTTCATCAGTCATCAATATTGCTCCTTAATTGTGCATTTATTCAATCATCTTACTTGTTTGTAGCACCCTACAGTCGGTTCAATATAATTTGGATACAAGGAAGGCGAGTGATAGTACTACAAGTTGTAGACTAAGCGAGCCTGATACCATATCCAATTTATAGATAATTGACTATACGATTATTAATCTTTATGGCAGTAAAGTCTGTAAGAAAAAAGATAGAAGCAATGTAAATGTGTAAAAATAAAAAAGAGTTGTTATTCAAATGTCATCATCAGCAGTGAAAGCTGTCCTTCCTTTTATAAGGAGGTTAAAAATAGCTTATAAACAGTCTTCGTAATCATAGGCTGAGATACGTGGATCATCTTTGTAGTTTTCATTGCCACATAAGAATTTATCGAAACGGGTATCACCATTAATATAACGTTGCATCCATGCGATAGCAGGTTTACTTAATAGTTTCTCGTTAAAACGATGACTGGCACAGAAATGACTGCCGTTGTTAATCTCGACCTTCATTTTTGGACCGTCAGCTTTTTGATAAAAGGTATTGGTATATTTTTTATTCGGAGCGATACGGTCATTTTCACAAGCGATGAATAGAGCAGGCGTATTCATCGCACCATAGCTCGTATCGTGATAGGGCGTTTGTGCAATGATGGCTTGCACCGTACTGCGCTCAGTTGCCAATCGTAGCGCACCGCCGCCGCCCATTGACCAGCCAATCGCGCCCAAACGATTTGGATTGATTATATGACCCACTGTTTCATCAGCGAGGAGATGATCGAGAGCCGCGCTCAATTGCTCAGCACGGCTATCCGGATTATCATAAATGGAGCTAGTATTAATAGTGATAACGACAAAACCCCAAGAGGCTAGACGCGGTCCCCACCATTTGATAGAAGACTCATAAGACACGTAGCCTGGCACTACCGCGATACCACCTAGCAGACCACAGCTACCAGCATCCGTTGGATAATGTATGGTACCGCCACCGAAGCCATTGGCTGATTGGCGACTCACATGCTTGGACTTTACAGAAAACGGACCGTTATCACGTGTTTTAGTGAGCTCAGTAGCAGTGATAGCGTCATCCTTTATACAGTCTAATGCCGCTAGTGAGTTTGTAGAGTTAAATGTCGATACGACTGGATTAAGGCTTTTAACCCTAGTTTCGGACACAGTTATTTCTGCTACAGCCATCGTAGAGAAAACCAATGTACTCATCGCGATAATAAGTTTTAAAAGCACCATATTTTTCATCATTGTAAATCGTATTCTCAAAGGTTGTGGGGTCGTGCACGTCTCTAGGCTAAAAAAGATAGACGCAGGTAGTGATTGTTAACTGTCAACGTCATCAATCGTTAAAGCAGTTAAGTACTTAACAAGTGCGCAAATAGCATCTAACCATACTATCCTGTATGTGCAATAAACGTAACGTTGATCTTGACCTCGTGAGTCGAAAACTGTCTTCACCGTCTCAAGTCGAAATGTGATTCCTAGTCAAGTTTTTCTACGATAATCTCGAATCCAAATAAAGAATCTATCAAGCGTTAATAACACTTTTAAACCTGAGTATATTAGTGAATGTGCTACCATAATTTGCTTGTCATTATGATGAGCATTTATCGTTTAATAACGGTGCTTTTGCTTATACATTTAGCATCAATCACCGTTATTCCTCTCTACCATCCACGCCAGTGACGGTTATTATTTACAGTCATGGTATAACCAATATAGTCAGATCCCCTGTGAATAATTCTAAAGATCAGATCCAAGATATAACAGCTGTGCCACCAGTCACCTCCAATCATTCAACGTCGTGGATATTGAAGCTCACAATTGGCCTGATAGGTATGTTTGCTTTTTTGCAAGTGTATTCTATTCAGGCAGTACTACCGGTCATGATGGTGGACTTTGCTGCGACCGAAGTTCAGGCTGGTATGATCGTTGGTGCCACTGTGTTAGCCATTGCGATTATGTCACCATTTCTAGGTATGCTCTCAGATGCAGTCGGGCGCAAGTCGTTTATCGTTGGCGCTTTATTGTTTTTAGCGATACCAACAGCGCTTATTGCCCAGAGCTCGAGCATTGAATGGGTCGGCATTTGGCGTTTTATGCAAGGATTGTCTGTACCGGGTATTACGGTGGTGACAATTGCCTATATCGGTGAGGAGTTTGAGGGACGGGCGATGACTGAGCTGATGTCCTTTTATGTGTCAGGATGCGTGCTTGGTGGCTTTATGGGTCGGTTCTTGTTGGGGCATTTGCATGAGCTGATTGGCTGGCGTCATGGCTACTATGTGATGACGGCGATGACGCTATTGGGGGCAATATGGGTTGGCAAGATGCTACCGTCATCTCGTCACTTTGTGGCCAATCCTAATTTTCGCTCAGCGATACAGACGCTGGGTGAGCATGTCACCAATCGCTATGTGGTAACAGCATATCTGCTTGGCGCTTGCGTGCTGTTCTCCCTTGTAGGCTGCTTCACTTTTATCAATTTACATTTGGCGGATAAGCCTTATGAGCTTGGTACTGGTGCGCTCGCCAATATTTTTGCGGTATATCTATTGGGCGTTGTTATCACGCCATTGTCTAGTAAATTGCTACGTCGGTTTGGCTCAGCGCGTACAGTACGGGTGGCTATCGTCGTATCTATGGTTGGATTGTTATTAACTTTGGTTACGCCTTTGTGGGGAGTGATCATAGGACTAGCAATTATGTCGTCAGGTGTGTTTATTACGCAGTCAGCGACTATCAGCTACATAGCTGTCAACGTAAAAAAGGGTCGTTCATTAGCTTCGGGTCTATATTATATGGGCTACTATACAGGCGGTACGCTAGGGGCATGGCTGGGTGGCATAGCTTATGCGCGAGGGCAGTGGTCTCTTACCGTATGGTTATTACTGTTTGTGCAGGTATTGGCGTTATTAATAGCCAGTTTTGGAATGATTAAAACCACAGTACGGGTAAAGTGATTGGCTGTATTATGTAGCATAGGTCTGGTCGGCCATCTTATGATACTTAATGTAAGACCGCTTTACACAGCGCCGCTTTTTTCTTACTATCAATAACGATGCTAGGGTCTGTTGAACATTAAAATATTAGGGCTGCTGATTGCTAAAGGTGCACCAAACGAGGCGCAAGCCGACGATAATGTCGAGACCTTAGCTAGGCTTGCAACAACGTTTGGGGTGATTTTAGCATCAGCCTTTCAGGGCAGTACTATTTTTTGCCAGTATATGGCGAAATTGTCTAACCTAGAATGACTAGGCGTCAAAAATTGCACTGCATATTGTCTAAAAAATAGTGACTGCCAGCACCACATTTGAATGTTCAACAGACCCTATCATTATAAAAATTAAAATGGTTAGCGCAGTAGATTTTATGCTGCTATTAACTTGATTATTATTGTTATTTATCCCTTATAAGTACGACAAACAAGGAAGTCAAATCTATGTCAAACATTTACCACAGTGCACCATCTGCCTACGATTATCCACTACTGGTCAAGCAATTATTAAGCCGTGCAAAAACGGTATCGCAAGATCAAGAGATTGTGTATGCGGACAAAAAGCGCCTGACTTACAAAGAGCTATTTGAACGTATCAATCGCTTGGCCAATGTATTGGCAGACCTAAAGCTCGATGCAGGTGATGTGGTTGCCGTGATGGATTGGGACAGTCATCGCTATCTTGAGTCTTATTTTGCCGTGCCAATGTCAGAGTACGTTTTACAGACTGTCAATATCCGTCTATCGCCTGAGAAAATTCTTTATACCATCAACCATGCCAAGCCTAAAGTACTCATGCTCAATTCTGAGTTTGCGCCATTGGTTAAAGACTATCAGTTCGAGAACTCAAGTATCGAGCATATTATCTGGCTTGATGATAATGGTGTCACTGCTGAAGGTATCTTTGGTAGCAATCAAAGCCGTGTCACAGGCGAGTATGAAGCGCTATTAGAAGCTGCCAATAGCGAATTTGATTTCCCAGATTTTGATGAAAACACCATCGCAACGACTTTTTATACCTCAGGCACGACAGGTGATCCAAAAGGGGTCTTCTTTAGTCATCGTCAGCTAGTCCTACATACACTAGCAGAAGCGGCAACTTTGGGTATGCTGCCTGATAAGCAAGGCGTGAGCTATGGTGATGTTTATATGCCTATGACGCCAATGTTCCATGTACATGCATGGGGTTTTCCGTTTACAGCAACGATGGTAGGTCTAAAGCAAGTCTATCCAGGTCGCTATGCGCCTGATACGTTGATGGACTTAATTGTCAATGAAAAGGTCAGTATCACCCATTGTGTACCAACGATTTTGCAAATGGTACTCAAAGAAGCACAAGACCGTGACGCTAGCTTTAATGGTCTAAAAATGATTATTGGTGGCTCACGATTGACAGAAGGTCTAGCTAAGACGGCAATGGCACAAGGTATCGAAGTCTATACAGGCTATGGTATGTCAGAGACTGCACCGCTCATTAGTTTGACCCACTTTAGCTTAGATGAGCCAGCAATGACGGAAGAAGAGGATATTGAACGTCGTTGTATGACAGGTAAGCCAGTGCTCATGGTTGATGCTCAAGTATGGGGTGAAGGCAACAAATCAGTGGGAACTGGACCAGACAATACAGGCGAGCTTGTATTACGTGCGCCTTGGTTGACCCAAAGCTATCTTAAAAATGACGATGCTGGCAAAGAGCTGTGGGAAAATGGCTATATGCATACCCAAGATATCGCTTATATACGTCCTGATGGCTATATCAAAATTACCGATCGTTTAAAGGACGTGATCAAATCAGGTGGTGAGTGGATTTCATCACTAGAGATTGAGACCATTTTATCATTACATCCGTCAGTGGCTGATGTGTCAGTGATTGGGGTGCGTGATAAGCAATGGGGTGAGCGTCCATTGGCTTTGGTGGTATTAAAGCCTGATGCTAAGGATACCAGTGCTGATGATATTAAAGCGATTGCAGAAAAAGCGGTAGAGCGCGGTATCATTCCTAAATATGGCGTGCCAAGTCAGTTTAAGTTCGTTGATGAGCTACCAAAAACTTCCGTTGGCAAACACGACAAAAAAGTCATGCGTGAGATGTATGCCAATCAAACTGAGATATAATTAGTATTGATTAAATGTTCAAATATTTGTATTCGTCAAAATGTAGTGCGTATTACACGCTTAATAGTTGACCTTTCCGATAGGCTCTGCTACATTTTAAACCGATACATATCGTATCGGTTTTTTAATTCTGGCAAGGATGACCAGTATTTACTAAGACATGGTTTTTTATAGTTGAAGCATTTTAGAGTTGGTAACAGCCAATTGCACGCAGACAGTGCACCGTGCGAGGTGAGTACCGTGACAACTTATTGAGTGCCTTAACTATAAAATACTATTGCCTCATTTCTCGTTTATGCTAAGGACAGCTACTATGAGCGACCATTCCCTATCCCCAGTTTCCACCCAAACGACAGACACGCCAAACTTCGCTGATATTTATCATGAGTCTATTACGGATCGAGAGCAGTTTTGGGCTGAGCAGGCGAAGCGTATCTATTGGCATAAAGAGCCTGAGCAAATTCTAGATGACAGTAATCTGCCTTTTGCCAAATGGTTCGTCGGCGGTGAGACAAATCTTTGTTATAACTGCGTCGATCGCCATCTAGCAGACCGGGCAGAGCAAGACGCTTTTGTGTGGGTGTCATCAGAGATTAATCAAGAATTGATAGAAACCTTTCCAGCGGTCGTTGATTCGTTTAAAGATTTAGGTAACAACGTCGAGTTTTATACAGACTATACCAAGCGCCGCCTGACTTATAATGACTTGTATAAAGAAGTTAATTATTTTGCCGATGTGCTACAGCGTCACGGTATTGGTAAAGGTGACCGTGTCATTATCTATATGCCAATGATATTAGAAGCGGCTTATGCCATGCTGGCGTGTGCTCGTATTGGTGCCGTGCATTCAGTCGTATTTGGTGGGTTTGCCGCCCATAACTTGGCTATCCGTATGGATGATGCCGAGGCAAAAATGGTCATTACGGTAGATGCAGGGCTACGCGGCGGTAAGGTTGTCAATTATAAAAACCTCGTCAATCAAGGCGTCGAACAAGCGACTGTCAAACCAGAACATGTGCTGGTGGTCAATCGCGGTATATTGCCATTCGAAACCAAAGCGATCGATGTTGATTATGCAACTGAGCGTCGTCATAGTTGTGAGGCCAATGCAGTCGTAGAGCCAGTTTGGCTCGAGTCAAATACCCCGTCCTATTTGCTTTATACTTCTGGTACTACTGGCACACCGAAAGGGGTGCAGCGCGATACAGGTGGTCATGCAGTCGCGCTGACGACGTCGATAGATTATGTCTATGACGGCAAGGCTGGCGAGACGTTCTGGGCGATATCTGATATTGGTTGGGCCGTCGGGCATTCTTATACGATCTATGCGCCGTTACTGGCGGGTATGACCAGTATTATGTATGAGGGCTTGCCGCATATGCCAAACCCTGGTATCTGGTGGCGTATCGTTGAAGCAAATAAAGTCAATATTCTATTCACCGCACCCACAGGTGTGCGCATGCTCAAAAAACAAGATGAAAGCTGGATGACGCGTTACGATGTCTCTAGTGTGAAGTCGTTCTTTTTGGCAGGTGAGCCGCTTGATGAATCAACGGCTAGTTGGTTGACTCAGCATCTGGGCGTGCCAATTTTAGATCACTATTGGCAAACAGAGTCTGGTTGGCCAATCTTGAGCCATACACCAAAATTCAATCATAAGCCGCACAAGCAGGGATCACCTGGTTACCCAATGTATGGCTATGAAGCGCATGTCATCAACGAGGAAACGGGCGATCCTTGTCAGGCTGGCGAAAAAGGATTGCTTGCAATTAAAGCACCACTACCGCCTGGCTGTCTCACCACGGTATGGCGTAATGACGAGCGCTTTATTAGCAGCTACTTTGGTCTGTTTGATGGTCAGCAGTACTCAACCTCGGACTATGCAGTGACAGATGAAGAGGGTTATTTTTATATCTTAGGACGTACCGATGATGTGATTAACGTTGCAGGACATCGCATAGGCACACAAGAGATAGAAGAAGCAATCAGCACCCATCCAGAGATGGCAGAATGCGCTGTGGTAGGCATCCAAGATGAGCTAAAAGGCGAGCTACCAATTGCGTTCTGCGTCCTAAAAGATCAATCGCAAGTCGAAACCACCGAAAACCGTTTTCGTATTGAGCAGCAAGTGATAGGCGCAGTCGTCAAATCTTTGGGTGGCATTGCCCGACCCGCTGCGATTTATTTCCCGCAGGCGCTGCCAAAGACCCGCTCTGGTAAAATATTACGTCGCTCAATTCGTGCTTTAGCGGAAGACCAGCCAACAGGAGATATGTCAACGCTTGATAATCCAACCGCTATTGATGCGATTAAGCAAGCGATGAAGGATTATTGATCGGTGCAATATATCGATCTATAAACCAACCACCTATAAGCCAATCATCTATAAGTCAGCAATGATCTTTATTTCACATAACAAATAAATTTAATCTCAAAAAGCTCATGAGTCATCATGGGCTTTTTTGTTTTCGTTATTTAAACAATTTTTATAGAAACACGTGTCATCAAAACAAACTTAGATAAAATTTTGATAAAGCGCTTGACCGTAAAATTGATTTATTGTTATAGTCAATAATGATACAAAATAAATCATTTTAAAATTCAATTTTTTATGAATGTTTTATAGACAAACCCTCATCGCTTTTACTTTTCTAATAAATATATAGGTGCCGTCACACGGTACTCTCGCAAAAAAGATAAGGATATCTTATGCACCACGTTCAACAGCTTATCAATGGTCAGTTCGTACAATCAAACACCGACGAATGGATTGATATCACTGATCCAGCGACGCAAGAAGTCATTGCCAAAGTGCCACAAACTACTAATGATGAGATTAACCAAGCGGTTGCCGCCGCACAGACAGCGTTTGAAACCTGGCGCAAAACGCCAATCACCACGCGTGCGCGTATCTTTTTAAAGTATCAATCTTTGATTCGTGATCATATGGATGAGCTGGCAGAAATCTTGACCGCAGAGCAAGGCAAAACGATTGCAGATGCACGCGGTGATGTGTTCCGCGGTCTAGAAGTGGTAGAGCATGCCGCTGGTATTGCCAATCTGCAAATCGGCGACTTCGTAGAAAACGTGGCGTCAGGTGTCGATACTTATAGTATTTGGCAGCCACTCGGCGTTTGCGCTGGTATCACACCGTTTAACTTCCCAGCGATGATTCCACTATGGATGTTCCCAATGGCGATTGCTACGGGTAATACATTTATCCTAAAACCGTCTGAACAAGATCCGATGGTGACTATGCGTTTGGTTGAGCTAGCGATTGAAGCGGGCGTACCAGAAGGCGTGCTAAACGTAGTACATGGCGGCAAAGCAACCGTCGATGCTATCTGCGACCATCCAGATATCAAAGCCGTTTCTTTTGTAGGCTCTACTCATGTAGGCAAACACGTCTATGAGCGTGCCAGTCAATCAGGTAAGCGTGCCCAGTGCATGATGGGTGCCAAAAACCATGGCGTTATCCTGCCAGATGCCAATAAAGAGCAAACGCTCAATCAGTTAGCAGGCGCAGCATTTGGTGCTGCCGGTCAGCGTTGTATGGCGCTGTCAGTGGTGGTATTGGTCGGTACTGCAGGTGAGTGGATTGATGACATTAAAGCCAAAGCAGAAAAACTAGTTGTATCAGCAGGTAAGCATGATAAAGATCTAGGCCCGCTCATCTCTCCTGCCGCAAAAGCCCGTGTCGAGCACTTGATTGGTACTGGGGTAGAAGAGGGCGCCAGTTTGATTCTAGATGGTCGCGGCATTACTGTTGAAGGGTATGAGAAAGGTAATTTTGTCGGCCCGACTATCTTTGATAACGTCACAAGCGACATGCAGATTTACCAGCAGGAAATCTTTGGGCCAGTATTGTGTATCATGCGTGCCGCCGACCTTGATGAAGCGATTGAGATGCTCAATGCCAATCCACATGGCAATGGTACGGCGATATTTACTCAGTCAGGGGCAGCTGCACATAAATTCCAGCAAGACATTCAAGTTGGTCAAATCGGTATTAACTTGCCAATCCCTGTGCCACTACCTATGTTCTCGTTCTCAGGTTCACGTGGCAGCAAGCTTGGTGACTTAGGTCCTTATGGTAAGCAAGCCGTACAGTTCTATACTCAGACAAAGACAGTGACTGCACGTTGGTTTGATGATGAAGCGAGCCGCGGTGTCAATACAACGATTTCAATGTAATCGTCAGCTCATTGTTTTATCAGTATGACATTTTGTGTTTTCGGTATGACGATAATGCGACTTGCGGTAATATTGAACGCAATTTTATTATCGTTATACCGCTATCATGTCGCGCTAATGTCTTATAAAATCTCTGACCAACCTTTTTATTAGCGCTTTTATCAACGTTTATCCGAGATTTAAGCCCTCTATTTGATCTATAAGAACAAGGATGACCCTATGGATTTTTCATTGACCGATGACCAAGTCGCCTTTCGCCAGACGGCTCGTCAGTTTGCGCAAAAAGAGCTAAAGCCAAATGCTGCTGAATGGGATCGTAACTCGCATTTCCCAATAGATATAATCAAAAAATCTGGTGAGCTTGGCTTTTTGGGACTGTACACCAATCCAGAATATGATGGCTTGGGCCTACCAAGACTGGACTCAGCGATGGTATTCGAAGAGCTTGCATGGGGCGACACGGCTGTAGCAGCGTATATGAGTATTCATAATATGGCGGCATGGATGATTGGTGAATATGGTAGCGATACGCTATGCAAAAAATATCTACCCAATATGGTCAGCGGTGAGTGGCTTGGCAGCTATTGCCTAACAGAACCAAATGCAGGGTCTGATGCAGCCTCCTTACGTACCAAAGCGGAGAAGCAAGGCGAGCATTACGTACTAAACGGTGAAAAAACCTTCATTTCTGGCGCAGGCTCAACCGATGTATTGGTAGTAATGGCACGTACTGGTAGCGCTGGGCCAAAAGGCGTATCAGCATTCGTCGTAGACGCCAATAGTGCTGGTATCGAATATGGCAAAAACGAGCATAAAATGGGCTGGAAAGCACAGCCAACACGCACGATTAGTTTTAAAGACGTTAAAGTCCCTGTAGAAAACCTGATAGGTGAGGAAGGCCAAGGCTTTCGTATCGCGATGAAAGGACTGGATGGTGGTCGTATTAATATCGGTATTTGTGCGGTAGGTACGGCACAAGCGGCGTTAGAGACCGCAACCAGTTATGTGCAAGAGCGCAGCCAGTTTGGTAGCCCGATTGCTAGCTTACAATCGGTACAGTTTAAACTTGCTGATATGTTGACCCAGACCATCGCCGCACGCCAAATGCTGTATCTAGCAGCTGACAAAGTCGACAATAACGATGGACAAGCGTCTACCTACTGCGCAATGGCAAAACGTCTGTCTACAGATCTTTGTTTCGATGTTGCTAATGAGGCCCTGCAGTTGCACGGCGGCTATGGTTATCTAAATGAGTATCCGCTTGAGCGCCATGTACGAGACTTACGTGTCCATCAAATTCTGGAAGGTACCAATGAGATCATGCGTGTGATTATTTCACGTCAAGTTCTACAAGATGAAGGACTAAACCAGCTACGCTAATTTATCTCGTTTTACTGAAACAAGGATGTTTTATGACAGATTATACAAATCTACAGCTATCAATTGATGGCCATACCGCAACGTTGACGTTGAATAACCCACCGGCACATACGTGGACGATGGACAGTCTGCAAGCACTTAAGCAGCTCATCACAGATCTCAATGCCAACGACGATGTTTACGCATTAATCGTGCATGGAGATGGCGAAAAATTCTTCTCAGCTGGTGCAGATTTAAACAACTTCTCAGACGGCGATAAAGGCCGCGCAATAAGTATGGCGATTGCATTTGGTGAAGCATTTGAAGCGCTATCTACCTATCGTGGCGTCAGTATCGCTGTCATCAATGGCTATGCGATGGGCGGCGGGCTAGAGTGTGCGCTCGCATGTGATATCCGTATCGCAGAAGTGCACGCCCAGATGGCACTGCCAGAGACGGGCGTGGGATTATTGCCATGTGCTGGCGGCACGCAAAATCTACCTATGTTAGTAGGGGAAGGTTGGGCTAAGCGCATGATACTGTGCGGTGAGCGGGTCGATGCAGATACGGCATTGCATATCGGCCTGGTTGAAGAGGTCGCTGCAAAAGGTGAAGGTTTACCAGTCGCTCAGGCCTTGGCAAAAAAAGTCGCTAAGCAATCACCCGTCGCCGTCAGTTATTCCAAGAAACTTATTCAAGCGGCTAGAGACACCCCGCCTGCGCAGAACCTCATCCATGAGCGTGAAGCTTTCGTGAAGTTGTTTGATACCAACGATCAGCGCGAAGGGGTACAGGCCTTTTTAGAAAAACGCAAACCCAATTGGCAAAACAAATAAACAGCGGTCAAAACGCTTGAGCCATAACACTTATTCTTTAATCTTTGTAGGTCACTTTTATGACAGCAGCTACCGACAATACCCAAAACTCTTCGAACAATACCGAGCAAGAGGCCTCTGTATTGTTCAATACTGAGCTGACAGATTGCGGGCACTTGATTGGGATCATGACACTTAATACACCCAAATCGCTTAATGCACTCAGCGTTGATATGTGTCAATTGCTCTCAGCGCAGTTAGAGCAGTGGCAAGCGGACGAGCAAGTGGTTGCGCTTGTATTAAAAGGTGCAGGGGATAAAGCGTTCTGTGCGGGCGGCGATATTCGTAAGCTCTATGACAGCATGTCTACTGATGCGCCAATACCAAACCCGTATGCTACTGAGTTTTTTAGTTACGAGTACCGTCTCTATCGTCAAATGCACTTTTATCCGAAACCATTAATACTTTGGGGTGACGGTATCATCATGGGCGGCGGTATGGGGCTGATGGCAGGATGTAGTCATCGTCTAGTCACTGAGCGTACGCGTTTTGCCATGCCTGAAGTCACAATTGGACTGTTCCCTGATGCATCTGGTAGTTGGTTTTTGCAGCGTATGCCTGCTAAGACGGGTTTGTTTTTAGGTCTAACTGGCGCGATGTGCAATGGCAGTGACGCGCTATTGGCCAATCTGGCAGAGTATGCCGTTGCTAGCCGTGACTATGATGCCGTCATACAGCGTCTTAAACAGAGCGACTGGCAGGCAGTCGATAACACGAGCGGTGCAGATAAATGCCATAGCAATAGCGCACATAGTATTGTCAGCGGGGCACTTGCTGAGCTGCCAGTAGCCGAACTACCTGATAGTAAGCTTGCAACATACTGGCAGCCTATTCAGCAACTGATGAATAGTGGCGGTCTGGCTGATATCGATGCGTTGCTACAAAGCGATACTGCGCTCGCCCAGCTAAACCAAGACTTTGCAGAAGACAGCTGGACGCAGCGAGCAGTCGCCACTTATCGTCATGGCTGCCCAGTAACATCTGCATTGACCTATGCGCTGTATCACAAAGTCGCTGACCTATCGATCGAACAAGTACTGTATTTAGAGACCAACGTCGCAGTGCACTGTGCAGCCAATCCTGATTTTAAAGAAGGCGTGCGGGCATTATTGATTGATAAAGATAAAAATCCTAAATGGTCGCGTTCATTAGCAGACTGTCTCAGTGTAGAAGGGCGAGCGTATATCGATCAGCATTTTGTCAATCCTTATCCAAAAGGTGAGCATCCTTTAGAAGGTTGGTTGGGTGATAACGCACTAGCTAGTCAAAGTGTCCGCTAACTGCCTAAAAGACATTTATACCGTAAGACTGTCAGCGATTTTATAAAGTTTTAAAGAAGGATGCTAAGACATAAGATAGCAGCATTCATTAATAAGCAATACTCGCTAATAAATACTACCCCACTCTCAACTTGAAATAAGCAAATCAAACTGAAGAGGCGGATTACCAAGTTTTT
>NZ_VZIZ01000006.1 GCF_009812035.1 Psychrobacter nivimaris | reverse complement strand
GCTAATATCTATTTAGCAGCGACGATTATCCATTTACGGTAATTGTCAACACACCCTAGTGTATATTTTTCGAAGTATCGACACGCACACGAATAGCTTTCAAAAAAATTTATTTAAATATAACGACACAGCTTTATATATCGATTTTATTCTATCTTAAATTATTAAAGACCAAATGAGCATACGTTAGATGTTTACGAATAATTAATCATAGTAGAAAAGGGAACCTAATTATGGCTAAGAAAAATTTTATCTCTCACCCAAGGACGCTTATAACAGGAACCATACTAGCCTCAATGCTTGCAATGTCAGGCTGTGCGACCAGCTCATTGCTAGAAAGTAATAATCATATCATCACGACCAAGCAGACATTGTCAGAAGATCAAGTGATCGCTTTTGGCCGTCCAGCGCAGGCATTACCAAAAACGCCAAATGCGACAATGGTTATCGTTGGTGAAAAAAACAGCTACGTACTCACCCAAGGCGGGATTGAGATGATAAACCTACTCAGCAATCTCACGCAAAAAGACATCCACGTTGACAATGACATGAGTTTTTATGTCCCCAATAACGATGGATATTTCCAAGGAGAAATGAGGCTATCTTACGCCAAACTAAAAGATGAGTTTGGGCGCTCAGACTATCAGTTCTTTTTGCAAAACAACGGTAAAGAGTGCACCTCCGCGAGCGATCAACGTATCAATGCTCAGCGCTTTTGTTTTAGCGTTCCTGTCAAAGGCGCTATCTATCCGCAAGTTAGTAACTTGGGGTTAATTCAGTCAAACTATCGCGCATTGACCAAACCATATACGGTGAGTTTTTATACACAAACTCAGCAAGATGTCGTCACTCGTAGCGGTCCAAATGGCGCACAAAAGCTAGTATTGCTACCCTTTGCCCTCGCCTTTGACGTGGTTACTTTCCCGCTTCAGTTATTAGATTAAATAGCTAACTATTAGACTACTCATCGTCTAGCATCAAGTTTCAAGGTGCGTTATGAAAGCTACATAATGAAAGCTAAGTTATAAAAGCCCCTTTATATAAGGCACGTTATCGAAAGGTATTCCGCAATCAATCGTAACGTGCCTGCTTAATACTTTAGAATAACTTTTCGACCAGTGTTTTCGGGTAATTTTGTTTTGCCTTCTCTGCCGCTCGAAACATCATCTCATCTGCTTCGACAGGGCCTGCAACATCACATAAGCATACATAAGCCAACTGCATCAAATTATTCAACAGGTGCTCATTATCAGGTACAGACGGACGATTACCTTCTAGAAACTGACTGATGTTAAGACTATGCCCTTTGAAGGTGCGTTCTTGCGAAACAGTTTGGTGCATGGTCAGAAATAGGTTGCGACTTTCTGTTTCTGATAGCTGACTGCGCAGTGCTTCTATGGCAGTATAAAATGCCAAAACCAACTCAGAGACAGGGACTGGCGCTTTGATTGCTTTATTATGACCATTATGGCTATTGTGACTATCAGACTCGACTGTTTGCTGACTGTCCGTTTGCAACGTAGCCCAAAAGCCTTTCCTAATGTCAGACTTATAAGCTTGCAGCTCAGGATAGCGCCGTGTCGCATCCAAGACGCACTGTTGCATCATTTTTACTGAGACAGTCGAGTATCGCTGCCACTGTGATTTAAGCAGCCGCACCTCTTCAGGGTGTAGATAATCGGCAAGCACTTCTGCCATTGCAGTCACAGCTTGGTCTACGGATTGAGTATCAATATTCATCAGCTCGCTCCTATAAATGCCGCTCGGTTAAACTCTTGGAATCAAACATTTGCTTCTGAAACTCAGGGTAACCAAGCTCTGCATGCTCGGTATAATCAAGGCCGCGCTGCTCATGTAAGCGGCTTGCTTTTAACCCAAAGCTTAGATCGATAAGCTTATACATCACTAGACCCAATCCCAGTCCCCAGCCTAACGCTACGCCGACGCCCAGCGCTTGTACACCAAGCCGTGATAAGTTAAACAAATCTCCTGTATAAAACAAACCTGCGGCGAGCGTACCCCATGCCCCGCCAAAGCCATGTACTGCCACTGCCGAGACCACATCGTCTACTTTGAATTTCAATAATGCTTGCGATGATAAGATATATACTACGGAAGCGACCGCCCCAATAATAATGGCAAAGACAGGCGTTGTGGTCGCGCAGCCTGCAGTAATCGATACCAGACCAATCAAACTGGCATTGACACTATCGCTCAGCAAAATGGCTTTGTTGAGCGATCGGGAGATAAGCATATAGCTCACCACCGCACTGACTGCTGCGACAAAAGTATTGACTGCGATTAAGCCAATATTGCCTGTGATAGATAACGTCGACCCAGCATTGAACCCGAACCAACCAAACCATAAGATAAATCCGCCAAGCGCCAGTAACGTCATGTTATGCCCTGCGATGAGTCTTGGTGTGCCATCAGGTGCAAAGCGGCCTAATCTTGGGCCAATGACCAAGATGCCTGCTAATGCCAACCAACCACCGATAGAATGCACAACAGTAGACCCAGCAAAATCAATAAAACCAAGCTCAGCTAGCCAGCCCGTCCCGCCAAAGTAACCACCCCATACCCAGCTGGCAAACACAGGATAGATAAACAAACAAATCAAACAGGCGGCAACCGCATAGCCAATAAAGGAGACACGCTCTGCCATTGCACCACTCGCAATCGTCACCGCTGTCGCTGCAAACATCATCTGAAAGAACATCAGTGCCCAGTCCATATTGGACAACGCGACTGGCATAAAATGATCCGTACCGACGAATCCGGAGTGATTGGTACCCATCATTAGCCCAAAACCAACTAAGTAGAACGCCAGACCACCGATACACATATCGGTGTAGTTTTTCATCATCACGTTTACCGCATTTTTCGCTCGTACTGAACCGCTCTCAAGTAGAGCAAAACCTGCCTGCATAAAGAACACCAATACCCCGCCCCAGATAATCCAAGCGATGTTTTGATATTCGAGCAGCTGCGCCACGGTCAATGTGTCAGTCTCAGCAGCTTGGGCGCTACCCATTGCTGCAAACAATACTGTACTTAGCACCAGCCTATTACTTAGCGATAGTTTTAATAGTTGTAATAGTTTTAATAATGTCTTTATCGTGTCCAGTCCAACAGAGGATGTTCTCATTTTATCTCCAAACACTTATCTAGCCGTTCAAATTTTATCGGTGCACTATTTTTACTCATTAATGCACACAAATAAGCCCTAATAAGGGTGGAGCAAAACCTGTGCCAAAATCTACTATTAGGAATTAAAGAAAATCATAAATATAAGAAAACAAATGACTAGTATCAGCCAAGTCGGTATTTTGATAGTTATGCTTGTGACGATGTAAGCATAAATTGAACTAGGGTAGAGAATGATTGTTGGAAGTAAGTTTGATTGAACTGATAATGTGACTGTTCTGTCTAGACTGTTTTTGCCATTATTTTGCTGTGCGGATAGCTTACTTTGCATGAGCAGTTTATCTCGCGCTATCAATAACTTATCTGCAATCGTCACTCATAGAATAGGTCGCATAGTGAAGGCGATTCATGTTAAAATGAGCGCTTTTAAATTCGCCTTTATTATCATTGGGTAATAAGGGCTGTATTTTTAGTGCCATTTTTCTAATTAACAGGTCCGCCCATGTCTGCCGATACCATCGCCCGCACTGCCTTTAAACAAGGCACCAAGCCACTTTATGATTATGACAAACACTGGGCGAGCTGCTACGAGCCGGCGCCTTATCTACCGATGAGCCGCAAAGAAATGGACGATTTGGGCTGGGATGCTTGTGATGTCATCATCATCTCAGGTGATGCCTATGTCGATCATCCAAGCTTTGGTATGGCCATCATCGGTCGCCTATTAGAGTCACAAGGCTTCCGTGTTGGTATCATCGCTCAGCCAGATTGGAAGAGCAAAGACGCCTTTATGGAACTGGGCAAACCTGTCTATGCGTACGGCGTAACCGCGGGCAACATGGACAGCATGATCAACCGCTATACCGCCGATCGTAAAATCCGTAGCGATGATGCCTACTCGCCTGGTAACGTGGCAAACAAACGCCCTGATCGCGCGGCTATCGTCTATAGCCAGCGCTGCCGTGAAGCCTATCCTGATGTGCCTATTATCTTAGGCGGTATTGAAGGCAGTCTACGCCGTATCGCTCATTATGATTATTGGTCAGACAAAGTGCGCCGTAGTATCTTGCTGGATGCGCGTGCTGATGTCTTACTATATGGTAATGCTGAACGTGCGATCGTCGATGTGGTACATGGTCTGTCTAAAGGCTATAGCTTTGAGCAGATGAGCAAATTGCGCGGTACGGCCTACTTATTGACCCCGACTCGTCGCCACTGGCAAGAAGATATGACTGAGGTCGCGAGTAACGATGTCGATACCGTTGGCCGTGTCGATCCAATCATCAACCCTTATGTGATGACCGAAGACGTTGATAGCTGTTCAATTGAGCAGAGCAAACCATCGGACTCGCCTGTTGGCCAAGCCATGCCTTCATCTATGTCATCACAATATCAGGGCTTTGTTGCTGAGCCAGTTGCCAATAAAGTCATCAACGCTGAACAAGTCGATGAAGAGACGCAAGTGGTGCAAATGCGCGGCTTTGATAAGCCAATGACCGCACGTAAGCATAAGCTAAAAATGCCACCACGTGAAAAGACAGTGATTCGTCTGCCTGACTACGAGCATGTCAAATCTGACCCTGTGCTTTATGCTCATGCAAGTCGTATCCTGCATCTAGAAACCAATCCAGGTAACGCCCGTGCGCTTGTACAGCGTCATAGTAGCGGTGCTGGTAACTCACATACCTCTATCGATGTTTGGCTCAATCCACCACCAGTGCCACTCTCAACTGAAGAGATGGATTATGTGTTTGACCTGCCGTATGCACGCCTGCCGCATCCAAGCTACGGCGATGCGCGCATCCCTGCTTATGACATGATTAAATTTTCGGTCAATATCATGCGCGGCTGTTTTGGTGGTTGTACTTTCTGCTCGATTACTGAACATGAAGGCCGCATTATCCAGAGCCGTTCAGAAGACTCCATCTTGCGCGAAGTAGAAGCGATTCGTGATACCGCACCGAACTTTACTGGTGTGATATCTGACCTTGGTGGCCCAACAGCCAACATGTACCGCCTCAGCTGTAAAGACGAAACGATTGAAAAGAACTGCCGTAAGCCATCTTGTGTCTATCCGGACGTCTGTGAAAATTTGATTACTGATCATAGTAATTTGACCAAGCTATATCGTAAAGCCCGTGATATCAAAGGCGTGAAAAAAATCCTGATTGCTTCAGGCTTGCGTTATGATTTGGCAGTAAAAGATCCTGAATATGTCAAAGAATTAGTCAGTCATCACGTCGGTGGTTACCTCAAGATTGCGCCTGAGCATTCTGAAGAAGGCGTGCTATCGAAGATGATGAAGCCGGGCATGGGCAGTTATGATCAGTTCAAAGCCATGTTTGAGCAATTCAGCCAAGAAGCAGGTAAAGAGCAATATCTGATTCCTTACTTCATCGCCGCCCATCCGGGTACCAAAGATGAAGATATGATGAACCTTGCGCTTTGGCTCAAAAGTAATGGCTACCGCGCTGACCAAGTACAGGCGTTTTATCCAAGCCCAATGGCGACCGCGACTACCATGTATCATACGCACAAAGATCCGCTACATAAGGTCAGCCGTGATGAAGGTGACATGGATATCGTCAAGTCTGGCAAGCAGCGCAAACTGCATAAAGCGTTCTTGCGCTATCATGATCCAAAAAACTGGGTACTACTACGTAAAGCCCTACAAGACATGGGTCGTAGTGACTTGATTGGTAAAAACCGTGGTTGCTTGATTCCACCATTTAACGCCAGTTTAGAAGGGCGTGATGCCGCGCAAGATACTTACCAATCAGCGCGCAAAAAGAATAGCCGTGTTGGCAATGACTCAGTGAAGCGCAGTAATGGCTCGTCAAACAGCAATGCGTCAGCTAAAGGTGCAGCAGTTAAAAATGCTGTCGGTAAAAATAGTAAGAAGAAAGTCAGCAAAGGCAATTTCCAGACTCAGCATACTGGTCTGCCACCGCGCAAAACCAAGTAGTATTCATAGCAAATAGTGTTCATAGTATAAAAATACATGCTCAATCTAGCGCGTGTTAAGTAAAACAAAAAAAACGCCTATCAGCCACTCGTTGATAGGCGCTTTTTTATGCGCTAATTTTATAGTTGCAGATTTCATAATCAACACTGTTTACTTTTCACCATGTCTCAGATTACAAGTTACATTAGACAGCGGTTGGGTAACGAAGCTAACAGGTAACGAACAATTTCTAACACTGAAATGGTTCGTTTTCGCTACTATAACCCTCATATGCTAAACGCATCATTAAGAACAAGTAAATGACATCAGCGAAAAGCTTTGGAGAGCACTATGAAAATGATAACTAAAATTGCGACTACCCTACCAGTCCTTGCCCTATTGAGCGCTTGTGCGACTACCGCACCAACTACCCCAGATGCAACTGATACGCCAGTTCCAGAAAAAGTAACCGCTGCCTATGATCGTATGGCACCAGCACCATACACCTGTACCGATGACAGCAAAATCATGGCAAAGCAATCTATCAACAAAGAACAAGTGATGCTCAACGTCACCTTGCCGAAAGTAAAATGGGCCGAGCAGCCAATCATCCTAAACGGTAAAGTGAAAGGCGAAGTCGCAAGCTATGTAAACGACTCAAACCCAGAAGTCGTCTATGCATGGCACATGAAAGGCGACAAAGGTATTTTTGCGATGAAGTGGGCTGACGGTAAAGAATACCAAGTAAACTGCCAGATCTAACCAGTTAGAGATACGATCATATTGTAATAGACAAATAGTCGTAATAGACAAAAAGCAGTCATTATATGGTGGCTGCTTTTTTATGCGTGTTCGTTTGATATTTTTATAGAAATGGCTATAAAAATCAGTCTCAGGTAGATAGTTGTATAGTCAGTTCAATATAATTTCGATACAAGGAAACTGAGTGCAAGTTATACATTAGTATGCTTAGCGAGGTTAACGCTGTCATTCTTTTATAGAGGATTAGACTATATCAAAACTTGCCATCTGATGTATTTCGCTAGAGAAGCATAAAGAAAGCTGTCAAAATAGCAGGTAGAGCAAATCAATCATGACCAACAATCAAAAGGGTAACTCGATGGCAAAGCGTCTGATAAGTATGATGGTAATTGCAACGGCAAGCATGTGGGCGCTGACAGGCTGCGATAACGCTACCGATTCTGTCGATGCCACTGAGCAAACTGCGGAGACAGCATCAGATCCATCCACACCAGCAGCCGACACCATCGACTGGTCACTGGTAGATAGTGGTGAAAAGCCTGCTGACCCTACCAATTATAAGTATCCGTTTGCCATCGATAGTCAAAACGTCCGAGACTATGCAGATTACTTCAAAGTGGACGCTGCTACCGCTCAGCATAATCTGACGGTCAGCATGGCAAGTAACGAAGCGCTATCGAAAGCATTAGATCAACTCAGCGAAACCTATGTCTCACACGAGCTAACCGATGGCAATGAGATGACGCTTATCATTCATACCACGCCCGATGTCGCTGCCAGTCGCTACGATTATGTGCTGTCTGATGACTTTGCGAAAGGGTTGGTGTTACCTATCGTGATTCAGCCAGATGGTAAGAAAGGTGAGTCTAAAGTTAATCCGCATGAGGAATTGGTGGAGTAGGTTTTTAAGTATATGAGATTATGGGTGTGGAAAATTAGTAATTTGTAGGGTGCGCCTCGCGCACCAAAGCATAAATAGGAAACAATAGATTAAAAACCTTTATCTATGCAAATGATTTAACGTTCCGCTATTTATTGAATAATACTTTTAATTCCTAAATAAAGTTCTTAAATGGTACGCGGAGTGCACCCTACTCGACTGTTTTGATCTCTTTACCTATGGCTTTTGCCCAGTAAATAATAGCAAGCTGTTCAATATCTGCTGCACTATAGCAAACATCATAAATATCAAATGAATACTCTCCATAGTTTGATTTAATTCCACTACTCTCTTCGTTCACTACTATCTTCAATAGAGCATGTGAAAGTGTCCGTTTTTCATGAATATCTTCAATCGACTGCCATGGTATATCTAACGTTTGATTGGATTTAATAATTTGTAGTTTTTCTGGTAAAAACCTAAGAGTAGATATTGATACTAATGGTATTTTGTTTTTTTCTTCATCTTTGCCTACTAGATAGCTGAGTATTGCTATGCCAATCGGTATCACTGTCCATATAATGTCAGAAGGAGCAAATGGTTGATTTGTGAACAAGGGCATTAGCCATGCGATAATTAGTTTTGTGCTCAACCATATCATCGATGCAAAGATAGCTATCGTCAATAAAAGTCCAGAGTTATACTTTTTCGCTACAAATTCGAAACTTGGTAATCTCGATTCAGCCTGAGTATTAGCACTTTTTAAGTGTTGCATGCTAGCACTGATGTCTATTTTTTGAGAGTTGACTGATTTAAATACACCTAACCATTTCAAATAACTCATGACTAAGATAAGTAGTAGTAAAAACGATAAGCTAATACTTCCGGTTAAATATTCGACGCCCACACTTATGCAGGCGATGACAGCTATGTGACGCATTAATTGAGTATAAGTGTAGTATGTCATGGCCTTCCGAAATTTTGATAAAGGTGTTAGTAATTTAAGTCGTAGGGTACGCCTTTCGCACCAACGCATAAATAGGAAACAATATATTGAAAAACACTTATCTATGAAAATGATTCAACGTTCAGCTATTTATTGAATAATACTTTTAATTCCTAAATCAAATTTTTAAATGGTGCGCTGGGCGCACCCTACCGCTAACACTCAGCCCTCAACCAACGCCAAAAACTCTTCCTCACCCACTATCTTAATGCCTAGTTTCTCTGCCTTGGTTAGCTTAGAGCCTGCCTTATCACCTGCCAGCAGTGCGGTGGTTTTTGCCGAAATACTACCCGAGACTTTTGCACCAAGCGCTTGCAGCTTAGCTTTGGCTTCGTCGCGTGCCATGCTATCGAGTGCGCCGGTGATGACCCACGTTTGCCCATCGAGTGGTTGATCAGCCGATGCGGTTTGCTCAACCTTATCCCAATGCACACCAGCCGCGCGTAATGCCGTGATGACTTCGATATTATGCGGTGCGCGGAAAAATTCATGCGCCAGCTCAGCGGTGATAGCGCCCACATCAGGCGTTTGTAGGAGCTTGTCGATATCTGCTGCCATCAGACTATCTAAATCACCAAATTGCTGAGCAAAGTTCTGTGCTGTGCCTTCACCGACACCGCGAATACCAAGTGCATAGATAAAGCGAGCCAATGTCGTATGTTTGCTGGCTTCGATAGCGTTGATGATATTTTGTACCGATTTCTCACCCAGTTTTTCAAAGGTGACCATCTCATCTGCATGATTGTGCAACTGATAGATATCAGCGACGGTTTTGACCAGACCATGCTCAAAGAAGCTAATCAGCCAACTCGCACCAAGCCCATCGATATCCATGGCACGGCGTGAGACAAAATGAATAAGCGCTTCTTGCTGCTGCGCTGGGCAAAACAATCCGCCCGTACAGCGTGCCAATGCTTCATCTTCAGGCAGCACGACAGGAGAGTCGCAGACAGGGCAAGTCGAAGGTAGCGTGACTGGCTCGCTATTGGCTGGGCGCTGATCGTGCCAGACACGAGTGACTTTGGGGATGACATCGCCCGCCCGATGGACGCTGACCGTGTCGCCTGCGCGCACATCTAAACGCTGAATCTCGCCAAAGTTATGCAAAGTGACATTGCTGACGGTGACACCGCCGACTTTGACAGGCTCAAGCTTACCGACTGGTGTGATTTGACCCGTACGGCCGACTTGCCACTCGATATCGTTGAGACGTGTCATTACCGTTTCGGCAGGGAATTTATAGGCAGTTGCCCAGCGTGGCTCGCGTGATAGGTAGCCAAGTTGCTGCTGTAACGCAAGGCTGTTTACCTTAATCACCATGCCATCGATTTCAAATGGCAGATCGCTACGCCCTTCTATCACTGACTCATAATAGGTCTGCGCGGCGCGTGGGTTTGCGACTACTTCTACAGCACTGACCGTAAATCCAAGCTCGGTAAGCCATGCCAACGCCCCTGACTGAGTGTCGATATTCTCAGGCAGTCCTTGATTGACCGAGTAGGCATAGAATGCGAGTGGACGACTGGCTGCTATCGCTGGATCTAGCTGACGTAAGCTACCAGCGGCGGCATTGCGCGGATTGGCAAAAGTTTTGCCCTCGTTCTCTTCTGCCAATCGATTAAGACGTTCAAACCCTGCCTTTGGCATCAACACTTCACCGCGCACTTCTAATAGCTCGATATCAGCAGCATCGGCTATCCATAGGGGCAAGTTACGAATGGTTTTGGCATTTTGGGTAATATCTTCACCTGTCTGCCCATCACCGCGCGTGACCGATTGGACAAATTTACCATGCTCATACTTCAATGAAACCGCCAGTCCGTCAAGCTTTAGCTCCATCTCGTATTCAGGGTTTTGCTGCGAGTCGCTGAGACGATCATTGACGCGGCGCATAAAATCGCGCAAATCATCATATTCAAAGACATTGCCCAGCGACAGCATCGGAATGTCATGAGTGACTTGGGTAAAGGCAGATAGCGGCATATCGCCGACTTGATTGATTGGGCTATCTGGCTGCACCAAATCTGGATATTCTTCTTCAGCCTCAAGCAACGAGCGACGCAATTGGTCATACTCGCTGTCTTCTAATATCGGATTGTCGAGCACATAATAAGCATAGTTATGCGTCTTAATCGCTTCAATAAGCGCACGCATTTTTGAGACAATCTCTACACTATTATCCGTACTGCCATCGGTTGGACTGGGTATATTAGATGTCGCAGGTGCTTGGTTTCCTACTTGAGCAGATAGGTTTTTAGAATTATTTGATGAGGTAGAGTCAGTCATAGTCGGCGTCTTTTTTGCAATTCAAGATGTCGATATGATAACAAGTTTGTAGGAAGCTCGGTATAGTCAATCCTATATAAATCAAATACCATGTCAGGCTCGGTCAGTCTACTATGATTAGCATTTTGCAGAAACTATAGCTCATTAAAAAAGGCAAATAACGTTAATCGCTATTTGCCTTTTTATGATTTCTGATACTAATCAGCTTTTATCTTTCAGCGCTTATCCTTCGAGCTTCTAATCCTCAAGCACCTAGCCCTCATAATCACGAACTTGGTTACGTAGTTGCTGCTTGTATTCAGGCGTGATTGGTTCATTCTCTTCATCAAGCATAATCGCGTCAAGGTCGCTTGCCATCATATAAGCAATGCTCATCATACTATCAAAACTGCGCACGGCCTGTGGATGTGGCAATGACAAGAATACGACGACACCGTTATAAGTGTTGGTCGCGACACTATGCGGATCAAATGGCGCGATACCGCTATCGGTGATACCCATCATGCTAAACCACAGCATACCAGTGCCGTCTTTCTGCTCATAGCGATGGAACATATTCATCGCGCCATAGCGTAGGCCGTATTTATCAATCAACGCTAACAGATCACGACCACGGATAATCGCCGCTGGACGGTCACGATATTGGTGCGGCAAGATGGTGATATTGATATTGTCTTTAGCATTAATTAAAGGACCATTTTGGGCGTCATCACCTGACTCTGATAGATGCTGATCCAGTATCGGACTGTTGTCATCGAAGCTTGGCTCTTCTGCCGTATCAATGGTTGGCATCAGGCTATCAGTAGCTGACATTAGGCTAGAGAACGCATCAGGCTCTTGCTCGATATGCATCTGATCGGCGACTTCTACAAACTCCGCACTGTCGGCACGGCGCTGCTCTTCTTGCCAGCGCGCGTAGTCCGCTTCATCGATTACGTCATGTTCATCAGTTGCTACGTGGTCACGCTCAGCCGTTAGTTGAGCGTCAACGTTGGTATGCGCTTGCGTCAATGGCTCTTCTTCAACCACAGCATCTAAGTAACTACGATCTGGACCGATGCTCGTCTCGCCTGCGACTGTATCATCGAGATCTGGCTGATCGACGATGTTGCGCTCGTGACGCGGTATGATCGGAATACCATTTTTATCATAATTGACCGCAGCAGCTTCGGTAGCACCGCGGCGCTTGAAGCTACGAATGACCATAAACAGCCCTGCGAGCACGATAAACGCGGCAATGGCAATCAATATAAACTGAATAACGGTCATGATAAATACATCCTAGTATATATAACAAAAGGGAATACACAAACGAGCATAAATGGCAATATTCTAGCATGGCTAACCTATATCGTCACCACATTGTGTACTTTATAACCAGTATGCTGGACTGAGGTCAATCTTATTTGCATTTATGCCAATTGATTGATTATATTTGCATCGCGCTGATTCTCATAGCACTTTTAATGTCGACTATTTCACGCTTAGCTCTCTACGTAACGCGCGGCTTCATCGAGCGACACACTGACTAGTGTAGAAATGCCTGCACTTGGCATGGTAATACCTTTTAGCTCATCAGCAATTTGCATCGTCAATTTATTATGACTGATAAATATAAACTGTAAATCATCTGCTAGCTCATGGATGAGGCTGGTAAAGCGCGCAACGTTTGCATCATCAAGCGGTGCATCGACCTCATCAAGCACACAGAACGGTGCAGGATGCTGCTTAAATATCGCAAAAATCAAACTCAATGCAGTAAGGGTTTTTTCACCACCCGATAATACCGCTAAGCGACTGTTGCGTTTGCCCTTTGGCTGCGCCATTAAGGTAAGCCCTGCGCGCCACTGTTCTGACTTTGGCGTATTGGCTGGCATCTCGTCGGTGTTCAACGTCAGGCTGGCTTGTCCACCGCCAAAGACTTTGGCAAATAAATTGGCCAGCTCCTTATTGACCGCATCAAGCGTCTGCATAAACAGCGTTTTAGTCGTCTCATCAATAGAGGCTATCGCTTCAGTCAATGTCTGCATACTGGCCGCAATATCTGCCGTCTGCTGTGCGAGTGGATCTAGGCGTTCGTTCACCTCGGCCAACTCTGCGACCGCTGCTAAATTAACTGGCCCAATCTTGCTCAACTGCTGGGTCAACTTGGCGCGCTCAGATTCAAGCTCAGCGATTTTGTCTGGACGGACGCGCCGATCATGAGCGATAAAATCTGCTAGCAAGTTTGAGACGCTCATGCTTTGTCGAGGTTGCTCAGCTTGCGCTTTATATTTATGACTCACACGATAATAAGCATCTAAAGCGCTCTGCGTGTGTGCGCTAGCATCCTCTAACCGTGCAGCACTCAGTGCCAGCTCAGTAGCATGACGGGCAAGCTCGCTTTGCTGCGTTTGCAATGTATTTTGCAATGTATCAAATGCTGTCTGCTGCTCAGCGTACGTTTGTTTTAGTGCTGTTAGCGCAGTATCACGCTCGTTCAATAGCACTTGCTGCTCATCGCGCGCTGTCTGGGCAGACTGTAGCGTTGCTTGTAGCTCTGGCAACTTGGCCTGCTGCTGATCGTGATGCATCTGTAGACTTTGCTCATTCTCTAACGACTTGTCGTGTTGCTCAGTCGCACGATCCAGACTGCTAACACTATGTTCTAAACGCATCTCGTATTGCTGAATACGCAGCTGCAGTGCTTGCCACGCGTCATCATCGACTTGACGCGCGCGGTTTAGATCGCTGCGCTCAGCTTGCAGTTGCTGAGTTGTCGCTCGTGCCTCTGCTATTTGCGGAGTGAGTGTGGCGATCTCACTTTCAATGTGCTGTTGTTCTTGCTCAAGGGTTTGTTGCTCTTGTACCAGTTCTTGCTTTTCTTGCTCAAGCGTTGCTTTATCAGCGTTCAAACGCTGGCTATCCGCTTGCAACCGCTCAGCATTGGCTCGCTCGGTCGTCAGTTGCTGCTGGTATTGATGCTTATCACGGGTTAACTGCTCAGCTTGCGCGCGCGTTTCTTCCAAGCTAACCATCAACGCATCATAATCGCGCTGGTCTTTTGCAATAGATTTTTGCTGCTCTTGTATTTTGCTTTCAAACTCATCAAGCAAGTCTTCTAACGCTTGCAAACGAGTGCGCTGCTGCAAACGCTGCGTGAGAAATTGACTGCTGCTATCACTTTGATTATCTTGCGCACCAGCGAATTTGCTTAAATTAATCGTTCCATGACGACTGATGAGCCAACCATCTGCGGTAAGTAGGATAGCGGACGATGGTAATAATTTTAGTACATCAGTAAGTGTGTCAATCTCATTCTGTTGACTGGTCTCAAACTGCGCCGTATATATATAGCACTGCTGCCATAGCGAGAGTAGCGGCTGAGTAATCAACTGCGATAATGGCAACACTTTATCAATCAAATTGTCTGGCAATTCGCTGACAAATTCTTGGTCACTAATATCACTTTTCGCAGTTGGCAACCATAAGCTATGACCTGTCTCTATTAGAGTTTTATCTTTTGCACTGGCAGGCGTATTTTGTGCCGTCTGATAAGTCCGTAAATCTGCAATGTCATGCTCAAGCACTTGCCAGAGGCTATCAGTTTTCTGAGAAATGCTATTAGCGTTGTTAACGTCTGATTGCTTGATTTGATTAGCTTGTTGATTAGCAACCAGCACATGGCTATCTAGCCACAATGCTAGGATACTATCGAGTAGCGGCGCATACTCCTGCCCCTTCGCACTTAGCTCAATTTGCTCACGTAGCGTTGCAATGGCTAACGGCTGATGATGTATGCCATCGCTATCTGCATTATCCGTCGCAGTAGTTTGGGTCTTTGCTGATCTTTGCTGCTGCTGTTGTGTAGGTTTCGGATGCAGTATTTGATGCAGGGTATCGTATTCGCCTGCCAGTAGCGCATGACGCTTTTCATTATCGCTCAGCTCACTCTGTTGTGCGTTTAGTCTCTGCTGCAAGCTATGTGCTTGCGGTTGTATCTCGGATAATCGTTCATCGACGGCTTCGTATTGACGCTTAACCTGCTGCAACTGCATACTTAGCTCAGTGATTTGCTGTTCTAGCACCTGACTTAGATCTTGCGCATCATCCGTCTTACTCACATTAGTACGACTAGATGGCGCTATAGACTGCTGTAATTGCTGCCACAGGTTTTGCCAGTTTTGCTCGCGGCGTTGCCATTTATCATAGCTTTGCTGATGGCGTTTTTGTGCTTGAGTGTTGATAGCTTGCTGCTGCTCAAGCGAACGGGCCTTATCTTGTAAGCGTGACAGATTGTTTTGCGCTTCATGCCACGCGCGTTGTAGTGGCTGCTCATTGCGCTTATAGTTATCACGTTTATCTGTTAGCTCAGTCAGCTGCGGACGCAAGGCTTCTAGCGCTTGATTCTGCTCAGCTTGTTCAGCGTTGAGGCGTTCGATATCAGCGAGTGATTGTGCACGTTGCTGAGCCAAGTCAGACAGTTGCTGCTCAATAGTAGCCAGCTGTGATTTAGCATCACTTAGCTTATGTTCCGCTTGTTGATAGCCGAGCTGCTGCTGATAGTGAGCGCTTTGGGCATCGTCTTTGAGCCATTGCTCTTGATTGATACGCGCAGTGAGCTTATCTTGCTGAGCTTTGAGCGTGTCGTAGTCAACTTGTAGTGTCGACACCTCCGTAGCACTACGTTCATGCGCTACTTTCTGCTGTTGATGCGTTTGCTTAGCTTGATAGAGCTGCTGAATAGCAAGCTGCTGCTCGATATCAGCTAGTGTTAAAGCCAACTCTTCGTAACGCTGCGCGCTCGCTGCCTGTTTAGACAGTGTTTTCTGCTGGCGTAGTAATTCGCTTTGCATATCGTGCAGGCGAGCTAGATTATCCTTTGTTTTCTCTAACTTCTTTTGCGTTTCTTCACGGCGAACCTGATAGCGTGAGACACCTGCCGCCTCTTCGATAAACTCACGCAGCTGCACGGGGCTAGACTCAACGATGCGCCCAATCATGCCTTGCTCAATCACCGCATAGCTACGTGCACCCAGTCCCGTACCTAAAAACACATCAACCACATCACGACGACGGCAACGCGTACCATTGATAAAATAATCTGAGCGGCCATCTTTATTTACCTGACGGCGAACCGATAGCTCTTGGTACAAGTTAAACTCGTGGCGAATGCCAGTCTGCTCATCTTGGGTATGCTCAAAAGTCAGCTCAACACTGGCGACACTTTTTGCTGTCTTATCCTGCGTACCAGCAAAGATAACATCACTCATCGCCCCGCCGCGTAACTGCTTGGCTGAGGTTTCGCCCAGCACCCAGCGGATAGCATCAATCACATTGGATTTGCCACAGCCGTTCGGCCCGACGATGGCAGTGATACCATGACGAAAAGTAAAAGTGGTTGGATTGGCAAAGGATTTGAAGCCTGCCAGCTTTAGAGATTTTAAACGCATGAAGAGTCAATAAACTTAGCAAAAACAGGCGGCTATTCTACCTGAAATTGTGCTGGGTTTTTAGGGTTAAACTGCTAAGTGCATAAACGATTTTGATTCAAGGCTTTGATGGAACCCTCGTAACAGTTTTTGCTCCACTTGGCAGACGCTATTTTCTGCTAAGTAGTGATTATTAAACTCGATAAAGGCTGCCCAAGAGATACTTGCTACTTCTAAATGATCGACTATTTTTAACAGCTCTGGTCTTAGCAAATGCTGATACTTTCTTGGCCGTTTATGACACAGAGCCAGCTCCCTATTTACGAGCGTTTGCTTGTTTTGCTTTAGCGCGTCACCACCGATAAATAACAGCAAAAACTTTGCCCCTTTCTCGATAAAGCCTTTTTCTAATAAGTGCTCATACATCAAGCAGTACTTTAGGATTGGGTCTGGGTTTTTTCGGCCAGCGAGTTTTAACTCATTGGCTATCAATACATTCGCCTGATGGTTATAGGCTAGATTGTCCATATACATTGCTTTTAGCTCTGTACTGTTTTCGAACATGCCGCTATTACCATGTGTCGACCATGGCCCACTTGGCTCAAAGCTAATAAATTGCTGATAAAATAAGTTTAGATAAACATCACTGCACAAACTCAAAAAGATATCGAACTCTTTATTGAGATAGTCTTCAGAAAAAAACGTTACGCGGCGCACGGCTTCTCTCGCATTACAGATACCCATCGTTTGCGTTGAATACGTCTCTAGCTGCTCAGTCTCATTTATTTTTGTATTGAGCTTTTTGATGACTGATTGCTCAATCTCCTCTATATTTTTGTCCTTTAACTCTGGGTGAGCTGCCCATTCAATGATTTGGCGTACGTATTGCTTTTTAGTAATACCTAAAATACGCTGCGGCTCCCATGCCAAAAACTCTACCATATTAGAGAGACCTGTCGTCCATGATAACTGGTCTTTTAGATGATTCATTGAGCCGAAAACACGGCGGTATTTTTCTGCAGCTTTCATACTAATAATGTCTCACGGTTTGCTTACTAATTTTATAAAAACTCATTATTGCTATAAAACACCCAACCCACTCAATAACAACTGCCCTCCAGCAAATATCAATAATATGCCAAATGCGCGCTTAAGCATCAGTGCAGGTAAGACATGGGCAAGCTTGGCGCCAACTTTTGCCATCGCAAAGCTGGCAACTGAAATAAACAAGAACCCAGTAACATGGACAAATCCTATCGTGCCCTCGGGCAGGTTAACCACGTCTTGACCGAACCAAGCAAAGCCCGCTGCTCCTGCCAAGGCAATTGGTAGACCGCATGCTGCTGAAGTACCGACCGATTGTTTCATCGGAAGCCCTGCCCAGTTCAAAAACGGTACGGTCAAGCTGCCGCCGCCAATGCCAAAAATAGAGGACGCCATCCCAATGCCAGTACCTGCACCAAACTGGACACCGGCCGATGGTAGCGGTTTACCCACTTGTTCTTTATTTGAAAAGAACAGCATTTTTAAGGCGACCAATAGCGCACCGAAACCAATGATAGCCTGTAGCGCTTGCCCATCAATCATATCCGCGATACCAGCACCGACTAAACTACCGATGACCAATCCAAGCGCCATCTTGCGCCATACTTCCCAGCGCACGCCGCCGCGCTTATTATGAGCAGTCAGTGAGCTAATTGAGGTCACAACGATGGTCGCCAGTGACGTCCCGATGGCCAAATGGGTGATTACTTCTGGCGAAAAGTCATAAGCGGTAAAAATCCAGACCAATGCAGGCACGATAATCATGCCACCGCCGACGCCAAACAAGCCCGCGCTGACACCCGCAAACGCGCCTGCAATCACAAACCACACATATAACATCATAGAACGAACCTTTTATAATACTGACTGGCGCTATAGTACTCACTAACGCTTAGGCGTGCTTAATTGTATTTGCCAAATCTCAACGCGACCTTTATGCTGTTTACTCGGTACTGTCTGACCGCAACAATCGCTCAGTATATCAAAGTTTCCTTTAACCACATCGACTAAACTTATGCCGCCACTCACTAGTTTTTCTACCTATTTATCCGAGCTCAATCATCGTCATGTGGCTAGTAGCGCCTCGACCAATAGCGAGCTGATAGAAGCCTTGCAAAACGGGTCGTTAGATGTCGCCACCGTACACATTTTTACCGCGGAAACCCAAAGCGCAGGTCGTGGACAGCACGGACGCTCGTGGCAATCACCGCGTGGTAATGTCTATCTGTCGCTATATCATCCTGTGCATATGCCAATCAGTGGCTTATTATCGCTCATCATTGGTCTTGAACTGGCGAAGATGCCTATCATTCAAACACTGAACGAACAACTTCAAGCACAAGGACTGACGCCAATTGGTGTGAAATGGGCAAATGATTTGGGCTTTTATCAGCCAGCTCAGAGCCAATCTGAAGAGCTATCTATAACGGACAGCTCAGTATTAGACTCAGTATTGGATAGTGATGTAGCAGATCAGCGTACCCTACCCTTTAATAAACTGGCTGGAATTTTGATAGAGCCAGTGACGAAGGCTGGCAGGCTGGTCGGTGTGGTGCTAGGCATTGGCTTAAACGTACAAGCAGCACCAAAGCTCACCACACAAACGTCTGAGGGCATGAGTTACCAAGCGATTAGCTTACAAGACATTAATGAAAGGCTGCCTTTAGAGACACGATCTGCGAGCCTACCAGACCTACCAATGCTCTATCAACAGATGTGCAAAGCATTGATGGCGGCGATGACACGCTTTGAGCATTTGGGCATAGAGCAGCCAACGGGTCATACTTATTATTTGGATAGTTTTTTGGAGCAGTTTGCGACGATGGATGCGCTATCGGGTCTGCGCTTACGCGTCACCCAAGACTATAATAACGAAGAAAAAGTCATGACGGGAATCGCTTGCGGTGTCGACACACATGGCTGTTTGCAATTGCGCCAAGATAGCGGTAAGATTTCTACGCTTTTTACTGGACGCATCGACGTTATTTATTAGGCTTAGACAACTATATTGATGAACCTCATCATTAACGAGCACTATATAAAGGGACTTTTATGCTCTGGCTTGATCTTGGAAATACCCGCCTAAAATACTGGCTAACCGATGATATCGGACAAATAGTCGCGCATGACGCTAAGCAGCACCTGCAAGCACCTGCCGAACTACTTATGGGTCTGACGGATCGCTTTGAGCGTTATGCGCCTGACTTTATTGGTATCTCATCAGTATTGGGTGATAACCTCAATGCCAAAGTATCAGAGACACTCAGTCGTTTGAATATTCCGTTCGAGTTTGTCCATGTCGATGCAGCACATGCGCTGATGAAAAGTGCTTACAATGATCAGCAGCTCGGCTGTGATCGTTGGCTACAGATGCTCGGTGCGGTCGATAAGAAAAAACGCCAGTGTGTGATTGGCTGTGGTACAGCGGTAACCATTGATCTGATTGATCATGCTGAGCATTTGGGCGGTTATATTTTCCCTAGCATATATCTACAGCGTGAGTCCCTGTTCTCTGGTACTAAGCAAATCACTATCTCGAACGGTACTTTTGATAGCGTCAGCCAAGGCTTAACCACTCAAGACGCGGTCCATCGCGGTATTTTGCTTTCTATTGTTGGTGCGATTAATGAGATTAGCCACCGTCACCCCAACTTTGAATTGATTATGACAGGTGGTGATGCAGCCATTATTTCGCAACACGTTAATCGCCCAGTGCGCTTACGTGATGATTTATTATTAAATGGTTTGGCAAGATACTTTGATTATCGTAATAAATCGTAGTCGTTAATAGGTAACTTAGTAGCACGTTGGCACATTGTTATGTTGGCGCAAAAAAGGCAGCACATTTTACATGTGCTGCTTTTTTATTTTATATTAGAAAATAGCTAAGGCGTCATTAGCTAATTCTTATTTGGTCTCGTTAAACAGCTCACGACCGACTAGCATACGGCGGATTTCACTGGTGCCTGCGCCAATTTCATATAGCTTGGCATCACGCCAGTAACGACCAAGTGGATACTCGTTGGTATAGCCATTACCGCCAAATATTTGAATACCTTCGCCTGCCATCCATGTGGCTTTTTCAGCACACCATAGAATCACACTGGCGCAATCTTTACGTACTTCTCGACTATGGCCAGCACCGCGCGCGTCCAACATATCGAGGTTTTTCCCGACGGTATATAAGAAGCTACGACCGGCTTGCAGTATCGTATACATGTCCGCAACTTTACCTTGGATAAGCTGAAACTCACCGATCGCTTGACCAAACTGTTTACGGTCATGGATATAAGGCACGACATTGTCCATCACCGCTTGCATGATACCGATAGGACCTGCGGCCAATACGGCACGCTCGTAATCTAGGCCACTCATCAATACCTTAACGCCTTCATTAAGACCACCCAAGATATTTTCGCTTGGTACTTTTACATTATTAAAAGTCATCTCACCAGTATGGCTACCGCGCATGCCGAGCTTATCTAGCTTTTGCGCGGTACCAAAACCTTCCATACCTTTTTCAACGATAAAGGCCGTCATGCCTTTTGCACCCAATTCAGGATTGGTCTTGGCATAGACCACCATCACGTCAGCATCAGGACCATTGGTAATCCACATTTTGCTACCGTTCAACACATAGCTGCCGTCTTTTTCTTCAGCTTTTAGCTTCATACTAACGACGTCTGAGCCAGCGCCTGTCTCACTCATTGCCAATGCACCGATGAACTCGCCACTGATTAGTTTTGGCAGATATTTCTGCTTTTGTTCTTCAGAACCATTACGTTTGATTTGGTTAATACATAGGTTAGAATGCGCCCCATAGCTAAGCGCTACCGATGCCGAAGCTCGGCTAATCTCTTCCATCGCGACCATGTGGGCGACGTAGCCCATATTAGAGCCGCCGTATTCTTCAGGAACGGTAATACCATGTAGACCGAGGTCACCCATCTTTTGCCACAGATCCATTGGAAACTCATCACTGCTATCAATCTCGGCAGCACGTGGAGCGATCTCGTTTGCCGCAAACTGCTGTACGACATCACGTAGCGCGTCAATATCTTCGCCAAGTTGAAAATTTAATCCAGGTAAACTCATAACCATTCCTTGTATTTTAATATTTAATTTTCGAATTTTAATCCGTTTTTTAAAGCCAATGTAACTGTATTTTTGCTACCTTTTTTAATGTCATAGTCAACTCAATGTGAAACTGTGACAAGGCAACCGAGTGTAGATGTATATCGAATACTTCAAACGAGGTTAACGCTGTCATACCTTCACAGTGGATTGACTATCTACTTAAGACCGACGTTTATTGATGATGGCACGTGCCACATTTGAACCATTCGGACGCTTTAAGAACTCGCTGATACGTTCGCCCGCCACGACTAATTTATCCAAATCGATACCCGTGCTGATACCCATACCATGCAGCATATATACCACATCTTCGGTCGCGACATTGCCCGTTGCGCCTTTGGCATAAGGACAACCGCCCAAACCAGCGACAGAGGTATCAAACTCACTAACACCCATTTGTAATGCAGCCAGAGTATTGCTCAGTGCTTGACCATAAGTATCATGAAAATGACCCGATAGCATAGAGATATCAGCATACTCAAGTGCAGCTTGCAACGCTCGTTGTACTTTGAGCGGCGTACCCACACCGATCGTATCGGCAATGCCAATCTGCTCTGAACCGATCTCAATTAAACGCTTGGTCACATACGCTACTTGGCTTGGGTCAATCTCGCCTTCATAAGGACAACCAACCGTACAAGAGATCACGCCACGTACCTTGATACCTTGCGCTTTTGCTACCGCAGCCACTGGTGCAAAACGCTCAATACTCTCATCGATACTACAGTTGATGTTTTTTTGGCTAAAGGTTTCGCTGGCTGAGCCGAAAATAACGATCTCATCGGGACGATGCAAGATAGCATTTTCAAAGCCACGCATATTGGGTACGAGTACCGAGTAACAGACGTCCGTCTGCCGCGTCGGCGCTAGTGCGTCGAGCAACGCGCTGTTATCACCCATTTGTGGTACCCACTTTGGCGAAACAAAACTGGTCGCTTCCAATTTTTTGACACCCGCCGCAATTAAATCATTAATGAGCGTTTGCTTAACCTCAGTCGGCACCGTCATGGATTCGTTTTGTAGTCCATCACGCGGACTGACATCAACGATGGTGACATGGCTTGGATACGAATGGCTCATACTTGTCGTCCTTTTTGTTATTTGCGCTTTGATGAGGCTTTTTTATTAGGCTTCGTCAGCTATGCGCTCTCACTATCGATGCGCAGTAGCTCATCGCCATCAGCGACCAAGTCACCTGCTGCAAATAATAGCTCTGCTACTACCCCATCTGTCGGTGCAGTAATGGTATGTTCAATTTTCATAGCTTCGATGACTGCAAGTGGCTCGCCTTTTTTGACCGTGTCACCTACCGCAACTTTAAAGGCAACTACTTGTCCTGGCATTGGTGACTTTAAACTGCCAACCGCTGCTGTGTCTTCGCCCACATGTGCCATGATATCAATAAGCGTAATTTCATCACGTCCGCTATCTGTGAATACGTAGACTGTCTCGTTATTTACCCAGCTTTGGGCATTGATACGTGCACCCTCTAACCATAAGGTATGATTGTGCGCGTCACTGCTATCATAGCTGATCTGACCTTCATAAACCGTTTCGGTCTGAGCCGCTACATTGATATTGCTATCATCCTGCGTATTCGCGATTTCTTTACCAATGACAAGCGTAAAACTACTGAGATTACCGCTGCCTTTTTTGCTATCAGCACAACTCGCATTGTACCAATTACTGATGCGAGCACTGTAGGCTTGCTCATCATAAACCAAGCTAAATGAACGAGTATAATTGCTATAAGCACGGAAACCCGTCGGCTTGCTAAACGGATCTGAGCCCTGCGTGGTCGCTTCACTCGCAAGCTGCTGGGCAATAGCTGTCACCACAAGCGTCGATAACTCAAGAGGATGCTGGTCAAAAAGTTTATCCTGCTCACGCTCTATCAAGGCCGTATCAAGATTGGCTTTGCTAAATGAATCGGTATTTAAAATATAACGCAAAAATGCCACGTTGTTTGGCAGACCAACGATACGAGTCTGTGCCAATGCATGGTCTAGTCTCGCCAACGCTTGCTCGCGCGTAGGAGCATGCACGATAAGCTTGGCAATCATAGAGTCGTAAAAAGGACTGATCACATCACCCTCACGTACGCCATCGTCGATACGCACATCGGTAATGTTAAAGGTACTATGCTCAGGCTTTTGATAAGTGAATAAAGTTCCTGTCGCTGGCAAGAAATTATTGTCAGGGTTTTCAGCACAGATACGCGCCTCAATTGCATGACCGTTGATAGCCAGATCGTTTTGTGTTTTTGGCAATGGCTGACCTGCAGCAACCAACAGCTGCCACTCGACCAAATCGACACCCGTAATCGCTTCACTAACAGGATGCTCAACTTGCAAACGCGTATTCATTTCCATGAAATAAAAATTCATAGAGTCTTCACGCTGCTCCACAATAAACTCAACCGTACCTGCACCCACGTAATCGACCGCACGTGCTGCTTCGATTGCCGCTGTGCCCATCGCTTCACGCATCGCAGTATCGACACCCGGTGCTGGCGCTTCTTCTAATACTTTTTGGTGGCGACGCTGTACTGAGCAATCACGCTCAAATAGATGCACATAATTACCATGCGTATCACCGAATACTTGGATTTCTATATGACGTGGTTTTAGCGCATATTTTTCGACCAACACTTGATCATTGCCAAAACTGGTAATCGCTTCGCGACGGCACGAGTCTAATAAATCAATAAAGTCGCTGCTTTGCTCAACGATACGCATGCCTTTACCGCCGCCCCCTGCACTGGCTTTAATCAAGACAGGATAGCCAATATTATCTGCCTGCTGCTGCAAAAACTGAGCTTCTTGATTGTCACCATGATAACCCGGTATCAGCGGCACGCCAGCCGACTCCATCAAGCGCTTAGACTCAGACTTGCCGCCCATAGCACGGATAGCATCCGCCGATGGGCCGATAAATACTAGACCAGCATCTTGGCAAGCCTGTGCAAAGTCTGCATTTTCGCTCAAAAACCCATATCCTGGATGGATTGCTTGGGCGCCAGTCTCAAGCGCTATCGCAATAATAGCATCGCCTTTTAGATAACTGTCTTTCGGTGCCGAACCGCCTAAATAGATAGCTTCATCACAGACAGCCACATGCTTGGCCTCACGATCCGCATCGGAGTAAACAGCAACGGTACTGACGCCAAGACGCTTAGCAGTCGCAGCCACTCGGCAAGCAATTTCACCACGATTGGCGATTAGAATTTTAGAAAACATAACTATCCCTGTGTCTTGTCGTTATTATTTGACGTCTTGTCTATTTGCTCATTTGCCTATCATTGTTCTGCTACTAGTTAGTCTGCCATTAGCCAATCAGGTTTACGCTTTTGCAAAAATGCTTGCACACCCTCGCGGCCTTGCTCTGATGAGCGAATATCAGCGATACCTTTGACCGTATCAGCAATCAGCTCATCTGTAATAGGCGCACCAGCGACATCATGTAATAGCTGCTTGCAGGTTTTGACTGCATCAGGGCTATTTTTGACGACCTTATTACAGAACGCAGCCACTTCATCGCCTAGCCACTCTTCGCTAACACGCTCATGGATAAAACCAAGCTGACGCGCCTTTTTGGCATCAAATACTTCAGCACTTAAGAAATAACGCTGCGATGCTCTAGCGCCTAGCGCTCGGATAACATAAGGACTGATAGTGGCAGGTGCCAACCCTAACCGCACTTCACTGAGGCAGAAATTAGCAATTTTGACCGCAATGGCTACGTCGCAAGCAGCGACTAGACCCATGCCACCTGCGTATACATCGCCTTGAATAGCCGCGACTGTTGGCTTAGGACATTCATAAATAGTCTTAAGCATTTGCGCCAACTTATCAGCATCCGCTAGATTCTCTTCATAGCTATAATCCGCCATGGCACGCATCCAATTGAGGTCAGCGCCTGCACAAAATGCCTTGCCAGCAGCCGCTAGCACAATGACACGTACCTCATCATCAGCACCAAGCGTACTAAAAGCATCGGTTAGCTCAGCAATCATTTCATCGTTAAAAGCATTACGTATCTCGGGACGATTTAACGTCACTGTCGCCACGTGCTGCTCAACGTTAACCAATAGGCTTTTATAATTTTTATTACTGTCTTTTTGCATAACTTTCTCTATATTTTTTGTGTAAATACTCAAACAAACTCTTGGTCAATCCATAATAATGTTAATACAAGATAACCAAGTGCAAAGACTAAGCGTAAATGTACAAATCGTACTTCAAATGAGGTTAATGCAGTAGTCGCTTATTATGGGGAGACCTTAGAACGCTTACATTCTAAAGACACCAAATGTCGTTTCTTCAATCGGCGCATTATATGCCGCGCTTAGTCCTAACGCCAATACATTACGGGTATCAGCAGGATCAATCACGCCGTCATCCCACATACGTGCGGTAGCATAATACGGATGACCTTGCTCTTCATACATTTCACGAATTGGCGCTTTAAATGCGGCTTCGTCCTCATCGCTCCACGCTTCACCTTTGCGATCAAAGTTATCACGTTTGACCGTTGCCAATACTGATGCAGCTTGCTCGCCGCCCATGACAGAGATACGCGCATTTGGCCACATCCATAAGAAACGCGGGCTGTAAGCACGGCCACACATACCGTAGTTACCAGCACCAAACGAACCACCGACGATGACCGTGAATTTTGGCACTTTTGCATTGGCCACGGCCATTACCATCTTGGCACCATGACGAGCGATCCCTTCGTTCTCGTATTTGCGGCCAACCATAAAGCCAGTAATGTTCTGCAGGAACACTAATGGAATTTTGCGCTTACAGCACAGCTCGATGAAGTGAGTACCTTTTTGCGCTGACTCACTGAACAAGATACCGTTATTGGCAATAATACCAACAGGCATCCCTTCGATATGAGCAAATCCACAAACCAACGTCGTACCAAAGCGTGATTTGAATTCATCAAAAGCACTGTCATCGACGATACGCGCG
This sequence comes from Psychrobacter nivimaris, assembly GCF_009812035.1. Taxonomy (GTDB): domain Bacteria; phylum Pseudomonadota; class Gammaproteobacteria; order Pseudomonadales; family Moraxellaceae; genus Psychrobacter; species Psychrobacter nivimaris. The sequence continues at coordinate 173,588 of NZ_VZIZ01000006.1, read as the reverse complement.
ATGATTTCTCTGATATCAAATGGCTTGCGCTTGTCCGTTGGAATCACACCATAGAGTTCTTTGGCATCGTAACGTGGCGGACGCGGTGTGATTTGATTAGGAATATTTTTTGCAGGGCGATTTAGGTGACTGACGATATTACGGGCAATCGATAACGCGTGCGTATCATTCTGCGCTAGATGATCAACCACGCCTGATAGACGTGTATGTACATCACCGCCACCCAAGTCTTCTGCGGTAACCTCTTCACCTGTCGCTGCTTTGACTAGTGGCGGACCACCCAAAAAGATAGTACCTTGCTCTTTGACGATAATAGATTCATCGCTCATAGCAGGCACATAGGCTCCGCCAGCCGTACAGCTACCCATGACTACAGCGATTTGCGGAATACCTGCCGCACTGAGATTGGCTTGATTAAAAAAGATACGGCCGAAATGCTCTTTATCAGGGAACACATCATCTTGGTTCGGTAAATTAGCACCACCTGAATCAACCAGATAAACGCACGGCAGATGGTTTTCTCGCGCAATCTCTTGCGCACGTAGATGCTTTTTGACCGTCATTGGGTAGTACGTGCCGCCTTTTACCGTGGCATCATTACAGACAATCATACACTCAATGCCATTGATACGGCCAATACCAGCAATCACACCAGCTGCCGGAATCTCTTCGCCATACATATCATGTGCAGCCATCGGTGCCACTTCTAGGAACGGCGTGCCTACATCCAATAAACGCTCGACGCGCTCACGTGGTAACAGCTTACCACGCGCTAGATGCTTGGCTCGTGCGCGCTCTGAGCCACCTTGGGCAACTTTACGCAAGTGTACATACAGGTCATCGACTATCTCTTGCATCGCGGCACTGTTTTTCTGAAAATCGCTTGAGTTTGGACTCAGTTTACTGGTTATGATAGCGCTCATGATATCCCTTTTTTTCTTATACATAGATAGATACGTAGATGTGAGTAGCTTTTTATATAAATCATACTAAGTACTATTTTTAAGCGTTGCTCACATATAGTCGATTCAATTTAAAAGTAGTACAAGGCAACCGAGTGCAGATGTATGTGTGATACTTCAAGCGAGGTTAACGCTGTAATACTTTTATAGTGAAATGAATATAGTTAGTCTTTTGTTTTTTAGAGCAGATAAGTAAGCTTACTACAAACCCAGCTCTTCTTTCATTTGCTCAATGATTTTATATTTTTGAATTTTACCAGTGATGGTCATTGGATATTCAGTCACAAAGCGATAGTAAGTCGGCACTTTATAATGAGCGATATGCTCGCTACAGAACTCGCGTACTTCCTGTTCAGTCAAGCAGCCAGGCTCTTTCGGAATAATCCACGCTGCCAGCACTTCACCATAACGCTCGTCGGGTATACCCACGATTTGCACATCACGAATCTTTGGATGACGATAGAGATAATTTTCAATTTCTACTGGATAGATATTCTCGCCGCCGCGAATCACCATGTCTTTACTACGCCCGACAATTTTGACATAGCCGTCTTCATCCATTGTGGCCAAGTCACCCGTATGCATCCAACCATCTTGGATCGCTTCACGCGTTTTGAAGCGGCTGCCCCAATAGCCCTTCATCACTGAATAACCTCGTGTAAGCAATTCACCTGTCTCACCCAGCGGGACAATTTCACCTGTTTCTGTATCAACGACTTTCACCTCAAGCGCAGGCTGTACCAGTCCTACCGTCGAGACTTGTTTATCAAGTGGCGTGTGCTCATTGGTCTGGCAAGATACAGGACTGGTCTCTGTCATGCCATAGGCAATGGTGACTTCGCTCATATGCATCTTATCGATGACGCGGCGCATAACCTCAATCGGACAGCTAGAGCCAGCCATGATACCCGTGCGCAGGGTAGACAAATCAAAGTTTTCAAACTCAGGATGGTCAAGCTCTGCGATAAACATCGTTGGCACGCCGTGCAGACCTGTACACTCTTCTTCTTCGACTGCCTGTAAGACGGTTAATGGCTCAAAGCCGTCGTTTGGATATACGATACAACCGCCATGCGTGAGAATCGCTAGATTACCAAGCACCATGCCAAAGCAATGATACAAAGGTACTGGAATACACAGCCTATCCTCTTCAGTAAGGTTCATGGCCTCACCGATGAAGTAGCCATTATTTAAGATATTACGATGGCTTAAGGTAGCACCTTTTGGTGTACCAGTCGTACCACTGGTGAACTGTACATTGATGGCATCGGTGTTCTTAAGCTGCGCCTGACGCTCGGCAACACGCGGATCGTTGGCATCGCCCTCGCTCATCCACGTAGAGAACTTTTGCATAAAGCCGAATGTCTCGTCCGACTCTGGCTCATCAATCCAAATGATGCGTTCAATCGTTGGAATCTCGACCAAATCAAGCTGAGTGTAATCTTTGTGGTAAATCTCAGGACATAGCTCACGGATTAAACTAGCATAGTCACTGGTTTTGAAATGACGCATCAGTACGAGCGCTGAGCAGCCCAATTTATTTAAGGCATATTGCAATTCAAAAGTACGGTAGGCAGGATTGATATTAACGAGGATAACGCCGACTTTTGCTGTGGCCAATTGCATGAGCAACCACTCGGCATTATTGTGTGACCAAATACCAATACGATCGCCAATCTCTAGTCCCATCTCAATCATACTACTGGCTAGCTGATTCACTTGCTGCTGTAGCTCACGATATGTCCAGCGGATATTTTGATGGCGGACGACCAGTGCTTCGCGCTCAGGATATTTAGAAACAATAGCATCAAAAAAGTCACCGATTGTCGCTTCAATCAGCGGTACATCAGGACCTTTGTCATAGCTTTGAGTAAGTGGTGCATTGGCTGAGCGTGCGCCCATATTGATACTAGGAATGTTGTTTAAAATAGTGTCGAAGTCAACGCGAGTCGAATCGAGATCAGGAGTTTGAGTCATAACGAGTCCTTTCGTTTTACTTTTTATATTATTTATAAATAGCACTTATTAATAGCCTGCGTGCAAACCTTCTTCCTTGGGCAGGTCTTACATAACATTCAGCTACTATAACGTCATCAATGAAAGCCTGTCAACAATATCAATACAGTATGTATCATTTAATTAGACAGCCTGCCTTTCTATTTATTAAAAGGTAACATAGAATCATGGCAAGTTTTTGACACAAAAAAGCCAGCCACATTATAAGTAATGGGCTGGCTCGATCATCAACACTGTCGTTTAACTGAATTTTCTGGAAAGCATCTAATAAAGGAAATCACTTATAAATGATGTGCTTTTATTAGTTTTTCAAAAAACGGTATTGCAATCGTTATGCTTTAGGAACTGCAGGCGCTTTAATCGTTACCGTTGCGCTAACGACTTCATTATCATCGATCAAATCCATGATTAGCTCATCATCGCTCTCAGTCTTCACTTGCCAATTACCCGCTGCTTGCGGTACACCCGTCACCATCACAGAGATGGCTTTATTTTTTAGGCGAATCATCGGCGGCTTATGATCATAGCCACTATGCTCATGACCTAAGATATCATCAGCGATAGTCGCAGCCTGCGCGCGCAAAGGCGCAACATAACGACAAGCAACCCCGTTGATAGACATACAGTCGCCGATGGCATAGATATTCGCTGCATTGGTACGTAACGTCGCTGCATCCACCACAATACCCGTGCGGCGATCGAACTCCACACCAGCTGCCGCAGGTAATTTCTTATCGACTGTCAGACCTGTACTGGCAATCACATGATCTACAATCAGTGGTTCAAGCGGCTGAGTATCAGTATTATCTGCATCCGATGATAATGGGGCATAGTCTACCTGTAGCTTCTTGGCAGCTTCGCTGTCATTGTTATTGCCATCGTCATTAACACGAGTGACAGCTGATACTTGATAACCACCTAAGAATTGAATGCCCTGCGACTCGATCGCTTTGGCGATACGTGCGGTTGCTTTTGCTGGTAGCATCTGCGAAAGCGGTGCATCGTTTAAATCAATGAGCGTTACTTTATGACCAGCTTTAAGTAGGTCTTCTGCGATTTCTGTACCCACCATACCAGCACCGACGATCGCAACGTGCTGGCTACCTGTTGCTAGCTTTTCTTGTAGCTGACTAAAACGCTCGATGTGATTGACATGCCAGACCAAATCTTGCGGCAGACTTTTAGGGAAGATAGGATGCGCGCCCATCGCCAGTACCATTTTCTCATAGCCAATAGTCGTCAGCGCATCATCTGATTGCGCAGTAGATCGTACCTGTACGGTTTGGCTCACTGGATCGATATCTGTCACTTGTGTATTGACTAGCAGCATCACTTCTGCTGTGTTCGCCGCTTCGCTACCAGATGCCCGTACCAAATCTGATGCTCGTTTGTTTTGGCTGATTGCCATTGTCAGCATTGGCTTATGATAACGGTCGGCACTATCAGCCGTGATTAGGGTAATTGGAATCTCTGTGTCTTTGGCACGAATGGCATCAATGACATGCCAGCCTGCCAGTCCTGCACCAATAATGACCACACCTTTTTTTGATGCTGTGCTCGTTGCTACAGATGGATTTTCTACGCTCATATAAACTCCAAGATGGTTTATGAATTATTTTAATTATCAAAAATATTGACCGCTATTGTATCAGTAAACAGCCATTCACTCACCTATCTAGCAATTCACTTAGTCAATATCGAACTCCATGCGATGTGCTGTTGCACGCATGGTTTCACTATCTATTAATTTTTCTATACAGTATAGACTTGCATGGATGCCTGCACTTATCCCCGCTGATGTGACAATATTACCAGTATCATCACTAGCATCTACAAAACGAGTATGCGAGATCACATCGATATCAGGATAAGATGCTAAATTATCCAAATCCATCCAGTGCGTGGTTGCTGACTTACCAGCTAGCAAACCTGCCTTAGCCAACAGCAACGCTCCTGTACACACTGAAAGCGTCAGCTCTGCCAAACTTGCTTGAGTGATAATCCAATCAATTACTACCTTATTATATATTTCTGTTTTTTCGGCACCGTAACCACCAGGGACGATTAAGACATCAATGTCTGGGTGATTGGCAAAACTATAGTCAGGAATGACTTGCAGACCATTCCTAGCGGATATCGTTGCTTGGTTCTCAGCAATAGTGATAACCTTGAAGTGCTTATCATCACTAGCAGAGGTAGCATTTTCAGCCAACAAAAACACCTCAAAAGGTCCTGCAAAATCCAATACTTCTACTTCATTGAATAGTAGTATGCCGACGGTTCGTTTTAGCGTCATATTCAATCCTAATTAAGTTAATAACGTTAAATTAAATTAAACTCATCTATATTATGACTACTATCTTTTCAAACTTGCTTGATTAATAAGATGAGCCATTTCGTCTGCCTTTGCCGTTTGCAACCTCTCTAATCCTGCGACTATTCCCGCTTTATTTTCAGCGGCTTTATAGTCTCAAAGATCTCTTCTTTAAATTCCTTATGTGTAAACATCATAGGCTCCAAGTCGTTTTTCAAATAGCTATACAAAAAAAGCTCAATACAAAGCGCCCTATTAAAGATAGCGTTTAACTGTCTTTAATAAGGCGCTTTGTATGATTATTAGCAGTGGAAAGAAAAGTAAGCTTTAGAACATGTCTTTATTTTAGAAATACTGCTATAAACAATCGTAAATCAAAATGTATTTAATGGTTTAAAATCTTCGACAAGAACATCTGCGCACGGTCACTTTTCGCGCCTTCAAAAAACTCATCCTTACTACAGTTTTCTACGATATGCCCTTCATCCATAAAGATAATACGATTGGCCACCTGACTGGCAAAGCCCATTTCATGCGTCACACACATCATGGTCATACCATCGCGAGTCAGCTCGACCATTACATCTAGCACTTCTTGAATCATCTCAGGATCAAGCGCAGAGGTGGGTTCATCAAATAGCATTGCGACTGGATCCATGGCCAACGCTCGTGCAATCGCAACACGCTGCTGCTGACCACCAGAGAGTTCGGCTGGGTATTTCGCCGCTTGTAACGTCAGACCAACACGATCTAGATAGGCCATCGCTTTTTGTTTGGCCTCAGACTCTTTACGACCCAACACTTTGATTTGTGCCACGGTCAAATTATCAATAATAGTCAAATGTGGAAACAACTCAAAATGCTGAAACACCATGCCAACACGGCTACGTAACTTGGGCAAGTTGGTCTTTGGATCACCGACAGAGATACCATTGACCATGATGTCACCTTTTTGAAAAGGCTCAAGTCCATTCACTGTCTTAATCAATGTCGACTTACCACTACCCGATGGACCACAAACAACAACGACATCACCTTTATGTACATGCGCCGTACAGTCAGTCAGTACTTGAAAGTCTCCATACCATTTACTGACATTAGATATCTCAATGACCATCTCATCACTAGCATGACCACTATTGGTAACCAGCCCGCCAAAGGCATTTAAGTACGTATCAGCATTGCTCATCACTGGCTCCTAACCACATTATTTTCGATAATCATTATTTAAAAAAGGTAAATCAAATACTCAAGCTCTCAACACTCAAAAGAGCAAGCGATAGGTCTATTAAAATACGCTATATTAAAACCGCAAACGCTTTTGTAATTGTTGCACGCCGATAGAAGCACTTAAGCTAATCACAAAATAGACAGCACCAGCACCTAGGATATACGGCGTGAGTAAACCCATTAGCTCACCTCGAACGTAGGCTGCGCGGAAAAAGTCTGTCAAACCAATCGCAAATACCAATGTCGTATCTTGGAATAAGATAATACATTGCTGCAAAATCAATGGCAGCATCTTACGAAAGGCTTGTGGCAAAATGACCAGACGCATGGTCTGCCCATAAGTCATACCGAGCGCTTTGGCTGCATTGACCTGCCCGCTACCAATCGATTGAATACCAGCACGTACCACTTCTGAGAAATAAGCGGCCTCAAACATCATAAATGCGACTACACAAGAGGCAAATGCAGCATCGAGTTGCAGGTACTTGCCCGCTACCCAAAGATAAATCATCGGTACGGCAAAATAAAACCATAGTAGTACCAATAACAGCGGCACGGAGCGAAAGTAATTAACGTATAGTTTGGCTGGAATTTCAAGCGCTTTGATACCTGACAAGCGCATCAATGCCAGTACAGTTCCTAAGCTGATACCGCCTAAAATAGCCAAAAACAGCACTTTTAAGGTGGTAAGCATGCCACCCATCAAACCAGGATAGGCTGTTGCCAATTCGGTCATATTCATTTCTGACCTCCCGCAATAAGCCCAGGCACACGCAATTTACGTTCAATCAATCCCATAATAGCGATCAAGGATAAATTGAAAACCAAATAAATAATCGTCGCGTAAGTATATATCTCGATACTATTTTGAGTGTATTCGCTGATGGTTTTGGTTTGGCTAATCAGCTCCATTACCCCCACAAGCGAGGCCACAGAGGCGTTTTTGAAGCAGTTAGTCAGCTCAGAGCTGAGCGGCGGCAAGATAATACGGAATGCTTGCGGTAGCAGCACTTCTTTATAGACTTGTGGAATGCTAAACCCTAATGCATAGGCCGCATTAATCTGTCCATCTGGTAATGACTCAATACCCGTTCGTACCTGTTCAACAATACGAGCAGCGGTAAATAAGCCAAGACCGATACTGGCTGATAGCATGGCTGAAGTATTCGGAGATAAATCCTTATACCACCATTCTTGTATCGTCGGCGTGAGCCAGCCAGGGGCGATATAAAACCAAAAGAACAGTTGCACAAGCAGTGGAATATTGCGAAAAAATGTTACATAAGCCGTACCGATTGCACGAGCGGTCTTGTTGGGCAAAGTACGCATGATACCGAAGATAGTACCGACGACCATCGCAATGGCCCATGCGATACTGCCAATCAATAGCAGCCAGCCAAGACCAGTGATCATCCAATGGATGTAGAGCTCGTTGCCAATACCAGTCTGCTCAAAGAGCACACCCCAGTTCCAGCTATAATTCATGGTTGTCTCTCCGAGCAACGATTGATAAGCCTATACGTCAAATAAAATTACTGGTTATCTGAACGTATAGGCAAGCTATGTTGAGGGACAATGAGCGTTACTGCGCTGCTGCTTCTTTAGGCTGAGCGCTGTCATGCGGATTGGCAATCAAGGCCTTTAAGTTGTCTGACATCTCAAAGTTTAGATTGACGTTCTTTGGCGGGATTGGGTTCAAGAACCACTTGTCATAAATGCTATTGATTTCGCCTGAACTAAAGACATTAGCAAGTGCTTCATCGACCACAGCTTTGAATTCAGGATCATCTTTACGCATCATACAACCATAGATTTCAAACGATTGCGGCGTACCGACGATGACCCACTCATCAGGATTTTTTGCTTTGGCTTTTTCGCCTGCGAGCAATACATCATCCATCATAAAGGCATCAGCGCGACCATTTTCTAGCATTAGGAAGCCTTCGCCATGATCTTTTGCTGAGATGATATTGGTATCCATTTTATTATCATCATTGTACTGACGGATATAACGCTCCGAAGTCGTGCCTGCTGTCGTTACCAGAGTTTTGCCTTTTAGGTCTTCAAAATCTTGAATACCAGAGTCTTTTTTGGTCAACAGACGCGTACCAATTTCAAAGAAGCCATTAGAGAATGCGACTTGCTTTTGACGTTCTTCGTTATTGGTGGTTGAGCCACACTCAAAATCTACCGTGCCGTTTTGTACCAATGGGATACGAGTTTGCGAAGTGATTAGGTTATAGCGAACGTTAAGGTCTGGCATGTTTAGCTTTTGCTTAACTGCTTCAACCACTTTCATTTCCAAGTCGTGTGCATAGCCAATCGGTTGGTTAGGATCATCAGCGATATAAGAAAAAGGAATAGAGGAATCACGGTGACCGACGACAATAGTGCCAGAGTCTTTGATTTTCTGTAGCGTACCGTTGGTCGTGGTTTCTGTCGTGGTTTCTGTCGTCGTTGCATCATCTGCTGGCGCATCAGTGCTGGTCTGACTGCTGTTATTACATCCCGCTAAGCCTAATGCCATAACAGCAGCTAAAGTCAACGGTTTGGAAAATGAGTATGTCATGAAATACATCCTTTTATCGCAAGATTGAGTGAGTGCTTGGACGACATAGGTCTGATTGACCCGACTGCCCCGCATCCGTACGGTTGTTGCTGTTGTTTATCACAATGCAACTTAATGTTACTGTACAACAAATTTGCAGTAGAGGGTGATTTTTTTTTGAGAGAGTACATATTTATGAATATATTTATATCCTAACTATAAAATGTCGGCTTATAGCGGCTATCTACTCAGAACTTTGTACAAACAGCTGCTTGGTTGTTTAAGCTAATTATTGACAATTACTACTCATAATCATCAAAACAGTCTGCTAAGTGAGATTGATAAATCGGCAGTAATCCCCATAAAGCAAACAACTTCTCTATACTACAAATGACTTATGACTCAAGATATCCAAGTCCCAAATACGGACAGCCAAACTACTGGCAACCATGGCAGCAACGACATTCGCCAACGTTTCTTTGTTGAAGACTCACCCGTGCGCGGTGATGTGGTACGCCTATCACGCAGCTATGCGAGCACAATTGCACAAAAGCCCTACCCTGAAGCCATCAAACGCTTATTGGGTGAGATGCTGACCGCAGCGAGTTTGCTAATCAGTACGGTCAAAATTAATGGTCGCCTATCTATTCAGTTGCAGTCGTCAGACAGTGACAGCTTACTAAACTGGGCGATGGCGGAATGCGATCAAGACGGTATCATTCGTGCGCTTGCTAGCTGGAAAGGCGAGACGGTTGAGCAAGTACAAGCGTGGGACAAAATGACCCATGCCAAAGAAGCGTTTGCTGAACTTGGTGCGATGGGACAAGGCGTATTGTTTATCAATATTCAGCCTGATGGCGGTGAGCCATATCAAGGTATCGTTGAGCGTAGCCACGACAATCTAGCGGACTGCTTAGCACATTATCAAAAGCAATCAGCACAGATTCCAACGTTAATTAACTTGGCATCTGATGGCCTGCAAGCCGGTGGTATCTTGGTACAAATGCTACCGCGTACTGCTGAAGAAACGTCTGAAGTTGAGCAAAACCAAGATGCAGGTATCGACGATGATTTATGGACGCGCTTGTCTGTATTGACGCGCACGGTAAAAGCAGAAGAACTAACGACACTGGATGCTAACGAAATACTTTATCGCTTGTATCACGAAGAAAACATCGTGGCACCTGAGCCTGCGCCTCTATCATTTGGCTGCACTTGCTCACGCGAGAAGTGTGAAATGGCAATCGAGCAAATCGGTGAAGCAGAAGCCTTAGAGATCGTCGAAGAGCAAGGCGGTACGTTTGAGATGGATTGCGGCTTTTGCGGTGAAGTTTATAAATTTAATAAAGACGATGTCGCAGCAGTATTTTCTGAGTAAGTTTTCTTACTTACTAGTAAGTCAATGTTTATAAAAAAAACCCTCAAGCGTCATGCTTGAGGGTTTTTTTTATAAACATTAAATCACTACACCGCTACATCTAAACTTCTAGGATAAGAATGTATGCGCGGACGTCCAGCATAGTCACTGCGACCATTATCAAGTAGCCATTCAACCACTTGTTCGCGCACTCGTCTACTATGGATTAAGTTCATATGATTGATGCCATAAAACACTGCTTTATGACCATCTGGCACAAACAAAGCATGCTCGGCGTCATCTTCACCTAACGCTGAAGCCACCGATACCAAGCTATCTCCTAGCAGATCCGTCACCTTAGAATCATAATGCGTTTCAAGCAAAGCGCTGGCGACAAAGTAAGTTTTAATACCACTTGGCAAGCGTGCAGGATGACGGAAATCTTGTGGTAGTACGCTACGTCCTTCTAATGCTTTCCAATCTGCATCCCGAATACTGCCATGACGTAGATCGATAATACCGGCACTGCGCATATCACCGAGCTTGGCCAGTGAGCCTGCAAACGGCAGCTTGGCGATGATGTCTTGCACATAATTACCGATACGCTCAAGCACTGCCCCATGATGCGGCGAACCTAGCGTGATGAGATTGCCAACGCGCTTGATCCAGTCTAGACGATCTTGCTCACCATAAAACAGTGCACTGCGAGAGACCAAACCGCCCATACTATGTCCAACCAGATCTATCTGACTGATATTTGGGTTGTCATCGACCAGCGCTTGTAGCAATTGAGAGAACTTACGGCCGCTACGAGAGATACGGCGACCTGTGTTGTAATCCAAATACAGCACCGTGGTATCAGGTTGGCTGATATGAATGGCCTCGCCCAAATCATTATCTGCTTGGGCTTGCCAGCTCAAATGACTCATACATAGACCATGGCACAAAATAACGATACGGCCTGATAGCACTTCACTTTGCGGCTTGCCGTCTTGAGTGTATAGCATCATCGGAATGGCGAGCGCATTTTGATTGTTGACAAGATGGTCACCCATGACACCATTGAGTACATTCACCAGTTTTTTTAGTGAGTCTGGTAGTGGCTGCACTGACTTTTGGAGAATCAGGTTTTTGTATATGCGTAGTACAGACGCCAGATTATCACCGACCATCTGCATGACATGACGTATCGTGCCATAGATACGTCCAGTAAATCCGCGCGACCATTTATTTAAATGTTTGTCATTGAAGCGGCCTAGCGGACGCAAGATAACTTCACGGTGGATGGCTTCTACGATTTCTGTAATCTCAACCACACCCACGGTAGCAAGCTGCGCCAATCCTTCAAAAAAATCAGCCAAAGATACAGGTGTTTTGTTGATTTCATCACTGTCATCCGCATCTGCTAGTAGCTTGACCAGCTCATCCATATCGATGGCTTCGAGTTGGTCGATTTGCTCATATAGATGACTATGTAGCGGCACACTCGCATCTGGGACAAAATGCGCGTCGAGCTCATGATGAGTACGAGTATAGCTGCTATCATTTTGAGCGTCGCTGTCACTAACACCGTCGTTATAAAACACCTTTGGACTGCTCATAATATTTGCACATTCAGCGAAAAAAGTAATGGTCTATATTATCCTGTAACTGCAGCAAAGAGAAGTAAATGGTTTGACTTTAGAGCGGGATGACGACTAGCAGAGCCAAATGAGTGATAGACGGTCTCTTTAACCATCAGATCAATATGATAATAAAAAATCCCAAGCCTTAACTTGGGATTTTTATGGTTGTGAGCATTTTATTTGTTTCTATTATCCGCCTATAGCTTATCTATCTATGTCGTGCTATCAGCTGTATCAAATGATTCTGCCAGTATGACATCACCATCCTCGCGAGTAATCATCACAGTCGCTGAGCGAGGAATACTACCGCCAGCGACAGCGCCCCATGTATTACCGGGATGCTGAATGTTGATAAACAGCGTTTTAAAATCTGGTGCCATAGTGATGCCTGTTACTTCACATCCTTCAGGACCAACAAAGAATCGTTTAATATTGTCATTGCTAGCAGATGTGCCAACACGGGTCGACTGCCCTGCCGATGTGGTCGTCATCGATCCATCACTGACCTTGCCTGGCAGAGCTGCGAGCAACATACAGCTACTGGTATCGGTGTAAGCGCCGTCATCTGTCTGAATCCATAAGACACCGCGCGGGTCAAAATACAGTCCATCAGGTGAAGAGAAGTCATTATTGTCATTTAATTGAGATAAGTTTTCTGCTGATAAGTCACTTGGCGCACCAAACAAATAAATATCCCACTCAAAGCTCGTTGCAGCATGGTCACCGCCCGCTTCTGCCCAGCGAATAATGTGACCATTATCATTACCAAGTGCTTTTCCGCTTGATTGATAGCTACGCGGATTGGAAGCTGAGACAGGCTGGTCGTCACGTACGCCACGATATTTATTATTGGTCAATGTCACATAGACATCGCCTGTCATAGGACTGACCGATACCCATTCAGGTCGATCCATCTTAGTAGCACCAGCTGCATCGGCAGCGGCACGGGCGAAGACCAATACTTCATCTTGTCCATTGAATGGCAGTACACTATTAAAAGCATCCAGTCCGTTTTGACCGTGGACGAGAGCTTTCCACTCACCGCTACCATCTTCGTTAAATACCGCCACATATAGCGTGCCGTCATTCAGATATTTGTCACCTGCTTTTAGTCCGCCGCCAATATCCGAGTTTGACCACATCGCTTTGGAGACAAACTTATAAATGTACTCACCTCGGGCGTCATCACCCATATAGAATACCACTGGCTTACCTTGCTCAACCGGAGCATACGCACAGTTTTCATGAGCGAATCGGCCCAGTGCGGTACGTTTTTGCGGTATAGAGTTTTGGTCAAATGGGTCAATCTCAGTAATATAACCGAAGGTGTTAAAGCCGTAGCGATAATCTTCAGCAGCACTCGCACCGACAGCTGTCATATCCCAGCGTGAGAACTCGTCTGCTATTTTGGCATCCTTTGCCTCTGGGGTATGCCAGAGATACTCCCAACCTGGGAAGTCCTCCACAGCACCGTAGCGCTCGCGTGCATAGTTATCACCAGCGCTCAATTGGCTGGCATCTTGTCCACGGGCAAACACACCCAAGAAGTTCTCTTCGGTCGTCAAATAAGTACCCCACGGTGAAAGACCTGCGCCGCAATTGTTATTGATACCGCGAGTTTGATAGCCTGTCGGGTCAAACTTGGTCTTGACCAGAGCAGAGCCTGCCACAGGGCCAGCCAATTGCGCTGTTGTACTACTGGTAATACGGCGATTGTATTTAGAGTCAGGTACCATCTCATAACCCATATCATCTGCGCGGCGAGTTAACTCAACCACCGAGACGCCATGACAATTGACTTCACGGCGGACGTCGCTTGCGAGACGACGGTTTTGAAAGATAGGCGCAGCATCGTTATCTTGAGTGACGTAATAGCCAAATGGGCTAAGCTCACTGCTATTAACGTATTCATGGTTCATGACTAGCAAGCTGTTTTCTGACGCTTTGGCATCGTAAGCGTTACCGTTTTTGCCAAAGAACCACATCCCATCATGGTTGTCACCCATACGCCATTCAAACGACTCTGCTGATTGCTCGCGATTGTCTTTCCAGTCCTCGATACCAGAGTTCAGCGGTGTACCAAGTGGTAATATCATCTCTGCCTTGTAGCCCGCTGCTACGGTCATCGTATCCGCTGTTGAATGCGCGACTGCCTCAAACTTTAGGGTATCAGGACGCTTCAAATCACCTTGTGCAGGGATAGCGGCATTATCGTCATTACCAACAATACTGCTATCGTCGTCCTCACTACAACCGACCAAAGGTAATGCGCCAAAAAACGCGGCAGCCGTCAACCCTGTGCCACCTTTTAGGATACTACGGCGGTTCAATCGACGATTGATAATCGTCTGAAAGTCAGTATTATTAGTAGGATTTGAGTCTTCAACCACTTCGTGGGCAAGCGTTCGCTCATTGTTCAATAATGTCATTATCAGTCACCTTGCTATTAGGCTAGATTGGCAGAGAGTTGATCGCGGCTTTATCATTACGACCACAAAAATACGAATTCCGCTTAAGTCTACTTAACCTTTATGACAGCACGCTGAACAATAGGTGACAAACTGATGACAATCGACTGTACTGATGATTGTTTAAAAATAGAATAATTTGAAGATAGAATTGTTTGGCAGCTAGCAAATTTAAAAAATAAATATAAAATCTTAAACGCAAAAGCCCCAAGCAATTGCTCGGGGCTTTTAATATGTATCTGTTATCGCAATCAGGCTTACTGTACTTGTGATACCCACTCATGAGCACCCAATTTTAGCTTAAGCTGATCGCCTGCTTGCAACACACCAACACCGCTTGGCGTACCAGTCATAATCACATCACCTGCTTGCAAGCTAAAGGCGTGACTGATATCGACCAGCAATTCATAGACAGGAAATAGCATTAAGGCACTATCGCCATCTTGCGTTAATTTATCATTGATAGACAGCTGATACTGTACACTCTGCAGATTGCCAAACGCTTGCGGGTCAAGCCAATCAGCAAGGACGCAAGCTCCATCAAAACACTTAGCACGCTCCCACGGATGGCCTTTTTCCTTTAGCTTGCTTTGCAGATCACGCAAGGTCAAATCCAGTCCTAGTGTCACGCCACCAATCGCTTGCTGAGCTTGCTCAATCGTCGCCATAGATAAGTCAGCTGATAGCTGAATACATAGCTCGGCCTCGTAGTGAGTCTCACCAAATAACTCTGGACTTGGGCGAACCACATCACCACGGATAGAGACCACTGAAGACGCAGGCTTCATAAATAGTATCGGCGTGGTTGGTACTTCATTGCCCAACTCTGCAGCATGTGCCGCATAGTTGCGACCAACACAGACGACTTTACCAATAGAGGTACGCAATCTTTCATTATGATTGATAGCGCCCTGCTCGGCACTGACACCGGCTGCAATGGCGTTCGCTAATGACTCGTGTGGCGATTGGCTCATACTAAACTCTCCCTGTAAATGATGGCTATTTTATCAGCAGTCCATACTATATTGTCTACAGTGACTTTGACGGTTTTTAGTTGCTAACTGCTAACTGCTAACTGCTAACTGCTAACTGCTAACTGCTAACTATGGAATTGTATTGGTTACCACATCTGGCGGTACATAACTGGCATGACGGTTCATACGCTTTTCAAACATTCTAAAGCTAAACAAGATGACCCACGACAGTAATAAATAGACGATACCAGCGGCAAAAAATAGCTCCATCAAGGTATAGGTACGCGCACTAATCGTACGAGCAACACCTGTGATATCCATCAATGCAATAGTTGAAGCGAGCGCACTACCTTTTAGCATAAAGATAACTTCGTTACTGTATGCTGGAATCACAATACCAAATGCGCGCGGCAGCGTAACCCGTGTTAGCTTTTGCCATTTTGACATACCAAGTGCATCAGCAGCTTCAAGCTCTCCAATCGGAATCGTCTGAATCGCCCCGCGTATAATCTCCGCTAAATAAGCACTGGTATTCAGGGTAAAGGCAATAATGGCACACCAATACGCTTGGCTAAGTACCGGCTCCCATAAGAACGACTCGCGTACGGCCTCGAACTGACCCAAACCATAATAAATCAGGAATATCTGTACCAGCAGCGGCGTACCACGGAAAAAGAAGATATACAGAAACGGTAGTATCTGTACCACCCAATTCTTAGACAGTCGTAACAACGCCAAAACCAAACCAAACAGCAATCCAATCACACCTGAAAATAAGACCAGCTGTACGGTCAATACCGCGCCGCCTAGTAAATCAGGGATATGGTCAAAAATGACCTGCCAATTCCAATCCATAGTATCTCTCCTCTACCCTATGGTCGATTGACTGTGAGTGGATTGACGGCTTATCTTTTTGGCATAGCGTGCCGCAGGATTGGCGCGCCACTCAAGCCACATCATAAAGCCAGTAATCAACATGGTCAGACCCAAATAAATAATCGCTGCTGCCATATAAAAGGTAAATGGCTGCTGTGTTGACTGCGCCGCACGCGATGACTGATACATAATGTCTTTAAGACCCACGACCGATACCAATGCGGTATCTTTGAGCAATACCAAAAACAAATTACCCAGACCAGGCAATGCAATCTGCCACACTTGCGGCAGAGTGATGCGATAAAACGTCTGAAAAGGACGCATACCAATCGCTTGCGCCGCTTCGCGCTGACCTACCGGAATCTCTTGGATGGACATGCGAAAAATCTCAGTCGCATAGGCACCAAAAGCAATAGACAGCGCCATGACACCGCCCCAAAAAGCACTAATCTCGACATAGTCGTTATAGCCGAACTTTTTGAGGATGCTCATCAACAATATAGAGCCGCCATAATAGATAAAGAGCACCAATAACAGCTCAGGAATACCGCGCATCGTCGCAGTATAGACAGTCGCAAGCTTACGCAGCAACCAGATATTGGACATCTTTGCGGTTGCGCCAAGCAAGCCTAAAGCCAGACCAATAATTAAACTGGTCACAGCAAGCTGTATGGTGACGGTAGCGCCGCTTAATAAAAGCGCGCCAAATCCTTGTAAGTCAAACACGATTATCCACTCAGTCTCTTTATATTAGCAATTAGGGCATGTCTTCAATTCAATCGATAGACATCTAAATGGTTTAAAAACGGCTAAATCTTGCCAAACGGCGTTAAATAGCTGACTAATATCTCGATATTATTTGCGCTATTTTCCTTGTTTGACTGCAATTTATCTCATTTTTATTACCATTTTTAAAATGAAGACACGCCCTAGCAAAATATGAGTTAAAAGAATCAGCATCAATAGCTGAACGCGGCGCAACACCGTATTTTATACCAAATCAATAGGGATGGTCAGCGTCAAAAAATGACGTCAGAAGAATACGATTAACGCTGCGATAATTGACACAGTAGAAATGAGCGCTGATTTTATCATATTCACTCGCCGTGATGTTAATACTGACGCGTAAAAGCTGCGCCTAAACCGTACTTAAACAGACACTTGCCTCTAGAGACATACAATCAGCCGACTAAATTTGAGCAAAATTAATAGGCGGCTATTATGTATATTCGTTGATATAACGACAAATAAAAAAGGACATCACCATCATGGCAATATCCTTTTATTAATCAAAACAATATTTTTTGACTGCTACCTTTGACTACTGTTAGCTATTAACTAACGCTTTCTGTCGTTGGTTGCTCGCTAATGTCTGTATCTGCATCTGTACCCGTATCTGCGTCTTCATCAACTGTGCTCGTTGCATACGCTGGCACCGCAAAGTACTTTTGGTTGATTTTATCGTAAGTACCGTTTGCTTTTATATTAGCAAGAGACTGATTGATCTTTGCTTGTAGCGGATCGCCTGGACGTACTGCTATCGCAAAGTTATCATTAATATCGATCTCATCACCTTTGAGCGCATATTTGCTACCAGCATTTGAGCTCAGCCATTCTATAGCAGGCAACTTATCAGAAATCATCGCATCGACACGGTTTGAACCGAGATCCAAAAACGCATTGCTCAACGTATCATAAAGCTTCATATCGGCTTTTGGATACGTGTCTTCTAGCCACTGCGACGAAATGGTTGAACGCTGTGCAGCAATAGAATGCGAGTCGATATCACTGTTGTTACTAGGGTCAAAGCTGCTGTCTTTTTTGGCCAAAAAAACCAAGGCATTGCTAAAGTACGGATCGGTAAAGCTTACCTGCTGCGAACGCTCTGGAGTAACGGACATCGCGGCCACGATTGCATCGTACTTACCTGCTTTTAGACCAGGGATAATACCGTCCCAGTCCTGCGCTATAATCTCACAGGTAACCTGCATATCCGCACAGAGTGCATTTGCTATCTCAACATCAAAACCACCCAGTGTCCCATCGGCATTGGTATAGTTAAAAGGAGCATAGGCCCCTTCTGTACCGATGCGTAATACATCACCTGTAGAAGCTGACGTTGCTTCGGTAGCCTCTGGATTGGTATCAGCGGCACTCTCTTGGCTATTGCTACAGCCAGCAATGGTGAAGGCCGTCGCTAATGCAAGCAATGACATAGACAGACGACTGACTACATTAATGTTAGATTTGCCAGTCGTGGCACAGATTGGGGCACAATGGTTGCTCATGATCATCCTTGGTTTTTTCTTGAGTAAACAACACGTTTTCAAACAACAGCAGTCAAACTGCTAGATATCGTATTAGTTAGCTGGCGCTTCTTCTTCAGCGACCATTACTTCTTCGACACTATCAGTTGTTGCCACAGCTTTTTGAGCAGCAGCCGTTGAGCTAGTACCAAAATAGCTACCCGTGATTTGATCATAGGTGCCGTTGTCTTTTAGCTCAGCCAATGCCGCATTGAACTTAGCAATTAACGGATCGCCTTTACGGAAAGCAATACCCATTGCGTCATCATTGGTGCTGATTTCTTCACCTTTAACTTCGTAACCTTTGCCTGCGTCTGTTTTTAACCAGTCGATACCCGTTACTTTGTCAGACATCATACCGCGCACACGGCCTGAGGTTAGATCTAGATAAGCATTGTCTTGCGTATCGTATAGTTTGATATCAGCATCTGCATGCTCGTCTTGTAGGTATTGCGAGGCAACAGTTGAGCGCTGTGAGGCAATTGGTAGACCTGTTAGCGACTCAACGCTTAAGTCATCACCCTTTTTGCCGATCAAGATGATACCGCTATGGAAGTAAGGGTCGCTAAAATCAACCACTTCTTTACGCTCAGGCGTGATAGACATACCTGCGATAGCTGCATCAAATTTCTGTGCGTTAAGCCCTGGAATCAAACCGTCCCAATCTTGAGAGATGACTTCACACTCAGCTTTCATTTGCGCACATAATGCGTCAACCAGCTCAATCTCGTAACCAATCAGTTTGCCATCTGCATCGGTATAACTGAAAGGCTTATAGCTTGATTCTGTCGCAATTTTGATATTTAAAGGCGCTTCAGTAGCGGTATCAGCTTCAGCATTTTCTGCTGGTGCTGAGCTATTGTTACAACCTGCCAGCATTAGCACTGCTGCGCTAAGCGGTGCTAGCCACAATGCTTTTTTGCTCATTGATGATGTCATTGAAATTGTCATAAGTTTTATTCCTTAATATATTTACCAGCTATATCGTCAATCACTGCTTGCTGATTTATGCTTATAAACACCGTTTATTTGAAAAATGCCCAGTTTTAGCATTACTCGCATCAAACGTTACTTGTTTTAAGCATAAATCTTCAGTGAGTCATTATTGACCAAAGTTCATCTGCTCAAGACGTGCAAGCTCACCGTTACTACGGATTTCGCTCAATGCTTTGTCAAAGTCAGCTTTGAGTGAGTCACCTTTACGTACAGCAATGGCAATATTGTCATCGTTATCAATTTCATCACCAACGATACCGAAGCCCGCTGCATTTTCTGCTAACCATGATTTGGCAGAAACTTTTTCGGCCAATACGGCATCGCTACGACCAGATTTTAGATCTAGATAGGCATTGTCATAGTTGTCATACAATTGAACTGTGTTGCCTTCTTTGCCTTCGTAGTTATCCTGTAGATAAGCACCTGGCGTAGTAGAACGTTGACCACCAAGCGTTGCGTCTTTAATCGCCATAGGATCAAAACCACCATCCGTATTGGTCAACCATACCATCGTATTGGCAAAGTATGGCTCGCTGAAATCAACTTTTTCTTGACGCTCAGCGGTAATAGACATACCTGCAATCACCGCATCATATTTCTGTGCCAATAGACCTGGGATAATACCGTCCCAGTCCTGTGCAACGATTTCACACTTGGCTTGCATTTGATCACACAAGGCATTGGCAACATCGATATCAAAACCTGCCAAGCTGCCGTCGGCGTTGGTATAGTTGAATGGAGGGTAAGCGCCTTCGGTAGCGATACGAATGGTTTTACCAGTGGTTTCTGCTGCAGGGGCGTCAGCGTTGGTATCGGTAGTTTCATCGGCAGGTTGGCTACAAGCGCTCAACATCAATGCAGCAGTAACGGTCATCGATGACCACAATAGGCGAGAATTCGACATCATACGTTCCTTAAATTCTGATGGGTTTTACATAAGTTTTTGACAGGATTTTCTGACTTAGGGTGCTGATATTTTGTTCTCTGACGTCCCTGCCAGACAAGCAATATAGATAGCAGAATAACAGACAGCCACGAGACGTGACGACCTATAAACCTTTTGATAATACCTGAGTAAAATATCAAAAACAAACGTTTTGCATACTCATAGTTATCATTGGGCAATAAACAGTCAACAATGGTTACGTTACAGTGATTTTACATTTGGTAGGGTAAATGGTGGCAAGCGTGTTGCCACCATCTGTATTGGACATGATATTAAGCGAAAAACTAATGATTAATAACTAAGTAGGACGGTGTGATGCCATAAAGTCTTTGACGCGCTCGGAGGTAGGGTTATCAAAAACTTGCTCAGGTGTGCCAATTTCTTCAACCACACCTTGATGTAAAAAGACGACTTTGCTTGATACTTCACGGGCAAAGCGCATTTCGTGAGTAACGATAAGCATCGTACGTCCTTCTTCTGCTAGCTCGCGCATTACTGCAAGCACTTCGTTGACCAGTTCAGGATCTAGCGCAGAGGTTGGTTCATCAAATAATAGAACTTGTGGCTGCATAGCAAGTGCACGGGCAATTGCGACACGCTGACGCTGACCACCAGATAAGTTGGCAGGATAAGCGTCTTTTTTGTCGAGCAGGCCGACTTTATCGAGCAGCTTTTCTGCATCGCTAATTGCTTGGTCTTTTTTAATCTTTAAGACCTGCGTTGGCCCTTCGATGATGTTTTGTAGAATTGTCTTATGCGGCCACAGGTTGAAGTTCTGAAAGACAAACCCGACGCGTGCGCGCAAGCTTTCTAGCTGCTTCACGTCTGCTGCTTGTAGCTCACCTGATTTGACAGGTTTTAGCATTAGCTCTTCGTTACCGATCAAGATACGACCATGATTGGGATTTTCTAGAAGATTAATACAACGCAGCAACGTCGACTTACCTGAGCCAGATGAGCCCAAAATAGAGATAACATCGCCATCATAGGCAGTTAGGGATACCCCTTTTAATACCTCTAATGAGCCGTAGCTTTTATGGATGTCTTGTAAGTCTAGGGCGATAGGCCGAGTCGGGTTTTTTGCAGTATCAAGCATGGTTCAGCAGACTTCCAATAAATATGAGTGAAAACACGAATAAAATAAGAGCTATATCTATATATATAGTACAAGCATCTAGATGCATTATCGTAATATGCCTGATGAGGCAAAGAGAAAAATGCCATATTGTCTCTTATTACACAGCAAAAAGGCAAATATTGTATTTAACCAACGGGTTAATCAGTTTTTAGCAAAACACAAATACAAAAAAGCCCAGACTGCATTTATCGCTCTGGGCTTTATTTTATCACTTTAGAATACGAGACGTTGTGTTATCTGATAACTGCCTATTTATAGTATGTGCTTAGTACATTTAATATGGCGCTAGTACATTCTATAGCATGCGATTAGTACGTCGATACATGCTCTGAATCTTCAGTACCATCTATCATATCCGCATCTTCTGCTGTCGCCACTGCCACATCATCGTTATTGGTAACGTCCATACCCTCATCATCGGCACTAGCCACGGCCACATCATCATTGTCGCTCGCTGTCGCACTTTCTTCTACAGAGGTTTGAGCATCTACAGTAGTATCAGCTTCAGTCTCCATCGGTGTCTCGTCTTTTTTGCTACAAGCGCCTAATGCCAAAGCACTTGCTACCAAGCCAACCGTTAACCAATTTTTATAAGTCGTATTTTTCGTAGCCATGTTCGTTCTCCATCACTCATCATAATAAGATTAAGTACTATCTACTGATAGCCTTGCTGTTTTAATGCTTACTATACTGAGGATATCTCGCGGCTACCTTAGTATTTACAGCGCAATTCTGTTAAAAACACGTAAAGATATAGTGTAGTACTGATAACGCGCTTATCTTAAATAAACACCACTTAGCATGAACAATATTACTTTGAATAAGCCCCTACAAGAGCGCTGCAAAGCGGATTCTGTTCACAAAATCATCTTTACTATCGTCTCAATCTGCTCTATGTTAAATAGCATAATGACCTACCGCTATCTAAGTAGGCATTCAAAACTTCTTTTTTTGCGACATTTTTCGCCTTTTTAGGTACTTTTACCTATATAAATTGGGCGCTTTTAGTTATAAAAAACCTGTATCACATAAGGAAAATAATTTATGAGTCAATCGAATACTACGGATATTACGACCTATATGCAGTCTGTCGGCAAGCAAGCAAGAGCTGCTTCTCGCGCGCTGGCTGCCGCCAACACTGGCGATAAAAATTCAGCACTCTTGGCCATTCATGATGAGCTGGTCAATGCCAAACAAGACATCTTGGCAGCCAATAAAATCGATATGGACAACGGCCAAAAAAACAATCTTGATAGCGCACTCCTCGATCGCTTAGAGCTAAACGAAGCACGATTTAACGGTATGCTACAAGGTCTTAAAGATGTCGCTGGCCTTCCTGATCCAATCGGTGAAGTCACTGACATGACCTACCAGCCATCAGGTATTCATTTGGGCAAAATGCGGGTGCCACTTGGTGTGGTCGGTATGATTTATGAGTCGCGCCCCAATGTGACATTAGAGGCTGCCTCACTGGCACTCAAGTCAGGCAATGCAATTATTTTACGCGGTGGTTCTGAAGCATTTGAGTCTAATCAAGCCATTGCCAAATGTATCATTAAAGGTCTTAGCCATACTGATCTATCAGAACATAGCGTACAAGTGCTACAGACGACCGATCGTGCAGCCGTTGGTGAGCTGATTACCATGACTGAATATGTCGATGTCATCGTACCACGTGGTGGTAAAGGTCTGATTGCGCGTATCAGCAACGATGCAAAAGTACCTGTAATTAAGCATTTAGACGGTAATTGTCATACCTTTATCGATAGCGATGCGGATCCTGAGATTGCGATTAAGGTCAGCGTCAATGCCAAAACACATCGCTACGGCACTTGTAATACGATGGAGACGCTACTGGTCGATGAAGCAGTCGCTAATGAGCTATTACCTAAAATAGCAGAAGCCATCGTCGCTGCTGATGACGCAATGCAACTACGCCTTGATGACAAGTCACAAGCTATCCTAAATGACAATGCTAAGCTTAAAGGTCATCTATCAGCTGCCACTTCTGAGGATTGGGATACTGAATACCTAGCCCCTATCCTAGCGGTAAAAGTGGTCTCAGGTATTGATGAGGCGATTGAGCATATCAATACGCACGGCAGCCATCATACTGATGTCATCATCACTGATAACTATACCAAATCGCAGCGCTTCATCCGTGAAGTGGACTCGGCCAGCGTTATGATTAACGCCTCTAGCCGTTTTGCTGATGGTTTTGAATACGGTCTCGGTGCTGAGATTGGTATCTCAACGGACAAAATCCATGCGCGCGGCCCTGTCGGTCTCGAAGGTCTGACTTCACAGAAATGGATCGTTTATGGTCATGGCGAAACCCGTGCTTAATCATACTAGCATCGACTATCGAAACGAGTAATCAGAAACGTCAGCAATTATGCTGGCGTTTCTTCGTTTGCATCATAAGTATTTTAGTTAAGGCATTTAAATTATAGGGAGCGGTACGAGCATGCAAAGTGGCAAGATTAAGCACTGGAACGAAGATAAAGGCTATGGCTTTATCGATGTAGATAATCAAAGTGAAGATGTGTTCTTTCATATTAGCAAAGCACAGTTGGCGAAGCCTATAACGGTTGGTCAAAACGTCTATTTTAACAGTGCCCGTAACGACAAAAATCAATTAAGAGCCACTGAAGTGACCTCGTCTTCATTGAGCCTTGACCAAGATACTGCATCAGATATTCCAAACTATACACCTACTAATGCTAATAGAAATAGCAATCAACGCACTCGTAACTCAAATCGTAGCAGTCACAATAGCAGACCCAATAAAAGAAGCTTAGGCTCTACGCTATT
The DNA here is from genome assembly GCF_009812035.1 of Psychrobacter nivimaris. Taxonomy (GTDB): domain Bacteria; phylum Pseudomonadota; class Gammaproteobacteria; order Pseudomonadales; family Moraxellaceae; genus Psychrobacter; species Psychrobacter nivimaris. Next base: position 149,018 of record NZ_VZIZ01000006.1, on the reverse strand, counting down.
TAGCCTTATCGCTATCATCGCCGTCGCTTTCTATTTCTTTGGCGATTTAAATTCGACATTGCTTGCTGATAGCATCGAGTCGACAACGGTATCGCAGGACGTCGCTAATAATACGAGTCAGGCCGCAGTATCAGGAATAACAGGTGACGCACAGGTCGATAATACGATTGCGCTTATTCAGCAAGGCGGCCCGTTTCCGTATCCAAATAAAGATGGCACGACATTTTATAACCGTGAAGGCAGACTACCCACCCAGTCACAAGGTTACTACCGCGAATATACCGTACCCACCCCTGGTGTCTCTCATCGCGGCGCACGGCGTATCGTCACAGGTGGTAATCCGCCTACTGTCTATTACTTGACTGTCGACCATTATGATAGTTTCCAAAGACTACAGGTGCCTTAATATGAAACGAGCTGATATGAAACAAGCGAATACGGACAAAGCCGATATGAATCGAGAAAGTATGAACCAAGCCATCCACTATGTTAGTCAAAGCCATGTTAATCAGGACCACATTAACCAAAACGGTACAGCACTGGGTACTAGCATTCCTGCGCAGGCTGTTACTATAGCCGTCGGTGACACGCTCGAAAAAACTGAGCTATTGACGAGTTTGGCTAAGGCTTGTGATTTTCCTAGTCATTTTTCGCACAACTGGGACAGTGCATGGGATTGTCTAACAGACAGTGAGGTAATTCATTTAAGGCTGGATTTGACAGACGTCAAAAGAATAAACACTGAGGACTTCAATGTCTTTAAAAGCATCATTGAGGATGCCTTTAGAGAATTTGGCAAACCACAATTGTGGATCATCGTGCCATCTGAGGATGAAGCTTATAAGTTAGAAAGTTAGTCGCTAAAAGCCTGTATATTGCAAGCCCGACCGCCGATAGTCACCGATAATTATTCGTCATCATAGAAACCTGAATTCGAGATAAAGCCATATTTATCCCGAATTCAGGTTAATTTATTTTACAGAAAGGATTAACCTATGGAGATTACTTTAAACGGTTATTACACCCTGATATTGGCCACCTTAGTGCTGCTGCTTGGGCGGTTTTTGGTGCGAAGAGTCAAGTTTTTAGAAGACTTTAATATTCCAGAACCTGTCGCAGGTGGCTTAGTCGCAGCGGTTGTGGTCTATATTCTCAATATGGTTTGGGGATATAGCTTCAACTTTCATCAAGGCTTACAGACCGCCACTATGCTAATGTTCTTTGCTTCTATCGGTCTGAGTGCTGATTTTAGTCGCCTAAAGGCAGGCGGCACACCATTATTGATTTTTACTATCGTTGTTTCAGTGTTTATTGTATTGCAGGACGTCGTTGGTGTGGCCATGGCAAGTGCATTGGGACTTGATCCTTTGCTCGGTCTAGTGACAGGTTCTATCGCTCTAACGGGTGGTCATGGTACAGCAGGCGCTTGGGGAATCACGTTAGAACAAGACTATGGTGTGGTCGGTGCGACTACATTGGGTATCGCGGTTGCTACTTATGGTTTGGTCGCGGGTGGTATTGTTGGCGGTCCTGTTGCCCGTCGCTTGATTAATCGACTTGGACTAAAACCAACGCCAGCTAACCCTGATCCTAGCGATATCGAAAAAGTTGCTGGTGCACAGTCGTTATATAGCACCAAACACGATGAGGAGTCTGCAGGTAGTAATAAAGATATCTTTGAAAGACCTGATAGCATGCGCTTTATCACCGCTTCTTCTACTATCGAAACCTTGGCACTATTCGCAGGTGCTTTGGCTTTTGCTGATGTAATGGCCATCGTTGCTGAAGGTACATGGTTTGAGCTGCCCACTTTCGTATGGGCGCTGGCAGGCGGCGTCATCATTCGCAATGTACTAACGATGGTCTTCAATTTTGAGATGTTTGATCGCTCGATTGATGTGCTTGGTAATGCGTCTTTAAGCCTATTTTTAGCGATGGCATTGCTGTCCCTGAAACTCTGGCAATTAACGGACTTGGCAGGTCCTGTACTGATCATATTGGTCGTACAGACCATCATTATGATTATCTATGTCTACCTCATTACCTTTAAAGTGATGGGCAAAGACTATGACGCGGCAGTATTATCAGCGGGTCATTGTGGTTTTGGTATGGGTGCAACACCGACAGCAATTGCAAATATGCAGGCAGTCACGGATCGCTACCTACCTTCACCTAAAGCATTTCTAATTGTACCAATGGTTGGTGCGTTCTTTGTTGATATCGTCAATGCCACGATCTTGCAGATTTTTACGAAGTTGCCGTTTATGTAGAATAGAAAGAAAAAATTATCTATCATAGATTGTCATGTGATTTGGCTTTACTATTGTAAGGTAAAGGCTACTAATACGGAACGTATAATATATTTTTACCTTAATTTGTAATCATAACTTACCTTCAAATCAAACATCAAAAACGGGTATTCATCTATGTATTATCATGTAATTTTGGAACTTGATGGTAAACATCATAAAAACGCATGGGATAAAATTGAAATAAAATCAGATATAGAGGACTTAGATAATTTAAAAGCTAAATTTTCTGAACCTTATCAAGTAGGACGCCCAATATTGATAAATGGTAGAACTATACCGATAGATCATATTGAGCGTTTAAGATTCTTTTCGAGTAATGATCCTAGTAATATTTTAGAAGCGCGACAGGCGACACAAAGAAAGGCTGAGGAAAGAGCATCTGATGTGGCATTTATAGGTTTTTATGAAAATTATTTAGAGTCAGCACTTTTGAAAGAAAAAGATATTACCGATGAATTGATTACGTATGCGAAAGGAACGAAAACCTCAACCTTGGCTGCAGAAGACCAAAAAAATGTGAGCTTACCAACTAAGGTTTTTATTGTTCATGGACACGATGACGCGCTTATAAACGAAGTCAAATCGTTTTTGCTAGCTCAATCCATCAAGCCAGTTGTACTTAGAGAGCAACATGATGCTGGTATCACGATCATAGAAAAGCTAGAACGCTATACCAAAGATCCATCGATTGGGTTCGGTATAGTTTTATACACACCTGATGACGAGGGAAAAGCAGTTGGCGCAGAAAGCTATCAATCCAGAGCCAGACAAAACGTTGTTTTTGAACATGGTTTGCTAATAGGATTATACGGTCGGGAAAAAGTTGTAAGCTTGGTAAAGAAGCAATCTAATATTGAAATGCCAGGTGATGTAAACGGTGTAATATACGCTGATCATGGTTCTGGAGATTGGCGTCTGAGTGTCGCTCATATGTTGAAAAAAGCTAATTACAGTATTGACTATAACGAAATAACTTAAATATTTTTAGTTGGGGACTCCTGACAACCTAAACTATGAACAATTAACAGATCACAAAAAACCGCCCTATCACAGGCGGTTTTTTGCATTATATAACTTGCAGCAAAATCTGATTACTACTGACTGCTTTTTTTCGTAAGTAGGCAATGCTTTACAGATCGCTTCTATTTAAAGTTTAACAGCTATCTAGCAAATAACAAGTACCAGCCATCGAAAAGCCCGCCAAGACTCATCTTGGCAGGCTTTTTTAATTATCAAGTTATAATAGATTGTTCAATCAAACCTATTATTTATACTTTTTAATTTCACCACTTTTCACACGCGCTATGAAAGAATTAACCTCTCTTTTCACAATTGGCATTAAGAAGTACAGGCCGATGATGTTAAAGATAGCCATAGCGAACAGAGCCGCATCTGAGAAGTCGATAACGAAGCTAAACTGTACGATGGTACCGATAACAACGAAGATTAAGAAGATAAGTTTGTATATCATCTCACCGCCTTTCCCTTCACCGAAGAGGTAAGTCCAAGCTTTTAGACCATAATATGACCATGAAATCATCGTTGAGAAAGCAAACAACAATACCGCGACAGCTAGGAAATACTGGAAGATAGGTGCCGTTTCCATGAATGCTGTACGGGTTAGATCCACACCAGTAAGCGCTTGGGTTTGTAAGTTTGCGGCAGTATTTACCCCAGAGATAGTAATAACAAGTGCCGTCATCGTACAGATAACAACTGTATCAATGAAAGGCTCTAATAGCGCTACTAGGCCTTCAGTAGCAGGCTCTTTGGTTTTTACTGCTGAGTGAGCAATAGCGGCTGAACCAACACCCGCTTCGTTAGAGAAAGTTGCACGTTTCAAACCTTGAATCAACGCGCCAATAAAGCCACCAGCCACGCCAGCACCAGTAAAGGCACCCGAGAAAATCTCGCCAAATGCAGTGCCGATATGATTAAAGTTAGCAATCAGTACGATTACCGCCATAGTAATGTACAACAAGGCCATAAAAGGTACGACTTTTTCGGTAACGGTTGCGATGCGCGGCATACCGCCAATGATAACCATACCGACTAAAAACGCTAAGCCAATACCAAAGAAAACACTGTAATCCGTTGGAATGCTAAAAGTAGAGCTCATGACTGCAAAGGCTTGGTTACCCTGAAACATGTTACCAGCACCAAAGGTCGCCAATATACACATGAGTGCAAAACCAACAGCCAGGAACTTACCTAATCCGCCCATACCACGTTCAGCCATACCGCGGCTTAGGTAGTACATAGGGCCACCTGATACGACGCCAGATGGTAGTACCGTACGGTATTTGACACCTAGCGCACATTCTACAAACTTAGTCGCCATACCGAATAGGCCGACCATAATCATCCAAAAGGTAGCGCCAGGTCCACCAATAGCGAGTGCTGCACCGACACCAGCAATATTACCAAGACCAACCGTACCTGACAAAGCAGTGGCTAGTGCTTGAAAATGGCTAACCTCGCCTTCTTCTTTGACAGCAGGGTTTGGATCAGTATATTTACCTCTGACAATATCTAGAGACAGGCCTATTTGACGAAACTGAATAAATCCAAAGTAAAAAGTGAATACGAGTGCGGCAACTAATAACCAACCCACAATGAGGGGGAAGCTGACGTCTCCAAGAGGTACTGAAAAGAAAATAAGGTCGACGAACCAGCCAAATATATTGGCCATAAAGCCATCGAGACCTGCTCCAAATGCTGCTAAACCTGATTGTTCTGCTGCTTGCGCAAGAGTCGTGCTGAGTAATAGCATCGTTGCGACTAAAGATTATTTTTTCATGTAAATCCCTTTAGTGAAAATAACATTTATATAATTATTCAATCAATTACAGCGATACTAATACAAAGTGTAACTATTTATTATAATTTGTATTAGTATTATTACTAAATGTTCAATACTGACTATATACTAATATTTTTGTATAAACAAAGGGATTTACACATTTTTCTTAATTAAACATCAACTTAGCTCTTTAAAACTAATAGCGGAACTCAATCAAGCTCACTACACTTATCGAAAAATGTCGGTAGTAATTTTCAGGTTAAATAACGGACTTAAATATAATTAAAAGAGCTCAATGGCAATATCAACATAGGTTTGCGTTACATGACATAATATTTATAGAGATCAATAACAAAAAAACCGCTAAGCAAAAGCTTAGCGGTTTTTTTTATTACCTTTCTAAAGTTTACTGATTTTTAGCATAGACTGGTAATTCTGCACAAATCGCTTCTACTTTAGCGCGTACTTCAGTAGCAACCGCTTCATCACCGCGACTGTCTAGTACGTCACAGATCCAACCTGCCAACTCACCCGCTTGTGCTTCGTTGAAACCGCGAGTAGTAATCGCTGGCGTACCGATACGGATACCAGAAGTCACGAATGGTGATTTTGGATCGTTTGGTACAGCATTTTTGTTGACAGTAATGTGTGCTTCACCAAGCCATTTGTCCGCTTCTTTACCCGTCATTTCTTGCTTAACGAGGCTGATCAGCATTAGATGGTTTTCAGTACCACCAGAGATGACTTCATAGCCGCGCTCTTGAACCACTTTTGCCATTGCTTGGGCATTTTTCACTACTTGCTGCTGATACGTTTTGAAGTTATCTTCTAACGCTTCTTTAAAGCAAACCGCTTTTGCAGCGATAACATGCATCAATGGGCCACCTTGGTTGCCTGGGAATACAGCTGAGTTTAGCTTTTTAGCCAATACTTCATCACGCGCCAAAATCATACCTGAGCGTGGGCCACGTAGAGTTTTGTGCGTCGTCGTCGTAACCACGTCAGCGAAAGGTACTGGGTTTGGATAAACACCGCCAGCAACCAAGCCTGCAACGTGTGCCATATCGACCAATAGATACGCGCCTACTTCGTCCGCGATGTCACGGAAACGCTGCCAATCAACTACTTGTGAGTATGCTGAGAAACCCGCGATGATCATTTTTGGCTTATGCTCACGCGCCAAGCTCTCTACTTGATCATAATCAATAAGGCCAGTACCGTCTACCAATCCGTACTGTACGGCATTGTAGTTCAAACCTGAGAAGTTGATATGTGCGCCATGGGTCAAGTGACCACCAGCGTCTAAGCTCATGCCTAGTACAGTGTCATTTGCCTCTAACAATGCTAAAAATACGGCTGAGTTTGCTTGGCTACCAGAATGAGGCTGAACGTTCACATACTCTGCACCGAACAACTCTTTAGCACGGTCAATAGCCAATTGCTCAACTACGTCCACATGCTCACAACCACCATAGTAACGCTTGCCAGGATAGCCTTCTGCGTATTTGTTGGTAAGGTCAGTACCTTGTGCTTCCATCACTGCTTGTGAGCAGTAATTTTCAGAGGCGATAAGCTCGATGTGGTTTTCTTGACGAACGCTTTCTGCGGCCATCGCTTCAGCAAGTACTGGATCAAAATCTTTGATAGAAATATCTTTAAACATAGTGATGTCCTAAGTAGTGACTGTCATTAAAAAACGTCATTGAAAAGAAGCTTATAGCCTGCCCACAATAAAACAACTACTGCGTCAACGTCGCTGAAGTACTATTAATACCCCTGCACGCTGTTTTTCTGCAGTCTGTTTTATGGTACGACCATTATTGTGAATGGAGTCTATTAGCAAAGATTGAAATAAGAATAAATACAGGCGACTAACCTGTTATTAACTTGACTGATTCGTCAATAAAATCGATATACATTTGCATCAATATCATCGCGAAAGATTAAGTGTAACATGAAAATTTGTGCTGTGAGCGCAAAAAAACCTCACCTTAAGATGAGCGAATTAAATGACTATATAACACAGATAAATAGCCAATAAAATAAAGGATTTACCCGCTGAATTTTTTCTCTTGCCTGCACTTTTATGCTGTTTTAGGCATAAAATATTTTCAAACGTGGCTAGATATAGTCGATTCACTTTAAAAGTAGTACAAGGCAGCCGAGTGTAGATGTATATTAAATAACTCAAGCAAGGTTAAACTAGTAATATTTTTATAGGTCGCTAGTTAAAAACGCAGGTAAGAAGGTTTCACTAATCATAAGCGTGCGACCATACCAATCATAACGCGTTTGTCGTTGCCAACCGTCACTCGTATGACTGATAAAACGCTCATTTGGCAAGGTACGGCGACGCTTAAATAACACGTAGCCGATAGGTGTGTTTTTCAGATGCTGAAGACGACGAGACTGACCTTTTAAACTGTTTAAAGGAAAGATGCTCTGTGCTTGGACCCATGGTATTTCATCATTACCATACAGCTGCACTTCCCGTACCCATGCCAGCATTGGACGATTTAGCATCATACCTCGTACACCCAGCTGCTTTTTTTGACCTAAAGTTAGCGAACGATAGCCTTCAAAGCTGCGTTTTACGCGCAGCGGCTGCCCTGCCTTCTCTTCTAATATCGCAGTGAGAGAGCCTTCAGCATTTAGCCAAGGTATGAGTTCAGTAGGAGGTAGGCCACTGGTAGAACTAAAAGAATTGCTGGTCATAGTTTATGGCTAGTATTTTTTATAGGATGTTTAACAATTAAAAGGTACATACGAATAAAAGCAGAGTGAGTCAAAGCTGATTACCGTTACGAATTATTGCTATGAGTCACTACCATCAACCTCAGGCATATTGTCTGCATTAAAAGGCAAGGCTTCAAATGCCTGCTGACGATACTGCGCCATATGCATCCGATCTCTGGCACAAAAATCGCCAATCGCTGGTACAAAACGCGGATCATAGATACGGTGGATAGAATGTGTCGTCGTTGGAATAAAGCCACGTACCAGCTTATGCTCGCCTTGCGTACCAGGATCAAAAGATATCAATCCTTGCTCAATAGCAAACTCGATACCTTGGTAATAGCATAGCTCAAAATGTAAGCTGTCATATTCACCGAGCGCACCCCAGTAACGACCATATAAGGTGGCATTATTATCACCATCAGCCTTGTCACCATCAACATTGTCACTATCAGGTCTGTCATACAAGAACAAACTACTCGCGACAATCTCACCACTGGCGTCGAGTGCTTGCGCAAGCATTATATGCTCAGGCATGCTCGCTGCCAATGCCATAAAAAAATCTATCGTCAAATAAGGCTGCTGTCCGCGTACTGCATAGGTCATCACATAACAGTGATAAAAAGCTTTCCAGTCAGCATCGCTAATAGCATCTCCGCACTTGCGCTGGCAACTAATGCCTTGCTCGGCAACTTTACGGCGCTCAGCCCGAATGGTTTTGCGCTTTTTGGCTTTTAAGGTCATCAAAAAAGCATCAAAATCTGCAAATGGCTTACTGTCATTAAGCAAGTCTTTATTTTGCCATAAGAACTGGCAGCCTTGACGCTCAAATATCGGTAGCTCAATAGCAGCTGACTCTACGCCGCTTTCTTGAGCCGCTATCGCATGCTCCACATCAATTTCAGTTGGCATAGATGTAGTGGCAATAGAGGCCAGCTCAGGTGTCACAAACAGTCCATGCCAGCTTGAGGCGCCCACTTGTTGAGCGATATCATCGATACCTGCGATGGCCGTTCTGAGGATATCTTCATTCAAGGTTTCACCTTTTGCCAACCAAATCCTTTGGCCAGTAATCGGTGTATATGGTGCGCTAGTGACCAATCGCGGATAATAATCAACGCCATAGCGTGCATAAGCTTCAGCCCATGCATGATCAAATACAAACTCACCGCGATGATGACCTTTTATAAATACTGGCATGACAGCCACAGGCTGCAATGCATTTTCTGCCGCGTTATCTACTAAGGTATCGGTGTTATCTTCACTATCGGCACTACTCGTAGCGCCTGTGACACGATGTACCAAAATAAATATCGGTAGCCACCCTGCCTGCTCACCAATGGCTCCGGTGTCAGTCAGCGCTTGCCAAAAAGCAAATGACATAAAAGGGGTATCTGGCGTCTGCCACTCTGTTTGGCTCTGCCAGCTGGTATCATTAATCAGCGCATACTCTAAACTCATATTCACCGTCACTATTATAATCGCGATATATTTATCGATAACCAATCTATTGATGACCTAGACTAGCAAATTTTTACGTCATTGCTGTCACAATTTGCAAAAACTTATCTGCATCCAATAAAAAACCACCAACGATAACGCGGGTGGTTTGTACGACTGCGCTCATAGGCAGTGAGATCAGTATAAAACGTCATGAAAAAACAGTAGTTGTATGGAAAAGATGATATCGAAGCCGATGACTGGTAGAATAAGGTTGTTATTAGCTTAGTATAATTCGAAACCATAGGATACGAGCTAAAACAGTATACTTAGTTCATGGTATACGATTGACATCCTATCGGATTTATAGTGGATTGATTATAATATAGCGTCAGTGATTCACTTTTAGGCAATTTTGCACCGACCGTTAACGTGTTGCCTTTAAATGCTTTTTTCATGAATATTATTAAAAGAAAATGTCTGACCTGTCTTAAAAATTTCTAAGAAGCTACATATGAAGTACTTGTTCTAACCATATCAGGGATTATTGCATAGTATCATTGACGCATATTCAACACTATATTTGAGCTTTATTATTAACTACAGCCTAAAGGAAGATCTAACTAAAATGTCAAAAATTATTTATACAAAAACTGACGAAGCCCCAGCGCTGGCGACTCTGTCGTTCTTACCTATTGTCGAAGCATTCACTAAAACAGCAGGCGTTGAAGTTGAAACCAGCGACATCTCTGTTGCAGCGCGTATATTGGCCGAATTCCCTGAATACTTGACCGAAGAGCAACGTGTTCCGGACAACTTAGCTGAGCTAGGTCGTCTGACTCAAGATCCAAATACTAACATCATCAAACTGCCAAACATCAGTGCTTCTGTACAGCAGCTAAAAGCGGCTATCAAAGAGCTACAGAGCAAAGGCTATGCTATTCCTAACTTCCCTGAAGATCCACAAACTGACGAAGAAAAAGAGCTACGCAAGCGCTATGGCAAAAGCTTAGGCAGTTCAGTGAACCCAGTACTGCGTGAAGGTAACTCAGATCGCCGCGCGCCTAAAGCCGTCAAGAACTATGCACGCAAGCATCCACACTCTATGGGTGAGTGGAAGCAATGGTCAAGCACGCACGTATCACACATGCATGGCGGCGACTTCTACGATGGCGAGCAATCTATGACATTAGATAAAGCTCGTACAGTACGTATGGAGTTGTTACTTGATGACGGTACTCAGAAAGTATTAAAGCCTAAAATTGCTTTGCTTGATAAAGAAGTCATCGATCTGATGGTCATGAGCAAAAAAGCACTATTAGAGTTTTATGAGCGTGAAATGGAAGATTGCCGCGAAGCTGGTATCTTGTTCTCACTACACGTAAAAGCAACCATGATGAAGGTCTCGCATCCTATCGTCTTTGGTCATGCAGTTAGAATCTACTATAAAGAAGCCTTTGAGAAACATGGCGCTTTCTTTGATGAGCTAGGTATCAACGTCAACAACGGTATGGCAGATTTATACGACAAGATCTCAACGCTACCAGCTTCAAAACGTGAAGAGATTGAGCGTGATTTACATGCGTGTCAAGAGCATCGCCCACGTCTGGCCATGGTTGACTCTTCAAAAGGTATCACTAACTTCCACTCACCAAGTGATGTAATCGTTGATGCTTCTATGCCAGCGATGATTCGTTCAGGCGGTAAAATGTGGGGCGCTGATGGCAAAATGTATGACTGTAAAGCCGTCATGCCAGAGTCTACCTTTGCGCGTATTTACCAAGAAATGATCAACTTCTGCAAATGGCACGGTAACTTCGATCCAAAAACAATGGGTACCGTTCCTAACGTTGGTCTAATGGCTCAAAAAGCTGAAGAATATGGCTCGCATGACAAGACTTTTGAGTCTAGCGATGCTGGTATTGCACGTATCGTCGATATTGATACTGATGAAGTATTACTCGAAAAACGCGTTGAGAAAGGTGATATCTGGCGCATGTGTCAGGTTAAAGATGAGCCTATCCAAGACTGGGTAAAACTTGCTGTACGCCGTGCTCGTGAATCAGATACGCCTGTTATCTTCTGGTTAGACCCATACCGCCCACATGAGAACGAGCTAATCAAAAAAGTTAGAACGTATCTAAAAGATCATGATACTACTGGCTTACATATCGAGATTATGTCTCAGGTTCGTGCGATGCGTTATACCCTAGAGCGTGTTGCTCGTGGTCTAGATACTATCTCTGCGACCGGTAACATCCTACGTGATTACCTAACTGACTTGTTCCCTATCCTAGAGCTAGGCACCAGTGCCAAGATGCTATCAGTTGTACCACTAATGAAGGGTGGCGGTTTGTTTGAAACTGGTGCTGGTGGTTCTGCACCGAAGCACGTTGAGCAGCTGACAGAAGAGAACCATCTACGTTGGGATTCACTCGGTGAGTTCTTGGCATTGACGGTATCTTTGGAGCATCTAGCAAACAACGACAACAATGCTAAAGCTCAAATCTTGGCAGACACACTAGATACAGCAACAGAAAAACTGCTACTAAACGATAAGTCGCCATCACGTAAAACTGGCGAGCTTGACAACCGTGGTAGCCATTTCTATCTAGCAATGTACTGGGCAGAAGAGCTTGCAGCGCAAGATCAAGATAGCGAGCTAAAAGCGCAATTTACACCATTCGCGCAAAAGCTAAAAGAGAACGAAGAAGCCATTGTTAAAGAACTTAACCAAGCTCAAGGCAAGCCAGTAGATATCAAAGGCTACTACTATGCTGATGAAGAATTGGCTAAGAAAGCAATGCGTCCAAGCGCTTTGTTTAACGAGACTTTGGCATCGCTATAATTTAAGCGATTGCTCTTAGACCATTAAACCTAATCGCTTTTGGTTTTTATACCCAGAAGCGATTATGCGAGTTTAAGTTTTAGTAAAAAACACCTCAACCGTTTTCGAACGTTGAGGTGTTTTTTTGTGTTTTCTAAAAGTTTTATAAAGAGTGAAATAAAAAAAGCCACCTATATAATCAGGCGGCTTTTGATACATAGTAATAAAATAGAATGCTGAGAGCTTAAATAGTCTTAGGCTTCCATATGCTTAATAATCGCCTTACCAAACTCAGAAGTACTCAGTAAGGTAGCATCTGGCATCAGACGCTCAAAATCATACGTGACTGTTTTATTGGCAATCGCACCTTGGATACCGCTAATGACAAGATCAGCTGCTTCCGTCCAGCCCATATCACGAAGCATCATCTCAGCAGACAATATCAGTGAGCCTGGGTTTACTTTATTCTGACCAGCGTACTTGGGCGCAGTACCGTGCGTCGCTTCATAAACCGCAATCGCGCCGCCTTTGTTTGCACCAGGCGCGATACCAATACCGCCTACTTCAGCCGCCAATGCATCAGAGATATAGTCACCGTTTAGGTTAAGCGTTGCTACTACAGAATAATCTGCTGGACGCATCAAAATCTGCTGCAAGAACGCATCAGCGATGACGTCTTTAATAATAATATCGTTACCCGTTTTTGGATTTTTCATGGTCATCCATGGACCGCCATCTAATAACTCTGCACCAAAACGCCCTGCTGCCAGCTCATAACCCCAATCCTTAAATGCGCCTTCAGTGAACTTCATGATATTGCCTTTGTGCACTAGGGTCACATTTGGCAGATCATTATCAATGGCATGCTGAATCGCTTTACGTACTAAGCGCTGTGAGCCTTCTTTCGAAACTGGCTTGATACCGATGCCGCAGTCTTCAGGGAAGCGAATACTGGTTACCCCCATCTCATCTCTTAAAAAATTGATAACTTTTTTGGCATCATCACTGCCCGCTTTCCACTCGATACCCGTGTAGATATCTTCTGTATTTTCACGGAAGATAACCATATCCGTCAGCTCTGGATGCTGTACTGGGCTTGGTACGCCCTCAAACCAGCGCACGGGGCGCTGACATACGTATAGGTCAAGGTTTTGGCGTACCGCGACGTTTAATGAGCTAAAGCCACCACCCACTGGCGTGGTCAATGGACCCTTGATACTAATGACGTAGTCTTTTAGAATCTCTAACGTCTCGCTTGGTAAATAATCGCCATCATATACTTTCGCTGCTTTTTCACCAAGATAAGTCTCCATCCAAATGATAGACTTCTTGCCGTGATACGCTTTATCAACCGCAGCATTGACTACTTTTATCATGACAGGCGTGATATCTACACCGATTCCATCACCTTCCACAAACGGAATAATCGGATGATTGGGAACATTTAATGTTAGATCCGCGTTTACGGTCACTTTTTCGCCGTCTCTTGGCACGATAACCTTATCATATGACATCGATGATACTCCTTGGTTGTATGTTGGACGTCGCAAGCGAACTTAACACTTTATTACGCTAACCGTTTTATTATAGTTATAACGCTCTGAGCGCTTATCGGCTAAGCAAAACTTTGATGAGTACGACACTTGCGACATTGATTTGAACAATATGAAAGATAGCTCGAAGCTAAAAAAATTAAATAGAGATATAAGCAATGATTGTCGCTTGCAGATAGTAGATATTTCTCTATTGAAAATATAAACACCACTATCAGAGTGCGGATTTAGGATAACAGCAAATCTATACAAGCGCTGTCCTACTTTTGTAGCAGGTCACGTAGCATACAGCACGTTAAATATATCGCCCGTAGTCTTGTCGCTTAATACTAGCTCTGCATCACAAAACATACGCTACAATGATTCATTGTCCCTCAAAAACTAGGAAACACCGTTTTATGTCTACTTCTAGTCTCATCTTATTCAATAAGCCTTACGGCGTGCAAAGTCAGTTTAGAGATGACAGTAATAACGATCACACCACCCTATCGCAATACTTTACTGACAAGGCTTTGCGAGTTGCTGGTCGGTTAGATGCTACTTCAGAGGGCTTGCTGATTTTGACCGATGATGGTCGAGTTAATAAAGCAATTACTCATCCGCCAAAAGCCAATGCAGGGCGCAAACAAGGTAAAACTTATTTAGTGCAAGTAGAAGGAACCCCTACTGCTGAGCAACTCAATAAGCTCAAACGTGGCGTGGTTTTAAAAGATGGTAAAACGCTACCTGCTGAGGTCAAACACGTCAGTGAAAATGAGCTACCGATGGTACTCTGGCAGCGCAATCCGCCAATACGTGAGCGTAAAAGCGTGCCGGACTCATGGCTAATGCTGACAATATATGAAGGTAAAAATCGCCAAGTCAGACGTATGACAGCGCACGTCGGTCTGCCTTGTCTGCGTTTGATACGTTGGTCAGTGGCAGGGTTTGAGCTAGGTGAGTTAGCTATTGGAGAGTCTGTACGTGTTCATCTAACTAGCGAACACTGTCGTCAGCTAGGTATTTCTAACTAGTTTAGATGGTTTTAAGTTTAGATACTGTTGATTAATTCACACTGATTGGCTATTTAGCCCCTAACTGATTGGCTATTTAGCCCCTAATAGAAAGCTTCAATATTAATATATTACGACCTGTTAAACATAGTGTCTCGAATGGGTAAGGTTTATCTGCTAACATTCAGCACGTAATTGATTATGTATAATAGGTATTATCCATTTATCGCTTGGTTTTTTCACAATAGGGATATGTCATGATTGCTTCTCGTCGTTTTCTTTCGTTGGTCACTAGCATTTCTGCGGCGCTTGTATTGAGTGCCTGTCAGCCAACGACAGAGGACAGCCAATCAAATCCTGCAGAAGAAACCTCACCGCCAGTAACTGATATACCACATGCTGAGCATGACGATATGGCAGACGATACTCTAACAAATGACAGCGATAACAGTGTCAGCGATGAGTCTCAAATGAGCGATATGCTCAGAGACTATACGAGATCGATGACTAGAATGCATGACGAGATGATGATTGGTATGGGGTATAACGATCCTGATACCGCTTTTGCTAAAGGCATGTTGGGACATCATCGCGGCGCGGTAGATATGGCAAAAATAGAGCTCAAGTATGGCACTGACGAAGCGATGCGCCAACTTGCTCAAGACGTCATCACGGCACAGCAAGCTGAAATCGATGTCTTAAACAAGTGGCTGGCTAGCCATCCTGATGCTGCCAAACCTAAGCCAAATACTGTGGCGATGCAGCAAGCATATGCTAAAAACATGGAAAATATGCATGGCGAAATGACTTTGGGTGTGGCTGATCCCGTGCCTGATATGGCATTTGCACGCGGTATGCTACCGCATCATATTGCCGCTGTTGATATGGCAAAGGTTCAGCTCACATATGGGACAGATGAAGAGATGCGTCAGTTGGCGCAAGATGTCATTGATACCCAGCAAACTGAAATTGATGTGATGAGAAACTGGATTGCTGCGCTTGAGGCTGCAAGTAGCAACGAATACGATAGCTCTGTAAATGAAAATATTGAGCCTAAAGCTACCGTTAATAAGAACCTAGATAGCCCAGATAGTAAAGCTAAAGAGTAGTAATCTTATATGTCACCAATCACTGATTGATTAATCACTTAGGTTGCTTAGACATATCAACAATATTATAGATTATAAAAAACCCTCTTCTAAGCAGTATTGCTCGGAAGAGGGTTTTTTATATGGAAGGTTTTTCGTATGGAAAGGTATTTTATATAGCATCAAGGCTATCGTTTCATAACATTAAGCCATGTCTCCCAACCTGCCTCACCTTTTAATTGCTCATTATCATTCTCTAGCGTCTTATCTCCTTTTGCTAAGCATAGGCTTACTTTATGAGGAGGTACTGCTCCAGTCATGCCAGTTGTCTCATCTCGCGGCTTCACTTTAGTTATCGTTTCGGGTTGAACCTGAACACATATCAGCTCATCACGGCGGAACAAATAACATTCAACAGGATGCGCTGTATTAACCAAGGTGGTAAGTTGTTTCGTATCTGCTTTGATGCCGTCAATCGCGATAATAACGTCATGTGCTGAAATACCAGCCCTAGCGGCAATACTACCTCGCATCACACGATTTACCTTGATCCCAGTTGGCGTTTCGTTACATCGCATACCCCAAGGCACATGCTTGTCAGCAGTTTCTTTAGTATTCGCCTGTATTTTGACGCCGTTTGCCACTAGCAACGCTTCAATGGGCAGCTCTTCTACCCCATTGACGTAACGGCGTTCAAAATCTTCCCATTCTGCTAGCGGCATAAACTGCTTAATGACTGAGCCCATGTCAGCACTACTGATACCAATCCGCTTACTGTCGTTCTGCTTGGCTTGAGTATAAAAAGCTTTGACCACGTCGAACAAACGATAACGACCATCACTATTTTTGAGTAAGATTAGATCCAGACATAAGGCCACCAGCGACCCTTTATTATAGTAACTGATACCCGCATTGCCTGTATTTTCATCGGTGCGATACAGTTTTATCCAAGCATCAAAACTCGACTCTGCCACGCTTTGATTGCCGCGCCCTGGAGTCTGGTAGTAGCGATTGATTTGCTCGGCTAGCAGTCGCAGATAATTGGCTTTATCAATCACACCTGACGCTTGCAACATAAAATCATCGATATAAGACGTAAACCCTTCGAATACCCAAAGTAATGGCGTAAATGCCTCACGGCGTAAATCGACATCGATCATGACATCAGGACGTACCGTCTTAACCCACCATGAGTGAAAATACTCGTGACTACATAATCCTAAAAACCGCTGATAATCTGTATTTGGTAACTTTGGCTCATTTGTGCTTGGCAAGTCATTACGCGGGGTGATAAGGCTAGTAGAGTTGATATGCTCAAGCCCACCATAGTCTTGACCGCTGGCAAAGGTCATAAACGTATAATCGTCAAATGGCGCATCGCCTAACCAATCTACGTAGGTCTGACAAATCTGAGTAATATCTTGCTGCAATCGACCTAGATTGGCATTCTGCTTACCTGACAGGTAAAAACTATGATGTAGCGTCTGGTGCTCATTATCATGAATAATAAAATCAAACTTTTCTTGTTCCGCGATTTCGAATGGATAATCAATCAGCTCGTGATAATTCGCTGCCTGTAACTTATAAATGTGCTGACAGTTCGCTTGCTGACGGCCTTTTTGCTGTTGATCAATCTGCAGGTGCGTAGCGTCCAAACCACAAGCCAACAGTACTTTGCTACTTTCTTTGTCTGCAAAAAATTTATCAGGCACAATCAAGCTAACTTGGACAGGTGATTGCTCTTGCCCTTCGACGGCGAGCGCAAGTGAGGTGAAATTACCGTAAAGTCGTTGCTGATCGACGTAGGCCGTACGCACAGACAAGTCATAGCAATAGACTTCGTACTCGACGATGACCGTCTGCCCTGCTTGCACCGCTGGCAGCTGCCATGTGTTTTTATCGATTTTCTGCGCGCGATAAGTCTTTGGCTGCTTGTCACTATCTGCTGTTGGAGCTTCTATTATTTGATAATGTACCGCAGTGATGTTTCGGGCAAACTCACGCATTAGATAACTGCCTGGTATCCACGCTGGTAACCAAAGCTGCGGAGCGTCGGATACTGCTGTAAAACTCAGTGAGACATCGACCAAATGCTCGTAGAAACGGGCAAAATCAA
Organism: Psychrobacter nivimaris; assembly: GCF_009812035.1. Classification (GTDB taxonomy): domain Bacteria; phylum Pseudomonadota; class Gammaproteobacteria; order Pseudomonadales; family Moraxellaceae; genus Psychrobacter; species Psychrobacter nivimaris. The sequence goes on along the minus strand of NZ_VZIZ01000006.1, from coordinate 131,151 downwards.
ATTGATAGCTTATATCAGCTATCGTTTTAGCCTTAGTATCATCATGATTGGTTGAAACATTGCTCGCTAGTTGTTTAGTAGTGGTATTGGCAAATGCAGTCATCGTATCTCTCATCCTTATTTTTATAATTATGCTAGAAGTCTTGCTCTAAAAAAGCAACTCCCAAACCATGAATAGCCAATAGCTATAGAAAATAGCAGTTATTATTGTAAATTGTGGCATTAATTGGCATTTTTTATGTTTTTTGCCTTGAAAGTTATGTGGGCCATCTCAATTAAAGATGCTAACTGCTAAAGTTACTTTAATAAACTGATGATAATTGACTAATGACGTGGCCTTTTGGCTTGCAGATTGGCTTTTTTAGGTTTATTGCAACCGTATTTAATTTTTTACATAGATATATTTAGGATATTTTATGACTACTATCGCAAAAGACACTGCCGTCAAATTCAATTACACACTAAAAGACGACGAAGGCAATATCCTTGACCAGTCACCAGAAGGTCAGCCACTTGCTTATCTACATGGTCACAGCAACATTATCCCAGGCCTAGAAGCACAATTAGAAGGTAAGTCTGCTGGCGAAAAAGTTAATGCAGTCGTTGAACCTGCTGATGGCTACGGCGAATACCAAGAGCAAGCAGTACAACACGTACCACGTGACAACTTCCAAGGCGTTGATGACATTCAGCCTGGTATGCAGTTCCAGTCAGAAGCTGGCGGCCAAGTAATGTTGGTTACCGTGACTGCTGTAAACGATCAAGAAGTTACTGTTGATGCAAACCATCCATTGGCTGGCAAGCGTTTGACATTTGATGTTGAAATCCAAGAAGTACGTGCAGCAACTGAAGACGAACTAAACCATGGCCATGTACATGGTGCAGGTGGCGTTGAGCACTAATCTCTTCTAGAGTGTAGTGACAATAGTTAGATGGTAAGTTATTAGATTTATCATCTAATTTAAAAGGCCAGTAGCCGATCAGGTTACTGGCCTTTTTTATGCTTATTTCATGGTAAGTTTCGAATTAATATAAATATGATCAACTTGAGTACTATCTATTCAAAGAATCCGCTATAAACATTATTAATATCCAGACGTAACAAAGCCGCATAACGACAAGCGTCATGCGGCTTTTATTACCAACCATCCATGTTAGCGTTACGTGATACCTAATCCCGGGGCATCTCATAACTGACAGGCATCCAGCCTTATCATCCTTAATCAGCAAACTACTTATCCCTAGTGCGACCTTTAAGATACCAATCCCTAGTATCAATGAACTGTTTCGTTCAATCGTGCCGTACAGTTATAGTCGCAGATTGACCCTTCGTTAGTAAGAGGTCTAAACGTCAATCTATGTAAGCATATGCTTACATAGATTACGTAACGCTATAATAACTTCACATTATAGCTTCTCTTCAGGGCTAAGCATTGTCTTAGGTTCCGCACTGAGCATCAGGTAAGCTGCCTCATTAATGAACGCTTCATCCTCTGGTAACTCTGGACGCTCAGCGGCTTTCATACGGCTACGTTCTTCAAACTTTGCATCCATCGCTGCTTGATAAGTATTCCAGTTAGAGTACGGACGCTCACCAGTTGCGATAAGGCGCTTGTTTTCTGCTTCTAATGAGCGTTTTTCAATTAATTGCATTTTAGCTCTGCGGCTATTGATATCTAATCGAACAGGTTTCTTTTCATCATCCATGTTACGAATATCATTTAGTGTCGACAGATAAGTAAATTGTGGGTTTTTTTGTTGGCGAATCTTAGACTGCTGATTGAGTGTCGCCAATGTATCACTGGTAAACGTCCCTTCAGGCTTATACGGCGCCGTTCTGATAGTGTCCCAAGGCAATGCTTTTTTCTGAGCGCGCTCGCCAAAGGTCGCATCGTCATAGATATTGACTAGCTCAACATCTGGTACGACACCTTTATTTTGCGTACTACCGCCAGTGACACGATAAAATTTACGCTGAGTTAAGGTGGCAGAGCCTAAAGCTAAGCTATCGAGCTGAATTTGCGCAGAGCCTTTACCAGTTGTCGTACTACCAACCACTAATCCGCGACCATAGTCTTGAATAGCAGCGGCAAAGATTTCACTGGCTGATGCCGATGCTAAGTTGGTAATAACCGACATTTTGCCATCATACAGCTGCTCGCCGCCATCGTTGTCGCGATATACTTGAATATTGCCGCGATTATCACGAATCTGTACTAGTGGTCCACTCTTGATAAAGAAACCTAGCATCTTGGCAACTTCATCTAATGAGCCACCAGGGTTATTGCGCAAATCAACCACTAGGCCATCGATATTTTGTTTGTTCAACTCTTTTAGCGCTTTTTCAGTATCGATACTGACGCTACGATAGTCTTCACCATTGCGACGCGCACGATAGTTTAAGTAAAAGCTTGGTATCTCAAGTACGCCAATACGCTTTGGTGTCTTATCAATATTAGGACGCTGCACTTCTACTACTCGCTGAGTGACGCCTGACTCTTCTTGCTGGATGATATCACGTACTACCGTGACTGTACGGGCGCTAGCATCTGGCGTATTAGGTTGACGTAATTTCAGTGTGACCGATGTACCGCGTTTACCACGAATCAAGCTGACAATTTCACGCGTTGACCAGCCAACTACGTCCGTCATGGTTTCGCCATCTTTTGCGATACCAACGATCAAATCATTGGGCTTGATTTGACCTGACTTAGCGGCTGGACCACCATCGACCAAAGTCACAATACGGGTATAGTCCGGATTTTTGCGATCTGGACGAATAGAGACACCAATACCCTCTAACTGAAGACTAGACTGGATTTGGAGTTCGGTCGCTTGAATCGGTGCATAGTAATTACTGTGCGGGTCATAAGTGAGCATCGCCGTATTTAAGATGGTTTCCATGATTTCATCATCTTTAAGACGCTTAAACTGCTCTTGTTGACGTGACAAACGATTTTGTAAAATTTCATTTGGTGTACGCTCATCGTTACGTACCAAGTCTTGCCCACGTGTGATATCTGGATTGCTTAAAAATACTTTCTCTTTGGCTTTTTCGTCTTCTTGACCGAGGGTAATGCTCATCAACTGGAACTTTAGCTGACGTTCCCAGTAATCGCGCTGCTCTTTTTTGGTTTTAAAATGGCCGAGTTTTTCGCGATCAAGAATGATTGTGTCGTTACCTGTCAAATCAATGTCTGTTTTGAGCATCTTGGTGGCCATCGCAAAGTACTCATTTGAGCGTTTGCGGTAACGATCAAACACCTCTACCCCTGCAGATAGATCACCTTGTTTTAGGCGAGCACCAAAGTCTTCAGCATGTTTTTTCTTCAGCTCATCGACATCAGATTGCAAAAACAACGTATGGTTTGGGTCAAGGCTATCGATATACATTGATAGGATTTCGCTACCAGTCTTGCTATCTAAAGGCTGATTGAGATAATGACTGCGATCCAGCAAGGCGGCTACTTGACGGGTGGTAACCTTTTGCTCAGGGGTCTGAACGAAACTGCCCGTATTGGTCTCGGCGACTGCAGTACCGTAGCTTTGGGTTAAGATAATACCGGCGATGCCCACTGACGCTGCACTGAGTAACCACTGTGCTGGTTGTTTTTTCATCATATGTACCTAGTTATTTGAAGTTAATAGTATTGGGTAATTCATCAGAATTAGATTAGAAATGCTCGAATCTGTTATAACCTATAAATGCTGCGCTTTTTATTCTTATGCTTTATGCATCATTAAATACTGATATATAGTCAAAAATCAATCAATATTATCACGCGCATAAATACTGAACTGTCTCAAACTGTATAAGCAATCTTACACGCTACACCTGTACATACCAAACTTTCTATCACTTTTATCACACATAGTAATTGAGGGCTATCAACATCGATTTGATGACTGAATCTAATGGCTATTAGCAAATTGATTTGACCCTAATAATCTGCCACATTATGCTCAATTAATAATAACTGTCATAATAAGATATTTGAACAATGACTGATAAGTGATAAGACAGGCATAGTCAGTCACATTCATAATATAACCATATATAAAATAATAAGGAACACACGATGTACGGCGTTTTAATGATAGATATCGATAGTACCGCTTTGACCGCTGAAGATGTCAGTTTGATTAAACAAGCACAGGTCGGTGGAGTAATATTGTTTGGTCGTAACGTCACAGATGCGGCCCAAGTCAGAGCACTATGCGACGATATACGTTATCACAATCAAGACATACTTATCGGTGTGGACCAAGAAGGTGGACGAGTCGCGAGGCTACGTGAAGGATTCACGCCCCTACCTGCTATGGGTCGATTGGGTGAGCTATTCAATCAAGACCCAAGCCAGGCACTTAGCTGCGCCTACGATTGCGGTTATCTAATGGCAGCTGAAGTATTAGCTGTAGGAATTGATTTGAGCTTTGCGCCTGTGTTGGATAGAGATGGCATTAGCCAAGTCATCGGTGATCGCAGCTTTCATCATGATACGCAAGCCATCACTGCGCTTGCAACACAGTTTATGCGCGGTATGAAAGCAGCTGGTATGGCAACTACTGGTAAGCACTTCCCCGGTCATGGTGCCATCGCTCCTGACTCGCACGTATCAGAAGCCATCGATACGCGTAGCTTAGATGAGATTATCAGTAGCGACATGCAACCTTTTGCTCAAACGCTACATAGTCTGGACGCTCTTATGCCAGCACATGTGATATTTTCGCAAGTAGACGACAAGCCAGCAGGATTCTCTAAAATTTGGCTACAAGATATCATTCGAGATGAGCTTAAATTTGATGGGGTATTATTCTCTGATGATTTATCGATGGCAGGTGCAAAGGCGGCTGGTGATGTCAGTGCTCGCGTAAAAGCGGCCATTGATGCCGGTTGTGATATTGCCCTCGTATGCAACGACCGTGTGGCTGCTCATGAAGCTGCTAAAGCTGCGCAAGATTTGCCTTACCCTAACCAGCAACGTATCAAAACCATGCGCGGCAATATCCCAACATGGCAAGGCGATCTTGAGTCTACCTGCCAGCAATTTGAATACTGGCAGCAAGCCAAGCAAAATGTTACTCAGACTTTTTTTGATGCCCAAGCTGATGTTCAGACTGCTAAAGAATCGACAGACCCTACGCTGTATAAATAATAGCTTGTTTAATTGTCATTGAGTAGCATACAAAAAACCGCTCCTTTATAAGATGCGGTTTTTATCATTTAGCTACTATAGTCTAACTATAATCAAAATAAGAACCTGTAGATTAATTGGTTGGGTCTACCGCAGTACCTTGGGTAGCGTCATCACCATCTGGTAACAAATCATCGTTATTACTATCTAATGGGTTCATATCTGGATCTAGCGAATCACTGTTCATCATCATGCCATCGTTTGCGCTGACCACTTCGTCATTGACCATAAATTCGATACGGCGATTGCGGAAGCGACCTTGTTCGGTTGAATTATCTGCGATTGGTTCTGATTCGCCCATACCTTTGGTCGTTAGTTTACTAGCATCAACCCCTTTAGACACTAGATACGCTTTCACTGACTCAGCACGCTCCTGAGACAGCTCCATATTATAGGTATCAGAGGCTTGACTGTCCGTATGACCGACGATCATCAGCTTCATATCAGGTACGTTATTGATGATTTCTGCAGCACGGTCTAGCAGCGCCTTATTGACTTCAGGTATAACCGCTTCATCTACTTGGAAGTTAATCACCTGAATACTCAAAGCACGAGCAACATCACGTGGATCTGGGTTTTCACCTAGATTGGTCATGGCAACGTCTGCAGCAGCCAGACTATCATCAATCTTGCCTTGCAAGTCTAATGGACCTTCAGCTTGCACGGTCATGGCAGGAGCAGCTGCTTGTAAGTCAGCAACCAATTTGTCCAACGCAGCTTTATCAGGAGCATTCACAGTAATGTTATCGCCTTTAATAATCATGCTCGCGTTCGGTACATTTTTGATAATTGGTAATATCGTTGCTAATTGAGCAGATGCTGGCATATCTACTGCAAAATTATCATCAACGTCAGCACGGCACTTATTAGCTTCGTCACCAAATGCACCAGTCAAAGCATTCATAACATTGGTTTGTAGTGTCTCATCACCCACGCTCATACGACAAGCATACAGCTCGCTATTTTCACCAGTTGCGACACTCAGTGATGCCGGCTCAATTGCGCCTGCAACCGCTAGTGCCTCATTACCTTGCGCCCCTTGCTGTACCGTGGCTGCTGGCGTTGCTACAGGCTCAGGGTTTTCTTGACAGCCTCTGAGTAGTGCCCAAGCCAATGCACCTAAGATAATCAAACCAATAATAGGTAGCAGCGCTTTCATAAAGCTCTCTTTTGGCTCTTCTTCTTTTTGTAGTGGCGCTGTACTAGTGGTATCAGAAATTGGTGTGCCAGCCGTAGTAGAAGTGGCAGCGACTGCACTAGCAGGCAAAACAGTACCCGCCCATGCAGGGATATGATGCTGGTAACTATTTAGGTTATCATTCAAGAATTGTGGAACGGGCGTGGTACCAGCTAAGCTTTTTATCTCATGAAAAGCCAGTGGCGCTGCCATCGCAATCAGACCACGTGAAGCGGTTGCATCGACATTATGCTTGCCTGCTAATTCGCGAGAAATTTGGTCGCGGTGTGCTCCTTCTGTCCATACACGATCATAAAAAGCATTGTCGTCACGGGCGATGTTTTCATTGGCAAAGCGGCTAAAAGTATCATTGTCTGCAAGACGAGCAGCAAAAATGGCATAAAACTGTTCTAATAGATTTTTCTTAGCTGGGCTACGGTCATCTTCTAATACGGCTGGGCTGACGGTGCGTGTCAAATGGCTAATAATATCCATAATATGGCTCTCCCCTTAATTTTTTATTTATATCATTCGTTTGCTCAAAAAGCAGCTGTATCATTCTTTTATATTAAATCATCATAGTAGTAGTCATGGTGGTGATGAATTCATCAAACTACTTTGTTTGGTTTTGATTATTATAAAATTCTTAAGCTGCTATTCACAGTCTGTACGTTGTTGTGCAAATGATACAGTAAGTAATGTTTCGGTTGGCACACGTAACTGTAGCTAAATTACATGAAAAGATAGGCCATATAAAAAGACACGCCCTATGAAACAGCGTGCCTTATAAAAACTATCTAACTTGAGCTGGTTCAGCAACGATAACCGTGTTTGCCATCTCATCTACTTCTGAAGGTGAAAAAGGGCCTGGCGGTCTGGTCGTTTGATTATTTGAAGGAAAGTTGTTGGGAATATTGCTCGCGCCATTGGTAGGCAGATTGTTGGGCGCATTATTAAAACTATTATTATTGTTAGGCAAAGGAGTTGGTATCACACGATCTCCAGTATTATCATCTGATGCTTGGTATTCGCCAGAGTTACTACTTACCCCATTATTATTGAATTGATTATTAATCCCCGCCCCATCATCTACAAACTGGTTATTTGAATTTGCTACGTTGTTCGTAGCATCACCAATATTACTATTATTAGGTAACGGTAATGGTGCTGTACTCTCGACTACCATCGCTGGTACTAAGCTTCGTATTTCTGTGACCAGTTTTTGCAGTAGCATATTGTCTGGAGCCTCCAGTATGAGACGATCGTTTTGCACATGCAAACGTGCAAATGGTGTTGATCTAAGCATCGTCAAGACATTGGGCAGTATCTCCGCAGGCATATTAGCGATTGTGGTTGCTACCCCATCCTGTATGTTCAATTCACAAATACTTGCCTGCTCACCAAAGCTTGTATTAAGCGCCTGTTGCAACGTGCTTTGCAATGCAGTATCGCCAACGGTCGCACTACAAGTGTACAAGTTACTGCCGTTGTCTACACCGACAATAAGCTCAACAGGAGTCGTTGTTGGTACAGGAGATACGGGTGCTGGCTGTGGTTCAACAGGTACTGTGGCCACAGGTTCTACTGGTATTTCATTATTGGGTTTCACTAATAATGCCCATGCTGCTAGTGCAAGCGCAGCAAGGGCTACTATTAATAAAAACACACGTATTAGTAGATCGTTTCGTTGATTGCGAGTGCGTACTTGTGCATGCTTCAAGTTACTGTTTTCTGCCAGATGATAGGCTGCTGGATTGGCATGAATAGCATCACTACTGGCAATTGTATCGTCATCTAATACTTCAGTGCTTACGCGCTCAGCAATTGACATTTGCTCTATACTTTCTGCATCATTATTCGTTATTGGTGCGACTATGCCAGCTATGCCAGTATCTAAAGTAGAGTCGTCAAGTCTATTCGATATGTCGTCACTTACTGGCACATGTACTGGTATATGGCCATCATCTGAATTGAAGCTTGTTTGTATTTGCTGACTAACGCCTTGAGTAGCAGTAATCACAGCTGCTGCCCAGATAGGTAAATATGGTCGTAAAGCAGCCTGTTTGTCTTGTAAAAATGCTGGCAAAAACTGCCCATTGGCCAATACTTTTAACTCACGATATGCCAACGGCGCGGCACTAATTAGTAGTTGCTCAGTTGTCTGCTCATCAATGTGATGGGTGGCTGACAACTCTTGGACGATAGTCTCTTGCAGACTTTTATCTTGCCATATTTGTTCAAATAAAGGGCTTTCATTATTAGTGCTAGTAATTACTTGATCAGTACGCAGCAACTGTGAGTAAACCTGTGGCACAGCTAGGCGCGCAGCCAAAACAGCATAAAACTGCTCAAGTAGACTGACATAGGCAACATTATTGCTGTCATCATTACCCATTACAGCTGGGGTTACCGTCTGTTCTAGCTGGTCAATAATGTTCATATTTCACTGCCTCTATCAGCCTTATTGAAATGTGCAAAATTAAGCACTTATTTTATTTTCGTCAATGTCATTTGTGTATTTTGCTTCTTTGTCTAAAAGACTCATTGCAGCGCGGATGACTGAGCACTACTCTCGTCTTTAACCTTGCTTTAAAAGTTTCACTTATGTTGATGGTACACTGCTACATTATTCACTATAACCGCATAAAAAAGCATCGTTTTGTCACACAATAGGTATTCGCGTTATCGCAACTGCTGTTAGTATTAGTCTATTGCTAATGGTTAGTACTTAATACGGATCAGACGTCAAACTTATTTTTTACTCAGCCGTAACGCTTAGGCTTTGAATATTGTCATTTGTAGCTTGTCATTTGTAACATTGTCACATATCAGGCACGGCCTAAGGATTCTCCTTTGTTAAACCATACGACGCTTATTATCATTATCACTGTTATTGTCAGTTTATTGGCATGGCAAAACAAAAAACTACTCAATCGGCTTATATTTTATCCGCCTGCAGTCAACAATGGGCAATGGGATCGTTTTGTAACACACGGCTTCATTCATGCTGACAGTATGCATTTGTTGTTTAATATGTTTACATTGTATTTCTTCGGTCGTGCTATTGAAGGGCTATACCAACCGTTTTTGTTTGGCTACGGTTTTGTGGTTTTCTATGTACTGGCTATTATTGTTGCCATGATTCCAAGTTACGTGAAAAATAAGAACAACGCCAGTTATTTGAGTTTAGGCGCATCAGGCGGTGTATCGGCTGTGCTATTTGCTTTTATCCTGCTAGCACCATGGGAGAGAATTTACCTCTTTGCCGTGATCCCTATTCCGGCGATACTATTTGCCGTGGCTTATATATTTTATAGTATCTATGCTGATCGACGCGGTGGCTCAAATATCAATCATATGGCTCATATGTGGGGCGGTGCATTTGGCGTTATCGCTACGATTGTTTTGGAACCAAAAGTACTACCGCACTTTATCAATGCCTTGCTATCACCGGGATTTTAGACATTTTTACGTATAGTAAAGCTATCACTTTAAACACAGCTATACTTTATAAACTCTATTTTGCACACGTTATATTTCTACATTTGAGATTTAGTAATACATTATGATTATAGATATTATCGGTGATATACATGGTTATGCAGACAAACTGATCGGTCTGCTGCATCAGTTGGGCTATAAGCATAACGGTCAGCACTTTGTACCACCGACAGGTCATAGGGCTTTGTTTATCGGTGATTTGATCGACCGTGGTTCGCAGCAATTAGCCACGTTAGAGATTGTCTTTGCAATGCTAGATGCCGATGTAGCCGATGCAGTAATGGGCAACCATGAATATAATGCGTTGGCATATGCCACGCGCGATCCTGATAATACTAGCCAGTATTTACGCTCGCACAATGATATCCATAGACGCCAACATGAGGCGTTTTTGGCAGAGATACCATTCGGCTCAGAGCAACATGAGTACTGGTTGCAGCGTTTATACGAAATTCCATTATGGATTGAGACCGACTATGCGTGTTTTGTGCATGCTTGCTGGGATACAGATAGCATGGCGATACTAAAGCCCCTTCTGACTGATGATAACTGTCTGACTCCAGCAGGTTTAATCGCAACGGCTAAAGAAGATACCATCGCCTTTGACGCTTTGGAGCGAGTGTTAAAAGGGGTTGAAACGGGCTTACCTGATGGTATTGTGATGGTAGACAAAGAAGGTACCAAACGTACGCGAGTGCGAGTACGTTGGTGGCTAGATGAGCTTAATACACGCACACTTCGTGAAGTGTCTCGTGCTCCATCGTCCGCATTGGCACAAATTCCGCCTGATGCGTTGGCTGAAAATATTGACTTTGAATTAAAAACTCATAAACCTGTGTTTGTCGGGCACTATTGGCTCACTGGCACACCTGAGCCACTCAGTCCACAAGTTGCCTGTACTGACTACTCTGCTGCAGTAGATAGCGGCTATCTAACATGCTATCAACTGGATACCGAACAACCATTACCATTGACAGCCAGTCACTTTGTTCAGCATTATCACGATGAAAAACATATATAAAATCGTGATATCACTGCAATTAGCCCCATACCAGTATTAAAAGTCAAACTTGGCTTTACGAGTGTAGCAAAATTTTTGTATGATGGTCTTTTTGAGGATATCCAATCATGAGCACCACGAATACTGCTGCTAACCAGAACGGTCCAATCACTTCCCCTGCTGGTCAGCCAAAAGTCGGCATTATCATGGGTTCGCAGTCTGACTGGGCAACTATGAGTGCTGCTGCGCAATTGCTTGCAGACTTTGACATTGCTTTTGATTGTGAAGTTGTCTCTGCACACCGTACGCCTGATAGATTATTTGATTATGCCAAAAGCGCAAAAGACAATGGTCTACAAGTGATCATTGCTGGTGCAGGCGGTGCCGCTCATCTGCCGGGTATGTGTGCCAGCCAAACGCCGCTACCTGTCTTTGGTGTCCCCGTAAAGTCATCTATGCTGAGCGGTTGGGATAGTCTGCTGTCTATCGTACAAATGCCAAAAGGCGTCGCTGTTGGTACTTTGGCAATTGGTGCTGCTGGTGCTTATAACGCTGCCCTACTTGCAATTCAAGTATTGGCATTGCATGATGATACGATTGCTACTAAGCTCGATCAGATGCGCCAGTCTCAGACTGAGACTATTCTTGCTAGCCCAACACCAGGTATTATCAATCCTTAGGTAAATATAAATCGATCAGCTTTTATAGCAGAGTCTTTTATATTTATAGCTTAACGATTGAAGCTATCACTGTATATTTTTAAGCAATTTCGAGTAGAGATAAGGTGCATACAGTGCACCTTTTCCTATTTTCACCCATTGAATTTTAGATTTTAATAGACCAAACATCTTATTCACCTTTATTCAAAGAGCCTGCCATGACTACAGCAAACGCTTATCCTGTTACCCAAACCATTCGTACCATCGGTATTTTAGGCGGTGGTCAGCTTGGTATGATGCTTGCCGAAGCCGCTATGCCATTGGGTTACCAATGTGTATTCTTAGAAGACAATCCAGAATGCCCTGCCAGCTTATACGGTCGTGTCTTTCATAGCGATCAATTAGAAGACTTTATCGCAGCAGCGGATGTCTTTACACTAGAGTTTGAGAACACGCCAACGTCTATTGTTGAGCAACTGGTTAGCTTGTCAAAGTCTGGCAGCAAGCAAGGCATGTTCCCACCGCTGATTGCGCTTGATATCGCTCAAGATCGTCTAAAAGAAAAGCAGATGTTCAACACGCTTGATATTGCAACCGTGCCATTTATGGAAGTCAATTCTGAAGCTGAGCTCAAGCACGCTTGTAAAGAATTGGGACTGCCTATCGTTCTAAAAACCAGCCGAGGTGGCTACGATGGTAAAGGTCAGTTTGTTATCAAACAAGACAATGATATTAAAACTGCTTGGCTTGAGCTAAAAGACGCCGTTAGTGGTAAAGGTTCACTCACGCCAACGCCTGCGCCACTGATTGCTGAAGGTTTCATTAACTTTAATCGTGAAGTCTCTATCATTGCAGCAAGAGCGCAAAATGGTCAGGTACGCTGTTATGATTTGGTCGAAAACCATCATCATCACGGTATTTTGGCAAAAACTCAAGCTCCTGCGGTCGGTACCAGCCACCTGCTCCAGCAGGCAACAGACGCCATCACAAAGATCATGAACCATCTAGACTATGTGGGCGTCATGGCACTTGAGCTGTTTGTCACCAAAGATGCTCGCGGTCATACCACGATACTGGCCAATGAAATCGCACCACGTGTACACAACTCTGGCCACTGGAGCATCGAAGGCGCGGTTACTAGCCAGTTTGAAAACCATATCCGTGCTGTGGTCAACTTGCCATTAGGCGATACAGATAACGTCCATCCTGCGATTATGGTAAATGTGCTGGGTCAATACCCTGATATCAGTGCGGTGCTAAATATTGATGGCGCTCATTATCATAGCTATCATAAGGCTGAGCGTGACGATCGTAAGATTGCTCATATTACCTTGATGCCTAATGACGTGACTGATTTAGAGCCTGCTATGGCAAAACTGGTTGCTGTCTTGCCAAACAAGGTTGGTCTAGATAAAGAGTATGCAAGCGTAGATACTCAGCCTAGTAAAGTAGATGTCGATGCTAAGAGTAATGATAAAAATAGCGCTCAGAACAGTATTCAAAATGATGCCAAAGCTGATGACCTAGACCATAAAGACAGCCAAGCAGGCAGCCTAACTACTAATCCATCAAAATCTGAGAAGGCCAAAAAATAATGCAGATTTGGGTGGACGCAGACTCGGTGCCATTGATTGCCAAAGATTTGATTATTAAAACGGCTGAACGTACCAAGACCATGGCCATATTTGTGGCCAATCAGCCGATTAAGCTACGCAAGTCGCCCCTACTTGTTATGACTGTCGTGCCATCAGGGTTCGACAAAGCTGATGATTATATCGTCGAGCAGATACAAGTCGGTGACTTGGCTATCACTAGCGATATCCCCTTAGCCAATGACATTTTGGACAAAGGTGGTATGGTATTGACGACGCGCGGCGTGGTCTACGATAAGAACAACATCAAGCAAAAGCTCAATATGCGCGACTTTATGGATACTATGCGCGGTACTGGTGTCCTAGAGTTGCAGGAAATGAGCGGGCAAAAGCCCTACGGTGATCGAGATAAAAAAGCCTTTGCCGATGGGCTTAATCGCTTGGTTCGTTAGTGCTTTTTATCGTTTTATCTGACACCTACCCATTCTGTCATCTATTACATGATGCTATCTAAGCAACGTTTGCTTCCTTGCAAACGGTATACACTCTATAACCAAACACTATTCAATCAGCACGCTTTATAACGAAGCGTGCTACCTATCTTTGTTACTCTGTATTCGGTTTTTAAGATAAATAAACTTACTGAATAATTCAAACAATAGCATTTAAATAAAAATAGGAATGGTTATGAAAGTTTTAGTCGTTGGTGCAAGTGGTCGAGTGGGCGGTGATTTGGTTAAGCAGTTATTGGCTGATGATCATCAAGTTATTGGCACGACTCGTCAGAAAGAAAAGTTATTTGATAATGACAATTATACTCAGCTAGATTTAGACATTACAGCCAGTAAAGACTCTATTGAAAGACAACTAGACCAGGACATTGAGGCTGTTTACTTTGTTGCAGGGTCTGGTGGCAAAAACGTCTTAGAAGTTGATTTGCATGGTGCTGTAAAAACGATGCAGGCTGCACAAGATAAAGGCATTAAACGTTATATTATGCTGAGCTCAGTCTTTTCATTAGAAACTGAAAAATGGGATGAAAACCCTGGTATTGCAGATTTAAAAGAATACTATATCTCTAAACACTACGCCGATCACTGGTTAGTGAACAACAGCTCACTTGATTACACTATCGTACAGCCAGGCGCACTAAAAGAACGCGCTGGTACAGGCAAAATTACTATTAATGATACAAGTTCTGGTGAGAATGCAATCGAAGATGTAGCGATAACGCTAGCCGCGGTGCTAACCGCAGATAACACGATAGGCAAAGTCTTCAATCTACACAATGGTGATATTGATATCAATGAAGCAGTTGCTACGGTATAAATAAATTTAGCAGTAGCAAAATTGATTGTATCTGCTAGATTTTAAAAGCAGCCAATACAAAAGGTCGTTATTGATTCGCCAATATCTAATTGGTAAATCGACAACGACCTTTTTATTATGTATTTAGATTACAGCTAATCTAAAAGAAGCTCATTCAATTATGCTTGCCCACTGGGAAAGGGAATGACTTCTTCCAAGCTGCTTGCACCTGTTACAACCATTAGCAATCTATCCATACCGACTGCGATACCGCTACATGGCATCAAATCATTGGATGCGGCTAATAGATGTTCATCAATTGGCATTTGAGGTAGATCATGACGCGCGCGTAATTGATTGTCTTGTTCAAAACGGTCTCGTAATGCTTGACCATCTGCTAGCTCATCATAAGCATTGGCGATCTCAATGCCGTTAATGTATAGCTCGAAACGTTTTGCAATTTTATTACCGTCTTTATCCCTAGCTGTCTTCGCTAATGCAGCGGTCGCAGGTGGGTACTCTATAATTAATGTCGGCAAATCATGACCTAGGTTTGGCTCTACGGCATGACTGAATAATAAATCCAGCCAGCTCTGGCGACGATTTTCTTCGCTATCATCAGCATCATTAAAATCAAATCCTGTCAAACCCATATCTTCTGCCACGGCTTGCAATGCAGTTAAACTCGCTGTCAACGGATGGATACCTACAAAATCCATAAAGGCATCGACATAGCGATAATGACTCATCACAACTGAATGACCATAAAGCGCTTCTAACAACTCATTAAGTTCAGTTGCCATCTCGTCCAGACTATAATTAGGTTGATACCATTCGAGCATCGTAAATTCAATATTATGACGCGTGCCTATTTCGTTATCACGAAAGACAGGACAAATCTGATAAATAGGCACTTGCCAGCTGGCTAATAAACGCTTCATCGCAAATTCAGGCGAGGTATGCAAATAATAAGTGCGTGGACGGTCTTGATAGGTTACATGAGCTGCTACAGACTGCAAAAAAGTGTCTGTATTGCCTGCTTGGGATAATAGCGGTGTCTGCACTTCTAGCACTTGTCGACTGGTAAAAAACTGACGAATATTGCTGACGAATTGCGCGCGCTGTTGTGCCATCGCAAGTGTCATGGTTGGCGCGTAGCTAGGATTAGAAGTAATAAGCTGCGAAGAAATGTTGTTTGCTTGAGTCATTGGGCTCTACTGCGACTAATGAATAATTGGTTACTAAGTATCTTGTTTAATTAAAACTGCCACTCACGGCGCAAGTGGTAATCACGTCTCAGACCGTCGAAGTCAGCACCGTTTACCTGCCCATCAACTGCTTTATTTCGCAATGAGGTATCATCTTGCATGACGTCATAAAACTTTGGCAGTCTGTCTGGATATGATTTTAGTTCAGACCATAAGAACATATTTAGCGGTAGCAGATTGGACATAGACTGAGTTGGAGGTATCGTTAATTTTTCACACAAGGCATCATAAATGATTTGTGTGCCACGCAGCTTACCTTCTAGCGTATAGCCAGCGATATGCGGTGTGGCAATAGCGAGTTTGGATAGTAAGCTTTCTTCAATTTCTGGCTCATGCTCAAACACGTCTAGCACCACTTGACGTCCAGTACGCTCAATGTCTGCTTTAAGTGCGCTTTCCTCGATCACAGGCCCGCGTGCACTATTGACCAGCATCGTATCGGCAGGCATCATTACTAATGCAGCTGCGTTAATAAGATGACGTGTTGGGTAATCACTACCTTTAGAATTCGTCGCATTCCTTTCATTGGTTAAAGGCACATGCAGACTAACCACGTCACTTTGGCTAAGTAACTGCTCCAAGCTAGCATTATTAGTTTTAGAGGTTGGTAACAAGGGATCATAACCTAGCACCTGCCAACCCAAATCATAGGCATACTGAGCAAGCGTATTACCGATATTACCAAGGCCAATGATACCTAAGGTTAATGACGCCGACTGCTGCCAATACTGCGGACGCAAAGTGAAAATAGCCGTCAATACATATTGAGCCACAGAATGCTTGCTACAACCAGCCGCATTGGCAAAAGTGATATTGCGAGACGCTAGATAATCTTGATCTACATGGTCGGTCCCAATAGTCGCAGACCCAACAAACTGCACACTGTTATTATCAGCCAATAGCGCTTCGTTTACTTTCGTCACCGAGCGTATCAACAAAATATCTGGCTGTACTTCGGCAAGTAGCGCTGCATCAATATCTCGACCAGCGACAGTGATAATTTTAACCCTATGCTCAGTCAGATGGCCAAGCGCAGCGTCATTAAAAAAATCATTCAGACTGGCGATATTACTGTCCGCTAAAATAGTGATATTTTTAATCGCGCTTAACTTATCGGTCTTATTATTCATCGATTCTGTCATATTCTTATTTATCATTTGCCATCATCCCTATTGATAATTTTTTACATCGTATTTTCTAGGGCGTGTCTTCATTTCAAAAATGGAGATAAAAATGAGATAAATTGCCGTCAAACAAGAAAAATAGCGTAGATAATATCAGGATATTAAATAGCTATTTGACGATGTTTGGCAAAATTTAGCCATTTTTAGCCCATTTAGATGGACATCGGGTGAATTGAAGACACGCCCTAATGACTTGTTATTCTGGTCCATGCACAGGATCTATCGCACGAGGGTCGGAAAGCATTACCTCTTGCTGAGCAAATATCTCATTCTTATGCTGCGATATCCACTCGCGCCATACCGCAAGCCCGATAGCCAATACGACAGGCCCGATAAATAAACCAACAAAACCAAATGCTGTAAGACCACCTAATACCCCAATAAAAATAATGATAAAAGGAATTTTGGTCGCGCCGCTAATGACGATAGGACGAATCAAGTTATCTACCCAGCTAATCACCAGTACACCCCACAGTGCCAAACCAATACCTTCTGCAGTATGCCCTTGACTCAATAGCCAAATCGACACACCGCCCCAAACGAATGGTGTACCAAAGGGAATCAAGGCAATAATAAACGTGACAATGGTCAATAGGATAGGACTTGGCGCACCAGCAAAGTAATAGCCGATACCAGCCAATAAAGCCTGAGCCAATGCCGTCAGCCCGATACCGTATACCACGGCACGCGTAGTTGTACCCACAGAGTCAATATAACCGTCGATGCGATTGCCGATGATATTGCGCAACGCTTGACGAATCTGCCGAACCAGACTAGTGCCATCACGATAAAAAAAGAAGAGCGTCATTAACGCCATACCCAGCTTGGCCAAACTACTGAACACCACGTCAAATGCTATTTTGCCATAATATAAATGCGACTGAACCCAAATGCGAAAAGCTTCTAGCGTTCCTTCTGGGTTTTTGTTAATGCGCCACAGTACATCTTTGACTTGCTGGCCGATGATAGGCAAATCTTTGAGGGAGTCAGGCACATCTAAGTAACCTACCTTGATACGGTAAATCAAGTTACTGATCAGACTCAAAGCTTCTTGCTGCAAGATAAACACACCGATGACCACTGGCACGCCAATTATCAGTGAAATGCTCACCGTCATAATAGCGGCACTAAAATCTGGGCTTAGCTTCACCTTTTCATGGAAGAAATTATAAATAGGAAAAGTCACATAGGCCAAAATCGCTGCCCACAGCGCTGGTACAATAAAAAACTGCACCACTTGAAAACACAATACGAATAGCACCACTAGCAACGTAATTGCCAATAAGCGCTGAATAATAAATTCTTTTGTCCAGTTTTCAATCATAGCGTATAAACCAAAAGCGGACAGCAAACGATAGTTTTGCTGGCGAGTTTATAAATGTGTGATGAATATCAGCTCTTAGACACTGTCTGTAAGCCATATCCATTAGCGAGAGTTGTGAATCATACAAAAAAGTATTGGGTCGGACTTATGAAGTCATATGAGGATTAAGTAATATGACAATTAAATAGTATGACTATGCCCAGTTTCATACCACGAATTCACAGCCATTTATTATTGTAAATAAAATAATAAAAATACGGCTAGCACGCTTTATTATGCAATAAAGCATGTGAATTATATAACGTGTTGTTGTAATCTTTACTTACAACTTTGTCTATGCAAGCTTACTAGATGACGACGATAATGACTAGCGCATAATGCATGAATTTAGTGTGTAAAAATGATGTATTGAAAACTGCTTTTATGTTCAGCTTTTAAACTGTTATCTTATAAGGGAATCCACTGGTGCGTTCTATTTGTCGCGACAATTGATGTTATACTAAAGCAATTATTTTAAGCTTTTCAGTGTAGTTAAGTTTATTTGCACATGTTTATTTACAGCGTTGTACAGACATGGAATCCTCTGAGACAGATTCTGACACCTGCTTATATCGTCTTTTTTTAGACTATCATAAGTTCTAATTTTGGGGTGTTACTATCACTTAGAATGAGCTACTTGAACAAAATCATAAGTCTTTTATAAAGGCTTACAGGAGATTCAGACTCAGCATATTAGCTCAATATTTGAGATTTATATGTAAGAGCGCAGTTTTGAGTTAATTTCGGATTTGATTTTATTTGAATCAATACAGACACACCAAATTTTAATAATATATCGATAGGAACAATAACAATGTCAAAAGACACTGATAACCCCAACTCTAACACCTCAAACGAAGCCAGTAAGAACAACAAACCACAAGATACTGTCACTTTTGCTTTAGCTCAATCGCATTTTTTGGTCGGTGATATCTCAACCAACGTCGAAAAAATGCGTACCCTAGCATTACAAGCACGCGAACAAGGTGCTGACGTAATCGTATTCCCAGAGTTAGCGCTACTAGGCTACCCTCCACAAGATTTATTGCTACGTCCAAGCTTGTCAGGTCGCGTCAAAAGCGCTTTGTCTACTTTGAGTGATATCGATGATATCGTAATGATTGTCGGCTATCCGCATGTCGATCATCACGGTACTTTTAACTCTGCTGCCATCCTACACAATGGTCATCAAAAAGGCTTTTACCATAAGCAAATTTTGCCAAATTATGGCGTGTTTGATGAGCGTCGCTATTTCGATAAAGGTCGCAATCAAGTTTTATTTGACTATAAAGGCATTACTATTGGTCTGCTTATCTGTGAAGATTTGTGGGAAAAAGGTCCTATCTCTGAGCTTAAAAAGCAAGGTGCTGATCTAATCGTAAGCTTAAACGCTTCACCTTTTGAGATTGAAAAGCAAGACAATCGCAAAACCATGCTTGCCAAGCGTAGCCGTGAAAACAAACTACCTATCGTCTATGTCAACGCAGTGGGCGGGCAAGACGATCTAGTGTTTGATGGTGGCTCTATGGCTGTACAAGCTGACGGTAGCATTGCTCATGAAGCACCACGCTTTATGAACCAGTTGCTACTGGCTACGTTAGATGTAAAAACTGCGAAGTTTAACGAGCAGACCAAAGCGCCTCTAACCTTAAGCCGTGAATCTGAAATGTATCAGGCGTTAGTCGTCGGTCTACGCGACTATGTCAACCATTCAGGGTTCTCTGGCATTATTGTCGGGTTATCAGGTGGTATTGACTCAGCATTGACGCTCTGTATCGCTGTTGACGCTCTAGGCGCTGACAAGGTATATGCAGTCATGATGCCATACGAATACACCTCTCAAATCAGTCTAGAAGATGCTCAAGCACAGGCACGTCGCCTAAATGTTTCTTACACCGTCTGCCCTATTTTTGACGCTGTCGAAGGCATCCGTCATACGTTAGCGCCGTTATTCAATAAGTCACCAGCGGATACGACCGAAGAAAACATCCAAGCG
This sequence comes from Psychrobacter nivimaris, assembly GCF_009812035.1. Taxonomy (GTDB): domain Bacteria; phylum Pseudomonadota; class Gammaproteobacteria; order Pseudomonadales; family Moraxellaceae; genus Psychrobacter; species Psychrobacter nivimaris. Next base: position 110,908 of record NZ_VZIZ01000006.1, on the reverse strand, counting down.
CGCGCTCGCGGTGTGATTTTGATGGCACTGTCTAATAAATTCGGTCATTTAGTTATCACAACTGGTAACAAGTCAGAATTGGCTGTTGGTTACTCAACGCTATATGGCGACATGGCTGGCGGCTTTGACGTACTAAAAGACGTATATAAGTCTCAAGTTTATAAATTGGCAAGCTATCGTAATCGTTTAGAAGATACGCCTGTCATTCCTGAGCGCGTTATCACTCGTCCACCATCGGCTGAATTACGTCCAGATCAAAAGGATCAAGACAGCTTGCCTGACTACGATGTGTTAGATGGTATCTTGACATCATATATCGATGAAGACATGGGCTATCAAGAGATTATTGATAAAGGCTTTGATGCTGAGATGGTCGCTAAAGTCATCAAAATGGTAGACAACAGCGAATACAAACGCTTGCAATCTCCTATCGGTACTAAGATTAGCCACAAAGCTTTTGGACGTGAGCGTCGTTATCCGTTGGTTAATAAGTGGTCAATCAAAGGTTAATTACCATACACCTCTTAACTTCTACTATCTATAAGTTGAGAGGTACTAGTTAGCCAGTTTTACAAGATATCGAATTTTTTACTATTAGCTGGGTGCTTGCCCAGCTTTTTTGGTTTTTATCTACCAAAAATTTTTACACCTAGCCATATTCTTTTCTACACAGTTTCACTAACTATTTTGCCTTAATTATCTTTATTCCTTTTTCGAGTACGTCATGAGTTTGCTAACCGCTAGTGTTTTTCTTCTTTTACTGCTTGCCTTAAGCACCTTTGTCTCTGCTGCCGAGATTGCCATCGCCGCAGGCCGCAAAATCAAGCTCCAAATTATGGCAAAAGAAGGCGATGTTCGCGCACTTGATGTGCTCAATATGCAAGAGCATCCTGGTAGCTTTATCACCGTCGTACAAATAGTGCTAAATGCGGTCGCTATTTCAGCTGGTGCCGTGGGTGAGTCGGCCATTAGTCCTTATCTCGAGCAGTTATTAAATAGTGAAACGATAGCATCAGTTATATCATTTGTACTTATCACGAGTTTATTTTCACTACTTGCTGATCTAATGCCTAGGCGTTTGGCCATGTCAAATGCTGAGACGATAGCGGTACGGCTCGTACGCCCAATGATGTTGTTGATATTTATACTAAAGCCTATTATATGGGTGTTCGATGGGGCTGCAAATATTCTGTTTAAGCTTTTTGGCATCTCAACCATCCGTCAAGATGATATGACACCAGAAGATATTTATGCAGTGATGGATGCTGGTGCTGAAGCGGGTGTACTAAAGAAGCAAGAGCATCACTTGATCGAAAACATCTTTGATATGCAGGAGCGTACCGTCACCTCAGTGATGAATCCTCGAGAAAATATCGTTTATTTTGATACCAAGACAAGTACCGAAGAAGTCGTGAATATCATGATTGAGCAGCCACACAATAAGTTCTTGGTCTGCCATGATGACGATTTAGAACATATCGTTGGTTATGTGGAATCTCGTAGCTTTTTAGCTTTGGTTTTGAACCAACAGGAAGTTAGCCTGACAAACAAGACTCTATTAAAACCAGCACTTTTCGTGCCTGATACGTTGTCTTTGTTTGAAGTATTAGAGATGTTTAAATCTACTGGCGCTGATTTTGCGGTCATCGTGAATGAATACGCCCTAGTCGTTGGTGTTATCACATTAAAGGACGTGATGAGCATTGTGATGGGTGAGTTGGTAACGTTAGAGGAGCAACCTATTGTCCAGCGCACTGACAACTCGTGGTTAATCGATGGCATGACCCCTATCGAAGATGTGATTCGTGCATTAGATATCGTCGACCTACCACGCAGTCAAAATTACGAGACTATCAGTGGATTTATGATGTATATGCTTCGAAAAATCCCTAAAAAGACTGACACGATTGAGTATGCCAATTATCGATTTGAGATCATTGCGACTGATAATCTTAAAATTACACAGATGCTAGTCACTAAATTAGAAGATGTCATTTAACTTACTGGCTAGTTAAAGAATACTTAGCTAGCCTATTCACATTTTTTTAAGCACGCTGACCAAAGATAGCAGTGCCGACACGTACCATTGTTGTGCCGTTTTCTATCGCTTCTGCCATATCACCACTCATACCCATACTAAGCGTATCCCAGCTATCTAGCTCTGGACAATCGGCTTTAACCTCTTCAAACAACTGCTTAGTTCGAGCAAAGGCATTCGTATTTGCTTTAGCAGGAATAATCATCAGACCACGTAGCTGTAGACGCTCGTAGCCTTTTATCGCTGTTATCAGCTCTGGCAACTGGGCTGGCAAACATCCGGATTTGCTATCTTCGTTATCGATATTTAATTGGATCAGCACATTCAATGGTGGCAGGTCAGCTGGTCGTTGGTCATTCAATCGTTTGGCGATGATATCGCGCTCAACAGTTTGTACCCAATCAAAGTGCTCTGCAATGTCACGTGTCTTATTACGTTGAATACTACCGATATAATGCCAAACGATACTTTTGCCTACAGGCTGAGCTTTAAGTTCAGTAATTTTTTCGATGGCTTCTTGTAGATAGTTTTCACCAAAATCACGCTGTCCCTGCTTTGCTAAAGTTGCAATCATATCGGCAGGTTTCGTTTTCGAAACAGCCAGCAGCATAACATTATCAGCCTGTCTGTCAGCATGATCACACGCTTGCTTCATCTGCGTATTAACTTGTTGCCAGTTATCGATAAGTGTCACTTCATCAATATTGCCATTCATTTCCTTCATATTTTGCCCTTATTGCTTGATTAATTTTTTGAAATTTTTTTCTGCAATTTTTATTATAAAAAACATAACTATCCGATTTTTAAAAGTAAATTAGAAATAACTTCTATGAAAATTATTTCAAAACGATACAGTTCTGGTTTTTCTTAATTTAGTAGATGGTTAAATACTCACAGTCTTGTTATGATATTGTTACATGCTTTAACATATGCTGCTGAATATGCTAGTGATGGTAAAGACCTGTACTGGTGAGCTTCTTATCATCTTTTATTATATTAAGGTTATCGATAAATAGTTTACCACGTACTTTTATAGTGTTTTGTCTTACCTAGACTAAGTGATAGGAATATCAAATTATGGCTGAAAAAAATAATCTTAATATCGAAGACTTGCTGCGCTTTACCGTTAAGCATAAGGCGTCAGATTTACATATTTCAGCGGGTATGCCGGCAATGATACGTGTTGATGGTGAAATGACCCGTATCAATATGCCAGAGATGACCCATCAGGTCGTGCATCAGCTTATTTATGACATCATGAATGATAAGCAACGTGCTGACTTTGAAGAGTTTTTTGAAACGGATTTTTCTTTTGAAATTCCTAATCTAGCACGTTTTCGTGTCAACGCTTTTAATCAAAACCGCGGTGCAGGTGCTGTATTTCGTACCATTCCTTCCAAAGTATTAACGATGGAAGACTTAGGTATGGGCGATGTTTTTAGACGCGTTTCAGACTTTAAGCGTGGTGTGGTATTGGTCACGGGCCCAACAGGTTCAGGTAAGTCAACAACACTTGCAGCGATGATTGATTATATTAACGAAAGCCGTAAAGAGCATATTTTAACTATCGAAGATCCGATTGAATTTGTTCATGAATCAAAGAAAAGCTTGATTAACCAGCGTGAAGTACACCGTGATACTTTGGGTTTTGAGCCAGCATTGCGCTCTGCCCTACGTGAAGATCCTGATGTTATCTTGGTAGGTGAGCTACGTGACCTTGAGACTATCCGCTTAGCGTTGACCGCAGCAGAAACTGGCCACTTAGTATTCGGCACCTTGCATACCAGCTCAGCGGCTAAGACGATTGACCGTGTTATTGACGTATTCCCAGCTGCTGAAAAAGACATGATTCGCGCGATGCTGTCAGAATCATTGCAAGCTGTTATTTCACAGACCCTGTTACGTCGTCAAGCAGGTGGACGTGTGGCAGCCCATGAAATCATGATAGGTACCCCTGCTATCCGTAACTTGATACGTGAGAACAAAATCGCTCAAATGTACTCTGCTATCCAAACAGGTGCAGGCGATGGTATGATTACGCTCGATCAAACATTAAAGAACTTGGTAAGTAAAGGAACTATTAGTAAGGATGTTGCACGTCCTTATGCCAAGCAGCCTGAGGCATTTTTATAGTACTGACAGATAGTATTGACAGATACCATCAAAAATAACAAACAACTCATGGTCTCTGTAATTACTTTCTTACTTTTTATTGACGTTTTTAAAATATGATTTTAACTGACTTACATCTGGTACAGGTGCGATATGGACATTGATAAACTATTACAGTTGATGATCAGCAAGAATGGCTCTGACCTTTTCATTACTGCTGACGTAGCACCTTCCATGAAAGTGAATGGAAAAATCTTACCTGTCGGTAGAACACCTTTGAGTGCTGAGCAAACCATGAGATTGGTCAAAGGTGTAATGACGCCAAGCCAGCAAAAAGAGTTTGAAGAAACCAACGAGTGTCAATTTGCTATCTCTGATGAAGCACAGCAAGCTCGCTTTCGAGTCAGTGCATTTGTACAACGCGATATGGCAGGAATGATTTTACGGAAAATTGAAAACAACATTCCAACGGTCGAAGAATTACGTTTACCGCCAGCGTTAAAAGAATTGGCCATGAAAAAACGCGGTATTATTCTATTAGTTGGCGCAACAGGTACAGGTAAGTCTACTACCCTTGCAGCAATGATAGGACATCGCAATCAAAACTCTCATGGTCATATTATTACGATAGAAGACCCTATTGAATTTGTTCATAAGCATCGCGGCTGTATTATTACCCAACGTGAAGTTGGTATCGATACTCATTCATTTGAAGCAGGCCTAAAAAACACGCTACGCCAAGCACCCGATGTCATCTTAATCGGCGAGATTCGTAACCGTGAAGTCATGAACTACGCTATCCAATATGCTGAGACAGGTCATTTAGTGTTTGCAACGTTGCACGCAAACAATGCCAACCAAGCAATTGATCGTATCATTCACTTCTTTGAAACCAATCGCCATAATCAGTTGTTTATGGATTTGTCGCTGAACCTACAAGCTATTATCGCGCAGCAACTTATCCCCACACCTGATGGTAAAGGACGACGCGCTGCTATTGAGATTTTGCTAAATTCGCAGCTGATTAGTGACTATATCCGTAAAGGAGAAGTCCATGAAATCAAAGATGTGATGACACGCTCACGAGACAGTGGCATGCAAACCTTTGATCAGGCACTTTTTGATTTGTATGAACAAGGAGAGATAACGTATAAAGAAGCGATTTTACATGCCGACTCTCCTAATGATCTACGCCTAAAAATTAAGCTCAGTAGCAAAAACGGCAAGGCTAATTTAGATGAAGGTGCTGATAGTTTATCGTTAGATGTGAGCTAAATTATTGCGCTTTCTAGGCATAATAGACATATAAAAAGAAACCCTCGTTATAAATAACGAGGGTTTTCTACTGTTCAATATCGTAGTACTAGTAGAAATAAGCGTTTCTACTAGTACGCTAGACAATTATTTCGCGCTATCTCTACAGGCTTGATCCGCACAAATGCCATATAGCACGAGAGAATGCCCAGACAGTTTAAAGCCATGTTTTTCTGCTACTTTTAGTTGCTCTTCTTCGATGACTTCATTATGAAACTCTATAATCTTGCCACACACATCACAAACTAGGTGATCGTGATGCTCTTCTTGGGTAATCTCAAATACAGATAGATTGTTTTCAAAGTTATGACGCTCAACAATACCTGCTTGTTCAAACTGTGTTAGGACACGATAGACAGTGGCAAGACCTACATCTTCACCTTGCTCGATAAGTGCCTTATATACTTCTTCTGCACTCATGTGATGCAGCTCTGCGCTTTCTAATAGCTCTAAAATTTTGATACGAGGTAACGTGACCTTGAGTCCTGCTCTACGTAAATCTTGATTGGTAAAAGAAGCCATAATATCCCTTTTGACTGTGACAGCCTTAACAGATAGAAAATATGAGATAAATAATCAACAAAGATTATTTTTATTTAATATAAAGTAAATGATCAATAATAAACTGATGAAACTTACGCAGACATCTCTCTTATTATTTTCTAAATATCGAGATGCAAGCCTATGAATTTAAAATATAATTAATCTAACTATTCAGATTGTGTTTGGTAAATAATGTCGTAAGTGGTAGGCAATTGCAAGTAAATGACGTATCATTTGTCCAAGATTGTCGGTCAGACTGGTACGACCTAACACTGGCCACACCTAATTCATTTCTTATGAGTCATCTTACCATGATAAAGACATTAAATTTCCGTCCGTTAAGCCACACAAGCGCATTACGTAAGATCGTTATCACCAGTATGCTTAGCGCTACTGTTGCTATGTCTGGCTGCTCATTATTGAGTGTTTATAAGATTGATTTGCCACAAGGCACAGCGATTACGCAAACCCAAGCCCAGAAGCTAAAAGTGGGTATGAATCAAAACCAAGTTCTTTATACTCTTGGCAGCCCTGCGATTCGAGATACGCTTGAACCTAAACGCTGGGATTATATCTATGACTACAAAGCAGGCACTGAAGGTAGCCGCAAAGGCATCGCAGATGTCAAAAATGCTAGCCAGCATTTAGTTGTTTACTTTGATGATAATGGTTTGGTCACGCGCATCGAAGGTATTGAGAGTCTGCCAGCATCATAGTCAGCGAAACCTATTAGCTTAGATAGTTAACGGTTTAGCTACGAGATTTATTTTTGCGCTGAGACATAGGATCAGCGCTTAAACTGCGATATACCTCGATACGATCAAAAGGCTGTAGCAAATAGCTTAATGCCTGTTTCTGTGCATAAATACCCACATGCCAACATTTCGCAGTTGGCGTGGTGATACCTATTACTTGCTCACACCACGCTGCGAGTTCTGCAAATTTCTCAAGCCATCCCGCTTGCGCCAACGCTTCATGCAAACTAGTACCTTGTTTGACCTGCAAAGCTAGATAATGCTGGCGCTGCTCATCTTCAGAATACGCCAGATATACGGTCATTAAATTAGCTTGCGTAGACTGTGGCACACTGTTGTCACGACCTTCGACTGTTAGCTCAACCACTGCATCACCCAACCTATCAGTGCTAGCAGTAATGCTAATGGTACGACTAAACGTATCGCCACTCGCCACAAGTTATAAACTGCTTCATTACTAAAATTTAGTGACTTGCGTAGATGGCTAATCTTCATCTGCCAACCCGCAAATACTGATAATAATAGTACAGCAATGCTACTAATAATGACCAAGATGCCAACTAACCATGCTGTCGGAATCGCAATCACTAATAGTAACGCTATAGCAAAAGTGATTATCAAACTAACTAATAATCCAAACTTATGCGTTAACTGTTGAGTGCTGTAATGTAGCAAGTAACTAGCCACAAATAACACCCCGCCCCAATATAATAGTTGTCCAACTGGCGGTAGCGACATACCGCTAGTAAATAAAGCCACTACTCCTATCAGCAGTTGCAATATCCAAATCGGTAACACTAACTTGGTTGCACGGTACTCACGAGTAGCTGCTCTGTTTTTTGCTTGCTGACTGTTTGCTTCTACCGCTGTGATTGTCTGCTTACTCACCAAGTTCTGACCGAACCAGTATAGTCCTGTACCCGCACCGACACTCACTAATGCTAACGCGACTGCGCGTGCCCATTCCGTCAAACTGACATCAGTCATGGCAAAACCAGCACTTGGTACATCGTTTGCGAACCCTAGCAGCAACCCTATTACCATCAATCCTAAACCAATAGGTAGAGGCGTAACACCTAGCAAGCTTAAAAGTAACGCAATGACCATCAGACCTGCAGCAACTGCGAAGTTCGGTACATCAGGTACGCTATTTAGCTCAGTTAATGCAGACAATATACCTGTACTTGCACCAGATATAACCAACGCTGCAATCACAATAGAGACCAGCGCCGCTAACCAACCAAAGCTGCGCCATATCGGACTGACATCTGCTTCACGAGTGAGCTTTTGCATACCCGCTAGAGGTCCTTCGACACTGCGATAGGCCAACGCTATCTCAGCGTAAACAACTGGCAGCGCAACCAATACCATGGCTAACAGCCATAGTAACCAAAAGTCAATCTCACCAATTGACGCAGGTGCAAACCAACGAAATAGCAATAACGGTAGTAGCGCCGCGATAAAATAAGAAGCATAACGGATCATCATAATTTCAATCCAAACGATCTAATGAATACCATTCACAAAAACCAGAGTAGCAAACAAAACAAGTGCAGTTGCCACGCATAGTAGACTGACCATGTTTTACACGGCTAATCGTATTTTGAAAATTGGTATAAAGTGAATAACGATAATTTATAATTATACAGAGCAACGACTGGCTTCTGTAAATGAATTCAGCTAAATACTGTCTTAATATAAGGGACAAACAGTTATAAAAAAACCCCGAAATCGGGGTTTAGTCATACAAATATAATCAATATGCGATTCAGTGCTCAGTGGTTTTACTCAATGACCTTCTATGCAAAGCAAAGCAGGTATCAGATATTAAATCAGTGCGAAACAATTAGTGAATAGCACTTACATAGTCTGACAAGATACGAATGTCACGATCTGATAGTTTCGATGCAACCGTTTGCATCATACCCATTTCGCCTTCTTTGGCTGCATCATTGACTCGCTTTTGATCATCGCTATCGATATCATCAACTCGTCCAGCAGCACGGAATAGTTTTAGCTGAGTAGCAATATACTGAGCGTGCTGTCCGCCTAGCTTTGGAAATGCAGCCCAAGTGTTACCTGCAGCATCTGGACCATGACAGCCGGCACAACCAATAACACCGCGCGACTTATCGCCACCCAAGAATAGCTTAGTCGCTTCTTGGTTGGTTGCAGGGTTGCCGTAGCCAACGCCCCAAGGCGCTTGACTGGCGTAATAACCTGCTACGTTGGCTAGGTCTTGTTGAGACAGATTAGCAACTTGTGACTGCATGATACCGTTTTTGCGATAGCCTGCTTTAAAATTGACTAGCTGTTTATATAGGTACTTTACGTTTTGGCCGCCAAGGTTTGGCTGTGCAGGAACAATGCTGACGCCATTAAGACCATGACAAGCGGCACAAACGGTTTCTGCAACTTTTTGACCTGCATTGACGTCATATTCAGGAACAATAATAGCAGCTTGTACGCTGAAACTTGCAACGCATAAGCTGGCAGCAGCGATTAACTTTTTCATTGATACAAATCCTACTAGCTCGGCGTAAGCATTATTTAGAGTGATTGCACTGGTAAGATACCTGATATAGCCGCCTCTTTAATCATGAGAATGGCGTATATTTTGAGGTCTTGGACACAAGCAGTCTGAAAGTACTTACTAACATCAGGGTTTATTTTCGATTATTATAGCAAGACTTTGTATCATTTGCCTACTTAATCATAGTATCCATCAGTTTTCTGACAACACAATATACAATATGACGCAAAAACAAAAAGCGCAGATAGGTTGTTAACCCAGCGCTTTATTTTATATGTTCAAATGATATTTATAAGTCGATTATTTGCTCATATATTCGATAAGTTTACGATAGTCGTCATCACTACATTTGTCGCAAAGACCACCTGCTGGCATCTGCGGCATACCACCTTTAACAGACTTAATGAGTGTCGGCATACTTTTTTGTTTAATCAGCTGTTGCCATTTGGCACTATCACCTTTTTTGATGGCATTTAACGCCCCACTATCGTGACAGGCTGCACATGAGTTATTATAGGTAGTGGCGATATCCGCCGCACTTGCGCTGCTAATCACAATGCCACTTAATAATAGTGCAGCACTGCCAGCCGTTATAGCGCGATAACTCGTGCTAAGAAGTTTACTGATTGAAAACATAGAGCACCTCCTCGTGATATTTCACGTGTCTCATCAATCGTTCTATTAAACATCCTTCGTTAAACATTGTAACAATATATGTCATATAAACATAGAGAATTTGGATATGACTTTGTTAAAGCTGAGAACTTGTCTTAATGACTGACCAACTTTAATGTTATCCTACTATTTATATGATGCTAATCGCAGTTATTTCAATAAGTAAGACACGGAATAGTATAGAATAGCCAGTAATATTAAATAACTACTTTTATGATTTGCACATAACTGCATCGATGAAAAATAACCTTTTAACTTGATTTACCTATCGCTTGACCAATTACTTGACCGCACCGATGACTTGAATCATCAGCTGACTAAAATTTTATAATCGCATCCAATTTTTTAAGATTAATGAGCCATTTATGAGTACCCCGTTTAACGATGTCGCCGCTGAACATGCCTTGTTCAATACCAAATCTCGTCAGAAAATTCAGCAAACTGAGTTTATGATGTCAGCACCTACTTTTCGTCTCTGTCCGCCTGATATGGGATTGGAAGTCGCTTTTGCAGGTCGCTCAAACGCTGGCAAATCATCAGCCATCAACGCCTTAACCAATCAGCGTCAATTGGCTCGCTCGTCTAAGACACCTGGACGCACGCAGATGATTAACTTTTTTAGTATCGGTGATACTGACAGACGTTTGGTCGATTTGCCTGGTTACGGCTATGCCGCTGTTCCGCTAGAGATGAAAAAAGAATGGCAAGTTGAGCTAGAAGAATACTTGGTATCACGCTCAAGCCTTGCAGGTCTGGTTCTGATGACAGATATTCGCCATCCGCTTAAGTTTTTTGATGAGCAAATGCTACACTGGGCAAACGATGGTGAGCTGCCAGTACATATTCTGCTGACTAAAGCAGATAAGCTGAAGTACGGTGCTTCTAAGAACGCCCTTCTTGAGACTCGTAAACGCCTGAAAAAACTGGGCTTAAACTGTACCATTCAGTTGTTTTCGGCGCTCAGAAAAGAAGGTCTCGATGAGTTGGCTGGGATAATGGGCAACTGGTATGAGTATCAGCTTGATGCAGACAAAATCATTGAGTCTTCTTTTGCATTGCTAGAAGGTGCTGAATTAGAAGATGCTATTGAAAAAGAAAGCGGTGAAAAAGAAAGCGTTGATAAAGAAAACAAATAGATATCGTTGTCTTTAGCAAAAAAGGGTTTATCGCTATTACGATAAACCCTTTTTTATTACCTGCTTAGTAACTCATTATTATCATCGGTATGCTATTAAAATAACGAGAATGATAAAAGTAGCTCTACCCGCATAACAAGTCTACTAGCGCTTGTGGAGTATCAACTTGATAGGTTGGATTTTGTGCAGCAAGCTCTGCACTCGTTGCCGTACCATAGTTCACCGCTATACTGGTCATGCCTAATGCTGTTGCCATTTGAATGTCATAGATACTGTCACCGATAAACACAGCATCAGAAACCTGCTGCTGCGTATAATCCAAGATATCGGTCAACATCTGCGGATCAGGTTTTGAGCCTGACTCATCAGCACAACGCGTAATCGCAAAGTAATCATGGCTATCGGAGGCATCTAATACACGATCTAGCCCTTTTCTTTTTTTGCCAGTTGCTACGGCGAGCGTTTTTCCCTGCTGCTGCAAAGTTTGCAACATATGCTCTATCGGTTCAAATAGCGGCGTACTATGACTATTGGCAATATAGTACTCTGCATAGGTTTGCTGAATCTCAAGCAACTGCGTATCGTTTGCCTGCGGATATAAAATCTTAATCCCATTCATTAAGCTCAGACCAATGATATCTTTTACGGCTTTATCAGTCGTCTCAAACCCATGTGCCTCCCCAGCCACATGCATAGAATCAACGATTAGACCGATTGAATCCATTAGCGTGCCGTCCCAATCAAAAATAATCAATGTCTTATCAGACAACCGATGTTCTGCTAATGGTTGAGCATTTATAACACGCTCTGAAGTTGTAGCTGGTTTGGTCATGGAGTCACCTTAATGAATATCAATAATAAATAGCAGATACTAAAACGTCACGGTGGCTTATTCGCAAAAATAAGATATCGTGACGTTTAGGGAAATACAAAAATAGTTGGGCTTAAAAATTTATTCTGAAAAACTATTCAGGTAGTTTCGTTGCTTCTGGTAGCCAATCTGCCATATCGTCTGGCAATGGCGCAGTAATGGTCTTGTAGCCTGGAATATCTAAGCGCCATGCATGTAGACACAGACGATGGACACCTGATTTATCATGGACGTTATATTTGTCATCACCCAAAATGGCATGACCGATATGTGCCAAATGCACACGGATTTGATGAGTGCGACCCGTCAATGGCTTGGCTTCAATTAAGCTGACTGGCTGACTATTAATCATAAAGCGATCATGGACAATGATATCAGTCTGGCTTTCTTTCGCTTGTGGATCTTGGCTATCTACTTTTACTCGGCGCTCACCACTGGCAAGTGTATAACGTAGCAATGGCGCATTGATACGCTGCTCATTAAGCGCAGGTTGTCCTTTGGCTAGACATAGATAGTGCTTTTGAATGGTCTTGTCTACCAAATGCTGCTGCAACACTTTGAGCGTTGAGCGTTTTTTGGAAATCATCAGCAGCCCTGATGTGTCTTTATCGATGCGATGGATCAGCTCTAGATATTTTTTACCCGTCACTTCACGCATGGCTTCGATAACCCCAAAGTCCAAGCCGCTGCCGCCATGCACAGCGATACCAGAGGGTTTATTTAGCACTAGCAAACCGTCATCTTCATAGACCACACGAGCCAGTAAGCTTTTGGCGAACTCGGTACTAATAATTGGTTTTTCGCGCGTTGCTAGCTCTACAGGGGCAATACGTACCACGTCTTCACGCTGCACTCTATCGTGTGCTTTGCAGCGCTTATTATTGACGCGTATCTCATCTGAGCGAATCATTTTGTAGATATGTGATTTTGGCAAACCTTTTAAACGGTTTAACAAAAAGTTATCCAAACGCTGATCGTGTTGATGGCGCGTTACTTCGAGGTAGTTCACCTTACCGAAGTTGCTAATCTCATCGTCAGCGCTTTGTGGGCGTGTTTTGCTATTAAAAATAGCAGGGGCTTCATGGGTAGTAGCGTCGTCAGTCATTTTTGAGTTTGTCATTTTTAGTTAGGTATTTACACAAAGATTTGCTATAGTTTAGCATGTTGAGCGACAATTAAGCAGAGGCGACAGCAATAATCATTGTTGTTACAAATAGTTGACCACCGTTTTATTGCTTGTCAGTTTTCTACTACTCGCCAGTAAAGAGGTTGACACTATTTATCCTGCTGACCTGACACGTTTCATCTGATTTTAGGGCGCGTTATTTATTTAGAGGTACTACTTACCAAATATAGCCCTACAAATTAAAAATACTGTACTGAATGTTATTCGGTACCATAAAATAAATAGTGACACTAAATACCATCGCGTTAATCACTCTGATAATAAATCAGCTTATTAACCGATTACAACACAACACTGACTCACTAATTGCATGACAACGACCGTACTCGATAACCAATCATTATTTAATGACTATTTATCTGATGGTTCTTTATGCCAGCATAGTTGAGCAAGTATGGGTAGTTTAGCGTTAGGATCGAAAAGTATATCGATAGCTGCCTAAGTATTGGTGGTCAAACAGATGACGATAACAATGTAAATACGATACCACGCTGACAAGCTGGTCCATTACTCTGTTTGCCAAGTACGCCCCGCTGATAACAAAAGCTGCGACAACTAACCTTGAGACACCCAAGATATTATTGACGTTATACAAAGAACGATAAACAAAGAGTAACCAATTGCTTCGCCTGAATAAACAACCGCTGAATGACGCCACTATATAGTAGCAATCATGACCGCGATATTATTGTTAGACTTTGATGGATGAATGGCAACAGCACCACGCCTTTTTAATATCAGTATTTTTTAGAACTGTAACTGACCCTCGCCCACGCTTACAACGTGCGCTGAAATCACTACCAATAGAACGTACTGAGAATAAGAGCGCTTTGACTCGCTGACCCAATCATATATGTACCAAGTTTACTGATGATAAAATATAAGTACCATAGCCTTACACCCTATATTACTGATATTAACGTGAGCACTGCTCATTACTTCAGGTAAAAAAGAAGCTGTTGAAAAAGCCCATGTGCTTTATAAACCCACGATTTACGTTCTACCGTTAATGAACATCTACACACGCTAATCACAATATTAGCCACACTTGCCACTATGTCCTAAAGACTGTCTTATCGTTATCATGCGTACTCATAGGATACAAATATGAAACGCATTTTGATCAACGCCACTCAAAACGAAGAGATTCGTGTCGCCTTATGTAAAGGCAACCACCTGTACGATTTCGACTTAGAAAACCGTACTCGCGAGCAAAAAAAATCTAACATCTATAAAGGCCATGTGACCCGGGTCGAGCCATCGCTTGAAGCAGTATTTGTCGAATATGGTTCTCAGCGCCAAGGTTTTTTGCCAATCCGTGAAGTCTCTGCTGAATACCTAAGCGGCAACCCACGTGACGAAAATATCAAAAAACTGATCAAAGAAGGCGACGAGCTAATCGTCCAAGTCGAAAAAGAAGAGCGTGGTAATAAAGGCGCTGCCCTATCGACGTATGTGTCATTAGCCGGTCGCTATCTGGTATTGATGCCAAATAACCCTCGCGGCGGTGGTATCTCACGTCAAATCTCAGGCAAACTGCGCGAAGATATGAAACGCATGCTGAGCAACCTTGATTTACCAAAAGGCATGAGTGTCATCATCCGTACTGCTGGTATTGGTAAAACTCAAGAAGACTTGCAACACGATTTAAACCACTTGCTCAATATTTGGCAAGCCATTCAAGAACAAAACCAAAAATACCCATCACCGCGCTTGGTTCACCAAGAAGCGGGCGTTGTCACACGTGCCGTTCGTGATTATCTGCGTGATGATATCGCTGAGATTTGGATTGATAACGAAAACGCTTACATTGAAGCGGCTGGGTTTATCGATGCGGTAATGCCAAAACAAGCCGAAAAGCTACGCAAATATACCGATTATGAACCGATGTTTTCGCGCTTCAATATCGAAAAACAAATCGAAACCGCTTATCAGCGTGAAGTTCGTCTGCCATCAGGTGGTTCAATCGTTATTGACCAAACAGAAGCACTGGTCTCTATCGATATTAACTCAGCTAAGTCAACCAAAGGTTCAGACGTTGCTGAGACCGCTTACCATACCAACTTAGAAGCAGCCGATGAGATTGCTCGTCAGCTTCGTTTGCGTGATATGGGTGGTTTGATCGTCATTGATTTTATTGACATGAATGACAATAAGCATCAAAAAGAAGTAGAAAAACGTCTAATCGACGCGACCAAATATGACCGTGCTCGTGTTCAATTTGGTGATATTTCTAAATTTGGTCTGATGGAAATGAGCCGTCAGCGTCTACGTCCTTCATTAGAAGAGTCAACAGGCTATATCTGCCCACGTTGTCATGGCAACGGTATGATTCGTGACTTGCGTTCATTGTCGCTATCTATCATGCGTCAAATTGAGCAAATCGCTCTAAAAGAACGTCAAGGTGAAGTACAAGCAGAAGTCCCAACAGACATCGCAGCATTCTTATTAAATGAAAAGCGCGATAGCTTGGTTTATCTTGAGCAAGACAGTGGCACTCGTATCACTATTTTGCCACACGCGCATTTAGAATCACCAAACTTCAAGCTCCATTTCAACCGTGATGGCTTTGCACCATCGAGCTATGAGCGTATCACTGATACTCAGCAACAAGAGCATAGTGACCTTGGCTACAACGTTGACTGGCAGACTGCTGAAAAAGAGCGCCCTGAACAGCAGCCTACTCGCCAGCCTCGTAAAACTGCAGATGATAAGCAGAGCCGCTCAAACACACAGCAGAATGCAGCCACGCAAGCACAGAACGATACGGTAAATCATAGCAATGATCGTCGTAATCATAAAAACACCAACGATGTGTCGCCTGCACATGCACCGCAAGCCAATAAAACTGCTAGTGTTGCCGCTCCAGTAGCACCGCAGACACAGAGTGTCGAAGCTACTGCTCAACCAAAAGCCGTTGCGTGGTTATCAAACCTATTTGCTCAAGCACCGCAAGCCACTACGACACCTAGTGTTAGTAGCCGAGATGCCGCTGAAGCAATCGAAGCGCTAGTAAACACGGGCGCGCAAAGCTTAGGCTCGTTTGGTCAAGTTGATAGCAATGCATTGAATAGTGCCGCTGCAACTGGCGAGCAGCCAACTCAACAAAGCAACAGCCAGAAAAACGACAGTCAACAGTCAGAAAACAACGCTAATCGTCAACAAACGCGTCGTAATGACAGCGATACTGACGACAACAGCAATGAAGACAGAAGAAGACGTAAGCCGCGTAAGTCTAGATCTTCTAAGCCGCGTCAAAGAAAAGAGACAACTGACGAGAATACTGGCAACGTAAACAGTAGCTCAGACAGCGCTGGCTCAAACAATGCTGATGACAAATCGTCTGATACTCAAGACCAAAGACAGCAAGACAAGCGTCAGAACGATAACAGACGTACGAACGATCGCAATCGTAATAACCGCCAAGATAGCAGTCAACAGAACAGCAATCGTAACGCAAGCGAGCGCAGTGATGCTGATAACGAAAACAGCTCTAAAGCAGATGAGCAAACTCGTACTAAGCGTAAATCGCATAGCCAACGCGGTTCACGCGGTAAGCTAGAGCGCGGTGAGACACTAACGGCTGACAGCGTTAAGCATAGCAAACAGCAGAACGCTAGAAACAACGATGCTGCCAATAGCAAAAATCAACATAGCGCACGCCGTAATCAGGACCCTAACGAGGTCGTGCTACAGGTTAATGAAGCGCCAACTGAGCTAAAAGCCCCTGAAGTGGTTCATCTATCTTTAGATGATAGCAAATCTACACAGGCCAAAACTCAGCCTAGTGAGAAGCAAAGTGCGACAAATAACGTAGCGAAAGATGAGTGTTCAAACGAAACAGCTGCTCAAAAACCTACTGATAAGCATAGTAGCAATGAGCAGAACACTGATAAGCAAAACACCAGTGCTTCGAATGCTGTTAAGAAAAGCGATAACGAAAAAAGTATGGTGGAAGCAAATGCCAATCAGGTAAATGACGATAAGCGTGCATCTACCGAACAAGCTAAGGTGCAAAACGATATACCTAAGCATGAGCAGGCTGCTGAAGAGAAAAAAGCACCTGTAGCTGTAGAGGCACCATCGACCTCTATGAGTAACACCGAAAGTAAAGCGGAAGCTCCAACGTTGGTAACTGCTGATGCTGAAAAAGCTACAGAGACTCCAAAACAGCAGGAAACCAAGACTGCTGAAAATGTGAGTAAGGGTGATGAAGCTCAAAGTACTCAGGCTGACAGTAATAGTGCAAGCACAAGTAGTGTGAGTAACTCAGCACTTGAGCTAACCCATGAAGCACTATTTGGCACACGTTACGTGACTGCTGAAAAGTTTGGGCAAGCGAGTAACGATCCACGTGTAGTACTCGCTAAGCAAGCCACTCAAGCGGACAAGCCAGCTGCTACTAATGTGCCAGCAATACGTGGTACGGTTGGTGAGTTTATTCGCACCACGCTACCAGAGGCGCAAACGCGCTTAGCAGAAGAAGGCATTATCAACTGCTTTATCGCGACTATTGCTTTGCATAATGAGCAATCTCAGAGTACTGATAACAGTCCTAATACTGCTAGCCAGAACTTTGACTTTAGCAACTATGGCTATCAACCATTGGCTGCCGACTACCTTGCACGCTTCGAAGCGATGACCCAAGCTGTCAGTCAATTCGCAGCAGCACAAGGTAAGACAGACGTTGAGCCACATGCTATCACTAAGCGTGCTAGCAACGATCCGCGCGGACAGCATCCTGATTATCAGGAACCCGCTGTATTGAGCGTACCTGCTGAACAAGTAAGTGACGCGGAACCAGCTATCACTGAGCAAACCGATAGCGAAGTCGATGCGCATGACGTTGAAGCAACTGCCCTCGCCAATCAGGCTCAAACTGATGATGTCAGTGATGATAGTGAGCAATTGCTAGAAGTCGAGCGTGCTCAGTCAGAAGCTAAGGACGCAGAAGTCGAAATCCCTGCAGAGCAAACTGGCAATGAAGTAGAAGATGCTGCAGAAAACATAGCTGCAGAGACTGAGCAAACGACTGAATCGATAGTAGTAGAAACTACTAAAGAAGCTAGCAAAGATGACAGTCAGGCAGCTAAGTCTAAGACGACTATAGCCAGCTATAAAAACATGATCGAAAATGTGGCTGAGCAATTACTACCACAGACTGGTATGTTCAATCTGACTACGCCAAAAGTACCAAAGGCGCGCAGTCGTAAGCCTAAGACGGAGCATAAGAAGCCGACGCAAGCTGAAAAGCTCGCATCTGATGATACAGATAGCGACAGTTAGTCATATAAGCTCAAATGTAAAAGCCCCAAAGCTATTCGTAGCTTTGGGGCTTTTTATTTTAATACAGCCGAACTTACTTGCTAATTCAAACGAGAGACAATAAAAAGCAAATAAGCTTAATGTGCAGAAGACGCTGTGTCATCTTTACCACGGATTTTACCAATAGTAGTAACAATAGCTACCACAATAGCGCCAACAATCAGTCCGACCAATCCATTTAATAACGAAGCGGTCAATCCTTCAAATACCCCAGTAAGATGGGCAATGTCTTCTACACTGTGATGCAAAAAGCTGATACCGTGAACGATAATACCGCCGCCCACCAAGAACATCGCAATCGTGCCTGCTATGGACAAAAACTTCATAAGCTTTGGCGCAGCTGCAAGCATAAACTCGCCAAACTTGCGCTTACTATCACCTGCTTGTGAGTTTTCAATCAAATGCAGACCCGCATCATCAATCTTTACGATGCCTGCAACTAAGCCGTAAATACCGACGGTCACGACAGCAGCCACTATTGAAAGTACGATGCCCTTTTGGACAATATCGCCACCAGCTGCTGTAATTGCGCCTAAAGAGATAACAATAATCTCAGCTGATAAGATAAAGTCTGTACGTATGGCACCTTTGATTTTGTCCTTTTCAAACGCGACCAAATCTACCGACTCATCTGCGTTGGCTTTTAAACGGGCATTTTGCTCTTCATCATGAGGCAACAACTTCGGCCAAAATTTGTGAATGACCTTCTCAGCCCCTTCATAACTCAGGTATAGCCCTCCGATCATCAATAGCGGAGTAATCAACCACGGTATAAAATAACTAATCAATAGCGCCGCTGGTACTAAAATCACTTTGTTCACGGCAGAGCCTTTGGCAACTGCCCAAATGACGGGGAGCTCACGATTTGGCTTAACCCCTGTGACCTGCTCGGCGTTGAGTGCTAAATCATCACCAACTAAGCCCGCGGTTTTTTTGGCAGCGACTTTGGTCATGACGCTTACATCATCCATTAAAACACTGATGTCATCGAGTAAGGTTAATAAACTGGCACCTGCCATGTGTGCTCCTTAAAGCAAATTTGTTAAAGTAAGTCGTTCTCAAATGGTTCATACAATGCACTTTATACAGATTTTTATAGAAACAATGCGATTAGCCATAGATTACAAGTTCAAGCAACTATGTTAAATAGCACAAATGTATCTTGTTTTTTGAATTTATGTTGATAGCCATTCTTTAAAGTTGGCTTTATTGATACTTCTTGGCTGCCTTCCGTTCGCTATTATTTGGCGTAAATATGGTAATATGAAGGCTATTACTGCCTATCTTTTATTATCAACAAGTTATAAAAACTTCTTCAATGTTAGACCTTTAAAACACTGCCAAGACACATTACTATATAGAAAAGTTTATAGCGTTTTTTATAACGAACTCATGATTAGGCGCGACGCCTATAGGAAACCCGTATGCCGTTCCCCACTATCAAAAATACCATCTTGCGTAATGCCCTTTCTCGTACCATTCTATCTCGTTTTATGATGAGTGCGCTGCTGGTTGGTATCGCTGCTGGCTGCTCAAACAATGCCGCTGATGCAACTAGCAATACCAGTGTTGTAAACGCTGCACAGACAAATGCTACTGCTACTAATCCCTCAGCTGGTAATGATGCAGCCGTGGTGAAGGCGTTACAGGCAAACCTAAAAAGCTCTGGTATCGAGGAAACTATCGTTTCAGCCGTACCGACAGATATGGATGGTATTTATTGGGTGACCGCTGAAGGTCTACCTTCTTTCTTTACTGATAAAGCTGGCAAGCATATTATTCAAGGTCAGATCATCGCTGTGGGTGGTGCCGCTCCAGTTGATATCAGTGCTGACCTAGTTGCTACGACAGCACAAGAAGCGCTAAAAGCCGTCGATAAAAAAGACATGGTGATTTATCCAGCAAAAGGTAAAACCAAGGCCGTCATCTATGCCTTTACCGATGCAGACTGTGGCTACTGTCGCAAACTACATTCAGAAATGGATGATATCAATGCGCGCGGTATCGAGGTTCGTTATCTGGCATGGCCACGCAGTCAAGAGTCTGTACCAAAAATGGAAGCGATCTGGTGTAGTCAGGATCGTAAAGCTGCAATGGATCAAGCAAAAATCGGTGCCAATATACAAGCCCCTAGCTGTGCCAACCCTGTACAAGAACATATGGCTCTAGGCTCAAGACTTGGTGTGCGCGGTACGCCTGCGGTATTTACCGAAACAGGACAACAAGTAGGTGGCTACTTGCCTGCAGCAGAATTGGCACAAGCAGTAGGCGCTAACTAATCATTTGAGTTATTAATATTAGTCACTCATATTAGAGCGACTAATATGAGTGACCCAGCATAAATGACATATACATATGCCAAACAAGATTGAAGCTACCGCTTTTTTATAATCGTCAGCTGATATAACCTTGATGACGTTGTCTTTGTAACATTAGTCTTTATGACATTAACCTTCAGAACATTGGCTTTTATGACATGAGCTTTTATGGCATTGTATAGACGTCACAATGCCTTGTCGGTATGATACGATAAAGCGCAATGCAAAATGAGCAACACCCTTTTTATTTGAGCTTTTTTTATTCAACTATGATGAAGTAGATAGGCAGGCAGTACTAGACAATGCGCACAGACATTCTGTTTGATGTCGCAGACTCATTTGACACTGTCACAGCTTATACTGACTTCATTGTATTTAACCTCTTGAGGATACTGTGAGTAATTCCATCAAACTAGCGATACTTGGTCTGGGCACTGTCGGAACGGGCGTGATCAATCTGATCAATGACAATTTAAATGAGCTAAAACGCCGTAGCGGACGCGACATTATTATTACCGAAGTCGGTACGCGTCGTCAGCGTGATGATATTGATACCAATATCATGCAAAACAGCGATCTGATGGCAATTGCCGCAAGCGATAATGTCGATATTGTTATCGAAGTGATTGGTGGTACCACCTTAGCCAAAGACGTCATTATGCAGGCCATTAAAAACGGCAAACATGTGGTCACGGCAAACAAGGCTCTACTCGCTGAACACGGTAATGAGATCTTTGCCTTCGCTGAAGAAAACAATGTGCATGTTGCTTATGAAGCAGCGGTAGCAGGCGGTATTCCAATTATCAAGGTAATGCGTGAAGGCCTTGCTGCCAATAAGATTGAGTGGTTAGCTGGTATTATCAATGGCACTGGCAACTTTATCATGACTGAAATGCGTGATAAAGGTCGCCCGTTCGCCGACGTATTAAGCGAAGCACAAGCACTTGGTTACGCAGAAGCAGATCCTACTTTTGATGTTGAAGGTATTGATGCCGCTCACAAATTGGCGCTACTTGCCTCAATCGCATTTGGTATCCCGCTACAGTTTGATAAAGTCTACTGTGAAGGTATCACTGGTATTACCCTGCAAGACGTGAACTATGCCGAAGAGCTTGGCTACCGTATCAAGCATTTAGGGTTTGCCGTACGTCGCGATAGCGAAAACGATGGTGACGCAGGGGTTGAATTACGCGTACACCCGACACTTATTCCACAAGATGCGCTATTGGCGAACGTCAATGGTGTAAAAAATGCAGTATTGGTTAACTCACATCCACTTGGGCAGACACTCTATTGCGGCGATGGCGCTGGTGCTGGTGCAACTGCTTCTGCAGTGATGGCCGATGTCATGGATTTGGTTCGTGTACTGGGTAGCAAAGACCGCGACGATCAGAGCAACAGTAATCAAAGCAACCACGGCCATCATGTCCCGCATTTAGCATTTATCCCTGATCAGCTATCAGACACGCCTATATTGCGTGCCGATCAGATGGTAACTGGCTATTATTTGCGTGTGCATGCTTATGATAGCCCAGGCGTACTGGCAGATATCACGCGCATCCTAAGTGATGCTGGTATCAATATTGATGCAATCTTGCAAAAGCCTGCGCATAAAGTAGGTCAAGTGCCGGTGATTATTCTGACGCTACCTGTGGTCGAGAGTCAGATGAATCTCGCTATCGAAAAAATTGAAAAGTTAGAGACCATTACTGATAAAGTAGTACGCATACGATTAGATGAGCTAGCATAAACCACATACTGAAGAAGACAGATGCTTATAATATAAGCAAAAGCTAGCCAATCGGCATCTGATTTCTTGGTAGATACTTAATCAAAACGCACAACAAGGAATAATAACGATGTCAAATGATGCAATTGTAATCCTAAACGGCGCACGTACACCAATGGGTGGCTTTCAAGGCGCACTAAAAGACATGAGTGCTACCGAGCTGGGCGCCGCCGCTATCAAAGCTGCTGTCGAACGCTCAGGTGTTAGCGCCGACAGTGTTGATGAAGTCATTATGGGTTGTATCTTGACGGCAGGTCTGGGTCAAGGCCCTGCTCGTCAAGCCATGCGTAAAGCAGGTCTACCGGATGCGACTGGTGCTGTCACTATTAATAAGCTTTGTGGTTCAGGTCTAAAAGCAGTCATGCAAGCGCATGATGGTATCAAAGCGGGCAGCTTCAACGTCGCTGTTGCAGGTGGCATGGAGTCAATGACCAATGCACCATATATCATGCCAGGTTCACGTGGCGGCTATCGTATGGGTCATAAAGAAGTTAAAGACCATATGTTCTTAGATGGTCTAGAAGATGCCGATACTGGTAAGCTTATGGGTATGTTTGCTCAAGAAATGGCCGATGAAAAAGGCTATACACGTGAGCAAATGGATGAGTTTGCAATTGAGTCATTAAACCGTGCGCTGACTGCTATCAAAGACAACCACTTCAAAGATGAGATTGAGCCTGTTACGTTTGCCACTCGCAAAGGCGAGCAAACTGTTGATACCGATGAGCAACCTGCCCTTGCTAACGCTGATCGCATTCCTACTTTACGTCCAGCATTTGCTAAAGACGGCACGATTACTGCTGCAAACGCTAGCTCAATCTCAGACGGTGCTGCAGCCGTCGTAGTAATGAAAGAGTCACAAGCGAAAGCTGAAGGCCTTGATTATCAGGCTCGCATTGTTGCTACTGCCTCAAACTCACGTCACCCAAGCGAATTCACCATTGCGCCAATCGGTGCCATCGAAAAAGTACTATCAAGTGCTGGTTGGTCAGTAGATGATGTAGATCTATGGGAAATCAATGAAGCCTTTGCGATGGTTACTATGGCTGCAATGGACGAGCTGAAACTTGACCATGCTAAAGTAAATATCGAAGGCGGTGCATGTGCCCTTGGTCATCCAGTAGGCTGTTCAGGTGCTCGTATTCTAATTACACTTATCAATTCTCTAAAACGTACTGGTGGCAAAAAAGGCATCGCAACGTTGTGTATCGGTGGTGGTGAGGCGGTAGCTGTTGCTATTGAACTTGCTTAAATAAAGTAGGTTTAACTGACTTAGAATAAGTCAATTGAATAATAGCTAGATAATTATTGTTTATTGAGAAACCGCGTTACTAATGGTAATGCGGTTTTTTTGTGTCTGCTTTCTTTCGATGAATGTTGAATATTACTCTGTGTAAAGACTCGTTAATTTCTACCCCCTTCTATGTTATGCCATTTACAGCCTATTACACGCAATTACTGCAAGTGCACACTTTGCTACCTTGCTCATATATCTCATCAAAAATCACGGTGTTAGGATAGCTACAAGTTGATAGGGAAGCTATTCATTTGGCTTACCATTAACTGTAATAAATACGGTTCTACTAAAAATTAATAACAACATCAACCATTACATTATAAAAAATAAACTCGCAAAAAAGGAATATAACAATGAGTCAACTAATCCGTTTAAAAGATATTCAAGCTACTCATCAAGATTTGATTGGTGATGACTATTATGACCCAACGCACAAAACTGCTTACGGTATCAATGAAGAAAAAATCGGTAAAATCGAAGGTGCCTTAGTAGAAGACACGACTGGTCGTATTCGTTACTTAATCGTAGATGCAGGCGGCTGGTTTAGTTCAAAAGAAGTACTGGTACCAGCAGGTTTAGCACGTATCGTTGGTGATGATGTCTTCTTTGATAGCTTGACCAAAACACAAGTAGAAGCCATGGAAGTATACGATCACGATTATCAATACAGCTATAAAGAGCAGTACGAAAGAGATCGTCAAGCATTTACTGCTGATACACTCCCTGTAGAAGATCGCGTCGATATTGCAGACCACTCGTATGATGCACCAAATACATTAGAGTTATTAGAAGAGCGTTTAACGGTAAATAAAGACCGTATCGTTGCTGGTCTAGTAAAAGTAGGTAAGCATGTCGTTACTGAAGAGCGCAATGTCGATGTAGATCTAGAAGAAGAACATGCCAATATCCAACGTACTAGCGTAGATCGCCCAACAGATCGTCGTATTGGTGATCTCGATGCTACTGAAACAGTTGAAGTTGAGCTACAGGCCGAACGTGCTCGCGTCAGCAAAGAAACCTATGTTTCTGAAGAAGTAAATGTTGGCAAGACGACCGATCATCACACTGAAACTGTGGTTGAGACCATTCAACGCGAAGAGCTAGATGTTGATGGTGACGGCAATGTGGTTGACCGTGAAGGTAACTTAGTAGACCGTGATGGTATCACAGCAGAAGATGTACGCCGTGCTCGTGGCATGTAATATGCTAATACATCATAGTTTAATGACGTAAATTTCCTATATCATCATTTAAATATGATAGTAACAAGTAGCTAAGCTCATCTGTTTAGCCATTAAGATCAGAGCATGTCTCTGGTCTTTTTTGTATTCATAACATGAGCGAATGGTTTATAGTATTAAATGTAGCTAGTTAATATATGTAGTTGGCATATAACGTTTTAGATTGTTGAAAACTCATCATTTTATAATTATAAAGGAACAACAATGACTACTGAAAATGGAAACAGCCTTTACCGAGATAACTTGGATAAAGAACAAAATATCTCAACGAAGCAGACGAATAATACCGTCAATGTTGGACACTTAGAGCTATTAGAAGAGCGTCCTGTGATTAACAAAGAACGCTTGGATGTGGGTAAAGTAACCGTCACCAAGCGTTCACGTACTAAGACTGTTGAAGTGCCAATTGAGTTGGTAGAAGAATATATCACCATTCGTACTGATTATCATGACGCAGAAAGCCAAGATTTACTCTCTGGTAACTACGATGAAAAAGATATATTGCGCCACGTCGAGCCTTCTTTGGATAGCAAAGCTGTAGTGACCATTAATGGTAAACAAATAGAGATTGGCGATGAACCGATTGATATTGTGCTATCTCGCCAAGTGGCTACTGTTACCAAAGACACCTACGCTATTCAAGACATCGAAATCAATAAGAGCACTCATGTACATACTGACAACATTCAAGTAGAGCTCAGACATGAAGAGTTAGATGTGACTGAAGAGGGTCTGTTGGCTCATGGTTCTGATAAAACTCCGTTAAAATAAGCGCTTATAGTTTAACCACTACGAAATCGTATGATTGATAAAGATTATTTCACAACATAAAAAAGCAACGCTATCTTAGCGTTGCTTTTCTGATGCTTATCACTCGTTAAGTATGGAAGACAAATTATGAGGCTTCATTACACTCAAATGTATTAACATTCGACTCATCTGCACCCGCAGTACGCATGACGCCAGTTTTACGAGCTTCATGCCCTACACGCCACTGTGTGAAGCCTTGACCACCATCAATTGCGGTCGCCACTTCAAACACTTCAGGATTACTACCTTCATTGGTCTGGTTCAACGTTACTGTACCCATATCGGTTGCGACAACAACTTGATTGGCATCTTCTTTATAAGTCGCCTCAACTTTTAGTTCAGGTGTACATAGATATGACATCTGCATGACGGCGCTATTTACTGAAGCGGTGGTATCACCTTCTACTTCATTAAGCGAAGCGTCTTCGGTATCGACGACGACATCACTAGGTTCAGCAGGCTCCGCTGACATTGGAACGGACTCTTCTGTATTAGCACCGTCTTCCATGCCCGACTCCGGCTCTGCCTGTTGCTGACAAGCACTGACCGTCAAGGCGCCAGCCAACAAACTTGTTAAAACTACTGAGCTGCGTACTTTTTTTAAGAATTCTACACTCATGACACTCTCCCAAATAAATATGTTAAACACTATAGCGTGTCCATAAATTCACGCCTATGCTGAATTTGTAAGTAATCAATACAAAGTGTTTGTTGGTCTTAGTCTAGCAAGTTTTAAGTTTGCATAAGTTATCTAACAGATATAAAAAAGCCCTTATCTACTTAAGATAAGGGCTTTTTTAGGTAAGAGCTTGCTTTAATAGCAGTTCAGTAAATAACTATTAACTTGCCATGACTAACGACTAGATTTTACCATGACACTGCTTGTACTTAAGACCTGAGCCACAAGGACACGCTGCATTACGACTGATGTTCATACCTGCATATGGGTTTGGTTCATTAGCATTACTACTGTTACCTGCTATAGCAGCACCAACGCCAGCTGCCGCAGCACCGCCATTTAGATTACGGCTTTGTGGTTGCGGCTGGGCAGCTGAACCACTCGCATTGCTATCCAAGTTATCTACATCGTCATGCTCAAACTGCATTTGCATATGGGCAGCGTTCTCACGTTGCTGAATTTCTAATGCTTCCAGTTCTTCCTTGGTTGGGATATGTACACGTGACAAGTCTTGTACGGTCTCAGACTTAATCGCACCAAGCATCATCTGGAACAATTCAAACGACTCACGCTTATATTCCTGCTCAGGGTTTTTCTGTGCATAACCACGTAAATGAATCCCTTTACGTAGCTGATCCATCTGCGTTAAGTGCTCTTTCCAATGCTTATCTAGACTCTGTAGCATGAAATGACGCTCAAGCTGAGCGGCGTCTTTTTCACCCATCTGCTCGCGACGACTATGATAACGATCTATCGCCGTTTGAACGATTTTCTCACGCAGACCTTCTTCATCCAGACGACGATCCTCATCTAACCAATCATTAATCGGCATCGAGATTTTGAACTCGTCTTCTAACTCGTCTTCTAAGCCGTCAATATTCCACTGATCATCAATAGATCCAGGCGGAATAAACTGATTGATCATCGCGTTATATACTTCATGATGCATCACTTCGATAGCTTCTAATAAGTCCATCTCTGCTAATAAATCATCACGCTGACCGTAGATAACTTTACGCTGTTCATTGGCAACATCATCGTATTTCAGTAGGTTTTTACGAGCATCAAAATCGCGACTCTCAACTTTGCCTTGCGCGTTTTCGATCGATTTAGAGACCATTTTATGTTCAATAGCTTCATCTTCTTTGAGACCCATCGCACGCATCATATTGACCACGCGATCGCCTGCGAAGATACGCATCAGATCATCTTCGAGCGATAAGAAAAAGCGTGACATGCCAGGGTCACCCTGACGACCAGCACGACCACGTAGCTGGTTATCGATACGGCGTGATTCATGGCGCTCAGAACCGATGATATGCAAACCACCAGCTGCTACAACTTGGTCATGTTTGACTTGCCATTGAGACTTTAGACGCTGCATCTCTTCTGGGCTAACCGCATCAATATCTTCGATAAACGACTGCCAGTTACCACCAAGGATAATATCCGTACCACGGCCCGCCATGTTGGTCGCGATCGTGACTGACTTCGGACTACCTGCCTGTGCAATAATTTCTGCTTCACGCTCATGCTGCTTGGCGTTTAGAACGTTATGCTTAACGCCTTCTTGGTCAAGCAAGTAAGACAATTCTTCACTGGCTTCAATCGTCGCTGTACCAACCAGTACTGGCGCGCCTTTGGCTTGAATTTCTTTAATTTCGCGAATGATGCCTTTGTATTTGCCTAACTTAGTTAAGAAAATCTGGTCATCCATATCGATACGAGCAATTGGCTCATGCGTTGGAATCACAATGACATCTAGATCGTAAGTAGATTTAAACTCGGCAGCTTCGGTATCAGCGGTACCTGTCATACCAGATAACTTGTCATATAGACGGAAGTAGTTCTGGAATGTCGTGGTTGCAAGTGTTTGGTTTTCTGCTTGGATCTCAACGTTTTCTTTCGCTTCTACTGCTTGATGCAAACCTTCTGACCAGCGACGACCAGGCATGGTACGGCCTGTATTTTCATCAACGATGACCACTTCGCCTTCATCGACGATATAATGAACGTTTTTGACAAATACGTGATGCGCACGGATGGCAGCTTGAACGTGAGCCAGAAGTGGCAGACGACTTGGGCTATATAAGCTTTCGTTCTCACCCAGCTCACCCACTTCGATTAAGAAGCGCTCGATTTTTTCATAGCCTTTTTCGCTGATCTCAATCTGGCGATTTTTTTCATCAATCCAGAAGTCTTCTTCTTCGTTATTCTTGTTTGCTTCTTCATCTTTTGAACGAATCAACACAGGAATGATGGTATTAATCAACGCGTACATGCGTGATGAATCTTCAGCTTGACCCGAAATGATAAGCGGCGTACGAGCTTCATCAATCAAGATTGAGTCAATTTCATCGATAATACAAAAGTTTAGCGGGCGCTGTTTTTTCTCAGCAAGACTAAAGACCATGTTATCGCGCAGATAATCAAAACCGTATTCGTTATTGGTACCATAGGTAATGTCGGCTTGATAAGCTTCGATTTTTTCTTGTGGCGGCTGCTGTGAGTAAATCACCCCAACAGTCATACCTAAAAACCCAAACAACGGACGGTTTAGCTCAGCATCACGTGCAGCCAAATAATCATTGACCGTGACCAGATGAACCCCTTTACCGCTGATCGCATTTAGGTACATGGCCAAGGTTCCCATTAGGGTTTTACCTTCACCAGTTTTCATCTCAGCGATTTTACCTTCGTGCAAGGTGATACCGCCGATCAGCTGCACGTCATAGTGACGCATGCCGTTGACACGCAATGATGCTTCGCGGCAGACAGCAAAGGCTTCTGGCAATAATGCATCTAAGCTTTCGCCTTTTTGATGTCTGGCTTTAAATTCTTCAGTTTTTTGTTGTAGTTGCTCATCAGACAGGGCTTGTATTTCAGCCTCTCGTGCGTTGATCTTGCTGACCACTTTACGCATGCGTTTTAATTCGCGGTCATTTTTGGTGCCAACCACACTGCCTATAATCTTTGATAACATAATTTTTTGACCTATGGAATATTCGATAATTAGTGCGCATTAGCCAAAGCTTAGCTCTCTGCCTTGTCATCACCCGACTAAGTACTACCTAATTTAGTATCGCCCAATTAAGTGTGCCGTCATTATATATGGTTATGACGCTGATGGATACAAGGGCAACGAGTAGATATTTGCCACAGTAAAAACCTAGTAGGACGTGTTAAAATAGCGAATACCTTCTTAAATTTCTTAGCTTTTTTAGCGACTTTATTTATTTTTTACATTTTGATTTTTATACGCTTGCTACCACTGCATCTTGGCTCAGAATTTGTCGTTAAGCCATTTATCTACAAGTGACTGGCTTATTGATAAAGCCAAAGCTCAAAGCTATACATCAAACTCATACATAAGACAAATGACCCTTTAGTACCCCTATCACAAAATACTCATTACCACTCATTAAAGCACTATAAGAGACTCTGCATGACCGTAAAGCCATCTGGACAAAATCAGTCGTCAAATCCTAACTCATCAGAAAAACCCTTATCAAAACAAGAGACCTCTGACTGCTTAAGTATAGGCGATGACGTCTACAATCTAGCAGACCATACGCCGATGATGGTGCAATATCTAACCATGAAAGCCAACTATCCACAAGCATTGCTCTTGTACCGGATGGGTGACTTCTATGAGCTGTTCTTTGACGATGCTAAGCGTGCGGCGCAAATACTAGACATTACATTGACACGCCGTGGTACGGATAAAGCAGGCAACACGATAGCCATGGCGGGTGTGCCATTCCATGCAGCCGATAGCTATATGGCACGCTTGATTGCTGCTGGTCAGACAGTAGTCGTATGCGAACAAATTGACGAATCGACAACTGGCAGCGCTGATAATAAGTCTAATGTCCCTGCGATGGGCGACAAGCAAAAGAAAGACAAAAGTAAATCTGCTGCTGGTAGCATCATGCGCCGTGAAGTCGTCAAAACGCTGACAGCAGGTACTATTACTGATGATGCACTCATTGCACCAAACCATACACCGACTGTCGTTGCCATTGATATTGCTCATTTAAAAACGCAAGATAATAGCCAGACGTTACAAGCAGCTGTTAGCCAAATGGATCTAGCTGCAGGTACATTGACTACCCAGACGCTAATAGCAGATAAAAACGATATAGATGAGTTGCAAACTCAGATGCTGACGGTGTTGGCACGGTTTGCACCCAGTGAATGTATCATTAGCGAGGCACTGGCAAGCGTCAGTGGTACTGATGCAGAGTGGATCCTATGGTTACGGCAACATCTGGACTGTCCCATCATAGAAGTTGCAGCTAATGACTTTCACCGCGTGCACGCGAGCGACACGCTTTGTCAGCAGTTTGAGGTGCAACGTCTTGATGGCTTGGGTATTGCAGATAACCTGCTGGCGCAAACTAGCTGTGCTGCGCTTATTCATTATGCACAGCAAACGCAGCAGCGCCATGTACCGCAAGTCAATCAGCTTATCGTCGAGTACAGCGATGACTACCTAATTATCGATGCCAATAGCCAGCAAAACCTTGAGCTATTTACCCCTGTTAGTAGCAATGGCACTTCTTTGATATCTGTACTAAACCACTGTCAAACTCCGATGGGCAAACGTTTACTCGTGCAGCAAATGAAGCGCCCATTGCGTCAGCATTCACGTATCAATATGCGTCTAAATGCGATAACTTGTTTGCTAAACCCAAAGAGTGACTCAATTGGATCAAACCAAGATGTAAAAGATAGCTTATTGGTTACACGTTTACGAGAAATGCTGAATACCATTGGCGATATTGAACGAATCAGCAGTCGAATCGGGCTAATGAGTGCTAAACCTCGTGACTTACGCAAGCTTGCAGATGGTATCGCTAGTAGCGCCCAGCTTACTACCTTATTAATAGCATCGGGAATCAGTCCTGAAGACGCTGGCCTATTACCAATGTTGATGCAGCAATTGCCAGATCAACTACCTGCTGTTCAATCCGTCGCCGAATTAATCGAACGCGCTATTGTCATTGAACCGCCTGCGCATATCCGCGATGGAGGAATGCTAGCAGCGGGCTTTGATGAAGAGTTTGATCGCCTTACTCATTTGCATGACAATATTCAATCGACGCTAGACGAGATGGTCGAGCGTGCCCGTCAAGACAATCAATTACCGAGTCTAAAAGTTGGCTTTAATAAAGTCAGCGGCTTCTATTTCGAACTGCCCAAAATGCAGGCGAAGAATGCCCCTGCCCACTTTATCCGTCGGCAAACGCTCAAAAGTAGTGAGCGCTTTATCACTGATGAGCTAAAGGAAGTCGAGACAGAATATCTAAGTGCCCAGTCCTTAGCGTTAGCTCGTGAAAAACAGCTGTATCACCAACTGTTGACACTGTTAAGCAGCCATTTAGCGGAACTACAACAGCTAAGCGCGGCTATTGCACAAATAGATGTGCTTAGTAATTGGGCGCAACTTGCGATTACTTATAACTGGCGGCGCCCAGTCATGAGTAAAGACTTAAAAGAGGCTAGCGGCTTAGAAAATAATAACTTAGAAAATAGCTTGAATAATAGCCAAACCAGTATCGATATCAAAGCAGGTCGTCATGTCGTCGTCGAAGCGGCGTTAAATCCAGCCAATACTGGAAATACTGTTAATAAAATCAACAATTCTCAACCTACGAGCCATTTTGTCGCCAATGATTGCGCTTTAGGCAGTCATGCAAACCCTGAAAGACTGTTAATGATTACCGGCCCTAATATGGGTGGTAAGTCGACCTTTATGCGCCAAACAGCATTGATTGTCCTACTGGCGCATTGCGGTAGCTTCGTCCCAGCAGCGCGTGCTTATATAGGTGACATCGACCGTATCTTTACTCGTATTGGCTCGGCTGATGATTTGGCAGGCGGTAAATCCACCTTTATGGTAGAGATGATTGAAACTGCTAACATTCTTAATCAAGCGACTAATAAATCGCTGGTATTAATGGATGAAGTCGGACGTGGTACGGCGACGACTGACGGTCTCGCAATCGCCCACGCTTGCGTCAATCGCTTGGTCGAGATTGGCTGCCTGACGTTATTTGCCACCCATTACTTTGAGCTGACAAAATTGGCGCAGAGTACAAATTACGCTGAAAGCAGCCATGCCAATATTCGTAATGTCCATGTCGCCGCTAGTGAAGTCGATGGCCAATTATTACTATTGCATCAAATACGTGAAGGCGCTGCCAGCTCTAGCTTTGGACTACACGTCGCTAAGATGGCTGGCATCCCTACTCAGGTATTGAATGATGCCAAGCGCTATTTAGTAGACAACTTGAAAATAAATAGCGTAAAAACAGAAAATGAAAAAGTTGTGATAGATAAGGTTGATGACAAAAATGACTTAGCTAAGTCAGTAAAGGATAAACGCCAGCAGGCTTATAATGACGAGGCAGAAAAAGAAAATGGCAGCAGTAATAGCCAAACTAGAACTACGAATAATAATCCACAGCAAAATCAGCTATTTAGCTTGCAAGATGAGCTTAACGCTATTAACCCTGACAACCTAACACCCAAACAAGCGCATGACCTGCTCTATCATCTTAAGAAATTCATTAGTCATTAAAGGGAATTGTCAAATAGCGGTAAAGGCGCTAAAATATGCTTTATTTTTCAAATATTCTATTTTGCTCAATCCAATAACAGGTAGACATCACTATGACCTTTGTCGTTACAGATAACTGCATTCTTTGCAAATACACCGACTGTGTGGAAGTCTGTCCTGTGGACTGCTTTTATGAAGGCCCAAACTTCCTCGTCATCGATCCTGATGAGTGTATCGACTGCGCGCTATGCGAGCCTGAATGTCCAGCCAATGCGATCTTCTCAGAAGATGAAGTGCCCAAAGGGCAAGAGATGTTTACGGAGCTAAATGCTGATCTGGCCCAAAAATGGCCGAATATCACTGAGATGAAAGGGCAATTGCCGGAAGCTGAAAAGTGGGATGGTGTCGAAGGTAAGATTCAGTATTTAGAGAAGTAATTGTATCTTCAGTTCTACTCAATATATTTAGACAATAAAAGGCCACCTAATAGCGATATGCTGTTAGGTGGTTTTTTTATAATTAACGAGAATTGGTTAGTCTAACTTTCTATAAGATATAAAATCCAAACAACTAATAAGCTCCCGTACATGAGCTAGGTAAATACTGAGTAGGAATAGTGGTACCATCTGTTGCTGAACCACAACGCCAGCCAGCAATGGTTTTCCCACCATCAGACGTACCGACCAATTCGGTAGTACCTGCTTGTATAGGGACAAGCGTCAATGTATTAGTTGCCACACTTAAAATTGGCAGATTAGCTTCATCAGCTGAAACTGTGATTACACCGTTGGCATCCACTGTAGCGCTTTTCACATATTTAGTAGTGATAAAAGTACATGTATTAATCAGCTCAGCTGATACATCGGTGTTTGAGGCTTGCTGTATACTTTCGGTTACTGAAGTTCGACACGAATAAGCAGCCAATACTAGTTCGGTAACTTGTGCTCTAACAGAGTAATTTTGATAGATAGGTAAGGCTATTGCGGCCAAAATACTTATAATAGCGATAACTACCATTAACTCTAGTAATGTGAAACCAATTTGAGCCTTTGAAAAATTATTTGAACTAAAAGACATGATAATATTAGACCGCATTATAACTGATACTATATTTCACTGCATACTATGTGCCATTCTTTCTAAAGTAAAAACCACTCCAATTATTATTTTATTTTATAATGCAGCCATGTGACTGACAAATGCTCATACTCTTTAATTTTTATTGCTCCATCAATTAAAGGCGGCACATGATCACCTACTAATATAACCTCGACACCTTTCATTTCAGGAAGAGTATTGAGCTTCGCCAAACCTTCAAAGAACTGTGCTTGTAGAGTCATGTTTCTACAAACCTCGTTGTCTTCAATATCATAGTATTTACAGTCGAGGCGTTTACTATAAATGTCTTTTTTTGCATATGGTGCATGTGAAGTAAGCGTCATCCAATAAAAGAATGCTTTCCGATCATCTTCAAAGTACTTTTTTATGATAGGAAAAACCTCATCATCACAGACGCCATTAAATGCACTACATCGCTCTGCTTCAACAAGGTTTTCAGAAAGAATTACCTCTTTGAATCCTGCTTTTCTGTACCAACTGAATCGATCATATAACTTACCACTTGCACCATGCAAAGCTGTTGTTTGATACCCTTGGTTCGCCAAAATTTTAGGTAAGCAAAGAGGAAAGCTTGAGTCAGGAACCAGGCGTAGTCCAAAACCTCTGATATCTTTAGCACAAAGCTCTTTGATTTCAGCTCCTACAGTAAAAGTAGGCGCCTCAAAAAAACCGTTGTCATAATGATCGAATAAATATTGTTGCTGATTTAAAGGCTCTAAAATTTCTTTCTGCAGACCAGGGTTAGAAGCTGCACCTAGTGACTCAACAATTATAAGTAAAATCTTATCATTCAAAGGTTTATCAAGCTTAGATACAACACGATTAAATTGGCTAGGAGAAAAGGAAGTCATGACTCCAGCCTCTTTAAAAAATACTGAATCTTGAAGTTCAATATAAAGTTCGGTCTGACTTGCCGCAATATAGTTATTTTCAGAACCAAAGGTCAACTTTGATCCTGCGCTATATTCAATATCACTCATGGATATCAAGTAAGTTAAAAGTAGAACAGAACTACCAGCTATCAAAGCGTGCAAACTGTCTATCGGTTTCGAAAAAGACTTGATTAAAAACGGTAATAAAAAAGTATATATAAAAGCAGCCAATATAAATATTATATAGCGAATAGGACCTTCTAGTATAAAAGGTGCTAAATATAAAACTCCCTGTAAATCCATAAATGGAAATAGCTGTATGACGAACATAGCAATGTCAGGAATTGTCATGATAGCCAAGCTAATAATACCAAGCCACTTTAACAACTTGTTTTTTAATAGAATAAATATCACTGGTATAACATAGTCTATATTTATTAATGGTCTAGAGGTTGTAGTTATAAGACTTATTACTAGAAAAACCAAATTCGGCAGCAGTATAAGCAATATTGCATAGATTATTTTATTAAACTTTATAGGAGATGACGGTAATTTGTATTCTTTAGACCATATAGATTCGGACATAAACGATAAGCTCTTATTTTATTACCAAGGACGTAAGTCTACAATTTTTATGACTTTTCCACCGCCTTGTTTTTCGATAAGCACTGTCATATCAACGGCATTTGCTTTAAGAGGCAGAAAGCTATCCGCTGTTGGATATCTCTCCAAAAATTTTCTTACTTCTATAGCATGGTTATAGTTATTCAAAAGATTAACATCTTGGCTATTTTTTATCACTAAAGGTTTGGCCAACTCAAAATCATTATAAAACTTAGGTTTTTGAGCAGGACTAATATTATACGTTGTCTCATCCAGTATGGAGTCTAATTTTTCACTAGCACTAAGGCTTGCTAAATCAACATAAATATATTTTGGACCAAACTTTGGTAGATAGTAGATTTGTTCATCTTCTTGAAGTATGTCATTGGCTCGAACCAGCTCAAACCTATCAACTACATAAGCAATCCATACGGGGCGCGCCTGATAGACTGAATATAAACCATAACCTAAAGCACTTAACTGAATCAAGACAATAACTGTCAAATCTAAAATCAACTTTTGTTTGTTACTTTTATATATAACGAAAGTTAATAATGGACCTAATATCAGATCTATTATTAGAATCATAATAAAAATCTTGCCGGCATCAGTAGCCTTAAATAGCGGTGCAGGATACCATAACAAGTTTATAAGCATATAAGCAGCTAATACCAATGTTAAGCTGATAGCGAGGTGAATAATAAATGCTTTTAATTTATCTTTAAATATTTTTGCATCATAACGCATGATGATCTCATCTTAATTTAAACATTCAATTAGCTTTACGTTGTTATCTAATACCAAACCCAAAAAGTGCAATTAACGTTGTCAAATTTGCTAAGACTACTAGGTGTAGTACTTGCGCAATTTTTCCGCGTTACTCTAATTTTTGGGAATGGTATAAAGTAAAATAGGTATTTAAAACCATATTACAAAATCAACAACTATCACTTTCCCTTGTAATTTGGTCGACCTTGCTCATACTTTAACGTACAAAAAAGCCAAACAAGATGTTTGGCTTTTTGACATGACTTACTAGATAAAATACTTACTAATAAAAATTAGCGACAAGATGCTGGTAAATATTTATCTGCAATACCATTAGTGGTAGGTGCTCCACATTCCCAAGCAACGATAGGTTTAACAGATGAGCGGTTAAAGTCAGCGGCTACACTTGCAGCTGCACCAGCGCCTGTAGAACTAACAGTGCTATAAGGTGATAATGTGAGTAATACATTATCACCAAGCTGGTTAATGTTTTGAGCAGTTGCTGTAATCACACCATCTTTACTAGTAGAGATATTCTGTACATATTGAGAAAGAGGTTTAGAAGCAGTGCCACCTTCTCCACAACCAAAACCATCTTTAGCATCTGGAGTTGCTTTGAGCCCAGTCTGTGAAGCTTCTGTAATAGCAGTACGACATGTTGATGCAGCTAATACCACTTCGCTTACTTTTGCACGAGCAGTATAGTCTTGATACGCAGGTAGAGCGATCGCCGCTAGGATACCGATAATAGCGATTACGATCATTAATTCGATTAAGGTAAAACCTTTTTGTACAGTGTTCATAGTATGTCCTTTAGGGGTATATAAGGATAAAGTGGCTATTGTTTCTACTAGCGCATTTTATCTTTAGGGATATAATAAATTTCTTTCTTGTTATAACTAATGCAGATAGCATGCCAAATATTCATTATTATTGTTCTTATAGCCCAAATAAGATTATAACTCTTAGAATCAGTACGACTTAAACATTTATTGGCTAATTTCTCCTTACAAACCGTTACCATTATTGCTACTAACCTACTAAAAATTGTCAATTGATATCTTTTTAAGAGCAGATAGTAAATTTTACTGACGCTTTTTGTCAGTTTTTTGGTGACAATTGTAAAATATTATCTATTCCATTCATTGCTATTACCGCATATACTCCCTCGACACTTTACGTTACGGTAATTTAGACTAAGGTTACCGTCAACTGCCATTTGACTGCCAGTTTTTGGCACAGCAGTGATTATCCATTTGTCAGTCAGTATATTATCCGGAGGCGTTAATGTTAGTGGATTAATAGTAACATCGTATAGAGCATTGCCCTGTTTAGGATACTCAACTGCAAACTCTGTTTTGATACTTGAACTGATATCACTATAGCTGCCCTGTGCCAACTTTCGGCTTTCTATCACTGAAGCAATATTCTGCATCTCACTCATCATATCGGCACGCTTGGCTTTGATGATGTATTGCTGATAGCTGGGATAGACAATAGCAGCCATAACACCAATGATAGCGATCACAATCATCAGCTCAATCAAGGTAAATCCATACTGAGTTTGAGTGATCTTATGTCGCTTACAATACGTTGTTGCCATCACCACTCCTCCTGACCTGTACCGCAGTTAGTCGCCGTAATCGTGATACTACTCTTGTTTTGACAACGTATACCTGTGCTGGTCATTAACATATTGTTCGCTTCTTTAAAGGTACCTGTACTATTAGGCGTTGCCAGCATCTTCCATGTCCTGCCTGTCGCGTTATCAATAGCGGTATCAGTTGTCACCAAAGACTTCTCAGGGTCAGCAGCACCATCGACAAGGGTAATCTGGTAGCGATAGTTGGTGGCATTACTGCCTTGTGGTACATAAATAATCGTGTTGCTGGCATCGTAACCATAGCTTGCCTTATTATCAGCGCTATTAATTGTCTGCGGTTCAAAACCTTTATAAGTTAATGCGGATGATCGCCATCGCTCCAGCTGCAACTCTAAATTAAGCATTTTAGCTTGCACATCACGCTCGGCATTTCTTATCACATATTGCCTATAGCTGGGAATAGCAATGGCCGCCAATATGCCGATGATAATGACAATAATCATCAGCTCTATGAGCGTAAATCCTGAGCTGGCGCTCTGATTAGACTTAGCGGGACGGATAAGCATTAGTTACTCTCAAACCACTGCGTTGGAGTCAGCTCAAACCTTGGCTTGAACAAAATACTGGCCATGATGCCATCACCATCGGTCGTAGTCGCGTTGCCATAAGGGTTAGGATTGTCAGGATCGGTAATAAACTTAATAGGATCTTTGTTCGGGTCACTTCCATAGCCTAACCGCGGATCATCCATACGCTCGCTCAAAGTACGGATACCTAACAGCGTTGTGGTATCTAGATTTTGCGCATTGACTGCTCCTAGCGCAAGCTCCTGAATACCCTTACCCGCGGGCAAGAAGCCACCGGTACCGGTAAGAGAGCTTTCGTCCATGCAGACGCCGTAAGGGAGACAGTATAGCTGAGTCTCTGAACCACCGAGCGTTTGTGCCTCACAGACATTGCCATCGTTATACGATATATTAGGATCGTAGATTGACGTATATAGGAAGCTATTGATGACGCGATAATCGCCTACGGCTTTTAGGTGTGAGACGTTTTCATGTCCTGCGAATCGGGTTAGTGGATAGTACCAGCCATTTTTGGTCTTATTGACCATCTCGGCGATTAAGTTTTCTTTAGCAGCACGCAGACCCGTACTCGCATTTGTCCTTAGTTTATCGCCGCCAAGCTCAACCAAGTCATCATCGTCCATATTCCTAACGTTAAGAGTTGATGTGGCTACGGTCAATAAATCAGGCAGCACTATATCTCTGTCGATTATCCCGTAAATCCGGTTGGCTTTGGAGTTATTAGTACTATTAACGTCACGACGCTTGGCTAAAGGTGAGCTACGATCCCCTGAAGCGAGGTTCACTAATGCAAATATCTTGCTCTGAGCATCTCTATAGAAGCTTACGACGGGACGATCGTAGAAACGGTAAGGCATCTGCTTTGCAGCGTCGCTACTAGAGGCTTCTAGCACTCTTACTACTCGTACATTGCTATAAGTTTCTGTCTTACTATTGATAAAGTCAGCACGGAACACATTTCCGCCTAAGTCAGCAAAGTATAAGTGATCAAATAGACCATCGTTATTACGATCAAGCGGGGTGACACCTGCGACGATACTATGATTATACGGGTTGTCCCACGACCATATATGCTCGCCTGTCTTGGCATCAGCGATGTATAGTGAGCTTCCTCTAGCAGCAGTGGTAGGTACAAACTGCGGATCTTCATAAGCCATATCATAGCCGCCACCGAAGATGATCACATCTTTGGCTTTGCCATTGGCCGTGCCAGCACCTATGCGTGCGGTAGTAACCCGATTCCAGATTTGACCTACATTGCTATAATTACTATTCACTGTGGTCTGTAACGTACCGTTATTATTCTGGTGTAGCACAGGCGTAGCATTAGTAGTATCAGCAGTAATACTAAATAATATCTTAGGCTTATCTTTATCCTCTAAATCTAAGCCGTATAGTCCATCAGCGCCCATACGAAAGCCGCCGTAGGCCGCCATAGGCAAGAAGTTGCTGGTGTTAGTAACGTCGTCTGCATTGCTACTATCAGGCTTATATAATGATACTTTGCGAATCTTGGTACCATCATTAGTCGTGGTTGACTGATAACGATATTTTGCACTCACTAACCAAGGAGCGTCGACCCCAAAACTTAACTCTCCCATCGCACCTTTGATTAACGCTTTGGGCTGCTTACGGAACATCTCATGTAGCACTAGCGCCCACTGCTCCTCACCAGTCTCAGCATCCACCAGATGCAGCGCTCCATCCATTGAGCCAAATAATAGATAGTCCTCACGGTTGTCCGCAGTAATGTTACCGGCTTCATCTACCTCTGCACTATAAGAGACTAACGTGGGTTTTGAATGAACCACACCGCCGACCTGACGAATAGTGTCAGTTGGAAGGTGGTTTTGCATTTTCATCTCGTCTATATAGGTAACCGTACCGTCACTATCTCTATAGTCAAATAAGTAATCAACGTCATAACCTAAAAACTTTAACATAATGCGTTTGGACTGCAGTAGTGACAAGCCACCAGAGCGATAAACGCTATCGTTGATTTTTGGGAAGCCTATCGGAGTACCTGTACTATCGACACCTACTTTGACTACGCCGCTAGGTATGGTTGTGTTATCTAAAACTTTGTAGTTTTCAATAAATACATTGCGCGTACTAGCTACTGCGCTGAGAGTAGGAGCGCGCAGACGAGAATAAAACCCGCCGTTAGTGACTGAAGCATTCCCTAGTATAGGGCTAGACTGCTGCCACTGATCCGCTGCACTATCATTAAGAGTGCCTTTTATATCGCTGTAGAGACGATGGTTATTCTTACCATATAAGGTGCCGTTCTTAGTTTCGTACTTTTTAAGATTGCCCGGCCATACCTTAAAAGTATCGCCTACCTTAGGCTCAATCATTGGCAGATAAGCGTAAGGCAAAGTGGTACTGGTTCTATATGGATCTTCAGGCACAGTAATCGTACCTGCTGGAGTGGTATTAATAATCTGATTTAAGTCAGTGATGAACTTTTGCACACTATTGGCAATATCCTCAGAGCTTTGTGCATAAAAGAAACCACCGTTACCGTAATTTGGCCCACCCCATTTACAAGCGTTTTTGGCATCTAGACTGGTTGCCGCTTCGCAGTTATAAGTACCATCGCTATTTTTAGGGATGCCTGCAAATGATGAGCCAAAGCCTGCTACCGCTGTTCTAATACTAGCCCCAGATGGATTCTCGGTTTTGTCATATAGTTTTTTGGCATATTCACCGATATATTCCCAACCGCCTGTTTCACCAACGAAAAGGTTGGATTGTAATTTTGGTGAGACCAATCCAGTTGGTACACCACTTATTCCATAAGAATTAGTTAATGATCGGTTCATAATCGTACGCGCCATTTCAGGCTTAGTCGAGTTTGGCGCGCCATCGGTTAAGAAATAGATACCATTACTATCACAGGTCTCTGTGCTACTACCTTGAATATAAGCTGTGCCATTAGGGTTTTTAGTGTCGGGTGCTGAGTACCTCAAACCGCCAAATAAGTTCTCTGTATCAGGAACTATGGAAAACGGGCTGGTTCGATAGGACACTAAGCCTCTAATACCCTCACCATAGCCCCATACTGTACCAACGATAGGTTCGATATCCAGTGGTTCTTGATCTACTTTTAACCAACCGCCGTAACGCCAGCCAACGGGTAGCGCCTCATAAGTGTCCCATAAGTCATTTATGGAGACATCTTTACCAGTTAAACTTTTTATTTTCGTTTTAAAATCAGCTTGGCTAGTCACTCTTCCCCATCCACCAGAACCGTTAGGGTAATAAATACCGTTATTGACAGTACCCTGAGCGATATTACTGCCATTACGTCCTGGCCAATTGTTCACGCATTGTTCTACAACGGCTCCGATTGCT
The DNA here is from genome assembly GCF_009812035.1 of Psychrobacter nivimaris. GTDB lineage: Bacteria > Pseudomonadota > Gammaproteobacteria > Pseudomonadales > Moraxellaceae > Psychrobacter > Psychrobacter nivimaris. Next base: position 68,812 of record NZ_VZIZ01000006.1, on the reverse strand, counting down.
GAGGTTTTATTAGTACCTAACTCAATGCAAACAAAGTATACCTGTTTATCTTCATTAACAGATTTCTGCTTCACCATATAGCCATCGTAAATGATTCCTACATTTTTTACAGTCTTAGTATCTACACCTGTACCAGTCCCCATCATATATGCCCCTGCTTCTGCATAAGCATGAGCAGTAGGTGTACCACTTGAGGGCTTAGTGACATCTGGATAGCTATCGCTAGAGAGCTTGAGATCAGAATCCTTTTTACCCTTTTCATCTGTGGTGGTGTCAAGTGACTGAAAGCCTGCCAGCTCTTTTGCTATTTTCTGGCGCTGGGCTGTCGTCAAAGGTGCTGCAGGCACTAGTATGCGCCCGGAGTGACCATCTACTAATACGTTAGATGCATTACCAATAGTAATCGGCTCACCTGCGCTAGGCTCTGCCTTTGATGAAAAGTGTCCAAGTCCCATATATACAGTATCACTGATCTGATCACTGGCTAATAAAGGTAGTAAGGCATCTTTTAGACGCGACAGTCGATCTAGTTCTGTAACCGTTTTGGCATTCGCTCCCTGTCCAACCTCCTTCGTACAGCCGCGCACATAATAATCAATCGTTTCAGAACCAATCGTGACGCTCTTTTTTATAGAGGTTTTATTGAAAGTCTCGTTAGCTGGATTTTTATCGGTGAGGTTATAAGCCCATTCAAAAATATTATAAGCCGTATTTCTAGAGTTATTATACTCTGCGACTGGGACACGATCACACAAGGGGACATCTACATCACCCGGACTACCAAAAGGGTTGACTTTTGGTAGTACTAAAGAGCTGATCCCCATCGAACCTGAGGTATCAATCATCATCATCAGGTTAGTACGTGCAGTCGCAGCCGGCTGATAGATACTCAAATCACCAATTTGGCTGACTACGCCATCTTGATTGACTGCCGCTTGCGACATAGTCATGCAAATCATACCCAATACCGCAGCACTCAGACTAGAGACACGCCACCAAGGTTTACTGATATTTTGAGCATTAGATGCAATAGCTTTAGCCACGGAAGCTTGAAAACGATTGATAGGTTTGAGTTTCATAATATTATCTCTTAATCATAGCTACCATAAGCGTGACAGCATTTGTGTAATAGCTCTAGGATCAGCTGTGCGTGACTTAGCTGTTTCTACACAAGGCATTTGAGCTACCTGTTTTGGTACTATTACCGAAATAAGTACAGTAATCGCTACTTTCTATATTGGCCACATCGACCTGCTCTACCAGCATTTTATTAGGTATGTTATTGTCGCTCATACATTTTGCCACACCGTCTACGTCATCCGAGGCATCTTTTGCAAAGCACTCTTTTACTTTCTGATTTTTGGCATTACCATAGGCAGGTAATACTGAGGTCGAGTAAATATCAAAGGTATACATTTTTGAAGTTTTTTCTTCAGAGTCCGAGCCTAGGCTCATCTGCTCAAAAGGCCCACTATTAGCAGTAGAGCTCACGTTTTTGATCATAACTTGCGTCATGGTAGTGTTACGACTGCTCGTATAATCATCAGCCTGAGTGGGGTCACAATACCCAGTAGTATTATTGACTATCTTGCCACCACCACGGCGTATAACTGCGTTATCAATATTGAAAAAGGCGGAACGGGGTCGATAACAAAAATCGATCAGGTCATCATCATTATCACCCAAAAAATAGTAGCCAAAAATACCGGTAATCCCCATTATCTGCTTGTATTGCTCACTAGAGGGCAAGCCGTTTACCGACATCTCGATCTTGTTATTGACACTATCTGAGGACTGCAGTAGTACCGTATTTATCTGATCGCTAGTCGCTAGCTTAAGATCGGTACTACTATTACGTACCGCAATCACACCGACTAATATAATCAAGGTCAAAAATAATAAGACCACAATCAATACCGCACCGCGCTGGGCGGAAGCTATTGAAGGATAAGTGCGCGAGCGGTTGCTATTCATAGCTAACTATTACCTTTTACAGTCAAGATAAGCTTGATCTGATGGATTGATCAAAGAAGTTGTGCCACTGCCACTAAAATAAACTAGATAAACCTACTTTTCTATATTAGCTGCTAACTTCTAATAATATTTACGATTCTAGCATTACGTAATAGCGTATTGGTGGTATAGACTCTACGTAAATAGTTTGGCGCGTCCGTTTGTGGTTTTAGAGTTTGCTCTACACCAAATATGTCAAACTTGTTGTTACTATCTACTGGGCTATTCGCCGTACTTCTAGCCAATATGGCCAGCTTAATATTAGTAATAAAAGGCTTATCAGTAGTGAGATCCATGTATTGTTTGACTGTCATATCTCGATATTCATAGCTACTACCTCCTCCTGCTGTAGGAACTTCTTGTTTTACACCTAAACGAATATTAAATTGATCTACATTTCTAATGACAGTTTGACCAATATCACCAAAGTCTTGGTGTTCGTATTCAGTATCATTTTTCTTTTCTATTCTACCTGCATCACAATTCAGATTTAAGTTCTTTCTATCTAGACCAGTTTTATTATCGTCTTCTGCTATAAAATAACGAGTAATTACGTGCTCATTCACTTCCACATTTTTACCTTCGCAATCTTGTAGCACCTGACCTGTAGTATTAGTATATTGAATAGTAAGCTGGTCACTAGCAACATCGGTGTTAGTCAGACCGTTCCATCTACGATCTTTATTTCCCGTACTGCTCATATCATGACTACGAGTCAAAAAACCATCCTTTAGCTCGTTTGTAGTTAAAACATTGACAAGATCTGTATCATCGTCGCTAGAAGTAAGTACCACACCGCCTATAGTAGTTTTGTCATTAAGAGGCACTCCATCATTGCCAAGATTTGCCAGTCTTAACTGATATTCTAAACCTTGCAAACCAAATATTGCTGAATCCTGAATTTCAGAACCTGCATTCTGTATGCGATCTACACGTTGACTAGTAATAAAAACCTGAATTACAGCAGCTGATATTAACAAGCCTAAAACTAGCGAAATCATAAGCTCAATCAGTGTAAAGCCTTGATGATATCTAATGTTTATAGGTATATCGGATTTCATCAATATGTCTCCACAATGATACAGTTACTACCACTGTTATAAATACCATTTTCATTCGCACAAGCATCATTGTCACTATCATCCATTAATGGCTTAGTATCTCTCCAGGCCGCGATCACACATTTGACCTGAGAAAAATCAGCTGTTCCTGGACAAATAACCATTTTCACACTAATACCATAGTCGTTTAACTGCTCAAATGCTGCTTTAGACTCATTAATAGCAATCTGCTCAGCAGTACATTCAGTACAGCTTTCAACGGTCTTTGTAGCATCATTAATTGTCTGTTGATAGGTATCAATTTGTTGCGAATTAGCACGCATATTCTCCGCTAAGCCACGGATAACACTGAGTGCCTGAGTGCGTAGCAAGCTCTCATCAGTAGCACTAATTGTTCGCAATTGTAGAGCACTAAATCCAAGTACTGCAACAGATAGTAATAGAATCGCAACCATCACCTCTATCAGCCCTACGCCCTCCTGTGTAGACTTCGCTTTCATCAGCAGCTCCCAACGTTTATAGTATTGATGTTAGCAATTTTATTAACACGCACTTGCCCAAGTGTTTCATTACTAGAGCCGCTATCGCAGATTAAGTATGATATCTCATTGTCACTAGCAATCAACTTATTAGGCTGGAAAACAATCGTAGTTTCTGTAGTAGGTGTGATACTGATAGTGCTTTGTTCACTAATATTATAGCTAGATATGCTGATACTATTAGCTTGTAAGGTAATCTTTTTAGGAGTAGTAGAAGCGTCATATATAACACTAACGTTTTGACGACGAATAATACTTTCGGCTTTAGCTTCTTTCAGTGCATTAACTAAAGTAGCTGTTGTCGACTTCACACGCTGGTTTGCAAGTTGAGTGCTAATACTAGGCGCTGCGATACCGACAATAATAGCTAGTACAGCAATCGTTACCATCAATTCAATCAAGGTAAAACCTGAGCTTACGTTCTTCAGCTTAGGTGGTAGAATGTTCAAAGATGCATTCACATCGTGTTCCTATTTAAAACTGCAATTATCTGTCTTTTACTTACGGCGTATTGAGTATGAGTATCTTATGTTTTTACCTTACTACTACCATGACTTCTTACATATATTTATTCAATAATATGCAATTTTCATTCCACGATATTTAATGAACATCATCTAAAAATGTCTACAGATGCTCTCTGAAGTCCTTAATTAATGTATTAGTTCGCCAAAATATCGTTTAGACATTTAGCTCAGAACAACAAATTAGTATACATAACTATAATAATATAGCGTTAAGGAAATATATTAGCAATAATTAGATATTGCTGACAAAAATATACTAGGTTTAGGATTTGCTGCCATGTGCTAATACGTAAGCAGAAATTTGATAACTATTATGGCCGCTATCTGTTACTGACTTTATTGCTGTAGGTGAAATGAACGCTCGCGCTAATGCTTGTAAGCTTGCCCCTGTGGTAGATACATCATCAAATAATAGCAAGCGTTTTGTAGGAGGCTTTTCGATTAGAGCAAACGCGTTATCTAAGTTACTAAGACGTTCGGCACGAGACAGTCCTTGCTGACTAACTGTATCGTCAATACGCTTAATGCCCTGCCATAAAGGAATTTGCCAATATTTAGACAATTGGGCAGATAGAATACTGACAGGATCGAACCCACGTTTGACCAATCGTTGACTTGTCGTTGGCATAGCAACAATCACACTGTTATTGCGATGACAACCGTGTGGACGCGGTAATTGACGTATAGCATGCAATAATAACGGCAATTTCGTCATATCCTCCTGATGCTTAAATGCTCGGATAGATTGACGTATTGGATACTCGTAGTAAGTAGAGGCTTGGATAGATAGAGATATACTAGGAGCGATATCCACTTCAAAAGGTCTTGGCAACCAAGTGATATCGTTGTGACAGTGAGCACAAAGTAAACCACTGCTTAAATGGCTGTTTGCTTGATGAACGATATTAGTAAGAAAAGAGTGTTTCTTTAAGGCTGTCCGTGTAGGCGGCGCATCCACTATATTATGTAGGCTAGATGGTGCTTGATGGCGCAATAATTGAGATTGTGGTGTACTACGATAAATACGGCATAGTTGGCAGCGCATATCCATATACTCTGCCAACCACAGTCCAGTTTGATAAGGCGCTAAACCGCGCATAAACTATAACTTGTCATAACTTATCATAAATTCCACCTATATTAGAGCCTTTCTCAAATTGGTGTCCTTTCCGAATTAAAGCCCTTTCCAATCATTCAGTACGATACCGAAGCCGATAGAGGTATTTTCATGATTGTAATCAATGATCGACTCACCATATCCCTGGAATAGCTGAACCATACCATTAACGTTTTCTGAGATAGGATAGATATAGTCGATTTGCGCAGCACCTTTATTGGTACCTGGATTGTAGCGCAAGGTACCGCTAATGCTCTGATCAGCCGGCAAGTCATATAAGAATTTGATATCACCGTAGCCCATGTAGTCTTCGATATCTGGATTATCATCATCGCTACTATTTTCACTATTTACTCGAGCCCATAGGCGCGGTATGACCGAGAGTCTGCCCCACTCTGCACCTGCCATGAGATAGGCACGATTCCATGAACGTGATAATGGGTCATCTTGTCCATTCGAGTGATGCACAGCACCTGCGCCCAACATACGCAGACGTCCACCAAAAGGCAGATCTGCTGTCACAGGTTGGGTTAAGAATATTTCAGGTTGATAATCGGTAGCACGGAATGGACGCGAGTTGTCTTCGTTATAAACTTGCCAATGTGATTCTTGGGTATAGCCAAACCATAGGTCAGCACTGGTATCAAACAAATCTTCTGCGACTTTTGTTTTTAAGGATAATTGGAACTTTAACTCAGTCTCACGTATATCATTAGAATCAAAAGGATCTGTTTCTTGCGATGGTGTACTTGGATTTAAATTGGGATCGAAAGTATAAAATAGTGGCAACAGATACGTCGGTCGATATGGTCTGACCGTCCAAGTACCACGCTCACTATTTTTGTCTAGGTCATAAGATAGACTGAGTGGCGAGAATTTTTCGATATCTGTTTGAGTGACACCTACATTTTCTAAAATCTGTGCCTCACTATTCGTTTCAGCATCTACTTCTACGTTACCGTTTGCCTTCAATTTGCTGGCTGCTGTTTGCTGATTGGTCATTAAGATGGTATCTGCATCTTCAACTGTCGTCCCGCTCATCGCCGTTTGAGACTCAGCCAATATCACTTTTGGATTACCTGAGACCGTACTTTGAAAGGTCTTTGCCAAATCAATTGGTTGTTTGGTTGAGGTATAGCTTGGTGTCTTACCTTGTTCAGCTACCTTATCAAAACAAGCGAGTCGAGCAGCACTAGACTGAACTTGGGTACATTCAGAAAATAGCTTGGCTTGCTGAGCAATAAATTCTTTGCTAATTATTTTGCCACTTTGTGTACTCATATCAGAAGATATCGCACTGTTATCAAGACTCTGTGATAGGTCAAGATCCTCGTATTCAAACGCAGCTTCGGGCGCTGGCAGTTCGTTATAAGTCTGAGAATCATCAGCAGCTTGTACTTGTATCGCGGTACAACTCAACGCAAGAGCAACTGCAATACGAAGAGGCATATGCGCATTCTGGTAAGACGGCTGTTGGTGACGCTGAGTAATGGTATGGGCAAACATAAGTGTCCTTTATCTAACTAGCATTAGCGCTAGCAGAGTATATGAGGTAATTAATATAGCCATTAGCGTTATCGCTAAAATAGAATTGACTGATACTATCAGCTAATCGCAGATACTAGGAGCGGAAAAAATGACAATTAGTGCCCCTGCTGCATTGTTTCTTTATTGTAATGAAAATATAAGCACGATACTAGCTTTATCGATAGTTAAAATAACCACCTATCAATATAATTGCTTATATAACAAATACTTAATAAATATTCTATAGTATGAATTTAATGGCATCAAAAAAGCCAGCATACTTTTCTTAGTATACTGGCCTTCTTAACATTCTTAAGAGTTTTCGAAATATTACACTGGTTTCTTAAGTGTTCATTATTAAATGTTAGTTGTTCAACGCCGATAATGTTTGCTCAAATTCTGAGCGACCGATCTCACCAACTTGCTGATTTACTAGCTGACCATCAATATAATATAGTAGCGCTGGTGGACCAAAGAGTTGGTAACGAGACAACACGGCTTTTGAGTCTGCTGTCGTCTCAGTGATATCGAGCTTCACTAATTGCCAATCTTGCATCTGCGCCGGACGATTATGAAACAGGTTCTTGTCCATAATCCGGCACTCAATACACCACTCTGCCGTTAGATCGACAATGACATTCGGATTGGCTGCGACAATGGTATCTAGCTCTGCAAGCGTCGTGATCGTCTTATCAGTGGTACTATCACTATTCACTGGTTGACCAGACGTTGACTGTACCATCATCGGTGCTGCACCCAATGACGCTAGTGGATGTAAGCTATCGTCATTGCCCAATGCAGCGCCAACTATTAGGCAAGCCGCCCAAATACCAGCGATAAGGCTTAGTGCTTGGGTCAGCATACGACCTTTACCTAGCCAACTCCATGCCCATGTTGCCACGACCATAAACCATAATGCCCATACCATAAGCATGACTGGCGATATAAAGACGCGCTCAATCAATAACAGTGCCACAGCAAATAGTAGTAAAGCAAAGCCTTGCTTGACCCAATTCATCCACTCGCCTGCCTTTGGCATAATCTTGCCTTGAGTAGCACCGATTAGGATAAGCGGCGCTGATAAACCAAAACCCAGCATGAATAAAGCGGCAAAGCCGAGCAACGGACTACCAATGGTAGAGACCGCTAATAATGCCCCAAATAATGGCGCAGAAACACAAGGTGACACGACTAGTGCTGATAGAAACCCAGCGATTAAACTGCCGCCTGTACTACCAAGCTTACTGTCACCTGCTTGGCTTAAGCCTTGCATCTTTCGACTGATCGCTTGTGGTAATCGCACACTGAAAAGACCTAACATGTATAGTGCGAGAAGTATAAAAACAATAGCAAAGCTAATGAGAATAATTGGATTCTGCAGCCAACCAATAATACCTAAAGACTCACCGAATACTGCGATAACAGCGCCCAAAATACCATAAGCAGTCGCTACCCCAATCGCGTAACTGGTGGTCAAGATGACACCGCGTTTGACCGTTGGGTTTTGTTCGCGGGCTACAATGTTGGCCACGATAGGTAGCATCGGTAACACACATGGCGTCAAAGCTAAGCCTAAGCCTGCTAAAAATAATAGTACTAATGCCAACCAAGGGTGAGAGGCCAAACCAAAAGGATCGCTATCAACGAAACTGTTGCTCAAGGTACTTTCGCTATTGGCCGTCTCGCCTGTTACGCTGCTATTTGCTGCAGAAATCGTATTCATCGCTGCACTACTATCTAAAGAATCATACTCTACAGCGCTGTCATCAATGAGATCATAGTCAATAGCACCATCGTCTGTCAGTGCTTGCGCCTCATGAGGCAAAGTATTATCAAGAGCTGTTGAGCTTACTTCCTCTGGTGTCGCCGTAGCACTATTCTCTGAGTCGGTCGAGCTCGCAGTACTCTCACTATCTGCTGATACCTGTGTCGATGCGGCTACAATATTGACAGTCGTATTAATCTTTTCAGGTGGATAGCATAGTCCTGCTTTTGCACAGCCCTGCCAGCCGACGACGATAGCGGCACTATCTATATTCTTACCACTATTGTTCGTCAGTGTGGTGGTAGCGACCATATTCGCTTGGTCAAATACCTGTACTTTGCCAAAAGTCGGATCATCTATCGAATATGGTGTCTGGCTAAAGGTAAAAGGTGCAGCCGTCACGCCAGCGGGTAGCGTAAGCTTAATTTGCTTTTTATAGACGTAATGTTCAGGAGTGATATCGAAATTAATAGATAACCGCGTACCTGCTTTGACAGGGGTACTATCTGTACTCACCTGAAACGCTTGATCTACTGGCAAAAACTTTGACTTCGATGAGCTTTCACTACTACCAAAAAGGTCGCCTAACCCTGCCGCTTGTACCGTCGATGTCGCTGATAAACCTGTCAGCAATGAGCCACTAGCGATGGCAAGCGCTAAGATATGGGATTTTTTCGAATGGGTAGATACGCTAAATGATGAAGACTTTGGTGATGTCTTGATGGACATGAATGGCTACCTATTATTACCGATATTTTAATCAATCTGCTCGCTATTTATCTGCGTGTCGCAGCAATGTCTATTTTGGTTTTAACTTTTTCTGGTGGGTAGCATAGCCCAGCCGTTGCACACCCTTGCCAACCAATAATAACAGGCGCGTTTTTGGCGCCCTTACCATTACTCGTCGTCAGTGTTGTGGTTGCAATGACGCTTCTTTGCGTAAATACAGGAACCTGACCAAAGGTCGGATCATTGATTGATACTGGTGATTGATTAAAAGCGAACGGCGTGGCGCTTATTCCTTTAGGGAAGCTCAACGTAAGCTTATCCTTGTAGACATAATGCCCTGGTGTAATTTCAAAACTAATCGACAACCGCGTGCCTTTGGAAGTCGCTTTGGTATTACTGACCACCTGAAAGGCTTCATCCACTGGTAAGAACTTTGATTTTGCCGAGGAGCTATTTTTAAATAAGTCATTTAACCCTGCTGCTTGTACACTGATCGATGTCATTGACAGAACCGTTACTAATGAAGTGCTTGCAACAGTTAGAACCAATTTATAAAGGTTTTTAGAAAAATATTTATTAGACTGTTGAATCGACATAGATGATTACCTTTAATTGCAGTTTGCGATGACTATTTTGCTGAGCGCATAGATATATTTATAGCACTGGCTATCAAACTTGTAATGAACAGCAGGCGATTTATCTACTGATAAAAAATATCAACCAATAAGAGAATATTGGTTGATATTTATAAATTGTTGAAAGTGCATGGATGAACGAATGTTTCATTCTACAAAGCTATATCAGTATCAGAATTTGTTCACTATACGTCTGTTATTAAGCCTTATAGCTGAGCATAAAGATCCGCATCTTGACCTTCACCACCTTGTTGACCATCAGCACCTAACGAAAATAAATCGTAAGGTCGCCCTTCACTACCTGGTGCAACATACTGCATCTCATTTTCCCAGCCATCGGTCGGATAGCCACCTTTAATATACCCACCTTCAGGATAGTTTTTTGCATCAGCTGGCGGTGTCGTAAGCGCCTCTAACCCTTGAGCGGTCGTCGGATAGCGGGAGTTATCAACCTTATACATATCTAACGCATTTGAGACAGTGGCAAGCGCCGTTTCAGTTGTTTTCACACGGGCCTTATCACTTTGACCAACTACTTTTGGTACCACTAATCCAGCAAGAATGGCTAGGATCACAATAACGACCATAATTTCGATAAGAGTGAATCCTGATTGACCAGACTTTTTTGTCGCACTGCGCTGCATAGCTGAAGAAGCGGTCTTATGGTCATTTACAATATTTGAATGGGATTGCGTATCCTGAATAGCACTTTTTGGCGTTATATTTACTTGGAGTTTGTCAGTCATAGTCATCGCTTTGGTCATCACAGTTATGTAAATAGTAAAAGTGGCGTTCTATCATAGCTCTCATTAATGATATATCAATGAGCTCTTAAACTATTGTCACTATAAACCATGGTTTTATTTTTATCCAGCGCTGTACCTAGTTTGGGTTTGCTATTTCAGCCGAAGCTAAATATTGAATGACACCAACTGTATGACTATTAAACCGTGCTTACTATAGCGCGGCGCTTGTGTTTGCCATAGCAAAAATAGCGTTCGTTCAACAATATACAACAGTAAGCAAACCTTAAGAAAGCTAGTCCAAGGTTTAGCAAGCAAGTTAGGTGATATGAATAGAGTAAAAGAGAACTAAATAGAGGTTTTGGAGATAGGAAGCTGTCTGTATGTGAATAGCATAATGAATCATAGGCTAGCGACTGAACCTAGCCTGCTAAATCGTTCATATTAACGATAGGTAGCATAACCGCCATTACAATAATCATAACTACTACGCCCATCAACACCAGCATTAAAGGCTCAAGTAATGATAATAAGGTGCTGATAAAATTGGTTGCTTCTGCCTCCTGCATATTGGCGGCACGGCTCAGCATATTTTCAAGCTCGCCTGAGTTTTCTCCGCTTTTTATCATCTGTACCATCATCGGTGGAAAGTAAGTAGATTTCTCTAGTTGACTAGACAAGCTGGAGCCTTCTGTGACCCTATCAGCCGCAGTAATAATCGTTTTTTGGATATGTAAATTGGTCGTGACCGCAGCCCCAATATGTAATGCCTCAATCAGTGGCACCCCTGATCGTACTAGTATCGCAAGGGTACTGGCAAACCGCGCGGCATTCAGACCTTTGGACAATCTAGCTAGTATCGGCAATCTAAGCACCACGCTATCGATAGTTAATTTACCTGCTTGCGTTTGGGCAAAACGGTAGAATAAAAATGCGGTACTTGCCAATACCAGTAATATTAACCACCACCACTGAGTAATGATATTCGATAGCGTGAGAACGATTTGAGTAATTAAAGGCAGTGCTTGCTCAGACTGTTCAAAAACTTTGACAATTTTGGGCACGACGAAGCTCATCAGCCCCATAATTACCGCAATTGCCATTACCATCAGGACAATTGGATAGACCATAGCCCCTTGGATTTTCTTTTGGAGGGCAAAACGGTTTTCGGTGTAGTCTGCTAGCTGATTGAGGATAAGGTCAAGATGGCCAGATTTTTCGCCTGCAGCAATCGTAGCGATATATAACGGTGGAAAGCTAGCAGCTTGTTGCAGAGCACGTGCTAAGCTGAGCCCTTCTAAGACATGTGAGCGTACCGCAAGCATCAGGGATTTTATATGAGTCTTTGGAGATTGCTTAGCAACCGCTGCCAAGGTTTCCTCAAGTGGGATACCCGCTGCCAATAACACAGACAACTGACGTGTCAGCAATGCCAACTCGTATGCAGACGGTTTTTTGTAGCGGTTTTTGCTCTGACTCTGTCTGTCATTGACCGGGTTGACTTCAACGGGTGTCCATTGCTTATCACGCAGCTGCTGGCGAATTTGCCGCGCAGAGTCCCCTTCTAGCAAGCCTTTTTGGACAACGCCATGGTCGTCAAGCGCTTTGAAATGATAGGCAGGCATGGCAACAGATATCCTAAGAGACTTACAGGTAGACAGTTATAATTTATGACTTAATAGAAATTTATTAATTTGACATTCAACGCTTAGAGCAGTGGCGTTGAGTCATTACTATCAGGCATTAAACCTTGTAATAATAAGACATCCAAATGCTGCTGCTGTAGCTTTTTATCAAAGTCATTGACCTCAGCGATTAGCATTCTTTCAATACGTTTATCACTCGCGAAAACACTCAAGCGCGCACAAATAACGGCCAACTGATAAATGCGTTTTTTGCAATAACCGTCAAGACCTTGTAATAATCTGACCATATGCGGGGTTTCAAGACTGGCGTAATCATAGTCAGCCACGACTTGCTGTCCAAGGGCTGTGACGCCATAAGTGATCGACAAGTGAGCACAATAATAACAGCTGAATAAATAACCAACCACATGACCAATATAATAGCCTCGATCGTAGGTAAAGCTACTCACGCCAAAATGTCCAAGCACATAACTATTGAGGCTACCTTGGTCGCGAATTGGCTTGCCGTGCTTTAACTTACCGACCGTAGCAAAGCACAATGGATTGCGACCATCTTGAGTCGTCAGCTGCCAACCGGCGGGCTGCTGTGCAGGCATATGACGCACGATATCTGCAATAATGTCATCGACCACATGCAGCTGCTGCCAGAGTCTTTCGAGCGTATCCGTATCCATCAACCCACGTTTATCGAGCTGCTGCGCAAGTAAATATTGCTGATATTCTGCGAATTGTGGCTTCAGGGTTTGTACTAAGTAAGTAGGACGCGTATTGGCAGATGCCATATATAACAGTCGAGTACGCTCATGCTGAACACGATAAAGCGCAACACGCTGCGTAGCGACATTGGTTTCTTGCGCCACAGGTTTTGCAGCTACTGTAAGACTATCGGATGACTCAGATATTACTGCTTCAGTTGCTACCGCCTCGATATCTGACAAGGTAAACATCGTCAATAATGCCGCCTTATCAGGTGTATCTACCGGCTCATTTTTCGGCGCCTCTTTGCCGACATGCGGGTTCTCTACAGCATTGTTTTTATCAACATTACTTTCTGTTTTAGCAGGTGCAGCAGCCTCTTGTTGGCCATTGTTTCCTGCATTTAGCTTTGCGGTCGGTTCAGTCATAACATACCATCAGCAGCGAAGATAAACATCGTCTCGATCCTTTTATACACCTAGCATATAAGGACATATAACGCGTTATAACACTAACGCTTTTGTCTCGACGACTCATCAACCCATAGTACCTGAACACAGACTCAATGTCAGCTGCCCTTAACTAAAATAGCCATAGCAAGTTACCAAAGGCCTTATAGATATGAGTGACTCAACATCTACAAATAACAAGTATTCACAAATTAAAAAAGCGCCAAGGACATATAAATGACCTTAGCGCTTATCTTCGAGATTCTACTTAAATAAACAGAAACTGGAACTAGAATTTTAATTGTAAAACTATTCAAGATTGTTCTGTCGATACTGCTGGCGGTATACTTTTGGCGAGACACCATACACACGTTTAAATGCCTGACTAAAAGTCGAATCTGAAGCGTAGCCCACCATCTCACTGATACGGCTAATACTGTTTTGCTGTAAGCGTAAATAGCGAGCCGCCAATCGTAAGCGGTAATCGATCAGATAAGTCAGTGGTGGCATGCCAACAGTGTCTTTGAAACGCTGTGCAAAGCTGGAACGTGACATCCCTGCTACTTCGGCAAGCTGATGAATGGTCCAGCTTTCACTCGGTGCGCCATGCATTGCAGCTAGCGCCTTGGTCAGAAATGGATCTTTCATGGCTTTGAGCCAATTTTCTGTAGCTTCAGGCAAGCTTTCGATATAGACGCGCAAACACTCAATCATCATGATGCTTGCCCAATGATTGATTACGGCCGTTTTGCCCATACGCTCACGCTCAGCTTCTAGTGTTAGCAGCTTTATCTCTACATCAATCACTTCAAACCGACCGTCAGCAGCATCATTGAGTTCAGGCAATATCGGTGGCAGTACTGACAACAGAGGATTAATCATCTCTTTGTCGTACTTACATTCGATCAGTATCAAAGAAGAATTGGGGTCTCCATCGCCATCGCCATCGATATCAAGTGTACGCTCGGTGCAATTACTCAATAGTTCATCAAGCGACTCAGCAACATCGCCATGGTGATTGAGTGCGTAACTCACATGCTTGTGCGCATTCGGAATCATGATCATGTCGCCAGCGCGAGCTTCTCGTAGACCATTACCAACATCAATGCAAAAACCGCCAGACATTACTAAGTAAAATAAAATGGTGTCTTTTCTAGTAATAGAATAAGACCAATTGCCAGTGCCATTTAGACGATAATACTTAGTCTCAAATAAATGCACGTTTTGCAGCAATACACTCAGTGCGTCCATCAATCAATTCCTCAATAATGCAGATTAATAACGATTCATCTTAAAAAATAATAGTATTCTTAATAACAATTTCTGTCGGTTTGCTCTATGCCAATGCTTGCTCCAATAAATAATTTTTATTGAATAGTATGGATGTGATAACACTTAAGCATAATGCATCATTTAAAACGTCATGTCTATTTACTTATTAGAATTACTAAACAATAATAGAGGAGACACAGTCACGCTAGGCCTTAAGGAAAACCTACAGGAAGTATTGATAAAAATTTGGAGGGTTATCTAGTATTGAAGGTGCTATCAAACTTTATCTGTTTAATATTATAAAGATAATATAGAGATAAAATCGAATAGGCATAAAAAAATCGCCATCAAGGGCGAGTGCTATTACTTATATATTTTTAGATTAAGATATGATTTGTATGTAGGTACATACAGAATAAAATATGGGGCGACTGATGGGACTCGAACCCACGACAACCGAGATCACAACCCGGGGCTCTACCAACTGAGCTACAACCGCCATAACTATTGCCAAAGAATAGGCAAGATTTGCAGGCTAAATGGTGCGCCTGGCAGGATTCGAACCTGCGGCCACCTCCTTAGAAGGGAGATGCTCTATCCAGCTGAGCTACAGGCGCTCTTAGAGGACTTTTATATACTAAGTTTACTTTACGATATATTTTACTATATCAGAAACTAAACCGTTATACATAAAAAAAAGCCTGTAAGGCTCTTAAAATAGATGGTCGGAGTGATAGGATTCGAACCTACGACCCTCTGGTCCCAAACCAGATGCGCTACCAAACTGCGCCACACTCCGAAATTCTCTATTATCACGATAGTTTGTTAATCAACTCGTTGTTGGCAATGCCGCTAACTTGTTAATGTTCCTCGCTATCGAGGTGCACATATTAAGGGGTAAAGGCGATTGTGTCAACACCTATTTTCGATTAATTTCAAATAATCGCTAATTTTTTTAAAATTACGTCAATTTCGCCAAAATAGTGACAGAAAGACCCTTTTTTATCTATCAATTAGTCAGTCATTCGCGTTGTCATTGATAACGATATTAAGCTTTGTCCAAATGTGGCAGTACTTCACCGTTAAGTGTGCCTGTCAAAACATCAAACGGCATTAACCATAAATGGGCATCAATTGATCCATTGTTTTTAATATCATCGCTACTGCTATCATTATTACTATAATGTGATTGCTGCTTGAGCGCTACTGGTTGCCTATCATTACCTAGCACTGGGTAAACCAACCAGACCTGCCCCGCCAAGTAAGCTTGTGCATAGCTGGTCAATTGATAAGCGTCGCTCGCACTAATCGCAGCGGCATGCGGTAAATACTTCCACTTAATATCGATGACATGACTGTAGCAACCTTTGGTTTTGTTTTTGGCTTTAGTTTGATTAGGTACTATATCGTTCTGGTTTTGACAATCATCGGAGACGATTTCAAATATCAGCAAATCAGGCCGTATAGATAAGCATGCTAGTCCCTCAGCATCGTTAAGCCAGACACTTTGGGTTTGGTAAAAAGGACGATAATTGCTACTAATCTGCTGAAATACAGATGCGATACGCTGACTTGCCCATTGCTCAAAAGCTTGATTCATATCAATCAATAAACACAATCTTAGCTGAGAGCAATTTTGTCTATTTGGATCAATACCGTTACCTGTCGCAGCTATCGTCTGTTTCAATAACCAGTATGCCAAGTCTACTAACTGCTGCGCGGCATGCAGTTTTTGCTTTTGGAGTGGTTGAATGTCTAGCTGACGCTTTGCTTGAGTATATATTAACGCTATCTGCTGCATTTCGCGGTTGTTTAGCGTAGACACCTGCTGCCATAGCTGTAACAGCTTTGAAGAAATAAACTGGGGCAATAAAGGCATCAAGTAAACCAATGCTCTCTTAATCAGCCGATTGGCCAACATGTCGTGACTTAATACGCTACTTTCACAGATGAACTTATGCGGTTGCATACTATTGTGACGCAGTTGCTCTTTGATGAGCAGTCGACCTTGCAAGGATGCCTGATTTTCAATCTGAGCCTGATAATGCTTGGTTGGTTGATAATCCATTAAACGCTGCAAAAACTGCTCAATCAGCCAATCTGATATAGGCAATACTTTCAACGGTAAAGGAGTGGACTGGGAACTAAACTGACCGAAATTTTTCGTATTGGGTAGCTTACGATTGTTATGCGCATCAAGATGAATTAAATCCGATAGCATACCCTGTACCCAATGACGGGTCTGGACGATATCATTGCTCTGAGTAGACTGATTTAGCTTTGGCAATATCTCAAGCGTTATGCCACTAGGTAGGAGAATAATCCCAATATAGTGCCCAACCTTAAGCTGCCATTGCCCTTGCTTACGCTTGAT
Source organism: Psychrobacter nivimaris (assembly GCF_009812035.1). Classification (GTDB taxonomy): domain Bacteria; phylum Pseudomonadota; class Gammaproteobacteria; order Pseudomonadales; family Moraxellaceae; genus Psychrobacter; species Psychrobacter nivimaris. The sequence goes on along the minus strand of NZ_VZIZ01000006.1, from coordinate 51,719 downwards.
AGTAAATACTGCAAACTCTTGTGCCATTAGCCAATCGAAGTCAGACGCGTGCAAAAAATCATGCACGGTCAAACGTTGATGCTCAAACACGGTGATAACATTCATGGTAGCGACACTACTGTTAGGGATACGAGTCTGGCGACTGTTTGCCCTAATAGCGTGCTCTTTGGCGTAATATGGATTATTCGTTATCACTGAACAGTCATCCTGCTAGTACAAACGCTGATAGATAGCAGCATTATTAAACTCACCATCCCTAGCAATCAAATCGGCATTGATAGTATAACTATTCACATTCATAGACTGACCAAGAAAAGAACCCTGCCCTGCAAATATTTGGTGTTCAGCGGAAGCATTGTTTTGGTTGCCCATCGGATTATACAATTCGTCATTCATCAATGCTTGACTGTCCTGTACGAACTGCTTACTCGTCGGTTGCTGCTCATCTCCAAAGATATACTGTAGCACCGTAATTTGGCCACCAGCTGCTTGAGCCAATTGAGGAATAATTTGTTCAACGAGAGCTGTTTGTAATTGCTCTAACTGAGTGACGGTGAACAAAAACGCATGCCCCAACTGTGCTTCTATTCCCAGTGTCTGCACGATACGTCTATTCAAGCCTGTTAGTAATTTACTCAAATCTATCGCGCTTGCTTCTGAACCGTCAGACAGTCCAGTATCAATGTCATTGCTGTCATAAATTGTCGATAGTAAATCAGGCTGCGGTGGACAGTCAATGAAACGAAAACGTCGGCGTAATGCCATATCAAGTGGTGCTAAAGAATGGTCTTGGGTATTCATAGTGGCATAAATATCGACATTGGCAGGAACACTAAAAGCATGCCCAGAATACGCCAAATTCACTGTCATCGCATTCGGCTTGCCCGCTCGTTTATCAGGCTCTATCAAACTAAGAAGCTCACCAAACACCCGTGACACGTTAGCACGGTTAATCTCATCAATCAGCATGGCATAACGCTGCTGAGGGTCACGGGCGGCGCGTTGGCATAGCTTTAAAAACGCCCCATCTTGCACCGCGTAACTCATTTGATTTTGATTAGATATGCTATTATTTGCTTGAGTGGCGCCACTCATGACAGGACGTATACCTTCTACAAACTCTTCATAACCGTAGGCTTGATGGAAGCTCACCATACTAAAACGTTGCTGACCGATGTTTTGATTTTGATGGGCTTGGTTGTCACGCTGTGCTTGCTGAAACTCTGCTAATTGCTGCGATAAATCTTCTAGTAGCACCATACTCTCTGGCAATAAATACCATGATCCACTATTGTCTTTATCAAAATAAGCTTGGCTAGCACGGTTATCAAAACTGACTGTTTGAGAATTCGTAGGGCTATGTCTACGTAACTCTAACCAAGCTGTGCTATCTAGATTTTTATCACGTGAGTTCTGAGCAGCCTTCGTCATAAAAAAAGGATGATCAATAATTTCTCGTACCTTTAACAAATCCTGTTGTTCAGCACGTAAATCTAAAAATACCAAACATAATACTTCGCGCCAGCTTAGACCTTGCAGCAGCTGCTCTAATAAATCTTCATTTTCAGTCTTGGATAGATAGTCGGTATATTGCTTCGCGATTTGCAGTAATCTATAGGTTTTACCTGTACCAGCAACGCCCGTATAAATAATATTGGTCGGTTCATGAGTAGACATATCAGGCATAACGTTATCCAGCGGCATTGAAAACAGGTTTAAAACAGACATGCTAACATTTTGTCATTATAACGTGACTGTCTATTGGCATGGTAACTATAGTCAACCCTCTATAAATTAGATGCGGTGTCAGTCTCGCTTAGTCTACTATTCGTAGTACTTTCACTCGGCTTCCTTTGTCCAAATGACGCTGGCATATAAGATACCTAGACTACTTTAAGTGGTGATCTAAATTAATGACATAACCTAGCAACATAGCAACATAGCAACATAGCAACATAGCAACATAGCAACATAGCAACATAGCAACATAGCAACATAGCAACATAGCAACATAGCAACATAGCAACGCTACTATTGTTTTGTAAGCGCAGCAGTTCATGCTAATAATAGTAGGAAGGCAATGGTTGATGTACCATAGTATTTGTAGCGACTTTCATTATCTATATTTATGTCGCCATCATAAAAAGCCATGCTAAGAATGTCATTCAACTCATTTACGTTAAGGAATTTTGTATGTCAGGATTATTAAAAAAACTACCCGCCAAGTTGACCAATAAACTGCCAGCCAAAGTATCTGACAGCACAAAATCTTCAGTTGAAAAACCCAGTAGTACGCTAAAACCAATTAGCAATCAATTTACTAAACTGTTATCCGTCACCAAATATCTGCCTGCTGGAGCACGCTCAAGTATTTTATCTAAAGCCTTTGGCAAGGTCGTCCCATATGTCGGCACGACTGGCATTTATTATGAGACGGTAGAACCAAACCAAGTGGTCGTTAGTTTAAACAACAATAAAGCCGTCCAAAACCATATCGGCTCTATCCATGCAGTCGCCATCACATTACTGGCTGAGACGGCAACGGGTTTTATTTTGGGTTTGAACTTGCCTTCTGATCGTATCCTGCTGATTAAATCTTACTCAGTAAATTTCCATCGTCCAATCAAAAAAGGTCAAATTGCTGCTGTGGCAAGCTTGTCTGATGAACAACGTTTGAATATCCTAAACACGCCCAAAGGTGAGATGATTATTCCTTGTGTCATCAAAGATCGTGAGTCTGATAGTGACCGTGATCCCATTGTTGTTGAGATGACCTGGGCATGGATACCAAAAGCAGAGCTAGAGGCACGCCGCCAAGGTAAAGCGTCTGAAAAAGACGCAGAAGATGACACTAAAACCGAGGCACCAATCGAAGAAAGCGATGCTTCATCTACTCAAAATAATAGTGCTGATAAGTAGTTAATAAAAATTGATAACAAACCCAATGAGGAAACAGTATGTCCAAACTTAGCACTTGCCTATCTACGCTAGCGCTAGCCACTCTGTGCTCATTGGGTTTTGTTCATAGCGCTAGTGCTAATACGACGACAGCTGTTAGCATTGCTAAATCTAGCCCTACTTTCTTGGGAGATGGCGGTACTTATCCTTTTTCAGAAGCTGTACGCGTGGGCAATACATTGTATATGTCGGGACAAATTGGCTTTAAAGATGGCAAACTGGTCAAAGGCGGTATCAAAGCTGAAACCAAACAAGTGCTCGATAACATCCATATCACGCTATTAAAATATGGCTACCGTAAGTCTGATATCGTTAAATGTATGGTCATGCTGACTGATATGGATGACTTTGATGATTTTAATAAGGTCTACAAGTCTGAGATGATAAAGCCTTATCCTGTACGCTCGGCTTTTGGCGTATCAGAACTGGCTGCTGGAGCAAGCGTTGAGATTGAATGTATGGCTGCAAAATAATAGCGACTAAAAACTCTAAAGCTCCACAATTAGAAAAACGTTAAAACTAAAACAACTGGCTATCCACGCCAGTTGTTTTTTGTCTGATATACCGATATCTAGTCTGCAAATTTATACCAGTATCGTGTCATCCGTTAAGGCGCTCTCTTTCGTCACTCGCAGCACTTCTTCCAATGTCGTGCGCCCTTCTATGACCTTACGCAAACCATCTGCACGAATCGATGGAGTCTGCTGGCGCGCATACTCTTCCAGCTCATACTCAGCCGTATTGCTATGAATCATACGGCGCAATGTATCATCGATTGGCACGACTTCATAGATTGCGGTACGGCCTTTAAACCCTGACTGATTACATTTATCGCAGCCTACTGGCTTGGGCAAACGAATCGACTCACTTGCTATATCTTCGGCATCACTTTTCAACCCTGACCCAATACCAATTTCGGTAAATAGTTTGGCTTGCTCAGTATCAGCAGCCTGCCAGCTTTGACAATGTGAACATAAGGTACGCACCAAACGCTGCGCTACTACGCCAATAAGCGACGACGACAACAGAAACGGCTCAACCCCCATATCCTGTAAGCGAGTGACTGCACCGATAGCAGTGTTGGTATGCAGCGTCGATAATACCAAATGCCCTGTCAAAGAAGCCTTTACGGCAATCTCTGCTGTCTCTAAATCACGAATTTCACCAACCATCACTACATCGGGATCTTGACGGAGCATTGCACGCAAACTTTTAGCAAATGTCATGTCTACTTTATTATTGACCTGCGTCTGCCCAATACCATCGAGCTGAAACTCAATCGGATCTTCAGCGGTCAAGATATTGCGAGTTTGATCATTTAAATCGGTCAATGCAGAATATAGCGTCGTGGTTTTACCCGAGCCAGTCGGCCCTGTCACCAAAATAATGCCATGCGGACGATGGATTAAGCGCTTTAGCTCAGTATAGTCATTATCAGACAACCCCAAATACGTCATGTTAAGACGGCCAGCTTGCTTATCTAATAGACGCATCACCACACGCTCACCAAAGCTTGATGGCAAAGTCGATACACGCACATCGACCTCTCGCCCTGCCAGTCTTAAACTAATACGACCATCTTGCGGCACTCGCTTTTCGGCGATATCTAATTTAGCCATTACTTTAATACGCGAGACTAGCAGTGGAGCCAATTGGCGCTTCGGTGTGATGATTTCTTTGAGCTCACCATCAACTCGGAAACGGACGACCAAACGCTTTTCAAAGGTTTCAATATGGATGTCTGAGGCACTTAAGCGAATGGCTTCGGACAACAAGGCGTTGATCAGACGAATGATAGGTGCATCATCTTGTTGATCCATCAAGTCTTCAGTTTCAGGGACGCTATCTGCCAAGCTATCGAGATCAGGGTGGTCTTCAAGTCCAGCAGCAATGTGCTGCGACTCTCCTGTATTGCCAGCATAAGCTGCGTTCATACGTTTTTCAAAATCGTTCGCGCTGATACTTTCATAAGTAGGTACACCGCGAATGCCTTGCTGCTGTAAAAACCGTACCGCTTCATTAATCGCTGACAACGGAGTCGCTTTGGTGAGTACCAATGTTGGCGGCAATTCTGGATCTATCGCAAGTATGGCCAAAATCTGATGGCGTTTCGCAAAGCTGTATGGCAATTGCATCATAAAGACGGCCCAATAAGTGAGGAGAGGATAAGAAGTACGCACGTCAAGACATGATGGATGCCTTGTCCTTAACAGTTCGAATCAAAAAAGACTGCCAGTAAGGTTGCATGAGTTTGTTATAATAGCATTTTGTTTTAGACGGGTATTATTTTATGTGACTGGCGCTTTATATCTATCGCCCAGCACATATTATTACTATCAGAGTTAGCATATCATGCGATTTTTTTTCTGACAGCTTGCCATTGTCTATTACAACTTTTAGATTGCTTAGATTGCCCATCATATTTTGTCTGTCCCTTCTCCCGCTCGATATTAGGATTTTCCGTTATGTCAGAGAACGTTAGCACTACTCATCCAACACCACTTTTACAAGATACCTTTACTGTCGGTAGCCGTACCTTTTCTTCGCGTCTGTTAGTCGGTACCGGTAAATATAAAGACATGACAGAGACTGGAGAAGCCATTGCCGCTTCAGCAGCCGAAATCGTGACCGTTGCTATTCGCCGTGTCAATATTGGACAAAACAGTGATGAGCCTAACTTATTAGATGTGATTTCACCTGATAAATATACGATATTACCGAATACTGCTGGCTGCTTTGACGCCGAAACAGCCATTCGCACTTGTAAGCTTGCTCGCGAGTTATTGGGTGGGCATAATTTGGTTAAGCTTGAGGTATTGGGGGACGAAAAAACCTTATATCCAAATGTTATGGAAACTTTAAAAGCCGCCAAAGTATTGATCGATGATGGCTTTGAAGTGATGGTTTATACTTCAGATGACCCTATCGTCGCACAAGAGTTAGAAAGCATGGGCTGTGTCGCTATTATGCCGCTTGGCAGCTTGATTGGTTCAGGACTTGGTCTACTCAATCGTCATACGCTAAGTCTCATCATCGAAAACGCCAAAGTACCCGTATTGGTTGACGCTGGTGTCGGTACTGCGTCTGATGCTGCACTTGCGATGGAGCTTGGCTGTGATGGTGTACTGATGAACTCAGCTATTGCCAATGCGCAAAACCCAGTAATGATGGCGCACGCAATGAAACATGCTATGTGGGCAGGGCGCGCTGCGTTTTTGGCAGGTCGTATGCCTATGCGTAAGATGGCTACTGCTAGCTCACCACAGACTGGGTATTTCTTCCAATAAATTGAAGTATAGATGACATATCATAATAGAGCGTGTTGAGTATTTACGTATGGCGCTGTCAGTGCTATGGTTGATTGCTTAACACGCTCTATAAAATAATAAAAAATGTTATTTGATTGAATCTCTATTTATTATAATTTTCACATAACACTTATCGTCATAAAAGGATTTATTATGCGACTTCTCACAGCAGTCGACCAGTTGTTTCTACTTCTTGAGTCGCGTAAACAGCCCATGCACGTTGGTGGACTGTTTGTATTTGAATTACCAGACAATGCGGATAGCGATTTTGTCTATCAATTGGTAAAACAAATGCAAGAGTCTGATGTGCCGCCCAGCTTTCCTTTTAATCAGGTACTTGAGCATTTAGCCTTTTGGAAAAAAGACAAAGACTTTGATGTCGAGCATCATTTGCATCATGTCGCGCTACCAAGTCCTGGACGCGTACGTGAACTATTGATGTACGTCTCAAGAGAACATGGGCGTTTATTAGATCGCGCCATGCCTTTGTGGGAATGTCATGTTATTGAAGGTATACAACCAGAAGTCGAGGGTGGACCTGAACGTTTTGCATGGTATTTTAAGATTCATCACTCTTTGGTTGATGGTATCGCAGCGATGCGTTTGGTTCAAAAATCCTTATCACAATCGCCAACCGAGCCAGTGACCCTTCCTGTCTGGTCGTTGATGGCGCGCCATCGTAACCAAGTAAACGCTATCTTACCTGCCGAACGATCTATCAGGGGCATAATAAAAGAGCAGATATCTACCATCAAACCTGTATTTACAGAACTGCTAGATAATGTAAAAAACTACGGTGATGAAGGGTACGTCGGTACTTTTGACGCACCGATGAGTATCCTGAATAAACGTATATCAGCCTCACGGCGTATAGCCGCACAGTCTTATGATATACAGCGGTTTAACGATATTGCTGAAAGGCTCAAAATTAGTAGAAACGATGTGGTACTGGCGGTCTGTGCAGGCGCTATTCGTCGTTATCTAATCTCAATGGATGCGCTACCGAGCAAACCGTTGATTGCTTTTGTACCGATGTCACTGCGTACGGATAACAGTATCTCGGGCAACCAGCTGTCATTTGTATTGGCAAACTTGGGTACGCATTTGGACAATCCACTGCGCAGGATAGAGCTTATCCATCGTAGTATGAATAACGGCAAACGTCGCTTTCGCCGCATGAACCAAGCGCAGGTCATTAACTACAGTATCGTCTCATACGCGTGGCAAGGCATTAATTTGGCGACAGGACTGTTTCCTAGAAAGCAGGCATTTAACCTGATTATTTCTAACGTACCTGGTTCTGAAAAACCGCTGTACTGGAATGGCGCACGTCTGCAATCGTTGTACCCCGCTTCTATTGTCTTTAATGGTCAAGCGATGAATATCACCTTAGCCAGTTATTTAGATAAGATTGAATTTGGTATCACCGCTTGTAGCAAGGCGCTGCCTCGCGTACAAGATATGCTAATGCTGATAGAAGAAGAGTTGCAGCTGCTAGAAACTACCAGTAAAGAGTTAGCATTCAAAGGTATTACCGTCGAAGATAAAGCAGGCAATCAGGGTAATGATAAAACAAAAAAGCTGGCTCCATAATGGAACCAGCTTTTTTCATTCATACTCAATATAGATATTACTTGAATTTAAATCCTGAAAGCGCTAAACGTTAATACCAACGAGGTTAACGTTTAGATTGCGTCACCCCAAATTTGTACAACTGTTTGCATCAATGGCTTGAGCAATTTCACATTACAAGCGAAGATAGAGCCTGATGTCATAGAGTTGTGCGCGCCAGTATGATCAACCACCACACCGCGTGCTTCAGTCACGATAAGCTCGCCCGCAGCGATGTCCCAAGGCTTGATAGACATCTCAAAATAACCGTCAAAACGACCAGCGGCAACATAGCACAAATCAAGCGCAGCTGAACCCATACGACGTACCTGACCACCTGCCTCAGATATCTTCTGTAAGCTCTCAAAGTGCTGTTTAGCATAAGAGATAACTTCGCCATTGCGCTTACGCTCAAGCGGATGTCCTGTCGTAAAGAAACCGCCATCAATGGTTTTACGCTCGCTCACTTGCATACGGCGATTGTTCAAGCGCGCGCCTTTACCGCGGCTCGCTGAGAACATCTCATCACGTACTGGATCATAGACCACACCATGTTGGGTAACACCTTTATGCTGTACAGCGATAGATACGCAGAACTGCGGTACACCATGAACGAAGTTCTTAGTGCCGTCTAGTGGATCGATAATCCAGCACCAGTCAGCATCTTCGCCGCGGCCTTCTTGCATACCAAACTCTTCACCCAAAAATGAATGATTAGGATAGCTGGCTTTTAGCGTCTCAATCGTGAGCTCTTCGCTAAAGCGATCAATGCGGGTAACCAGACCATCAAGTCCTTTAGACTCAATATCTAACTCGATTTTGTGGCGGTTTTGATGCGCATATAAAATCTCTTTACCAACTTTTTCAGCAGTACGCGCTGCGATGACGACCATGGGTTCCATAAATAACCTATTTGCTTGATGAATGAATATAAAAAAATAAGACTAACTTTGTGCCCACAACATGCCAAACAGCCGCCGCATCACACCACATCTATGCGATTAAAAACGTGTCTCTTATAAACGGAAACTTATAAAAGACACCCGCATTATACTAAAATTGTTCGATAAAAACGAAAAAACCGTCACGCTGACCAAGCCAGTACTTTGGCGATCATCTAAACTGCGCAAGTTGTAAAAAAGTTAGCACCTACGGCTAGTAGGCGTTTGCTCTGTTTAAGGAGCTTATATTAGTTTTGAGTAAGACCTTTTTAACGCATTAATTTTTTAAAAAATATTGTAACGTTAAAAACATTGCTTACGATAAGAACGTTTTGAGCTGTTTGATCACGCCTTCGACATTTAGACCACAGTCGGCCAATTGTTCTGCTTGGGAGCCATGAGCAATAAAGCGATCAGGAATACCGATATTAGCAATAGCTGGACGACTTTGCTTAAATACTGCCGACTCGTTTAGTAAATATTCATTCACTGCACTACCTGCGCCGCCCATAATCATGTGCTCTTCTAGGGTTGCTATATGAGTGACCCCTTGCGCTAATAACGTTTCAAGCATTGCTGTATCTAGCGGTTTTACCCAGCGCATATTGATCACATGTATCTGGTAATCTAATGCTGCATCGTTATTTATTAGGGTTTCTGCTGCTTGCTGAGCAGTTGCTACCATCGTGCCAAAGGCCAATAATGCCAATTTGTAAGGTGCGTCAGCTTTACCTAATACTGACTCGACAACTGCTTCGCCAACTTTATAAGTTTGGGCGGGCTGCTCAATATCAGCACCCGTACCTGTACCACGCGGATAACGTACAGCCGTGCACCCTTGATACTCATAGCAAGTATTGAGCAAATGGTAACACTCGTTCTCATCTTTTGGCGCTGCAATCACCATATTAGGCACACAACGTAAGAATCCAAAATCAAATACGCCAGCATGCGTCGCACCGTCTTCACCGACTAGACCCGCTCGATCTATGGCAAACATCACATCGAGATTCTGTAGAGCCACGTCATGAATCAGCTGATCATATCCACGCTGCAAGAACGTCGAGTAAATTGCGACAATAGGTTTGACGCCTTGAGTTGCCATCCCAGCCGCTAGCGTGACAGCATGTTGCTCAGCAATGGCCACATCAAAGAAACGCTCTGGAAAGTGACGAGCAAAGTCCGTCATACCTGAGCCTTCTTCCATAGCAGGGGTGACAGCTAGTAGTTTATCGTCTTCGGCCGCTTTATCACATAAGAACTGGCCAAACACTTGCGAATATTTTAACGCTGGCTTTGTACTTGGTTGTTTCGTTGGCTGCTCTATGGAGTCAGCTTTAGACTCTTCATGCTCTTTATGATTTTCGACTGGCAATTTACTGATTGCGTGATAGCCCACTGGATCTAACTCTGCTGGCGCAAAGCCTTTACCCTTAGTCGTATAGATATGTACCAATACTGGGCCTTTTATTTGTTTTGCCAGTGACAATACGCGCAGCAGCTCAGGAATATTATGCCCATCAAATGGACCAAAATAGGTAAAACCAATCGCTTTGAATAAGTTGTCTTCTAGCTGCGGAACATCACGCATCTCTTTGTGACGCTTGCGGCGATCGAACGCTTGCATATCAGGACGGTGGCAGAGTACTGGCTCACCTGACTCAGAGATATCAACTTGATAACCTGATTCCCAAAGCATGGCTAAATGTCGTGAAAATCCGCCGATAGAGCAAGATATCGACATATCATTATCGTTTAGAATGACCAGCAAATCAGCATCTTGCTGTACTGCGTCATTCATGGCCTCAAATGCCATACCGCCTGTCATCGCACCATCGCCGATGATGCAAGCAACCGTTTGCTCGCGGCCTTGATAACGCAGTGCGAGGCTCATACCCAGACCAGCTGAAATAGAAGTCGATGAATGACCAACACCAAATGTATCGTAGACAGACTCTGCGCGCTCAGGGAACGCCGTCAGACCGTCTTTAGATCTGATAGTACCTAGCTGCTCACGGCGACCGGTCAGTACTTTATGAGCATAGGCTTGATGACCCACGTCCCAGACGATTTGATCCTGCGGTGTCTCTAACAAATAATGCAATACTATAGTTAGCTCGACCACGCCCAAATTGGCACCAAAATGCCCACCACTCTGACCAGCTGAATACAATAGAAAAAGGCGCAATTCATCAGCCAACGTAATAAGCTTGGCAGCCGAAAGCGTACTAAGGTCAGTGGGTGTATCAATTGCATCAAGCAATGGCGTATGAGGACGCACACGTGGAATTACAGTATAGGTCTGCTGTAAGCTCGATAGCTGAGCAGCAGAATCCAGCACTGATGTAGATAGGGACTGAGACTTTGGAGAATGAGGTGACTGCTGCATAAACCGTACGATACCTACCAATCTGCTGACAAGACGTGTCTTTAAAATATAGCGGTGACTATAATCAAAAGACGTCAATAATACCTACATCATTATTGATGTAATCGACCATATAATTATTCATGCAACTTTCGTATTTGTATAGCTGCGCTACTTACGACAGTAGACACGCTAGACAATAGACTGCGCGTCAATACCAACGTTTTGATATCAAAATATTGATGCTTTCATACTATTGACAACTGAAGGGTGACATTATGCCCTATTATTTTGCATCAATAGCGGATGTTAGTGACGACATAGTAATGTAAGGGTAAAGACTTGTCACTGTATCCGTCAAAATAGTATGGCATAATAGCATTTTTTTTTAATTGTCGCTTTAATCATCGTGCGTCGTCTGTGAACTTTGTGTGTTTTTATAAAAAATACAATGAGCACGCTGTCTTTATGAACAGGTTATACTGGTATCATCTTAATCTTAGCAGTAAAGTTGAGATGACATGCTCATCTCAACTAATAGTTATTTCGAAAACAGTAGTTATCTCGAACAGTAACCGGCTCTAACAGCGCTCATCTCGAACAGCAATAACATACTTTTCACCGCCACGACTTTAGGCTTATGTAGGACAGCAATGTCATATCAATTTATCACTAGTGCCAAATTACCCACTCGTCACGGCGAGTTTGATATTCATATCTTTGAAAATAGCGAAGGTCAAGAGCATGTCATGCTGACCGTTGGTCTAGCTGTGGTCGATCAAAAGACAGACGATATCGCTAAACAACCTTTAGACGACATGATATTGAACCAAAAAGATGAATCGATAGCGAAGCAAGTACCGCTCATTCGCATTCATTCTGAATGTCTGACAGGCGACGCGTTTAGCTCATTGAAATGTGACTGCGGTCCGCAGCTCAATACTGCCATGCAAGCCATCCAAGAGTCAGGTTGCGGTGCGATTTTGTATTTGCGTCAAGAAGGCCGCGGTATTGGTTTGACCAATAAGATTCGTGCGTACGCCCTTCAAGATCAAGGGCATGATACGCTGGATGCTAATCTTATGTTAGGCTTGCCTGCTGATGCGCGTATCTATGATATGTGTGGTCCGATGCTGGCCCATGTCGGTGTCGACGCTGTCAGGCTCATTACCAACAATCCAAACAAAGTCGCTTATCTGACTGAGCATGGTATTGATGTTGTCGAACGAGTGCCATTGTTGGTCGGTGTCAATGATATGAATGCGGAATATCTAGCAACCAAACGTGACCGCATGGGCCACTTGTTTGATAAAAATATCAATCTTGATATAGACGCTTCTCTCGATACAGACCTTAATACCGCCATACACCTGAATAAATAGATATCTTATGAGTATTACAAATACAAATAACGAAACAGACTTATCAACGGTAGCATCAGTGACGACGCCAACCAATAACGACATCATGCGAGTGCGTGAATTTTTGGTTGATTTACAGGCACGCATCTGTGAATCGCTAGAAGCACAAGAGCGTGACGGCAGCACTAATAACAACGAGCATGCGACCTTTGTACCTGATGACTGGGAACGTCCTGAAGGCGGCGGCGGTCGGTCATGCGTATTGGCAGATGGTGAAGTCATCGAAAAAGCGGGCGTCATGTTTAGCCATATTCATGTACATAACCTCCCCGCCTCGGCGACAGCGCGTCACCCTAATATCGCTGGACGTAAAGCCCAAGCAATGGGCGTGTCGCTAGTTGTGCATCCCAGAAATCCAAACGTGCCTACGAGCCATGCCAATGTGCGTTTATTCGTAGCAGAAGCCGAAGGCGAAGCTCCTATCTGGTGGTTTGGCGGTGGTTTTGACTTAACGCCATTCTATCCAGTACTCGCTGATTGTGTACACTGGCATCAAGTTTGTCACGACTTGTGTGCGCCTTTTGGGGACAATATTTACGCTGATTTTAAACAGTGGTGTGATGAGTATTTCCATCTACGCCATCGTGATGAGCAGCGCGGTATTGGTGGTCTGTTTTACGATGACGTCAGTACCGAAAGTCGCGGCTGGGATTTTGAGACCTGCTTTAACTTTATGAAAGCCGTGGGCAACGGTTATCTTGACGGTATCATGCCGATTTTTGAACAACGTAAAAATACGCCTTATACTGAAACGCAGCGCGAGTTTCAGCTCTATCGCCGTGGCCGCTACGTCGAATACAATCTGGTCTACGATCGTGGAACGCTATTTGGGCTACAGAGTAATGGACGTATCGAATCCATCCTAGTCAGCATGCCACCGCTTGCCAGCTGGCATTATCGTTTTGAGCCTGCTGAAGGAACGCCTGAATTTGAGTTGACCGATTATTATCTAAAGCCGCGTGATTGGTTGGCACTATAAGTTTCGTGAATATCACGGCATTTATATTTTTGGAAAATATTAAAAAGGTCAGCCTCTATTTGCTGGCCTTTTTTATTGTCGGTACCATTCAAACGAGCAACTCTCACGTTATTATTGTAAAAAACATGTCGTGTATTTACCAATACAATCATCGCAATCAACTATAAGCAGTAACAACCAAGTTAAGGTATGCTTATTTAAAATATTACGAGGATATAACAACTATATAATTCCCATCGCCCAGATAACCGTTACAATAGAAGACGTTCTTTATTAGCAACTGTGCTCAAAAGAATTTTAGGCAGTATTTTGTATAACTATATTTTAAGTCAAAGCGAGCGTTTGTAATCGCGCTTACTATTAGCCAAGTTTAAAGGAGTAAGTCATATGGCACAGGTTCATACCAACAAATCTTTCAAATCTCTGTTTAGCGTTACCTTGATGGCAGCTGCACTAGGTCTAACGGCCTGTAGCACTTCAACAGGATCTAACCCTGACGTACAAGCGCGTCAAGACACCATGAAAAACTGGGGCGACGCAATGGGCGTCATGGGTGATATGGCAAAAGCACCTGACACATTTGATACGGATGTATTTAAAGAGCAAGCGGCGTTCTTGGCAGAAGATGCCGCCAAGCCTTGGAGTCATTTTGAAGACCCAGAAGCGGTAGGCAATGCTACCGAAGCGGTTTGGTCTAATGCTGATGGCTTCAGTGCTGAAGCTGAAAACTTTCAAAAAGTCACTGCTGAGCTAAATGCTGCTGCTCAAAACGCTACTAGCATGGACGATGTTAAACCTGCCTTTGGACAAGTTGGTGCAAGCTGTAAATCATGCCATACCGACTTTAGAGCAAAAGACGAATAAGCCTTTATATTTATCGCAAGTCGACACGTATAAAAAAACCGCCATATCAATTGATGTGGCGGTTTTTTAGTTTTCTAAGTATTATTAGATATCACATTTTTGACACTAATTAAATATTTCACCGAGCGCCCTACTCTGCCACTGTTTTATTCACATCCACAACGTCTTGCTGCTCGTTCATTTTATTAACGATTGCACTCACTGAAGGATCACTCAAATCAATCGTACGTATTGGGAATGGAATGTTTACGCCCGCTGCATCCAATGAATTTTTGATACCTACAATTACTTGATGAATCGAGGCAACCTTATTAGCTTGCGTACCATCTTCGATAAACCAACGTACCATTAGATCAATGGACGAACCGCCAAAACCAGTAGCAATCACGCTTGGTGTTGCTTTCTTTGAGACACTCTCTATCTTGTCTAATGCTTTTATAATCTCAGCTTTGGCCGCTTCGATGTCATCTTCATAACCAATACCAACTGCGACTTGTAGACGGCGCTGCTTATAAGCGGTATTGACGGTCAATGCTGAAGTATAGAGATCTGAATTTGGAATCACTACTTGCCTGCCATCATAAGTCCTGATAGTAGTTGCGCGGATTTTAATATCTTCGACCGTTCCTTCATAGTCGCCTGAGACAATCTGATCACCGATACGAAACGGCTCTGAAATCAGGAGCAAAATACCAGAGAGCAAGTTTTGAAAGATATCTTTAAAAGCAAAACCGATAGCCACAGAACCAATACCTAGTGCGCCGATTAGCTTAGCTGGTGTAAATCCTGGAATAGCAACAACCATGGCGATCATAAAGCCAATAAAGAAAATAAGCGCCCCGCCTACCCGCTGAAACACTTTTACCAAGTTCTGATGCCGACTACGGCTACCTAATAATTTGTGAACGATTTTCTTGAAGACAATCGATAAAAACCAAAAAATTAGGATAACGATAATTGATGCGACAAAATATGGGATGCGCTCAACAAAGCCAACCCATATCTCATTTGCCGAACCAAGAATGCTTTGATAGGTCAACCCATCTGTCGTCGTAGACTGCGCAGCTGTCTCAGCACTCAGTGTCGTGTCTGCCTCAGAGGTAGGCATCTGGGTGATACTCCTTTATTCTATTTATTTCTATTAACGCACTTATCTTAATAGGTGCTGTCGTTATGACAGTTAGCCCATCAAATCGGCCTGTACGATTTCGATCCAGTAGCCGTCTACATCTTTGATAAAGGCAATGTTTTTCATACTGCCATCTTCTGGACGTTTTTTGAATTCGACGTCGTTTTTATCAAACCAAGCAACCGCTTCATCCAAGCTTGGAACGCTAAAACAAATATGACCAAAACCCTGTGGATCCTGATTGCCGTCATGATAGCTAAAGTCAGCTTTTGTCTCGGTGCCGTAGTTGTGCGTCAACTCTAAAATACCACGTTGACGGAAAGCAAAGATTTCTAAGTCATCGCCAGTTGGCAAGTTTTCGCGCTCGCTTTCGGTCAACTTAGCCAAGAAATATAAATCGAATCCCATGTCAGGGAACTTCTTAACGGCAAGCAAGGTCATACCTAAGACGCCAGTGTAAAACTCTAGCGATTTAACAGGGTCTTTGACACGCAGCATGGTGTGGTTAAAAGTAAAACCGGTCGTCTTTGATGAGATTGGCTGAACGCCATTCGTGCTAACACTGCTAGCAGGCTGTGCGATGGTCGAATTATTATCGTTAGTAGACATAGTTATCCTAAGGTTATTCAAAAAAGAGTGTTATAAATAAGCGAATCACGACTGTCATGATTCACTGCTGTCTCTCATCATAATAAGAATTGGCAAAATAATTGATAGGGTTTTGTAAGGATATGAACAAAGTATGTTCATATTTAGATATATTAGCTGTCTAAGAATCGTACCTTTCCGGTCTCTAGATCATATTCAGCGCCGACTACCAATAGCTGACCACTATTGGTTAAGTCCTCTAATGCACGTGAGCCATGCTTTAGCTGACTGACTGACATACGTACGTTAGCGCGGATAGAGCGGTCGACCAGCTCGTCTGCATCGACGTCTTGACCATTGGCAGTTGCCAATTCGTGTAAGTTATAAACGCTTGGGCGAATACGATCAACGATAGATTGCAAGTTAGGTGAATAGTTCTGCTCAGGGTTAATCAACGTCTCAACGCAAGCCGTGACAGCGCCACATTTTGAATGTCCAAGTACCACTACCAATTGTGTGCCAAAGGCTTCAGCTGCAAACTCGATTGAACCAATCTGTGATGGTGCAACGACGTTACCCGCGACTCGTATAACAAACAAATCTCCCAAACCTTGATCAAAAACAATCTCAACGGGTACTCGTGCATCCGAGCAACCCAAAATAATGGCCAATGGATTTTGATCCTTGACCAACTCTGGACGGCGCTGCATATACTCATCGGTACTGGTGAGGCTATCAACGTAGCGTGCATTACCTGCTTTTAAAAGCTCAAGCGCTTCTTGACCTGTGGTTGGACGTATATCGGTAGGCATGAGAGATCCTTTATCATCAATAATATTAGAGTTATAAGCTGTTTTGCATACATGTATTCCAGCACAGACTGACTAATTATCGTCAAACTATCAGGCTAATAATATTTGTCAGCCATAACGTGATTGTATAGGAATAAAAACCCAAAAACGGTAAAAAAATTTGTCTAAATATCGCTAGGTGAATGTAGTCACATTTAAAAATATAGCTGTATATATCGCTGCTACGACAGTATTACTCGCGTAACTTATAATGAACTTGCACTGACTTATACCAAGGGTTTGTTATAATACGCAGCACTCAGGCAGCATTCAGACCGCGCTTACGCTCATGCCAATCCCTATAATGACAGTCAGCTGTATACAGAAATTGGACGCTTAGGAACAGATATTATGACCGATTTATCTCAAAATACGCATAACACCTCTGCGTCACCTCATGATGATCAGGTGCTGCTGCAACTGACTGGTCTAAAAAAAACTTATGATCAAACCGAAGTCCTAAAAGACATCAACCTTGATATCAAACATGGTGAGTTTTTGACGCTGCTTGGCCCATCAGGCTGTGGTAAGACGACATTACTACGCTTGATTGCAGGCTTTGAGCAGCCTAATGCTGGAGCGATATATTTGGATGGTGTACAGATGGCAGGCTTATCCGCTGATAAACGTCCGGTCAATACCGTATTTCAGCAATATGCATTGTTCCCTCATATGAGCGTCGCCCAAAACGTGGCTTATGGCCTAAAGCTAAAAAAAGTACCAAAAGATGAAATCCAAAGACGTGTTAGCGAGATGCTAGCGATGGTACAGCTAGAGCATTTGGCCAACCGCAAGCCGCAAGATTTGTCTGGTGGTCAGCAGCAGCGAGTTGCGATTGCACGCGCAGTGATTAACCGCCCTAAACTGCTATTACTTGATGAGCCATTATCCGCGCTCGATCATAAACTGCGCCTGCAAATGCAATCTGAACTCAAGCGTCTGCAACGTGAACTTGGCATTACCTTTGTTTTCGTGACCCATGACCAAGAAGAAGCGCTGTCGATGTCAGACCGTATTGCCGTGATGAAAGACGGTACGTTCCAGCAAATCGGTACGCCTATCGAGATTTATGAAACCCCTGCCAACCTGTTTACTGCCAAATTCATCGGTGAGACGAATTTGTTCAAAGCTGAGGTCAAAGGTGTCCATCCAGACCAGCCAGATCGCGATGGCAAAGTGACCAACGGACGTATCGAGGTCGAAGTCTGTGAAGCACAGGCGCAAGAAGGGCCGACCACCTTACGCAACTTACGTCGTCCCAATTTTGCCAATGACGTGCAAGTGGGCGATATCGTCAATTTACTACTTCGCCCCGAAGACTTACGAATATATGATCCAAAAGACAACGAGCATAGCGGACTGTTAGGCCGTGTCATCGAGAGTAACTATAAAGGTAGCACTTTAGACTCAATTATCGAACTGGCAAATGGTCATATCATTAAGGCCTCTGAGTTTTTTGATGAGGATGACCCGAGCTTTGATTACAAACTAAACGAGGGCGTCAAAGTCTCATGGGTAGATGGCTGGGAATGGGTATTGCCAGAAGACTCTGAAACTGTGCCAGACATAACTGTACAAAAGGATGGTAGCTGATGGCCCGCAACCACTTAGGCAGTAAAAGTCCATTTCGTACCGCTACGCTTTGGCTAATTTGGGGTTGGCTACTGATATTTGCACTATTACCAAATATCCTAGTCATCGCTGTCAGTTTTTTGACCCGTGATAGCAGTGCGTTTATCAGCTTACCTGTTAGCATCGACAGCTATGTGCGGATGATTGATCCATTGTATTTTGAGGTATTTGTCCACTCATTATGGATGGCAGGTATCACAACGGTTATTTGCTTGCTGCTTGGCTACCCTTTTGCATGGCTGGTTTCTAAGGCGAAAGTGCGTTGGCAACCGCTGCTGATGCTACTACTGATACTGCCATTTTGGACCAACTCTTTGGTACGGACGTATGCGCTCAAATTACTATTTGCCAATAACGGTTTGATTAACAAATTGCTATTAGCCATCGGTGTAATCGATACGCCAATCGATATTTTATATACCCAAGGCGCAGTGATCGCAGGACTAACTTACTTGTTATTCCCGTTTATGGTGCTACCGCTATATGCAGTATTTACCGACTTGCGTAATGACATGCTACTGGCTTCGCAGGATTTGGGCGCAACTAGAGCACAGACCTTTTGGCATGTAGTACTGCCATTAACGACCCCTGGTATTATCTCTGGTGTACTGCTCGTGCTGTTGCCTGCAATGGGCATGTTTTATGTGGCTGATATCTTGGGTGGTTCTCGTAATTTACTGGTTGGTAATATCATCAAAAACCAATTTTTGGATGCGCGTGATTGGCCCTTTGGTGCGGCAGCTAGCGTTTTATTGACACTGGCAATGGCAGTATTATTACTTGCCTACCGTGCCAGTAGCCGCCGCATTGGCAAAACCGATTTTAACGAGGTGGCCTAATGTCTTATAGCTCACCGAATAAAAAAACTCGTACGCTCAAGATTGGTAATATCGCCGCCAAAGGATATCTTGGACTGATTTATACCCTGTTGTACCTACCTATTATTGTCTTGGTGGTAATGTCCTTTAACAAATCAAAAATTGGCTACAACTGGGGCGGATTTAGCTTAAAGTGGTACGAGTCACTGTTTAATAACCAAGCGATGCTCGATGCATTTTGGCACTCGATTGTATTAGGGTTGGTGGCGGCCACTGTCTCGACTTTGATAGGCACACTCACTGCCCTAGCTTTACATCGTTATAATTTTCGCGGTAAAGGCTTACTAAATGGGCTGCTGTTTGTACTTATGATGTCGCCTGAGATTGTATTGGCTATTTCATTGCTAGCACTGTTTTTATTGATTGGTTTACAATTGGGCTTTGTCTCATTGCTATTGGCGCACATTACTTTTTGCTTGCCATTCGTTGTCATTACCGTCTTTGCGCGGTTGAGTAGTTTAGATGAGCGTTTAATGGAAGCGGCACGCGACTTGGGTGCTAACGAATCAACCATGGTGCGCACCGTATTGATTCCAGTTATCTTGCCAGCCGTCATGGCAGGTTGGTTGCTGGCTTTTACCCTATCGCTAGATGATGTGGTGGTTTCGACCTTCGTCACAGGACCTAGCTATGAGATTTTACCGCTGCGCATTTATTCTATGGTGCGCGTAGGACTCAAGCCAGAAGTCAACGCCATTGGTACGTTATTGCTAGTTGCTTCACTAGTATTGGTGGTTATCTCACAGTTATTATTACGCAAGCGCTAGATGTTGATTGCTAACTAATTGCTTATTAGCTACTTATTAATAACGGACTATGAGTGAAAGTCAGCGCTATATTGACTATAATGAATTTTTCTCACCTTAGCGGTTAGGTTATATTATGCTTGAGCTACGTCATCTTAATACATTAACCGCGCTACGAGCGCATGGTTCACTTGCAGCAGCGGCGGATGAACTACACGTTACCGCCTCTGCCGTTTCACATCAACTGAAAGAGCTTGAGAACTATTACGACATTAGCTTAGTCAATCGTCGGACGCGCCCGCTTAGTTTTACGCCAGCAGGTAAAGCAGTATTGGCATTGGCAGACAATATCCTACCGCAAGTTACTCGTACCAAATCTAACCTTAAACGCTTAGCGCATGGTCAAGCAGGCAGGTTGCGCCTAGCATCAGAGTGCCACAGCTGCTTTGATTGGCTTATGCCAATACTTAACCACTATCGCCGTGAATGGTCGGATGTTGAGCTAGACTTTGCCACAGGGTTTGAGCCTGAGCCGCATCATCTACTCATGGAAGGTGATATTGATCTGCTTATTACTACCAGTGATTTACCGCTCGACGGTATCAGCTATCAGCCATTGTTTGAATATGAGAGTCGTTTGGTGCTTTCACCAACGCATGATTTAGCTGCTCAAAAATTTATTGACCCCAATGATTTGATTAACGAGACATTAATTGCTTATCCGGTAGAGGCAAAACGCCTCGATATCATTGCTAATTTTATGACGCCAGCGCAAGTAAGTTTTGAGAGTGTTCGTACGACCGAGCTCACCGCGATGCTGATTCAGCTGGTTGCTAGTGAGCGCGGCGTAGCAGCATTGCCTGATTGGGTAGTGGCCGAATATGAGAAAAAAGGTTGGGTCGTCTCGCGACCACTAGGAGAAGGTGTACATTGTCAGCTGTATGCAGCGACGCGCACGTCAAGCCAAGATACCGCGTATATGCAAGGGTTTGCGAGTTTGTTAGAGGGTATTGTAAAGCCAGTTTAATATTACACTGTTTATTACATTTTTTGGTTATAAAATATCGTTCGCTTTCTTACGTTATGATAGGCATTGGGGAAAATAATGGTTCCCTAGTGAGGACTTGAACGCTAAGCTGTGAGCTAATGGCATCAACGTTTTAACTCGCTGAAATAGTCACAGTGTACTTCATGGTGTACTTACCATACATATTCTATCGTAATCGGTGCGCTATACAGGCATCGATCTGCCAGATATAACTTCAACGTATATAGGCTGAGCATATAATTCAAGGCTATTGATATCATGCACTACTTCACCGTTCCTACTCTTGTGAAAAGTAAAAGTTGCAAACCTCCCAACCTCATCATCTTGAAAACCTATTGTTATATTAACGCTCTCTAAAGGAAAGTCTATAAGCCATTTTTTCTTGAATTTGTTAGAAAATATGATGGACTGGATGAACGGGTCTTGGTCTGTAAAATCTTCTATATGAAACCTATTAGTAGAAACTTCATAACCCGAAAAATCAGTAAATTGTCTTTCAATCTTATGTTTTTCAATTGAACAGCGAGCATAGCTTGAAGGGAATATTTTTTCTAGAAAAACGCAGTCACCTATCGGTAAAAACCCTTCTTTTAAGATAAGGTCTAACTCCTTATCTAATTTGCCTTCTCGTATTTCACTTTCATTAATATCTAAAAACTCTTTCATCAGTAGATTGGTGTAAATCATAGCTTTGCCCTAAATGTCCTATTAATCCAGTGTAGATAATATGAATCATATAAAAATTACCAGTAAATCTTTTTTGTACTCATTGATTTAAAGTAAGGATCATAAACCAGGGTATACCCCAACGGAACCAGCTAATTCACTCTCCAAACGTATTAATAGACCACTTAAAACAGACTGCTATCATGGAACCACTTATAACAGACCATTAAACGATTAGGTGGTGTATCAAAAAGTATGCTGATTAAAATTCGAACAATTTTTGAAGCCTTTAAAGCCCTATAGAATCAGGGAACTTAGCATAGATTTCTTATTGACTTTTATCGCTAGCATACTTTTTGATACACCACCAACGATTAATATTTATCAACGGCTACAAAATTAGCTTAAAGAAATAAAAGCCAAGCGCGGTTGCCAGTAAAGTCAGCCCAACATGCAAACCGATGAGCGCTAAGCCTGCCAGCAGCCGCCCGTCATGGATAAAGCCAAATACCTCTGCACTAAACGTACTAAAAGTCGTCAATCCACCCAAAAATCCTGTTATCACAAACACGCGTACATGATCAGATAGATTACTTCCCATACGTTCAAACCACACAAGCGCCAGCCCTATCAGCAGTCCGCCTAAAATATTGGCGCTCAGGGTACCGAGTGGCACCCAACCGTGCAAGGCATTAAAACGCGATAGCCAAGCTCGCAGGCAAGCACCAAATGCTGCGCCCAAACCAATAGCAAGCCACTGCATAGACTGTCCTTAATTCATATAAACGTGTTGGACCAAATGCTCATTTATACGGCTGGCAATTCTGTCATCGGCCAACGCGGAATACAGCTAACGGCCAAATCATCAGATTGTCCTGCTTGCAAGCGCTCAAAACCTGCATAAGCAATCATCGCGCCATTGTCCGTACATAGCGCAGGCGGTGCATAATGAACCGTTGCATTGATCTTATCCAGTTCCGCTTCTAACGTCTCGCGCAGATGAGTATTTGCACTGACCCCGCCCGCAATTACTAAGCGGCTCATACCTGCTTGCTTGAGTGCTTTGACACATTTTTTCACTAAGGTATCGACCACCGCATGTTGGAAGCTCGCGGCGATATCTGCGCGAACTTGCGGATCGCTATCAGAACCCTCAGTGTCTTTGATCAGATTATGTACCGCTGTTTTCATACCACTAAATGAAAAATCTAATCCTCGATGAAGCATCGGTCTTGGCAGTGCGTAAGCATCAGGATTACCAGTTTCTGCCAGTTTGGCAATATTAGGGCCGCCAGGATAAGGCAGGCCTAGCATCTTAGCGGCTTTATCAAAGCACTCACCCGCTGCGTCATCTATCGACTCACCTAATATCTCATATTGTCCAACACCGTGAGCAGCAATCAGTAGCGTGTGCCCACCAGATACTAGTAGCGAGACAAAAGGAAACGCCGGAGGGTTTGCACCCATAAGCGGTGCCAAAAGATGCCCTTCCATATGATGAATACCAATCGCTGGAATATCCAAACCATATGCCAAGCTACGACCAAATAGTGCGCCTGTCATCAATGCACCAATTAGACCAGGCCCTTTGGTATAAGCAATCGCATCAATCTCGCTTTTTTTCATATCGCACTGTTCGAGCAGCTCGTTGAGTAATGGCACTAGCTTGCGAATATGATCGCGACTGGCAAGCTCAGGCACAACGCCGCCATAAAGTGCGTGCAGCTCAATCTGAGAGTACAGTACTTGCCCGACCAAACCTTGGTTGTCGCTATTTATTTGCTCACTATCAAAAATCGCTAGCCCCGTCTCATCACAAGAGGTCTCTAAGCCCAATACTTTCATACTTTTGCCTTTATACTTTCGTTTTCGTGCTATTTTTATCGCACTTTTATCTTACATCATTCTGGGAAATTGGATAACGAATACAGCCAGTCACATACTATTTCAAATTCGCTTAATACAGCTGTATATTCTCAGACTGGCATGACAAAAAACGTGCATAAAAAAACCGTCATTGTCAGTCACAATGACGGCCAGTTTAGCAAATTTCAATAGCTGACATACTCTATATATACCGTATCAGCTTACCGACGCTAGCATATAATCAACAGCCGCTTTGACTTGTGCTTCGCTGACACCGTTTACCGCTTGCGCTGGCATTTTATTAAAGCCTTTAGCCGAGTGCATGTACAGCGTCTCTTTATCTTTGGTTAGACGAGCTGTCCAAGCCGCTGTATCACCATACTTTGGCGCATCGAGCAAACCTGCAGCATGACAAACCTGACAATTTGATTCATACAGTTTAGCACCTGCATCTGCGGCCAACACTTCAGGCTCAGAATCAGTTGCAGGTGTTGCCACTGCCTCATCTACTATGTCGGCAGACTCTATTGCTGTTTTTGACTCTGTTGCTGATTCTGTTCCTGACTCATCCACAGTCTCAAGCGTCGCGCCTTCGGCTACAGCTGTTTCTTCTACAGCGGTAGCAGGCTCATCGGCTGCTGCAGGCTCTTCCGTAGCTGTGTTATCACCGCTACAAGCACTCACAGCAAATACCACACTCATGCTGATTACAGACAATTTCAGCTTGTTCATATACGGTTGTATATCAATCATGGTTTTATCCTTACTTAATCAGTCTGCAATCAATTAGTGATACGTTATATCAGCTTAAAGTACTTACGTATACGACCAACGACTGCTTAATATTCAATTGAGCTAATAGTCCATTGACCACTAAATTACTCAGCAGTGGCTGCAGCTGTATCGTCAGTAGCCGCCATATCAGCGCTGTCAGTAGGAGCAGCGGCTGTATCCGTACTATCGGTAGCTGCGGCTTCTGCAGTATCAGCGTCAGCCGTTCCTGCTTCGGCAGTAGCCGTAGCGTCAGCTTCTGTACCCGCTGCATCAGCTGCTGGCATTGGTGCTGTCTCTGGGAACTCCATTTCTTCAGCTGGTGGCGCATTTTTGATGGCAAGCTCAGCAGCTTCGTCAACGCGATCGATTGCCATTACTTCTTCATGCTCTTCACCGCCACTACAAGCGCTCACGCTCACACCTAAAGCTACAATAAGTGCGGTGCTTAATGCCGTGTTAAATACTGTTTTTTTCATTCCAACATCCTCAATAAAATACACACAAAACGGTTCATAGGCTTACTAGGGTCTATTGAACTTTCAAATGTGGTGCTGGCAGTCACTATTTCTTAGACAATATGCAGTAAAATTGTTGAAGCCTAGTCATTCTAGGTTAAACTATTTCGCCATATATTGACAAAAAAGAGTACTGCCCTGAAAGGCTGATGCTAAAATTACCCCAACCCTTGTTGAAAACCTAGCTAAGGTCTCGACATTATCGTCGGTTTTCGCCTAGTTTGGTGTAACTTTAGCCATCAGCAGCCCTAATATTTGAATGTTCAATAGACCCTATAATATGGGAATTATCATAGCATAAACTCCAATCAAACCGTTATAGACGGTAGGGATTTTTTATTGATAAAGCGTTGTATATATGTCGAATTCATAGTTTGAGAGCCAAATTCAAATAGCTATCTAATTGAACACCTTATCGGCAATAAATGCTTAAAATCATTGACTTTGTTGGTATTTTTTATTAAAATACCTGCCCTTACGCTAATGCGTGAGAATTGTCCTAGTTTGAGCTGATGCCTGTAATCTTGAGATATTACGGCTAAATACTAATACACAGCCAAACTAATGCCCTTATATCTCATCCTAATCGAGGAGTCTTCATGCCTGCAGTTAAGGTTAAAGAAAACGAACCAGTTGATATCGCTATTCGTCGTTTCAAACGTGCTTGTGAAAAAGCTGGTGTATTATCAGACGTACGTAAGCGTGAGTTTTATGAAAAACCAACGCAAGTACGTAAGCGTAAAAAAGCTGCTGCCGTAAAGCGTTATAAGAAGAAGTTACAACGCGAAACTATTCGTACCACTCGTATGTACTAATCAGTAATCTGATTAGCTAAGTACAAGCGCTACACTAACGCCACTGTTATCAATCGATATCAGTGGCGTTTTTTATGCTACAATTTTTGTTATTACTGCTGACATAATTTTTTATTAAAACCACTATCAGCAGGTTTTGTTCTAAAATTTAACAAACGACCTCTAACGAATAGCATTTAACAGATCGATAAGGATAATAGCAGTGAGCCAACTTAAACAGACGTTATCAGACAATATCAAAGTTTCAATGAAAGCTCGTGAGCTTGAGCGCGTCAAAGTACTGCGCAATGTACAGTCAGTAGTGAAACAAATCGAGATTGACCGTCAGACAGAGCTTGATGATGCGCAAGTATTAGAAGTGTTGCAAAAGCAGCTAAAGCAGCGCCAAGAATCACTAACTATCTTTACAGAAAACGGCCGTGATGACTTAGCCACAAAAGAGCAGTTTGAGATTGATATTATCAACGAGTTTATGCCGCAGCAAATGAATCAAGACGAGATCATGGCATTAGTAAATGCTGAAATCACTGAGCAAGGTGCGACGTCTATGCGCGATATGGGTAGCGTCATGGGTGTTTTGAAGAATAAAACAGCTGGCCGTGCTGATCCTGCTTTGATTTCTAAAATGGTCAAAGACGCGCTACAAGGCTAGCACTTGCTATTGATTGGCAGGCTACTCTGTACAAATAACCGCCTAAGGCTTAAAGTCTTTGGCGGTTTTTATTGCTTTGAGTTCTGCATTAATATTAGCCAATAACGGACGCGCACTATTGGCCTGATCTGTGGTTTGCAGATTTTCCGTCAACTGTTTGGCCTGTGTCAAAGAGGTCAGCGCACTCTCATAACGCCCGTTCCATAGCTGATCATAACTACGATAGCGCAATGCATTAATCGTCGCGATATTGGCTAACTGTGGTGAGGTGGTTGTCTTAGCAAGTTTTTCATTGGCAAGTTGCAAGCTTTGCCATGCATAACGGTCGCTTGGCTGCTGTTCTGTTAGTGGCTTCAACAGCGCTTGAGCTTTTATCGGTTGATTACTGTTAGTCAGCGCTTCGGCCAGATAAAGACGTAAATCACGGCGCTCAGGATATAGGCGCTGTTGGCTCTCTAAGACATCTACGGTTTGTTGCCATTTGCCTTGTTCACTTAATAACTGACTGTGGGTAATCGACAATAGAGGCTCTAAATTTTGACGCTGCGTGCTTGATAACGCATTTATCTCCGCCAATACCTTATTAGCATCTGTAAAACGCTGCTGCTCTCCATACCAATGCATTAGCGCAAGTTTGGCCCCGAGACTGTTTTTGGCGGCCGTTGTCAACGTCACTTCAGACGCATGTTTACCAGTCACTTGCACACGCCAATACAACAAATCAAACAATGCTTGATGGCGCTGCTGCTGGCTCAATGAGAGCGCTGGATACTGCTGAGCGCGACTTTGTGACTCGCTCAACCGCTCATTACTCAGAGGATGTGAGCGTACAAAGCTCGGTAAAAATTGATTCTCAACTTGATTTAACTGACTCTGCTGATTCATCGTGGCAAAGAACCGTGGCATCGCCCGAGGATCATAACCCGCTTGGGTCATAATCTGCATTCCTACTCGGTCAGCCTCACGTTCGTTACTACGGCTAAACGCCATGCTGCTATTCATCGAAGCCGTCTGACTGCCCATCATCACAGCCGCAGCGGCATCACCATCGACAGCTGAGGCAGCAATCGCGGCTAGCATACCGCCTAGCTGCATCAGCAAGGCTTTTTTACGTTCGTCAGCGCCGCTTTCGTAGTGTCGTTGACTGATATGCGCAACTTCATGCGCGACGACGCTCGCCAGCTCATCCATGCTACTAGCTGACAGTATCGTTCCAGTATTGATACCTATTACGCCGCCAGGCGCTGCAAAGGCATTGATACTGGGGTTATCAATGATAACGACGCCAAGTGGTGCTTGCTGACGAGCTTGGGCATTGAGACGCCACGTCATGTCTTTTATCGTTTCTTGTACCCAAGGATCATGCTCCATTCTGACGCGGCCATTGATATTCTGTAATGACCACTCGCCAAGCATTTTATTTTGATATTGCTCAGCAAAGCTTAAGCCTTGTCCGCGCAGGTTTGGTAGATCTAGCGTTTGCGGATCTGTGACTTGCCACGAGCTATCAGCAAATGGCAACATTTGACTCTCACGACTATGTGCACCGCTGGCCATGGCTAGTAGCATCATTGACAGCCCTACCTTGATACTATTTGGCAAAGCTACACTCATGAAATGACGTTTATCTTTTTGCTTAGACAGCATAATCGGCAAGCCTACAGAGTTGGTGGCTACTAAAGAGTTGTTGCTGTCGGGTCGCTTCGTTCTATGAGCATGGTACAAGTGCATATCCTATAAGATAATTGACGACGTCTTTTCGACTATACGAGCTTGTTTATCCAAGGTCAATTCTACAATGAACTTAACTACCAATAACTTAGCCACCCGTCACGATTGCGCAACATGGCTGTGTAATTATTCATTGGGCTATTATTTATGCAGCAAGTCTCAAGCGTATAACTATTCATCGGGCAATTGCTAATCGCGCAACTCTTGGTTATATGATTCTAGTGAACCGAACACAGCGTTGATTATATTCAACTGCAACTATACATTGTCTATTTGGTATAATAAGCAACAATGATAGTAGGTTTAGATGACTGTGATGGCGACCTCATAATTTATGATTTCTGGATTATGTTCGTACTCAATATCAAAGCCTATTATTAATAAAGCAAATTATAATATAGATATCTACAAGGTTTAAGTTATGCCCGCTGCTAGTGAATTAGTCATCGAACGTGTATCGCATTCTATACAGTTATCAGCGAATTTAACTGATGCACAGCAGAACGACATTGCAAGTTTATTAGAGCTGCTACCGACTGAAAGTCATAACTCAGATAATATAGCTACATCGCAATCTGAACTAAATATAAAAGGTTTCGTTGATGGACGCGGTCTTGCATGTCCGATGCCATTGTTAAAAACTAAGGTCGCATTACGTGATATAACAGTTGGTGAGTCGCTGTACGTGGTTGCAACCGACCCTAACTCACAAGCTGATATCACAGCATTCTGTCGACAAAGCCAGCAATCACAGTCGGCAGATTATTTGGAACTAGTGGTCAATGAAGTTACTGACCACTCGTCAGCTGATGGCACATCATTACAGCGTTTCGCTACAATATATCACTTCATCATTACCAAAACTGATAGCAACTAAGCGCTGCTATCCTTTACAATTAAATCATAAAGATTTTTATCTGACTATTTGCTTAACTATTTAACCAAGGTCAAGAATATGGCTAATACTTCTACTGATGCTGTAAATACAAATAAAAAAGATGGCTCAGCTCCTATAAAAAACGATGCGCGCGATGCTGCACTAAAGGCCGCTGCTCAGCGACCACCTTATGACGCGAGTGCATTGGGCAATACCAGTACGCGTGACTTAGTACCAGCTATGCCAACTCACCTGTCAGCGCCAGGGGTCAACTTGGGTGCATATATCAATACTGTCCATCAAATCCCGATTTTGACGCCAGTACAAGAGCAAGAGTTGGCGCATCGCTATTATGATGAAGGTGATGTCGAAGCCGCTCGTCTACTGGTGATGTCACATCTACGCTTTGTAATTCATATCGCACGTAGCTACTCGGGTTACGGATTGCCGCAAGCAGATTTAATCCAAGAAGGTAACTTAGGATTGATGAAAGCAGTCAAACGTTTTGACCCGAATAAAGGCGTACGTCTGGTGTCGTTTGCCGTACATTGGATTAAAGCTGAAATTCATGAGTTCGTGATTCGCAACTGGCGTATCGTCAAGGTTGCGACCACCAAGGCTCATCGTAAACTGTTCTTTAACTTGCGCAGCCTTAAGAAAACCAACAATCAGCTGACACTAGAAGAAGCGGACGCTATCGCTAATGACTTGAATGTCACGCGCAAGCAAGTGTTAGAGATGGAATCACGTCTAACTTCTTATGACGCTTCGTTCGAGGCGCAGTCAAGCGACGATGATGATGGTCGCTATGCCCCTCAGCTATTTTTGGAAGATGGAATTGATCCAGCTGAGCAGCTAGAGGAAGCGGATTGGGAAGAGAACAACTCATCAGCACTCATCGCTGCGATGGGCACTTTAGATGATCGTTCGCGTGATATCGTCGAACAGCGTTGGTTATCTGAGCAAAAATCCACCTTGCATGAGTTAGCAGCAGTTTACTCTATCTCAGCTGAGCGAGTGCGTCAGATCGAGAAAAATGCTATGGACAAAATCCGTGATGCGATGACCATTGATAGTGTGATTTTGCCAGATGATATTCAGTAGCCTTAAGATGATACGAGCTGTTCAATGATAAATTGGATCGGTATTGCCGCAATTAATATGGCTATTGCTGTTGCTCTGGGCGCATTTGGTGCGCATGGTCTAGAAGGTCATGTCAGCATACAGCAGCTCGAGTGGTGGCATACGGCAACGCTGTATTTGTTCGTACATGCGCTAGGATTATTGCTTGTTGGCTTACTGATTCGTTTAAAATATATTACTCAGACGACCGCTTGGTTACTACAAATTGGCATTGTCATTTTTGCTGGTAGCTTATATGCAATGACGCTTGGTGCACCGCGCTGGTTCGGTGCGATTACGCCTATTGGTGGCGTTCTCATGATTGCAGGTTGGCTATGGTTGGCCGTTTCCGCTTTTCGATTGAAAGACTCAGTTAACTGAGCTGTTCAATAGTTATTGTTATTTTTAGCTCTTTGCATCAGCTGCAACGAACTATCAGTAATAAAGCAAAAGATACGCAGTGAATAGCAGATAAACAGGAATTTTAAAATATTAGGGAGTATTTAATATGAGCACCATTAGTGTCAATGGTAAAAGCTTGCAAACCACTCATCAGACTGTACAACTGGTTATCAATGAGCTTGGTCTTAGCCAAGGTCGTTACGCTGTAGAAGTAGACGGCGAGCTGACGCCAAAGAGCGAGCTTGCTCAACTGCGTATCGTAGAAGGTATGAATATCGAAGTAGTACAAGCCGTCGGCGGCGGTTAATAATGTTAAGACAGATAAGCTTGAGCTGACAGCTAGTTCATTTTGGTTCTAAGTTTACTAGCACTAAAAAAGACCTCAACGTATTACACGTTAGAGGTCTTTTTTTATGTCAATTACAAACTAATGCAGTAGCTACTTATAAATTTTTTATTCTCTTAGTCTACTTTCACTAGCTTGTAACGATAATGTTCAAATTTTTAAACTCGAACTATGCTGCTGGTACTGCTTCTGCAGGGGTTAGATCCTGATAGCGACTATCGCGTCCTGCACCCTGAGTCTTTTTGCGCTCTTGACGGGTTTTGTACTTACGTACTTGTCTATCTAGCTTGTCTGCCATTTCATTAATGGCTTTATACATATCATCTTCATACGCTTGGACAAACATTTCTTGACCCGAGACACGCATAATTGCTTCAGCTTTATGGCTCTTTTTACCGCCGTCACTAGTACCGCTATTGTCTAACGATAAAATCACTTGAATACTTTGTATCTGATCGAAGTGACGCTCTACTTTTTCAAGCTTCTCGCGTACTGCTGTGTCCATAGCTTCTGTAACGCTGATATGATGACCACTGATAGAAACATTCATATTGTTGTCCTTTTATTTGTAACTTACAATCAACAGATGAGGTAGCATTCTTGCTTTTGTCATCCTGCCTTACCAATAACTACTCCAATGCCTCTAGTAATGTGTCGACGTATCCTTTTATCGTCTCCTTTATTAATTGTAAATAAATACTATAAATCGGCACTTGGTTTTCGTTGTTGGTATGACTCTAATTTGTCATGAAAATCGCCCAGTAGCAAGCCATTAAATTGTAATTAAGTGTAACAATACCTATTATTTCTACTTGGTTTCTATATAATCAAAAAATTTTATTTTTTATATCTCGATTACACTATACAGACAGGTAGCCATTAACCTTGTAGAAAGATGAACTTAGATAATTAATATTTCTGTTTGCGCTGAGTAGACGAGCCAATGTTCATTGCTTCACGATATTTGGCGACGGTTCTTCTGGCTATATCAATACCATCTGCTAACAGCTCATCTTTAATACGACTGTCTGATAAGGGCTTTTTGGGATCTTCGTCAGCGATGAGCTTTTTAATCATGGCACTGATAGCGGTCGATGAGATATCTCCATCAGCACTACTCACGTGAGATGAGAAAAAGTGTTTCAAAGAAAACAACCCTTGCGGCGTTAAGATGGTTTTACTGGTGGTAAGGCGTGAGACCGTAGACTCGTGCAAGTCAACTTCTTCAGCAATTGCTTTTAATATCAGAGGTTGCATGGCGGTTGCCCCATGCTGCAGGAACTCTTGTTGATAGCGTACAATGCTAGTCGCTACTTTTAGTAGATTTTGATTGCGCTCTTCGATACTACGAATAAACAATCGAGCATCGGTGAGGTTTTCGCGCAGATATTGATTGTCAGGACTGTCATCGCCACGCTTGACCAAGTTGGCATATTCTTGGTTTACGCGTAGTTTTGGTAAGGTATCTGGATTAAGGCGTACATACCAGCCATCTTCTTCTGCTTCAGAGTTACTTGTCGCCTTATTGTTTCTAATAGGTGTGACCAACACATCTGGAATATCATAGCTCTCAGGCGGCTGGGCATAGTCAGGCTGGCTAGACTGAAACAGCAGCCCTGGCGAAGCGTTTAAGGTACGTAGTAGCGTAAGTGCAGGTGTGATGTATTCTGGTACAAGCCCTGTGCGTTCAGTCAGTGCTTTAATATTATTACTGACTAAATGCTCGCTCGCTGATAGCAGCGCTTGGGCTTCTTGTAGGTATTCGGTGCGGGCATCTAGCTTAGATAGCTGAATCGATAAGCACTCGCTTAAATGACGCGCCCCTACGCCAACTGGATCACAGGACTGGATAATACGTAATACCGTCAAGACTTCTTCTTTTTCAACGCGCTCATCCCATTGATAGAAACTTGCCATCGTATCAAAGCTCTGTAGCAGCTCATCTATATCAATTCGAATAAAGCCCATGTCATCCATGGAGTCTATTAAATACTCTGCAATCAGCGTATCGGCCTCTGATAGACGCTTAAAGTTCAGCTGCCAGCGCACATGATCTTGAATGGTGGACGAAGTACCGCCTTGGTAACTATCAAAATCTTCATCACCCCTACTATTGCCAGAGCCCGTGGCGGTGGAGGCATAGTTACCCGTGTCAAAGCTACCTATATCAAAGCTATCGGCATCTGAACTGCCGTAGCTATCTACATCTATTGCACTATCATCGATATTAGGCTGTTGAAGCTTATCCAAACTATCACTGAAGCTATCGCTACTATCGCCGCTGTACTCTGTACTGGTAGTAGGTACTGAGTCAAATGAGTCACTGCTACTTTGATTCCAGCTATCAAGCGTCAACGGCTCGCTCCACTCCTCTATTTCATCGTCACCACTGTCGTATTTGTCATCGTTTTCGATACGTTCAAGTAATGGATTACTATCTAGTTTTGCCTGAACCTCTTGTGCGAGCTCAAGACTAGAGAGCTGCAGCAATTTTATGGCTTGCTGCATTTGCGGGGTTAGCTTTTGTGAGTTGCTCAGCGTGGTCGCCAATCCGAACGACATACTCATGGGCGGCTTATTGCACTCCGATCTTAGTGATATTGTGTTTATTCTGTCAGTAAAAGTAACGACATAAATCTTATCAGGACATGACGATAGCATTTTTTGCCACAATTTTGCTATGATAATTTATGTTTTGTCCGGATACGTTTGGTTTGCTATCGCTAGTAAACTATCATCTTGGCAAGGATGAGCAACCCATAAATACGAGCAGTCTGCTCATTACCGCGAAAATATTATAATAAATAAATTACGGTAAATGGCCAATACAGCTCACACCCAATAGGAATATTGTCATGAATTCAAGTAACCATCAACTTAACGTCGCTGCTATTCAAATGAACAGTCAGCAGAATATTGAGGATAATCTAGCAGATATCAAAGCCGCTATCACAGACGCACAAGCTCAAGGGGCTGAGCTTGTTGTATTGCCTGAGAACTGCTGTAGTATGGGACAGCAATCTGCTACTGCTGAGCGTTTTGATGACTTATCAGCGACGATAGCAGATTACGCCCGCACCGCTGGTATCCATGTACTAGCAGGCTCGTTACCCTGCCATTATCGCCCTGATGGCACTGTCGTTCCTGATGGTAGATTGCGCCAAGTGAGCCAGCTGTTTGCACCAGATGGCACCCGCGTCGCACGCTACGATAAGATTCATCTATTTACCGCAACTGTGGCCGATAAGCATGGCAGCTATAACGAAGCGGCGACCTTTGAGCCAGGTACCCAGACCGTGATTGCGCCATTAGCAGTAGGCAATACAGTCTATCAACTCGGCATGATGGTATGTTTTGATTTACGTTTTCCGGCATTGGCGCAGCGTCTGCGACAAGCTGGTGCTGAACTATTGAGTGCCCCTTCTGCCTTTACTTACTTGACTGGACAATCGCACTGGTCGTTGTTGTTACGTGCGCGTGCTCTAGATAGTCAATGTATGGTCATTGGCGCAGCGCAAGGTGGTGAGCATCTCTACAAAGATGGTAGTACCCGTCAGACATGGGGACATGCAGCTATTACAGCGTTTGATAGTAGTGTTATCACAAGCTATGACGATAGCGAACTGGATAAACAATATGCCATCGTCATGGCGTCATTAGACAAGCAAGCGCAAGAGCAAGGCCGCCAAAAACTACCTATCTTTGATTGCCATCGTTTGGCGTAGATTGTGAAATTCAGTGGATTTCGTGTCTAATTGCTAGGACAAGTCTTCATTTTGAGCATGAGTTGCTCGTGGATGGGCACGATCATAAACCTGCGTTAATTTTGCAAAATCAACGTGGGTATAAATTTGCGTGGTGCTAATATCACTATGCCCGAGCATCTCTTGTACGGCGCGCAAGTCACCACTGCCTGACAGCATATGTGATGCAAAACAATGACGCAGTAGATGAGGATACATGTTTTGGGCGATACCTGCGCGGGTAGCAGCAATTTTTAAACGCTGCTGCACTGCCCGTGTTGATAATCTGGTACCGAGCTTTTCACTGATGAATAATGCGCTATCCATCTGCTCTACCCATAGGTTACGATGCGGCAGGTAACAATTAATTGCTTCTGCTGCCTTTATCCCTAATGGCACTAGCCGTGTTTTATTACCCTTACCCGTGACTCGTACCCGTAAATCAGACAAGTCTACATCTGCCATATCGAGTGCAACCAACTCGCCAACACGCAAGCCACTACTATAGAGCAATTCGAACATAGCTTTATCACGTAACCATAAGCGCGCTTGCTCTGGTGTATCAGGCATCTCTTGATCGAGTAGCTGAGTTAGTAAATCGACATCAGCGATAGAAGGCAGCGGTCTAGGACTACGCTTAAGCTGATAGCCAGTGGTTGGGTTGATACGTGCTAGCGCTTCTTCAATCAGCCAACCATAAAAATGCCGAATCGCAGACAGCTCTTGCTGGACACTGGCAAGCGCCAACTTGTCTTCATCAAGACGTTGACTAATATGCTGGGCAAGTTGCCGTTTATCACAGCGTGTCCACGTTAGACGCTTCCCACGTAAAAACAACGCCAGTTGATTTAAACCAGCAAAATAAGCGGTCAGAGTATGCGGCGAATGGTTGCGCACAGACAATGTATTGAGCCAACGATGCACAGGTGCGAGTAGCTCTCGTAAGACAGCGTCGGATTCTATAGTGGCGGCCAGCTCAGTAGATAGCCAAGGTGCCGAGCTCGCCGCCTGAGTGTCTTTATTGGTAGACATAACCATACTAGAACCATCCTTGGTATTTATACGATTGGCCTAACAACAGTTATCAGCCTTCAGCATTGGGTTTAAGGCCCGCTTGTGCCATCAGGCCATCTGGACTAAATACGCCTTCATAGACGAAAGCGGTCGGACCCGTCATCGTAACTGAATAACCTGGCTGCCATTTGATAATCATACTGCCACCATATAGCTGTGCGCGAACTTCCTCACCCTCATCAAGCCAGCCTTCACGTATACCAACGGCCACTGCTGCACACGCGCCCGTACCACAAGCTTGCGTCTCACCCACACCGCGCTCGTACACACGTAGACGAATATGGCGCTGATTCATCACTTGCATAAAGCCCACATTGACGCGATCTGGAAATGCAGGATGCGACTCAATTGCCTTACCCAAAGTCTCGACCTCAGCATCGAGTACGTCATCGACTTTTATCACAGCGTGCGGGTTGCCCATATTGGCAACGTACAGCTGTACAGGCGTACCATTTACATCAAGATGATAGGTGTTTTGAATTTTGGTTGTCGCTCTTGGACTAAAAGGAATCTCATCTGGCTCAAATTTAGGCTTGCCCATATCGACATCTACCCAACCGTAACGATCAGTAGTCAGAGAAATAATACCGCTAGCCGTCTCAACGCGTAGACGCTGCTTAAATGACAGTTTACGTGCTTGCACAAAACGCGCGAAACAACGCGCGCCGTTGCCACACTGTTCGACTTCGGTGCCATCAGTGTTAAAGATACGATAACTGAAATCGACATCAGGGCGCATGGGTGGCTCGACTACGAGCAGCTGATCAAAACCAATGCCTAGATGACGATCGCCCAATAACTGCACCAAATCCTTGGTCAAATCTAAGCGCTGGGTCACTAAATCAATGACCATGAAATCATTACCCAACCCATGCATTTTAGTAAACTCTATTAGCATATCTTTGATGTCCTATCCTATTTTTATGTATGCCTTATATTAGCACGCTGTCAGATACAATCATAATAATACCAATCCCAAAAAATACGATTAGCGGTGTCAAACTTGTTTAGTCTACAGTGAGTAGTACTTGCACTCGTTTTCCTTGCTACTCTAATTTTTGTGAATGATGTTGCCTTCAACTAAAGGCATGCCTTCAATTAAAAATCAGCTTTAATTAAAAACACTTCCCTCAAAATCCAGTCATAAAAAAACCCATTGTCATTATCACAATGGGTTCTCTTCAACCATCAAATACGGCGATAGTTTTGGCTCGTCTTTAATCGCCTTACTGCGCCTGCCACAGTGCTTCATCTGCATATAACGCTTCAATCGTTTCGCGCTTGCGGATTAGCTGATGACTATCACCAGACACCATCACTTCGCTAGCACGTGGGCGTGAGTTGTAATTACTACTCATGGTAAAGCCGTAAGCACCTGCACCTGTGATGGCCAGTACATCGCCTGTGGCCAATGATAGTAGGCGGTCTTTTGCCAAGAAATCACCCGTCTCACAAATTGCGCCAACGATGTCCCATGGCTGCGTGCCATCCGTATCGATACCATCGCTAGGCAATACGCTTGGAATCACGGCCATTTCAGCTTGATATAAAGCAGGACGAATCAAGTCATTCATGGCGGCATCAACGATCGCAAAGTTCTTATGCTCAGTCGGCTTGAGTACATCAACTTGAGTCAGTAGCACGCCAGCATTGGCAACGATACTACGACCTGGCTCAAAGAACACAGTCAAACCAAGTTCGCTAAGTTTTGGCAATAAGGCTTGGGCAAACTCATCGATAGACACAGGTGTCTCATCAATATAGCGCACACCCAAACCACCGCCCAAATCAATATGCTGTAACTCAATACCAGCATTACGCAGGCTATGTATCAGCTCAATAACTTTATCTAATGCTGCAACAAACGGCTCTACTTCAGTCAACTGTGAGCCAATATGACAATCAATACCAACGATGTCGATATGTGATAAATCGGCCGCTTGCTGATAGACCGCTAGTGCGTCTTCGTGAGTGATACCGAACTTGTTGTCTTTGAGACCTGTTGAGATATATGGATGGGTTTTGGCATCGACGTTAGGGTTGACGCGTAACGAGATTGGCGCAGGCTTATCAAGTGACTTTGCCACATCATTGATTAAAGTCAGCTCGCTGATAGACTCAACATTAAAACAGCCAATACCTTGAGTCAGCGCGTATTCGATATCACTGTACGTTTTGCCAACGCCTGAAAATACCACACGTGATGCTGCGCCACCTGCCGCCAACACGCGCATAAGCTCACCGCGAGAGACAATGTCAAACCCAGCGCCCGCCTGTGCCAAGACACCAAGCACGGCAAGGTTAGAGTTTGCTTTTACGGCATAGCACACTTGATGATTCAGACTGGCAAAGCTATCGGTATAAGCTTGATAAACGTCCAATATTGCTTGCTTTGAATACACGTAGCATGGTGTGCCATATTGTTTTGCTAGCTCATCGATACTGACCTGCTCCATATACAATGCATCGCCGCGATAGCTTAGCGCTGGCAAGTGAGCACTCAACGCTTTCGGGTCAACATACAACCCTCGCTCAGTTTGGATAGTAACGGATTCGCCAGTAGTAGAATCGGTTAAGTCAGCAGGTAGTTCAGAATGACTCATATAAACATCTCTAATATAATCAGATTAACAAGGGTGAAAATTAAATTTAGGTAGCAAAACTCTAAAGCTATGTAGTTAATCAGGCAGTAAAGAATCGACAGTTAGTTAAACTGTTAATTAAAAAGCACCTAACCGCTATCCATTGGCTCAGCTTAGCAACTATTAGCCTAGTAATTAATAGCTTAGCAATTAATAGTCGTTGGGGTCAGTACTAGGCTCAGGCAGTACAATTTGCTCTTCGAAGTAGCGGTTTTTTTGATAGTTATCATCATCGATACCCGCAAAGGCTGCATCTTGTGGATGGCTAGTACTATTAAGTACAGACGCACTGCCCTCTATCGTTTGACTACTAGAGTCTGCCAAATATAGATCGCCTTTTTGCCCGCAGCCTGACAATCCTACCATAACCACACTGCCAATAAATAAAGTGGCGACAGCCTGACGACTGGTACGAGCGAACGAGCTAGCATGCTTGGCTGCTGAAGGGCTGTGTATAGTAGACATATAATAGATAACCTGTGAGCTTACGACGGCATAATGGCGATAGTAAATCGTGATAAATAAAAAATAAGTGGACAGCCAAACCGACAGCGAAAGCACTATCGTTATGACCATTTTCATCATAGCATTATTACATAAAGCTGTATGGATACTGAATATGATTGGTGAATAAATTTGCGTGATGTTGGATATTTTCTAAAACATTAGTCGGATTTTTATAGTAATATCGTCTGCGAGCTTAGATATGAATGTATGACATATGGGTGTCTCGACAATATTTCTTACAATTTTGTGAGCAATAGCACTGTTATGCCGCCCATACAGGTTATCCATTTATAGTTCTATAACTCACTGAATATAATTGATTTATTCTGTATTTAGCCATTTATTAATCACACATTTTAAACCTTGCCCCTGTCGTGGTGTAGAAACAAAAATGTGTTACATTATATGCCCAGTTTGCGGCGGCAATAGGACGCTAGCCTGAGATGCAGACGCATTATCTCATAAGCATGGATGCATAGCACTGTCAGAAATAGTAGCCCAAGTATAAACAAAATCGCCAATATACTTGCTTGATATGATCAGCATAGATATGGCTGATGTTTATTTATTCGGCGGTTATCAACTCCATATAATAATGACATCATGTCTCAGTGACCTTTACTACAGCACTTGAGATATCAGCGATGTAGCATTTGATGATAATAAAACAGGACGTGGCAATAGACGTCTTTTTTGTATCGAACGAACGATATAATTGATTTGCCCTTTATAAAAACCAATCTAAGGATAGAGTATGAGCGCCAACCTAAGTACCACTTTTGATGATAAGAACAGCGAAACATCAACCCTAACTAGCCCCACTTTAGTCCTCAACTGCGGTTCGTCTTCTATCAAATACGCGTTGATTAGCGATGACAATTCTACTCGTATCACCGGTCTTGCCGAAAACTTAGGTCTCGATACAGCCCGTATCAAACACACCACGCTAAATGGCGATAAGTTAGAGATTTCTATCCCTGGTGGTAGTCACAAACTTGCCCTGCAAAAAATCCTAGAGCTATTAGAGCAATATCATTTCATCGCAGTCGGGCACCGTGTGGTACATGGCGGCCGTGAATACTCTCAAGCCGTTCGCGTTGATCAGCATGCGTTAGAGGAAGTGAAACGTCTAAAGATATTGGCTCCACTACATAACCCTGCAAATGCTTTGGGTATTGAAGCGGTTCAAGCTATTTACCCTGACATTCCACAAGTTGTGGTATTTGATACCGCCTTTCACCAAACTATGCCACCTGTCGCCTTTCGCTATGCGTTACCAAAATATCTATACGAAGAGCACAAAATCCGTCGTTATGGCTTCCATGGTACGTCTCATGCCTATGTCTCAGAACGTGCTAGCCAAATCACCGAAGCAAAAGGTCCTCATGGCTGGATTACTGCGCATCTAGGCAATGGTTGCTCAGCAACTGCCGTATATGATGGCAAAAGT
This sequence comes from Psychrobacter nivimaris, assembly GCF_009812035.1. Lineage (GTDB taxonomy): Bacteria > Pseudomonadota > Gammaproteobacteria > Pseudomonadales > Moraxellaceae > Psychrobacter > Psychrobacter nivimaris. The sequence continues at coordinate 11,215 of NZ_VZIZ01000006.1, read as the reverse complement.
CTCGATACCAGCATGGGTCTGACCCCGCTTGAGGGACTGATGATGGGCACACGTAGCGGCGATGTCGACCCAAGCTTACATATGCATCTAAAGCGTCAGCTCGGTATTAGCCTAGAAGAAACAGATAAGATGCTAAATAGCGAAAGCGGTCTGCTTGGTATTTCTGGCCTATCAAATGATTTGCGTACTATTGAACAAGCTGCGAGCGAAGGCCATAAAGATGCGCAGCTCGCCATCGAGATGTTCTGCTACCGCGCTGGTAAATACCTCGCCAGCTTAAGTTGTGCACTGCCTGAATTTACCGGTATTGTATTCACAGGTGGTATCGGCGAAAACTCTGTCACCACGCGCGCAAGTATTTTAGCCGTCATGCGTCATTTCGGTATCAAAATGGACGCTGAAAAGAACGCTAGATTGTATGGTGGCCAAGAAGGCAGCTTCCAAGCAGAAGGTAGCAGTGTCGAGCTGTGGGTTATTCCTACAGATGAAGAATACCGCATCGCTCAAGAGACTCGTCAAGCATTGAACTTAGTATAAGACGATTGATTATAATGCCTAGCGCTTATCGTTCTAGACGCTTATAAAAAGCTGATAACGAATAAGATAAAGCGCTTGGTGTGTTTATACTGCATTTCTCATGCTGCTCAAAATGACTCGACGTCTAAAATAAAATAAATTGTAGGACACATTATGCAAACCATTTTACTTGTTCCCATTAGTCGCGGTATCGGTGTGACATCAGCCGCGCTAGGGCTAATCCGTGCCTTTGATTATAACGGTATCAAAGCGGGCTTTATGAAGCCGTTTTTGCAAGATGATACGCTAGACAAACAGCACAGCTTAGACAGCTCAAGCGCATTGACCATGCACGCATTTGGCCTAAATCCGCCTGACTCTATCAGCCGTCAACACGTCGAGCGTATGCTAGGCGATGACAATCTTGATGACTTGATGGAAGAAGTGATTGCCAATTTTCATACGATCGATGATGGTCATGACGTGATTATCTGTGAAGGTCTGGTGCCAACCACTGAGACCTCTTATGCTTCACAAATCAACCGTGCACTTGCCCACGCGCTCGATGCCAAGATTATATTTGTCAGTACTGCTGATATCAGTAAACCTGCTTATTTAGCAGATAAACTGGATGTCCATGCTCGTGAGTTTGGCGGTGTCATAGATTCACGGACGCTAGGCGTGATATTGATGCGGGTACAAGACGTGCCGAACACGTTTGACAATCAACCTGTCGCGCCGGGTGAGGCCGTTGTCAGCTTAGATCCGAACTTCCTGCAAGAGGTACAGCGTCTATCGCCTTCGTTCAATACCGAAGTATTCCGCCTTATCGGGGTGGTGCCTTTTAGTGACTCGTTGTCTGTGCCACGCACATGGGATATCGCAACAGAGCTCGATGCGACTTGGCTAAATGTTGGCGAAGCGAAGACACGACGTATCAATCGTATCAGCCTAACCGCTCGTTCAGTAGCGCGCGTCAATGAAGTCTTTAAGCGTGGTACGTTAATGGTCGTGCCCGGCGACCGTGATGACTTGCTATTAGCCGCTGGATTGGCCTGTATCAATGGGATTCCATTGGCAGGTCTAGTATTGACAGGTGGCATTACCCCAAGCGATACAGTTGCTGAGCTTTGGCAGTCAGCGCTCAAAACTGGCATCCCTGTCATGAGTGTCGAAAGCGATAGCTACGAGACAGTACAGAGCCTGATGCATATGAGTTCTGAGATTCCAAGTGATGATACAGAACGTGCTGATGAAGTGGCTCGTTATGTGGCTGCTCATTTGGATCTAAGCTGGATTAAAGAATACTTCAGCCGTAATCATGAGCCGCGTCTGTCACCATCAGCGTTTCGCCATCAATTGGTCAAAAAATCACAACACGCCAAAAAACGTATTGTGCTGCCAGAAGGCGCGGAACCACGTACGGTCGAAGCGGCCTGTATCTGTCAGAGTCGCGGTATCGCCAACTGCGTGTTACTTGCTAAGCGTAGTGACGTTGAGCAAGTGGCCAAAAACCGTGATCTAACGCTACCTGAAGGGTTGGAAATTATCGATCCTGACAACCTAGATATGAGCAAATATATCGCTGCTGTCGTAGAGCGCCGTAAAGGCAAAACCACTGCAGAAGTCGCTGCTGAATACCTAAAAGATACGGTCTATTTAGGTACTATCATGCTCCAACTAGACGAAGTAGATGGTCTGGTCTCAGGTGCGATTCATACCACTGCCAATACGGTACGCCCAGCATTCCAGTTGATCAAGACCGCGCCGCAGTACTCACTCGTGTCGTCAGTATTCTTTATGCTGCTACCTGAGCAAGTGGTCGTCTATGGTGACTGTGCGATCAACCCAGATCCTAACGCTGAAGAGCTGGCTGAGATTGCTATTCAATCAGCACAGTCTGCTGATGCCTTTGGTATCGATCCAAAAGTTGCGATGATCAGCTACTCTACTGGCTCATCAGGCGCAGGCGCGGATGTCGAAAAAGTCGCCCGTGCGACCCAAATCGTGCGCGAGCGCGCACCAGACCTCAAAGTCGACGGCCCGCTACAGTATGATGCGGCGTCTGTCATGAGCGTCGGTAAGCAAAAAGCGCCTGACTCACCTGTCGCTGGACAGGCCAATGTCTTTATCTTCCCTGACCTCAACACTGGTAACACGACCTATAAAGCGGTACAGCGTAGTGCCAACGTCGTCAGTGTCGGACCTATGCTACAGGGATTGAATAAACCCGTGAATGATTTGTCACGTGGTGCCTTGGTCGATGATATCGTCTATACCATCGCGTTAACCGCTATCCAAGCGTATAGCGATTTGATTTAATCGCTATAAGACTCGCTAATTAAAGTTCTATACAAAGCCGACTATCATTATGATGGTCGGTTTTTTATTGGTGCTTTGGTGACAGACAATGGTGACAGATGCTCGCGTGCCCTCTACAATAGCGCTATCATCAAATTATTTAACCTAAAAAGGTCAGCCAGTAAAAGAGCAAGGTGCATCAACGACCACGTGCGCCATACCTGCTTTTATACATTTATTTATGCCAAAGACGAGCAACAGCCCTCAAGAGAAAACACCTGAACCTGCCATTCGTGCTTATCTTGGCGGCTCGTTCGATCCAGTACATAACGGTCATTTAGAAGTAGCGATGTCTGTCTATCAGCACCTACTACCAATTGCAACGCAGCTACAGCGCACACTGCATGTGTCCTTATTACCCAATGCACGCTCGCCATTTAAGACACAAAGTACAGACCCTAGCCATCGCTTAAACATGCTAAAACTAGCGACAGAGAATACGCCGATACAGATAAATGAGCTGGAACTGTGGCAAGCGCCGCCAGTCTATACGATCAACAGCGTACGCACATTAAGACAACAATATCCTAATGACAGTTTGATATTTATCATGGGTATGGACAGCGCCCATAGTTTGGATAAATGGAAAGATGGCTTACGTCTCACTGACCATGTCAATCTATGGGTGTTTAATCGTCAGAGCAGTACCGATGTGAGTGATGGTGTTAGCGAAAAATTTTCTGACAGTATTATCTCTTCTAAAAATAATACAGCGACCGTACAAGATATTGCTTTCTTAAAAACGCAATTACCATCGTCATTGCAGCCCCATATAATAGACTCACCTATCGAGCTGCTAACACCAACTATTCAACACTCGACAAATAGCTTAAATTCAAATAACACTGACTTGAAAAACGCCATTCAAGGACGCATTTATATAGATTCGCGACCTATTACTGCGGTATCAAGCACACAAATACGCGAGCAGCTACTGAAACTAGACAATCAAACAAATAAAATGCCAGTCGCTCAACGGCAAATCGCATCTATAGCATCAATAAATGATATCATTAGCAATACTGAATCTAATCCATTAGCTAAATGGCTAAATCCTGCTGTTTATCACTATATTATCGCCCATCAGCTATATTCTGCTGTTCAATTCCGTTAAAATCGCCTTATCTATGTCATTTTGCCTATCCTGTCTCTATGCGTGACTGACGACATATGATCAGTCGGATAAGACAAATTGACGTTTTACCCCTTTATTTTACATATTTACGATTCAAGAGATTAAAATTTATGACCAACACCATGACTGCAGAACGCCTAACAGAATGCTTGACCCTAGTACAAAGCGCTCTAGATGATATGAAAGCAAAGAACATCACTGTAATGAATGTAGAAGAGTTGACTGACGTAACAGAGCGCATCATCATCGCTGATGGTACCTCAAAGCGTCATGTACGTGCGATGGCTGATAGCGTCGGCGCTGAAGCTAAGCAAGCTGGTTTTATGCCACTTGGCCGTGAAGGTGGCATCGACTCTGATTGGACGTTGATCGATTTGGGCGCGGTTGTCGTCCACATGATGACGCCACAAGCACGTGAGTTTTATGACCTAGAAGGCCTATGGTCATCACCTGAGCAATTGGCTGAGCTGGTTGCTACGCCGCGCGAAAAGAAAACTGCGGGTCGTCGTAACAAAAACAAATAAGCTTGTCAGTGACGATATTTGTTCAAAATTAAGAAACGCTACACCAAAAAGACCAGAATACTTATTCTGGTCTTTTTTTATGTAAATTTTATGGTGATGAACCAGTATAATCAGATACATCATTGAGTACAGATAAGCTCATTTCATATTAGTATTTATTAGCCGCTAAAATTAAGCCGCCTTAGCCTATTCATTTTACCTATTAGGAAACCTTATGAGCGCAGAATCGATCACGTCATCACCTGAGCAAACTTCAACAGACTTTAACCAAGACTTGCCCCTACATATCGCTACCCTCACTTGTGTTCGCGCTGGTAAGTCTATGCCATTTGCTCGTGAAGAAATGAGCGCCATTGATAAAGCACCTATCAAATCTCCTGTCGCCGTCAACTTTATGGGCTTAACCACTGATGAACAGGCTGACCGCAAGCATCATGGTGGCCCACTCAAAGCCGTGCATCAGCTAGCGCCTGCAACATATGAAAGAATCAATGCAGAATTCAGTTTAAAGGTTCGCGTCGGTACGCTAGGAGAAAACCTTACGACTGAAGCTATCAATGGTCTGCCTGAAATGACCGAATCTATGGTTTGTATTGGCGATGTTTTTCAATATGGTGGGCATTTTGAAAGCGATCAAGACATTAGTAATGATGATGCTAGCGTTCAGTTACGTATCGTCCAACCGCGACGCCCCTGCTACAAAATCAACGACCAAATTGGCCAATTTACCAAAGTACCAAATATCGCGGCATGGGTCAGCAAGCAAGGCATCTCTGGTTGGTACTTCCAAGTCGTCCGTGATGGCGTTATAGACGCTGATTTACCGGTGTATTTGGTTGAGCGCCCTTATTCGTTTGCAACACTTGAGACACTGTGGCAACTGGCAAACTCTAAAGAGAAATATGATGCCAATGTGATTGAACCGTGGCTCGCGATTGACTGTTTAGAGGACAGTTGGAAAAAGGTTCTGGCTAAGAAAATCCAACAGGATTGAAAAGGTAACACTCAACAAAAACCTTTAATATGACTTTTCTATTTATAAAAGATAGCCACTACCCTGCGTAATGGCATCACAAGGTTTCTCATGTTCTATGTCAGCTCCATAATAAACACTCTCTCCTCCTCCATCTTTGATCGTGAAGGAGCATTCCATGAGTGAAAAGACGGAAAGTATCAGCTACCTACAAGCGATAGCGATTAGCGTTGGTGCGATTATCGGCTGGGGTGCCTATGTCATGCCAGGCGATTTGTTTTTGCCGCAGTCACAGCTATTAGGCTCTTCTGTTGCTATTATTATCGGTACTTTAGCCATCTATATGGTTGCACGTGCCTATATTAATTTGCTGACCCAAACGCCAGAGAACGAGTCAGGCGGTATCTATTGGATTGAAAAATACATCAATCGCAAGCATGCTTATATTTATGGTTGGGGCGTCACGATAGGCTATATTTCTATTATCGCGCTCAATATATCAGCTGTCGCCTTGCTACTGCGCTATCTGTTACCTAGCGGCTTACAATTAGGCTATCTGTATACGATTGCTGGTTGGGAAGTCTACGCTAGTGAAGTGTTCTTATGCAGCGCGGCTATTATTCTGTTCAGTTATATCAATCTAAAAGGCGTACGAGTCGGCGCAAAAATCCAACTCTATATCGCCCTCTTTATGATTCTATCAGTCACCGCGCTGTTCTTTGCCTCGCTTTGGATGACACCAACGAGCCAAGCATTTTTGCCAACTGACATGTCTAGCAGCTCTATTACCAGTCTGGCATGGTTACCTATCTTGGCCGTTATGCCGTGGGCGTATGTTGGTTTTGAGACCACACCGCAGATTTCAAAAGCCATTAGCGATTCAAAAACCAAGACCAAAAGTATTATCCTAATTTCACTCATCGCTGGTGTGTTATTTTACTTTTTGATCAACTACTTTACCGCGCTAAACATGAGCTTTGACTATCAAGCGATCAAAGACAGCCACTGGGCAACGGGTGAAGGCATAGACAATCGGATTGGTAGCATCGGCATTTGGCTGCTATCGATCGCTATGATTGGCTCGATAATGAGCGGTATCAATGGCTTTATATTGTCATCGGTCAAGCTCTTAGAATCTATGGGCGACACGTCATTATTGCCTAGTATATTTACAGATAAACACAACCAATTTAGTAAGCAAAAGACCGTTATATTGATATGCTTGGTGTGCCTACTCTCTCCTTGGCTAGGTAGAAATTATCTACTCGATATCGTGACAATGGCGTCCTTGGGTATAACCGTTGGCTTTGCTTATGTCACGACCGCCGACCTCATCAATGAGCGAAAAAAGAAACAAGCGGGTTTGCTAAATTATCTCTCTGTATTAATCAGTGTGGTCTTTATATCGCTATTGCTGCTACCATTTTCACCAGCAGCGCTGTCGTTCAACGCTTATGTCTTGCTAGGGCTTTTTATTCTGTTCGGGGCGATTGGTTATAAAAAAATCGCGGTTAACCCTAACCTCAATCCTAATTAACGACCAGCAGCATTTAGCTGTCGAGCGAAATAAACACCAGCAGCATCAAATGCAAACGATGCTATAACCGTAACTTTCCCGTACAGAGCACTTCATGGTAAAAAATAGTTTCTTAGCGTTTGGCCTAACACTGCCGTTGGTTGGCTGCGTCACGACTACCTCTCCAGTAGCCACTACTGACAGCTACATTGTGGATAGTAAAACCTACCAAGCTACTGGCAAAAGCGAGCGCGTCAAAACCATCGTCTTGCACTATACAGTCTCAGATAATGAACGCTCGATAAAGACATTGACCACGGGCAATGTGAGCGCGCACTATCTGGTATTAGACAATGATGACGATAAAATCTATAACCTAGTACCAGAGAGCGAGCGCGCATGGCATGCAGGTGATGGCGGCTTTGCAGGACGGACGATATTAAACGATACCTCTATCGGTATCGAGATTGTCAATAGCGGTATCAAGCCTGAATATCGAGACGCGCTAAAAAATGGCACGCTCGATTATCATCCTTATGCGCACTATGTGGCATTTGATGAATTGCAGATTAAAAAAGTCGCACAACTGGTGCAAGATATCGCCACACGCTATGACATCTCACCAAAGAATATCATCGGTCACTCCGATATGGCACCCTCGCGCAAGATAGACCCCGGTGCCAAATTTCCGTGGGAGAGACTGTATTTCGATTACGGTATCGGCGCTTGGTATGATGAATTTGATAAGCAGTTCTTTATGAATCAAGATGGATTTGCGTCGGCCACGATACCTGAAATTAAGCAAGCGTTTCGCAAATACGGCTATCAAATCAACGATACCGATACGTGGGACAAAGCCAGTCGTGATGTCGTCTATGCGTTTCAGCTGCACTTTAGAGCGCAGCAGCCAACGGGTCATATGGATAGCGAGACCTATGCGATATTGCAAGCGCTAAATAAGAAGTATGCTGGTCGGGATGATTTTTATTAAAGAATACAGACTATCAGGAGACATAAGCCATGAATAATTCTCAAAAAGATGAGCAAGACAATCTACAAAAGTATCTAGAAGAAAAAGCCAAGCAAGAGCAGGAAAAGAAAGAGGAGCAAGAACCTGAGCCGCTTTCTGCTTATGATGCTTGTGTGCTAAAGGAAAGCGCCAAGATTCATGAGTTGATCGCTGAGGCTCAGAAGCGTCCCAAAGATGAATAACTGGATAGACAGTACTTATCAATGCTTACCACTCAAGATGATAAAGATGCGCAAGTTGATGTCTTATGTTTTGAGACATAGCTAAGCCGCTATGAAACCAATACCACAACTAAACAGCACTATATCACTTTATAAAAGAAGGCCTATCTACCAACTATTTAGGCTATTTATTGCGATAGGCTAATGATAAAATCACCGCTCACAGGGTTATAGATAGTATCACTGCTCGCACCATCTCATTGGCTTCCCGCATCTTTGGTTTTATCGTTGATTTTAATGATGACTAGGATGATGCGCGGCTTTTGATAGCTTAGTTCTATTACCAGTCCCAATATCTCTATTATCAAATGAACACCAATAATACTAAAAAAGGAATATTTATGTATCAAGCCTTTCAAAAACACCTACAACAAGAAATCAGTGATATACGCGAGGCAGGGCTGTATAAAAACGAGCGCGTTATCACCTCTCCGCAAGATGCGCTCATCAAGATCGCCGATGGCCGTGAAATGCTGAATTTCTGTGCCAATAATTACCTTGGATTGTCTGACCATCCTGAGATTAAAAAGGCGGCTACCCAAGCCATTGAAGACTCAGGTTATGGCATGTCATCGGTACGTTTTATTTGTGGTACGCAAGATTTGCATAAACGATTAGAGGCAGCGATTTCTCAATTTTTTAATACCGAAGACACGATTCTTTATGCGGCCTGTTTCGATGCCAATGGCGGTGTCTTTGAGCCACTACTGACCAGCGAAGATGCCATTATTTCTGATTCGTTAAACCATGCCTCAATCATCGATGGTGTACGCCTGTGTAAAGCTGCGCGTTATCGCTATGCCAATGCGGATATGCAAGATTTAGAAACGCAATTGCAAGCGGCGCAAGCACAGCGTTTTCGTTTAATTGTCACCGATGCCGTGTTTTCAATGGATGGTAATGTGGCACCGATGGATGAGATTTATGCGTTGGCACAAAAATACGATGCCATGGTCATGATTGACGAGTGTCATTCAGCAGGTGTGGTCGGTCGCACGGGTGGCGGCGTGACTGAATTGTTTGATCTACGTGGTGATATTGAGCTGATCACGGGTACCTTGGGCAAGGCATTTGGCGGTGCGATTGGCGGCTTTACGACGGGTAAAAAAGAAATGGTTGAGATGCTGCGTCAACGCTCACGCCCGTATCTGTTTTCAAACTCCATTCCGCCTATGATCGCGGCCGCTGGGTTAAAAGCATTTGAGATGCTAGCAGAGGACAATACCCTACAAGACAAACTGCATGAAAATACCGCTTATTTTGTCAAGCAAATGCAAGATGCGGGCTTCGATATCAAGCCTACCGAATCGGCCATCTGTGCGGTGATGCTCTATGACGCCAACGTCTCGCAACAGATGGCAGACGCACTGCTTGAAGAAGGCATTTATGTGATTGGTTTCTTCTATCCTGTCGTACCCAAAAATGAGGCTCGCATTCGTGTGCAGCTCTCTGCCGCCCATACTCGCGAGCAGCTCGACCAGTGTATCGCCGCCTTTATCAAAGTCGCCAAGCAAATGAAGGTGATTGATTAAGCGTCGCTCGATATTTATCTAGATTCAACCCTTAAGTACAACACCGTTAAATAAGAGAAAAGTATGAAAGCACTGGTTAAAGCTCATGCCGAAAAAGGCATCTGGATGCAAGACATGCCAGAACCAACGGTCGGCATCAATGACGTTAAAATAAAAATTAAAAAAACCGCCATCTGTGGCACAGATTTGCACATTTATAAGTGGGATGAATGGTCACAAAAAACCATAAACACGCCAATGATCATCGGACATGAATATGTCGGTGTCATTAGTGAAATGGGCGATGGCGTCAAGCATCTTGAAGTAGGTGATCGAGTCACAGGCGAAGGGCATATTGCTTGTGGGCATTGCCGTAACTGCCGCCGCGGTAAGCTACATGTGTGCGAAAACACCATCGGCGTGGGCGTTGACCGCGATGGCGCGTTTGCCGAATATTTGGTGATACCTGCCGATAATGTCATCAAACTCGATGAACGTATCAGCGATGAGATGGCCGCTATTATGGACCCTTTTGGCAATGCCACGCATACTGCCCTTTCATTCCCTGTACTGGGTGAAGATGTTCTAATCACGGGTGCGGGGCTGATTGGGTCAATGGCAACGGCGATTTGCCGATTTGCAGGAGCGCGTAATATTGTGGTCAGTGATATCAGCGATTATCGCCTAGAGCTTGCCAAAAAAATGGGCGCGACGATGACCATCAACCCAGCCAAAGGTGAAACCATCGAAGGCGCTATCGATACGTTAAAAATGCACGGCTTCGATATCGGACTTGAAATGTCAGGCTCGCCTCAGGCCTTTGATTCGATGATTACTAACATGTATAACGGCTCTAAAATTGCGCTCTTGGGCATTTTGCCTAACACCACCACGGTGGATTGGAGCAAGATTATCTTTAAAGCGTTAACCCTAAAAGGTATCTATGGGCGTGAGATGTGGGAGACGTGGTATCAGATGGAGCAAATGCTGATTAGCGGTATTGATCTGTCGCCAATCATTACCCATCGCATGCACATTGATGACTTCCAAGAAGGCTTTGATATCATGGAAAGTGGACAATGCGGTAAGGTGATTTTAAGCTGGGATTGATTTTGGCGATTCAGCATTTGATCAGCCATGGTTAGGGTGTACATTGTCACGACTTGTAAAACGGCACTGATTTCAGTGCCGTTTTTTTTGGACTTTAAAGAGTGATGAGAGAGCCTAGCAAGATCAGGAAAAAGAACAAGAGTCTGAGGGGCTTTCTGCTTGTGACTCTTGCGTGCTAAAGGAAAGTGCTAAGATTCATGAATTGATTGCTGAGGCTAAGAAAGGGACTACTTATTAGGAAAGGCTCACTAATTGTAGACGAGCCCATCCCAGATTCTGTGTAACTGCCATTTAGATTAAATGCTTACTAATGCGATC
>NZ_VZIZ01000052.1 GCF_009812035.1 Psychrobacter nivimaris | reverse complement strand
GGGTTAATCTAGTCATAACACTATGATTATCAATTATTCTATATATGTCAACACACCCTAAATCAAAACTATTAACGACCAGTCTTTAGCTTATCCCAATACTGTTGATACACTTGCAACGCTTCGTCGCCCACATCTTCTTGGAACTCAGCTTTTGCTAATACTTCTTTAGAAGGATAAATCGTTGGATTGTTTTGGACGCTCTCATCCATCAGCTCACGCGCTGCTATGTTTGGTGATGCGTAGCCAATCTCTTCGCTGACAATTTTTGCATTTTCAGGACGCAATAAGTAATCAATAAATTTATGTGCTGCATCAACTTGCTTGGCGTTTTTTGGAATGACAAAGTTGTCCATCCATAAGATAGCGCCTTCGGTTGGATACTTATAAACCAAGCTAGTCAAACCTTCGTCATTGGCCATGACTGCTTCACCATTCCATGTCATACCAAGCGCAGTCTCACCTTCGATATATGGCATACGTGTCGCATCAGAGTTAAAGGTTTTGACGTTTGGCATCAACGTGGTGAGCTTATCGTAAGCGGCTTCGATTTCGTCAGGATTGCTACTATTACCTGAGTAGCCAAGAGTCAGCAGTGCCATACCAAAGACTTCACGCACGTCGTTAGTCAGCATCACCTGACCCTTATACTTAGGATCCCATAGGTCATTCCAGCTATTGACAGTTTTCGGATCGACACTGTCACCGTTAATGGCTAGACCAGTGCTGCCCCACATATAAGGGATAGAGTATTTGTTGTCAGGATCGACTTTAGTATTGGTAAATGAGGTATCAAGGTTTTTGAAGTTGCTCAATTTAGATTTATCTAGTTCTTGCAACAGCCCTTCTTTCGCCATTTTTTCGACATAATAAGTCGATGGAATTGCTAAGTCATACTGACTAGAATCATCCAATAGTTTGAGCTTGGCATACATGGCTTCGTTAGAGTCAAACGTGGTGTAATTAACTGAGATGCCAGTCTCTTCTTCAAAACCATCTAAAATCTCTTGCGGCATATATTCTGACCAGTTGTAAAGGTTCAGCGTCTCATTGCTCGCCGCAGCGCTGCCATCCGCTGCATTATCAGAGTTGCTACAGCTGGCAAGCACCAAGCCGACAGCCGCCGCTAATAATGCTTTTGGCACTATACGACCGACACTAGCCGAGGTGTGAGTAGTTGGATGGGACGATGATAAATGGGTCAAAATATCTCTCCTAAATAAAGATAATGCAAATCAGAAAAATCTAATAAAAAGCCAAAAAGATACAAGCCTGACATGGCCAATAAAACTATTATGGTCATTCATTTATACAATTTAAAGGGTTGTTATTAAGGTAATACTTAACAATACTAATAAAAATAGCCAGTTGGGCTAATGAGGTGGGTAGCAAAACTAACTGAATGACAGCTAATTTTGGGTAGAATTATTAGCGAGCTGCTAACGTCGAATCGAAAAAAGATAGTATATAACCATGCTATGATTGGCGCAGACCGAAGTATGACGAACATCATCTAAGTAAGTATAAGCTTTTGGCTCTAAGACACCAACCATACCATAATAATAAAGGATACAGCGCAATGACCGAAAGTACCTCAACTCAAAACGCCTTCAATAAAAGCCACTCAGTTATACCGGCATTGCTTACGGATAAAGTCGCCATAGTCACTGGTGCCAGTCGTGGACTTGGTGCACAGATTGCACAGAAAATGGCAGCAGCAGGCGCTATCGTTTGCGTCAACTACCTCAATAGTAAAGAGGCTGCTGAGGCAGTAGTGACTGATATCATCGCGACAGGCGGTCAAGCATTTACTTATCAGGCGGATGTCACTGAGTTTGAGCAAGTACAAGCCATGGCAGCTGAAGTCATCACTCGTTATGGACGTATCGATATATTGGTCAATAATGCCTTGCCCAGTTATCAGTTCAATCCAAGCGCTGCGTACACCAGTATTGAAACAGTAAAGTGGTCGCACTTTTCGCAACAAATGAACGGTATCGTCAAAGGCGCGGTCAATATGGTGAAAGCGGTGCTGCCGCAAATGAAAGCGCAGCAAGTAGGTAAAATTATTAATATCTCGACCAATCTTGTCTACAACCCAGTGGTTACCTATTATGATTACACCACGGCTAAATCAGCATTGATTGGACTGACCCGCAACCTAGCGAGCGAGCTTGGACAGTATGGTATTCGGGTTAATTTGCTAGCAGGTGGCTTATTAAAAACTACCGACGCAAGCAGCTTAACCACTGAAGAGGTATTTGATTATATCGCGACTACAACGCCCCTGCGCCAAGCGACTTCGGTAGCGGACTTTGCCAGTTCAGTATTGCTCATGGCATCTGATTTGAGCATGGCTATTACTGGACAATCTATCGCCGTCGATGGTGGATTGACAATGCCTTAATTGAGGCCTTAACTGATTGCTTAACGCTCTATTGAATTTGTAAAATGAAAAAACGATCTTCAAGGTATTGGAGTCATTGCTAAAGATTTCATTTGTATTTTCTATATAAAACTAGCCCATAATAAGAAGCCCGTACTAGTCAGCTAGCAAGAGCTTTTTTTAAATAAACATTAATGGCTTTATGTGCCTGAACAGTCTTACGACTTCATTGCTAACTGATTAAGCACGGTTTGAATACCATACTCTTCAATCGTCCCAGTGACGAAGTCAGCGCGTTCTATTAAAGCTGGCTGTGCATCTCCCATGGCCACAGCAAATCCAACCAAGTCGAACATTTCTAGGTCGTTCATACCATCACCAAAGGCCATACATTCGCTTGCATCTACTGCATAGTACTCGCACATATCTTTGATACCGCGGGCTTTTGATGCCTCTGCTGGCAATATATCGGCACCAATCTGATGCCAATGTACCAGCTTTAAATCATACTGAGCAAAGTCGATGTCTTGCATTTTTTCTTGCTGATTGTTAAAAAATACCGAGCACTGATAGACGGTATTTGATTTGTAGTACTCAGGGTCAAGGATCGAGTTGGGTGTGACCGCATTGAACTCGCGCAAACGTTCATTTTCATCTGACCAAGCGATATGAGTGGCAGAGTCAAACTTATGAATCAAATCACTCTGCTGGCACAGACGCACGATTTTATCTGTCTGTTCAGCCGTTAACGGGTAGTGGCTGATTCGGCCGCTTTTATCAAAACTATATTGTCCATTCATACAAATAATGGCATCCAATATATCTGCATGAAGCAACGCTAGAATATCTTCAGGCAGTATGGCTTTAGAACGACCAGTCGAAATCACTAGTTTAATATCGGTATCTGCAAGCTGCTCAAGCGTCGCTTTATTGTGTTCAGCGATGATGCCGTGACGGCTCAAGGTATCATCGATGTCAAAAAAGATGATTTTTGGGGTCGAGATCTTAGTAGTCATACTTTCTTTGGCAATCTTATCTTCGATAAACATGATAATCCTATTATTTTTAGTCGTGTAGATACAATGATTCAGATACTACTACAACATACCCAATCAGATAAATACCTATCGAGTAACCTATGATGCTACAAGCATGCTTATTGAGACAGTATTTGGATGTAGCCTGTAGAACCGCTCATTGCTTGTCCAGAGGATTAACAAAAATGCTAAACGATATGATTAACTTAACCGTGTCTATGTATTATAAAGTTATATTCAATTATCAAAATTAATCTACGAAATAAGATGGTCTACTCTTATTAATGCATCGGCTACCTAAAGGAACAAGCATGAACTTTTTCACCTTAAAACCGGTTACAGTTTTTGCAACATTAGCTTTATCTGCCAATGCTTTTGCAATGGATGTTAAATTTAATGATGCTGCTTGGAATGGCAAGAAAATACCTGAGGGGCAGCAATGTTTAAACTATGACGGTAAAAGCCCAGCCACGCCTAGCATGACTGTTTCAAACATTCTGACAGGCACGGAGAGCTTGGTATTCGTCTATAACGATGTAAGCAACAAACGTATGCAGCATGGTGGCCATGGTATCGTGGAGTTCGCGCTACCAGAGAGTGCTACGAGTGCAGAAGTACCACGAGTATTTGGTCATACTTACGAAGTACCAGTAGGTATTGAGATGGTCGCAGAATACCGTAACCGTAAAGGCGAGGCGAGGCGAGGCGGGCGGTGCATATAAGCCGCCTTGCTCTGGTGGCAAAAACCATCTGTATACGGTAGATGTACAAGCATGGCAAGGCGATTCAGTACTTGCTGAAACAACAGTCGAGATGGGTCGGTATTGATACGTTAGCTATTCAATCAATATGCAACAATTAGTATGCAATAAAGCCGCCTATACCAAACTGTGTATACATAGCACAGACGGCTTTTTATTGAGGGTAGGTTATGTTTCATATACCTATAAACGGGCTAGCTTAATAGACATTAAAGCATCTGATTGATGTTTATAATATTGAGTCAATAAGTAAACGTGGCTCAGTCATATAAGGGCATTGAGGTAGGGCTATAGGAGAATATAGATTAGGCTTGTTAACTATTAGAATAATGCCAAGATACTGAACGTGACAACTTTGTAGTATAATTTTACTACTATGGATATCGGTATGCTATATCATTGAAACTTCTATGTTATAAATCTAAAAAAATCATAGCAAATGGTAAAAAACGTTATTAATTATACTTTATCTTGAAGTATACCTTGATTTGAATGAATTTTTTATAAATAAGGTTTCTTATGAACATAACGACAAGCCAACCTTCAGAAGATAGAAAAAGGCATGGCGAACATATTCTTATCCACATGACATATATCGCCAAAAATGTCGATCTAGATTCTGGGATTGAGCTGACTCGCGCACTTGAGTACTGGCGCAGATATTTTGAAGAAAACGATATCGTTTCAGCTTTAGTCATTAGTGAAGGTTATTTCGTTCAAAGTTTTCAAGGAACAAGACCTGCTATCAATACTGCCTTGGAAAAGATACTTGACCAGCATTCAACTATTGTCCATAATATTGTGAATATAGAGGAAATAGAATCGCGCCAATGGAATGGGTTTTTAGTTAAACATCTAACCTCAAGCGTTGAAGATGAAGAGCATGCTCTAAAGAACTTCTCAGCAGGCTCCGACTACAATCCTTATCTAATGAAAAGCTCTCAGATTGAAAGTTTCTTGAAGGCAGTTTTTGAAAATGCTGAATCTAATTAACTTTAAATGAATAGCATTTAGTTTTTAAGCATTTACCTCTTAGAATAGGTAATAGCCACTTGCCCTAGCTAGAATAGAAAAGCCGTCCATACGTTTGTTTTGTATAGGCGGCTTTTTGTTGAAAGCAAGTTAGCAGTAGCGGTAAAGGATGTTTTCTTAGCAATTGGACAGAATATTGGCGGATGTTCATAAGTGACTATTCATACCTGACTCTTGTAGGATTTAACTACTAAAAATGACCTAGTGATACCTGTTTTTGCCATGTTATTTTAAGCTATGGATGATAAGAAGCTGGTCAATTCTCAAGAGTTTTATTGATTATACTTTATGATAAAGTGTATATTAATTTATATACCTATTATATAAATGGATTTTCTTATGTATATAACGACCAACCAAACACCTGACGGAAAGTGTCGAAGATGAGGAGTATGCCTTAAAAAGTTTCTCAGCAGGTTTTGATTTCAATCCTTATCTAATGAAAAGTACTCAGATTGAAAATTTTCTAACAGCGATATTTGAAGGGGCTGAATCCGATAGGTTTTAAGTGAGTAGCATTTACATATCATAAGAGTCATCTATTTTAATTGGCGTAAAAAAGCCGTCTATAAAGTATTTTTTGATTTAGATAATTTTTTATAAATAAGGTTTCTTGTGCATATCACTACCAGCCAACCTTTAGAAAATAGAAAAAGACATGGTGAGCATATTACTCTCAGCCTAACGTATATTGGCAGAAATAGTGACAGTAATAATGGGATAGGGTTGGCTCGTCTGCTTGAGCAATGGCGAAGGAATAATGAAAAAATTGGTGTAACCTCAGCGCTTGTCGTGAATGACAATTACTTTATTCAAAATATTGAAGGTCCAAGACCTCTTATCAATGAAATACTAGTAAAATTAATCAGTGAGTACTCTTACCTAGTACCCCACCTCAGTGAGATTGAGGAAATAGAAGAACGTAGGTGGGATGGGTTTTTAATAAAATATTTAACATCAAGTGCAGAAGACGAAGCATATACCCTAAAAAGCTTCTCGGCAGGTGCTGACTTTAATCCGTATCTAATGAGAAGCACTCAGATTACAAGCTTCCTGAAAGTGATCTTTGAGGATGCTGTATCTAATAAGTCTTAAATAATTTCTCTATTTTGAGTAGCGTAGAAAAGCCGCCTATACGTTTGTGTAGGCGGCTTTTTAATGAAAGTAAGTTGTGTTGACGTAGTGAAGAGGTAAAGTTCTTGTTGTTGCTCGCAACCTTCAACCGTGAGAACAACTTAGTCAATGTTATCTAATCAACCCTACATGGTAAAAGCCCAGCCTACGGTTGCTAATCTCGATGCTCCCATACAACAGCAACTTTAGTACCTAGTATGTTTTCTAATTCTTGTAATATTTTTGGGCGAATAGATATGGTTTCATTAATATCGCTTTCAAATTCTTCGTTGTCATTGTCATCTAATTGCCAAAATCTATTGGTTGCTACAAAATCTCCAGCGGTCATAATAAATGGGCTAGTAATAATAACATTTGAATGGGTTAGTTCTAAATTTTCAACTGCGTCAAAATAGGGTTCATGTTCACACTCAATAATATTTTCGTCAAAAAGCGAAAACGCTTTTTCTTTTTGTTCGTCGCTTATTATATGGTCTCGTTCTCTAACATAAATGTAAACATGTTGCTCACTCACAATATACTCCCAAAAAGTTAGACCTCTTGCAAAAGTCATAAGCTAAGCTCGAAATTAACAAGACCGGCGAACAGCTTC
>NZ_VZIZ01000051.1 GCF_009812035.1 Psychrobacter nivimaris | reverse complement strand
TTGTTAGACTCTACATTGCTTGAGCCGTCACTATTAACCGTCACATTGACGTTGATGTTGCCACCACCCTGCGGCGCTTTACCGCTACGCATGGCGTTTAGATTATCAACACCAATTCGCTTGGTTGCTGCTGCATCAAAGACATACTCTTGGCCATGCACCGCACCTGCAACTTGATTGACGCCCATGTTGCCGGTATAGCCGCCTTGTTTAAATCCTTGCGGCTGAATACCTTTGATTGTGCCTAGTAGTGTTGCACCTTGCGCCACCGCTGCGCCAATCACAGGTATGTTCTGCGGAAAACCTAACGCCATGGCTTTAGCTACTGACTGCTGAATAGCAATCGCTGACTGTGCAATAGCAAAACCTTTTTCTACTGCGAACAATGCGCGATAAATGCCGCTTTGCTCACCTGCAAACGACTTGGCAAGTCCTGCTAGGTCACCAAACAGCGCCTCGCCTTGTGTTAGCATCAAGTCACGCTTAGCGTCCAAGTACGACTGCTCAACCGCAAGCCTTGCCTCGGTCTGAACACCTATCATATCGGTGTGTAGCTGCTCGTACTTTTCAATGACTGCCAATCGCGCTTCATAGTCAGCTTGGATTTTACCGAGTGGGGTTTCTTCCTCTATGCCTGACAACATGCCCTGCAAGCTATCACTAGACGATGTCTTGTCTTTCTCTAGCTGTGTAAACCTTGCTTGTATGGCTGCCGTTGCTTTAGCTACCGCACCCATACGCTCCCACGCTGTTGTTTGTTTGATTAGCTCGTCAGTCAGCTCCTTAGTGGCATCTTTAAACTTGTCGGTGTGCTCAATATCGTACATGAGCGCGGCAAGTGAGCTGTCATTACCAAACAACGCTTGCTGCCTGATAAGTCCGTCGATACTGTCTTGCACTGACTTGTTAGCGGCTGCCAGTTTGGTTTTAGCTTCAAGCTCAGCGACTAGATTGCGATACTCGTTTTTGCTTGCATCACTGGCACCTTTATATTTACCGATCTTTATGTCGTACTCAAGGTCAGCTAAGTTGCTGTTATTGCCAAATAGTGCCAACTCTTTTTTGATGCGATCAATGCCAGTTTGCACCGCTTCAATCGCACCCTCAGCCATTTTTTGCGCTTCGGTTTTGACGGCTTTGGCTTTTGACTTGATACCGCCAATGTAACCATCGCCTAAATCTTTACCTAGTTTGATAGTAGCCTTGGCTGGTGAGTTACTTTGCTGTCTCTTTCTGACCGCTTCAATCGCATTACCTGCCATTGTGGACGCTGCACTTGCAGCACCGCTTGCCATTGACTTGATGCCATTAACAAACCCACCAATAAAATCACGCCCTAGTGAGAATAGTTTTTTACCATAGTTTTTAATAACGTCGAGTATCTGACCCATCATGTTGCCAACGATAGTGATAGCACCCTTCAAGCCATTGCCGATGATGCTAGGTATCGCTTTGAAATCACCTGATATGACAGCCTTAATGACAGCTAAGACAGTAGTAACCGTGTTCTTAATCAGCGCAAAACCACCACTAAACAAGGTAGCGACCAGTTGTAATGCTGTGCTGACCGTGCTAGTTATTAAGCCAAACGTGAATTTAATGTTATTCAAAACAAACGACATTGCGCCGCCTGCTATTTCTGAGAACGAACCAAACGTACCACTAAACAATTCGCCTAAAATGGTTAAATACTCTCTACCTGTATTCCAAATAAACTTAAATATCTCAGCAATATCACGCCCTGCTTGCTGCAACGGTTCAGGTAGTGAGCCAAACACGCTTTTGATGTACTCGTTAAGCTCAGACGCTTTCTCTTTGACGTAATCCCAGTTTTGATAGAGCAGTACGCCAGCCGCAATCAATGCACCTATAGCGAGCAATGGTAACGCAAAGCCACCTGATAGTATTGCTAGTCCAGCTTTAGCAGCAGCAAAGCCAACCTTTAAGCCTTCGATGGTAGATTTCACTGCCATGATGCCGTCAGCGAATAGCTTTAGGCCGACGATAGAGCTAAGTATTACAGCGGTCACAGATATAATCTGCTTTAGTAGCTCAGGATTTGCAGCAGTCCACACGCCGATAGCTGTGACAATAGGAACCATCGTTGACAGTATGTCGTTAAGTGCAGGAATAAATGCATCACCGATTGAGGCCGTCACGCCATCAATATTGTTTTTGAATAACTCTATTTTGTTTGCCGTAGTACCGCTGATTGCCTCGAACTCTTTTTGCATTGAACCTGCGGTGTCTGTGGTAGCTGCCAATGCGCCATTAACTGTATCTAAACCAGTCGCCATTGATGCTATTTTTGCCGCAGCTTCTTTACCAAATAGATTTGATAGTGCTGCAATGCGGCTTGACTCGTCCAGCATATTTACTGCATCTATAACCTCTAAGATAGCGCCTTTGCCATCAGTTCTTGTTATCTCAGCAAATTCGGCAGTATCAAGACCTAATTGCTGCAATCCAATAATGCCAGACTTGCTTAGTCCGTCTAAGTCAGATAGCGTCATAAGCATACTGTTGAAAGCTGTACTAGCTGTCTCAGGCTGCCAACCCAGTGCAATCAATGCAGAGCCAAATGCCGCCGTGTCATCTGCGCTTAGTTTAAATGTTTTCGCTAGCGCCGCTGATCGCTTCATGAAGTCAATGATATTTGGTGCTGTTGAAGCCATACTATTAGATAGCGTGTTAATCGTATCGCCAAGCTCACCGACATTCTCAATAGGCAATGCAAACACGTTAGCAATCTTTGCCATACTATCCGCAGCATCGGCTGACGACATATCAAACGCTACACCCATTTTCGCAATGGTTTCTGTAAACCCAACAATGTCCTTCTCAGCAATACCAAGCTGACCAGCTACCGCCGCCACTCCAGCCAATTCCTCAAAGCTCTGTGGTATCTCGGTGGTAAGTGCCTGTAGCTCTTTGCGCATATTTGCCAGACCGTCATTAGTCGCAAAATCTACGGTTTTATTAACCTCAGCCATTGCTGACTCAAAAGCGATAGCTTTGTTTACTGACACGCCTATAACACCTGCAAGTGCTGCACCTGCCAATGCCGCCGCTTTAGCCATGCCGTCTAGTGCTTTTTTACCACTGGCTGCCGACGCATTCAGCCTGTTTGTATCACGGCTTGCTCGGTCTGCTCGGTTGCCCAAGTCGCCTGTATCGTCTGCCGCCTGGTCTGCCGCACCGCCAAGCTCTCTCAACTGCTTTCTAAGCTCTTTAATGCGAGCCTCAGCAGCCGCGCTATCAATTACGATGGATAATCTACTTTCCTGAGCCATGATAGCGACCCCTTTATTTTTGGCATAAAAAAAAGCCTTACAAATTAATGTAAGGCTCTCTGTTTTTACTGTTTTGTTTGGTTGTTATTGACCTAAGCGTCTAACCGCCTCATTGATAATACTAGGTAGTTGCGATTTATCCGCAAACTGAACCACGCTAGACAAACTCTCACGACTCACAACAGCGTGTTCCTGAGGAATAAAACCAACGTTAGGCTTGCCGTTATGGTCAAAGCTCAGCATCATACGATTGCTCTGTATCATGCTGACAATAAACGCTTGGCATATCTCCTCTTTGTCGAATCTTGGATATTTCGGTAAAGGGCTGCCACTATCTACTATTGCTTTCTGCAAAGAATACACATAATCCATTACCTCGTGCTTCACATTCATAATGTACTGATTGTGCGTAAAGCTAGATATTGGTGTTTTTTCTACATTCAAACTAAGAATGCGATCATGAACATACTCGATAGCTTGCGCTAGTTGTTCAAGCGTTAAATCCTTAATATGCTTAACGCCAAATTGCTGATGGACTATCTTATAACCTTCTGGGTACATAATGCCCGACCGACCTACCAGTTTGTTTACTGCATTTCGTAATGGTAGTGTTTGCTCTGAGGTTAGTTGGCTGCTAGGCAATTGTACTGGCGCACCTACTTCTTTATCTAAAATATCAAGAACCCATTTACGGAACTGTTTAGCTATGTCTGTACGTGCAAACATCGCAAGTAAGTGACAGCCGCGTAATGAGAAAATCCGCAGATCTCTTTTATTGCCTTCACCACTGCCAAAACCCTTCACCACCATATTGATAGTGGCGGTCATGCTGCCTGTAAACTCGTCTTTATTTCGATTATATATTCTTGATATGTTGTCGGTACGCGCATAACCCAGAGCTTTAGCTATTTCGGTAGATGTTAACCATATTTGACCATTGCGTTCAACTGGGTTAAAATTGACTTCATTGAAGGTTAAAGTACTCATGTTAGTTTCCTTTAATTAGTAGGTTGGCAGACAATTCATCTTGGCGGGTGATGTCTGCTTTTTTATTGTCTTGATTTTCTTCTAACAGCCTTTCACTTTCTAAAGCTAACTTTAAATAATGAATAAACTGCTTGCGAGTCGAGCGGTTTTCTTGTTGTGCCCTACTTTTAACGATGTCTGCTAAATCATCGTCATAAATGCACGTATACATAGTATAATTCCTTATATTAAGTGTTTAATCCAATTAACTTATTAAGTTTAATACGTTTTAATAAGTTAAAGGTATATTATACGAGTAAAATAACAAGGTCAAGGGTTTTTTTATGATTGATAATTTCTCAGCACGTCTTAGGTATTTCCGTTCAAAACAAAACTTATCCCAAACTGAGTTGTCAGACTTGGTTGGTATATCTCAAAAGCAGATATCAGATTACGAGGTAGGTAACAGTGTGCCTCGGCAAGCTAATCTACTAAAGCTAATTGAAGCCCTTAAAGTTACAAAGCAAGAGTTTTTGACAACTCCTATTGATACTGAAAGCGACGTAATGTCAGCCTTAGAATTTGTTAGCTTCTATAACGAGGCTTCCGATCTTAAAATATCGTTACCTGCAAATATTGTCCAAGACCTTCCTTTGAACAAAGAAAAAGTCATTCCAACTAGGATAAACGGACAATCAATGCTGCCATTACTAAATAATGGTGATATCGCCTTAATTGATACAAATCAAAACCAACCGCAAGACGGCAAGCTCTTTGCAATTAATTTTTTCAACGAAGAGATTATTGCAAGAGTTTTTAGAAACCCTGATGGCACTCTTTTATTATCGCGCGATAACCCTGACTACCCGCCAAAAACCGTAAGGATTGATGAGGTTGAAATCATTGGTAAGGTAGTCTACCGAATGGGTAGCATTTAATTTTATTATCATCTTTTCCTTGACCGTCAAATTGACGGTCAAGGGCTAACCCCTTTAAATACCTGCCGTTCATCATATTTGCAGAACGGTAAATACCCAATAAAAAACCCACCGATTAATGGTGGGTTTTATTTATCTAAAGGTTGATTATTCAAACTTCGAGCTTAGTAGATTGCCGTCATTATCAAACTCACACATTGCGGTATGTTTTGACTCAGCGTTAAATTGATTTTTTGCATAAAACTGAAACCACAGCTCATGGTTCAGTTCTTTTTTGTATTTTAGATTGCTGCTAATAATATCCATTGATCGTGGATTGCTAAGTTTGTTTTGTATATCAATCTGACAATCGGTGATTAATTCAGGCTCAGACTTGCCGCCCAGATTAGGTATGCCGCTGCGAGTCTTAACAATCTTTTTCTCTGCTTCGACTTTATCCTTTGCAGCTTGCTTATCCGCTTTGGCTTGTAACTTCTCAGCCTTAACTTGAGCTTTTTCTATTTCGGCTTGCTTATACTCAGCTTCTCTAGCGGCTGTCTGCTCGTCAGTCTCAAGTAAAACCAATACGACACCTAAAGCCATCATTAAAGCAAAAGCAATACCAACCCATTTCAAGGCTTTCATCTTATTATCACCAGTCAATTATATGACTCAATAATAACCGATTATTGCCGAATTAACCATCTGATTTAGGTTTACGCTGCTCAGCCAACACCATGTCATCAATAGCAAAGATGATAGGGTCAAGCAAGCTTCGATGTATAGCGATAGGATGCGCCTCAATCACGTCTGTGATGTTTCTTACGCTTATTCTTAGTGGTTGCCCCTCTGAATAATTGCGACCTCTAGCGACAAACTGGTACGTTTCTATGATTGACTGAATATCGATATCATAAGCAGGTGGCTCAGGGATTTGCACCCCAAGCCGCTTGTATATCTCAATCCGCTTAGGTGTTAGCTCGCTGCTTTTTTGGTGCCAGTCGAAGAACGAGAGGGCTTTTTTTTAGTCTCACTCGCTTGTAATGCAAACTCTTTTGCCATTTCGTGAAAGTTATCAGAGATAAAGCCGACAAACTCCGCGTTTTCGTCATCGTCACCGACTGACGCACACAAGGCCATGAAGTTGTCACCATTGATCGGTGCTACTTTGCCGTCACTGGTTTTCACATCCCACTCAGTAATGACGTACTCACCAATGATAATCATCATCGCCTCGCCTTGTGACAAGGTTTCTACAGCGTTATTGGCTTTAGATAGTGAGTCTTTGGTCAGCGGCTTTTCAGGCTTTTGGATTTGCTTGATAGCTGATACATAGTCTTTGTCGTCACTGATACGCATAGTGAACGATACAAGGTCTTTATAGTTAAGCTCGCGCACCACTTCGCCCAGCTTTTTAGGTTTCAAATCTTTTAAAGTAATAGCCATTTTTTATTATCCTATACTGCATTGCGAGTAATGATAGGCGATTCATCGACTACCGTGTAAGTGACTTCGGCTGTCACAAGCTCATTGCCTGATGGGCTTGGAATGTCGCCGCTGATCTGCGCCTTAGGGATTGTAATCGTATAGCCATCGGTTGCGTTGAACATGATAGGCACTTCGATTGATAACGTGCCACCTGTGCGCTGTAGCTCTAAAATATCGTAAGCCTTTTGACTAAATGCAATGGTCATCGAACCGCTGATATTAGCAATCATGGCGAATAAGTTACCGCCATATAAGTTATTACCTAAACACTTTTGAATCTCA